>JAKASJ010000014.1 GCA_021819085.1 Pseudomonadota bacterium | reverse complement strand
CCGATCTTACATCATTGAGGGAACGATAAGCATTGATATGATCGCGAGCACACGCAGCTCCAGCTCAAACGCGAATCGCCTGCGGGTTCTGAGCATACCCCACATATCCTCCGAGAATGTTCTGATAACAGCGACATGCTTGCCGATCGTGTCAGACACCGACCTGTGGCAAAGAACGATGCCTTTCATCCCTAAATTCTCGGCGTTTTGGATCACCGAAATGTCGTACTGTGCGTGATGTCCGATGAAATCAGTCAGCGAGGGATCCACAACGATAATTCTCTTCGCCTCAACACCGTTGTTTAATGCGCTTTTGAGCATATGATTATCGGGTTTCATACAACTTGGTACACTTTTTTATTCCTTCCGCGATGGAAGCCATTGCCGCAGCAGAATATTGGCAAGGAGGCGTGCAGTCTCGGCACACTTTATGGTAGCCCCTGAATGATGAGAACTGCGTGGACCGTGTTTGTCCAAGGGCAGCAACACAAAGGCCGAGGCAGCAGCAATGTGCACAGTCACTCTGCAGGCGGATGAATGCAGGCATAGGCCTCGGGTAAAAAATGGGTACTCTCCTGGATCACTCCGGGAATCGCAGAGGCCGTGTGATGAAGCCTTCGCAATCTCGCCCAATACCGGCCTGCCATTCTCTTCCGCTGTAGTGATTTTGATCGCTATCCCAAAGGCTGAGCTATGATTCTTCAGCTGTTTATCCACATTACGAAATCCGGAAGAGCCAGTATAACAAAACTAGCCAATCTACCTTTTATCGCAACTCGATCTGGTCCACGATGCGTTCAGCGAATACGAAACCACTGGTGAATGCCGGTGAAATCGCATTAAGCACATGCATAGAGTCATCCGTTGCAACTAGAATATAATCCATTTCCAGCTTGCGCGTCTTAACATTGACAAGCTGAGGACGAATACCCGCCTTATTGGTCGGTACCATATCGGCCGCTTCCAGCGTCGGCAACAGCTGGCGAGCTTCCGCCAGAAAGTTGCTTTTGCGGTATTTTCCCATCTCACAATGGGCGAGATTGCGAAAGTTACTTTCGTTGCGCAAATACATGCCTGCAAGCAGCAGACCGATGTTCAGCGCTTCGTTCAGATCGATCCCTTGGAAAATACCGTAATTTTCACGGCCGAATGCAGGAATAGCGGTCGGTCCGACGTACACCTCACCACTGATTACACGTGTAAAGTGTACTCCTAGGAATGGCGTGGATACATCGGGGACGGGATAGATATTCGCCTTTACCTTGGAGTTAGATGCCTTGCTCAACTTCCAGTAGATGCCTTTGAACGGCACTAAGGCGTAGTCTTCGCCAAGACCGAAATGCCTAGCAAGGACATCGGCATAAGCACCCGCGCAATTTACTAGATACCCATATCCAATTTTTCCATGACTGGTCTGAAGCTGGCCCTTGCCATGCACGCCATTTACGTGGCAATCAAAAATAAACTCGACACCGCTCCGCGCGAGGTTTTCTTTCAGCCGGCTCACGATGGCTGCGCTGTCGATCACTGCCGTATCTGGACAGTAAATCGCGGCTGGCCCTTTGGCAGCACAAGGCTCAAGTTCCCCAAGTTGTTGACTGTCGATGCGTTCAGCCCGAATGTCGTTTTCGCGCGCGTTGCGCATCAACTTGTCCACCGTCGGCAGCTGCTCTTCTGCTGTAGCCAGAATCACCTTCCCGCACTGCTTCACAGCAATACCCTCCGTCCTGGCGAATTCGATCATGCGCCGGGCCCCAGAAGCGCAGACTTTCGCCTTAAATGTATCGCTGCCGTAATAAATCCCACAATGCATGACGCCGCTATTGCGCCCACTTGCATGCAATCCCACCCCTGATTCCTTCTCTAAGACGCCAAGACGCGCACTGGGGTGCCGTTTTAGCAGCTCTGCTGCCACCGTAAGACCAACAATCCCGGCGCCGACAACGATGAAATCGAAGACCTTCGGCATTAGCAAATCCGCTTCAAACGTTTCCGTAGCGAGTATTGCGGATCATTTTGTAACCTTTTATCAATTCGCCAATACCGAGATCGAGAGAAAACTCCGGTTTGAAGCCCGTAGCTTCCACTTTCGCATTTGAAACAATGTAGTTGCGCTGATCCGGATCCTTGCCCACAGGCGCCTCTACAAAAACAAAATCGGGTAACTGCCTCTGAATATGTTCGCATAGTTCCTTCTTGGAAACGTTGGCATCCGACAAGCCAACGTTGAATATCTGACCCCTCATTTTGTCGAAGTTGTTAAGCGCGTGTTGGAATACACGCGACACGTCACGAACATGAATGTAATTACGTTTGAAATGGCTTTCGAACAAGACGACGAAACGATCATAGATAGCGCGGTAGGTAAAGTCATTGACTAGCAGGTCGATTCGCATTCTTGGTGACATGCCGAACACCGTAGCTAGACGGAAGCTCACAGAATTCTGGCGCTGCATAAGCTCCTTTTCAATGGCAACCTTCTCAATTGCATACTGGGAAATCGGATTCAAAGCCGACTCTTCAGTACAGAAATTATTTTTATCTCCCGTGCCATAAGCGCTGTTGGTGGTCGGCATCAACACGATCTGCTCCTTGGATAACATATTGAGCATCAGCATGATGGCATCATGATTGATCGTGGTGGCACCAATTGGGTCCAAACTGCATAGAGGCGCACCGACAAGAGCGGCTAATGGTATTACCACGTCGGCATCTTTCATCAAAGTCTTCATGGTGGCCTCTACACGGATATCACCCTTAATTACCGTAAAGTTCGGATGGTAGCAACAGTGATTCAGGCTTGTTTGCTTGAACATGAAGTTGTCGAGCACGACGACTTCATGGCCAGCGGCTAACAGGTCAGGCACCATGATGGACCCGAGATAGCCAGCACCGCCGGTGACCAAAATCTTATACGACATGCAATTACTCCTTAGTAGGAAATCAATGGGGAAGATGTGTGTCGATGAATTCTCAGGATTCTCTGAGCCTAGCTCCCGTGCCGGTTCAGAAAATAATACAATTTATTTTGACGTAAATAGATACCACCGCTTCTATACCTTACACATCGGCTTCCGATACCGATTATTTTGCGTTGTATCGACGCATTTGGAAGTCTTCTTCTTGCTACCTGAAAGTGGCAAGCCCTAGCAGGCGTTGCGGTTTTTTGCCAAATTGATACAAAAAAGCGCTTTTCGGAGGTAGTCATTCCTGCAGAAAGCGGTGATTACATAAGCAAAGTTTTGGCTTTTTCGGCAGCGCCCTACATTTTGTGCCGGCGCATTCTGCGGCCAGCCCTGGCCAGGTACCAAGTCAGATCTAGCCGCGATGGATACCTCGCAGCTGCGCCAATACTGACAAACGGCCTGTGCGCCCGCACAGTAAAGTACGGACAGGTCTCTCGTTTCTGTCGTGTGTTAGTTCCGCGGCGTGCACAATAATGGACACAGAGAAGAATACGCCGCAGTCATTTCTGTGCCCCAATGACATTAGCAGAACGGTAATAATCGGCAGGAATACCTATGTCCAGAAAAGTTGACTCATGAATGCTCGCGCCAACTCTTCCACTGCTTGCCATTTGCACTAGAAAATCTTCTTCCAAAGAAAATTTATTCGGGTATTTACATAGCACCTCGGCTACTCGCTTGACGTCAATCAAGTAGCAGCCGCCGTTAACCAAACCTATGTCACCAGACTTGATGCCAAATTCCACGACCCGATTGTCCTTATCGATACGAACGGCGCTGTACCTGTCATTGCTTCGCATTGGTTTCAGGGCGATCGTAACTGGCAAGCGGGATTTATCCGCATCCAGAGTCAGTTGTGCCAAATCTACTTCGAACCACGTATCACCATTAACGAGTGTCACGTATTGCTGCTTCCAAAGTGTGTTCTGCAATGCTTGACGAAACCCGCCACCTGTACCAAGAGGAACCGCTTCCTCCACGTATTCAATACTGCAACCACGATAGCAGTCTCGGAAGTGCGATCTGATGTTTTCAGCTAGATATCCAACTGATAGGACAAAACGAGAAATCCCTTGATTTACCCAATAATCCATAAGATGTTCGAGGAATGGGCGCCCCGATACCGGCGCCATCGGTTTGGGGCGATCATCGACAACCGAGCGTAACCGGGTTCCCAAACCACCAGCCAAAATGATCGCTTCTCTCGGCCGACATAAAATCACAGAACCGCTCTCCGCCATTTGGATTTTCAGTAGATTGTAGCGCACCGCTTTATCGATCGGTAAGCACCGGATAGGGCCGCTCGGCATCGCTATTCGGCATCGCGTGAGCGAGGAAGAATACGCCCCCTTAGTGCAACGCAAAGATACGATCGAAATGCGTTTAATGCCGGCCCGTTGTGCTGATGGCCCCGCCCTCGCCGGTAACGAAATCTACGATATTGACCCCGTTCGACTTGCCATCAGAACATGAATGACTTTTGGGCGGCACATCCCAGCTCCAGCGACGTGCATACCTGCATCTCAGGCTTAGTTAAACGAAATCGCATTCAAGGAAACGCCAAGAGAAAATGGTCGATCGTCGCAAAGTTATAGGCAGAGTTGAGATGTGGCACGGTGACTGTAGGGTCGGTTTGTCTGTTGCCACCCATTTTCGTCTGGCGGTGCCCAAATAATCTTGCCATAGTATCGTTTCCACATCTCCCTCATCGAACGCAGCGTGCGGATTTCCCGCCCTACGCTCTCGGACAACACAACAGACCTTCGCCCACGGCAGGATTCCGGTGCGCCGCGAGCGTATTTTATTGTCGTGAAGCAGCTCTTGCGCGTGAGCGAAGCGCTCCTCGCTCACAAGCGCAGGGACCGGGATTTCGATCCACTCCTCCGGCGGACGCTCGTGGCCGACGCTGTTGCAGGACACGATGCCACCGCGCCGGCGCAGCGCGCGCGTGACGCGAAGGCGGCCAGCGCCACGGGTCTTGCCGAAACCGGCCGCGCCCCGATAGGCGGGATTGCGCAGCATGGCCCACACGACCGAACGCTCCCAGCGGGCGCTTTGCTTGCGCGTGGGGATACCTTCGGCATTGAGCCGACGCGCGATCTCGCCGATGCTGAGCCCTTCGACGGTGTACTGCTCATAGACCTGCTGCACGACACGGGCCTCGGCGTCGAGGACGACATACGAGGCAGGCGCTTCATCGCTCTTTCGGATATACCGATATCCATAGGGCGCACCACTCAACACACTTACTTCTCCGGAGCGGGCCCGATGCCGTTTGCCGCGCCGGGAGCCCTCCAGGATCTGCGCGCGCTCGTATTCGGCGATCATGCCCTGGAACTGAACCAGTAGCTGATCCTCGGCGCTCGTGCCTTGCGGTGCGTTGACGAACAGGGTCTCGACTCCCTGCTTGGCAAGCTCTTCCATCAGCAGGATCTGGTAGGCGTATTTGCGGCTCAGGCGATCCGGTGAATAGGCCAATACCACCTGGATTTGGCCTTCCGCAGCAAGATCGCGCACCCGCTCGAGGCCCGGCCGCTCGAGCGTGGCGCCGCTAAATCCTGCGTCTTCGAACACCCACTCTTTGGGCACTTCCAACTCGTGTGTCTTCGCGAACTCGATCAGCGCCGCCGTCTGACTCGCAATCGTTTTTTCCTCGCGTTGCTGTTGCGAGGAGACTCGAGCGTAGATTGCTGCCCTCTTTTGCATCGAAGGGCTGGACCCAGTTGTTGACTCGATGTTGCTGTCGCCGACTGCTTCGATTGCTTCCAGTTACAGACTCAGTTATAACCTGTAGGCAGCGAATTTGGGAGACACCAGAAACGGGCAAGTAATGCGGAAAAAATCCCCGAGATCGATACCCAAACCTCCTGGATGACTGCCTCGGCGCTGGATCATCATTGATCGCTACTCCTTCATCATAACAGACCCTGCAAAATGCTCTCTGCGTAGCATCTTATGCGCCCTATAGATTTCCCCGACGTAGCTGGCACACAATTCAACTACTTTGCCGCCCAGCCCTGATTCTGTTTACCTAATGTCCCAGTCTCCACCACCTGACCCTTATCCAAACGCACAAATTTGGTACAGTATTTTGATACCTGATCGAAGTTATGGGATACCAGAATCAATGTCATGCCTTCCTGCTGCATGTCGGCGACCTTCGCGTGACATTTGTCCTGAAACGCAGCATCGCCAACAGCTAGAATCTCGTCCGCAAGGAGAACCTCTGGGTCGAGATGAACCGCGATAGAAAAACCGAGGCGCATGTACATGCCCGATGAGTAGTTCTTAACCGGCGTGTCGATAAAATGACTCAGCTCCGAGAATTCCACGATCTTCGAGAAGCGGGCACGGATCTCCCGGTTCCGGAATCCATAGAGGCTGGCATTCAGGTAGATGTTCTCTTCGCCTGTCAACTCAGGATGAAACCCCACTCCCAATTCGATCAACGGCGCCACCCGTCCCTGCACCTGCACCCACCCGTTGCTCGGTCTCAGAATTCCGGCAATGATCTGCAACAACGTGCTTTTACCGGATCCGTTCGAACCCATAAGCGCCAGAGAATCACCGCGCCGGACCCGGAAAGAAACATTTTCTAACGCATGAAAGGATTCGGTTTTCTGACGCCAGCGGTGCTTGAAAATGCCGACAAAACGCCCCTTGAGACTTTCCACACGATTGTGGTGCAGCTTAAAGGACTTCGAAACCTGGTCCACCACGATGACATCGTCTTTCATAATTAAGAGACACCCGTCATTTCAAAGCCTTTCCACAAGTTCCGGAACACGCTTGTTGAATAGCCACAACCCCACGATTACCACCGCCATTGTCCACATCATGAATGCGATGGTGATTGTCAGCGATGGAACACGATTATCATAGAAAATGGACTGGAACACGACAGTGAATTCCGCCAGTGGACTGAGAAGGAGGACGTGCCGGAACTGTACTGGAACCCGGTCCAGCTGATAGATGATCGGAGTTGCCCAGAAAAGAACCTGCAGGGAAACCTCCACCAGATGTTTTATGTCCCGGAAGTCGACATACAGGGTCGCCAGGATCATGCCCACTCCCCAGACAAACAGAAAGAAAAGTAGAAGGTAAAAAGGATAGGTGAGCAAGACCCAGCTGAAGTGCCCGCCGAGCAGCGGAAAGAAGACCAGATACACCGCGAGCGCCGCTGACCACAGAGTCAGATTCACGAGTACGCTCGACAGCGGTACCAGCAGCCGCGGAAAATAGATCTTCTTCAACAGACCTGCATTCTGGACAAGGATCTCGCAACTCTGGCTGGTAACCTGGTTGAACAGAGTCCAATGCACGATACCCGTGACCATGAACAGCGCATAATGCGGCTGCATCGACGGAAAGACGTAGGTGAAAATGACGAGATACATCAAGGTCACAACAAGCGGGTTGACCAGTGACCAGATAAATCCCAGTGCGGCCCCCATGTAACGGACCTTGATTTCCTTCGCCACCAGATTACGCACCAGATCGCGATAGCGCCACAACGTTGAAAGGCTGCTGATGGCGCCCGTGCTGGTCCGGCTGTTTTCGACAATATCAGTCATTTCTGAAGTCACTGAAAAATCTCGTCTCGAAATTATTCGGAACTCCCGGCAGGCCCTTCCAGACCATGCGGCACATCGTTCCCATTTTTTCGGTTCTGCCTGTTCCCTTGCTGATCCCTGCGCCTGCCGCTCAAACCGCGAACTGGATCCCCATGTCACGTCTTCGGATCCCCGTGATGTCAAGAACAACTGCCGCGCAATCTCTGACCCCCGTTGCGACCCATCGTTCCGGTACAGGCCTAGTATGGGAAATTTTTCCGAGTCCTCGTGGGCACCTGGCCCAACTTGCGCGCACGGCCAGTCACAGACCATGCCCAGCTCTCGTGTCCTGGCGGCGCAGGATCGACCGAGTGTGGCAGATCGAAACGCCATCCCTTCGGAAATTTCCGCCGACCACCAGCGTCACCACAGCGCGCGGTCTGAGGTGAGAAACAAAGCTGTACGGCTGCCGGCCATGCCGATAGACGTATCGGCCCTGTCAGATCATCTTCGCGGGACCGTCCTGAATGCACGAGAACCCGACAGTTGGATTGCCAAAGCTCTGAAACCGCGGAAATCGTCCAGATGGCAGTCAAAAATGGACCGCACCACGTCAAAGCTTAGCTACTGATAATCATGGACCGCAATGTAGCGGAACCCGACCATGGCACACATGCGCGCGCCAAGAACGCTGTCCGGGATCCCCGCCGCTATATATCCTCAGGATTCCTGCGCGCTCCTCGTTCAGACAGGCGTAATCGGAAAACGTCATGCCCTCGAACTCCGTGCATTGCCATTCGTCGCAACAAAACAGGCGCTCGCAATGAGCAATCACCTGAGCACGCATGACCGTCGGAGCCGCACGCAGATCGACGAGAACCTCGTTCCTCCCTGCCCGTCCCGCGAGTTCCTGGGCAATGTCCCAGGTTCCGGCCGATGCGAGCACCTGCCTCCGCAAAACGGCCAGATCCAGGTGGCTGTCCCTGCGCTCTGCGGCGTTACCCCGACTGCTGAAAACACAGATGCCCACGGCATCCGGGATCTCGGAGCGCAGGCGTGCAAGAATCTGGCCCAGCAGGCTCCGATGCGGATCATCGAGAATGCGTGCGGCACTGAGTAGCACTGCCCTCCGACGGATTCCGGGGATCCCGTTTCATTCGTCATCGCTGGTTATCGACCAGCCGCGTCACCGCACCGGATCATCGCCAGCGCTGCGCGTGGACCGACGCGTCCCGGATCTTGATGCGGTAGTCGCTCGACTTCGATCCACGGCCACCGTTTCGGTGGCTAATGCGAGGGATCCCACGGTTCCCGTCGATGGTGCCCAGAGCGTCCAGGCTCACAGCGCGCCAACCTCAGACTTTTGTTCGAACATCCGCTGCACTTTGTCAGGCAGGATCCGCCTGCACACACTGGACAATGCAATATTCCCCGTGGGCCTCAACTTCCGGCATGACCGGCGCCCTGGCCTGCTCTGCGGGCAATCAGACCCCTTTCGGCCAACAACCCACACACACGTTCCACCGCCTCTTCGAGGCTTTGCCGCTCGGTGTCGATCACCAGATCGGGAGCAAGCGGCTCTTCATACGGCGAGGAAACACCGGTAAATTCCCGGATCACCCCGGCGCGCGCCTTGGCATAAAGCCCTTTCACATCACGCCGTTCGCACTCCTCGAGCGAACACCGGCAGTAGATTTCCAGAAAATCGGACTCTCCCACGATTTCACGCACGCGCTGCCGGTCTGCCCGGAAGGGCGAAATGAACGCGGTAAGCGCGATCACTCCGGCGTCGACAAAGAGCTTTGCCATCTGTCCGATGCGGCGGATGTTCTCGCTGCGGTCGGCTGCGGAAAATCCCAGATCCGCACACAGACCATGACGCACGTTGTCGCCGTCGAACACGAAAGTGCGGCAGCCTTTCTGGTGAAGATGCTCTTCCACCGCGTGGGCGAGCGTCGATTTCCCGGCGCCCGATAGACCGGTAAACCAGAGTACGACACTGCGATGTCCGTTGATGCCTTCGCGCCGGCTACGGGTCACCGTGGCATGGTGCCAGACCACGTTGTTTTTGTTCTGCATGCGATTCAGCCCCGGTTATAGAGATCTTCGAACCGGACGATGTCGTCCTCGCCCAGATAGGCGCCGGACTGCACTTCGATCATCTCCAGCGGTATGGTTCCAGGATTTTCAAGACGATGCCGGGTGCCGATCGGAATATACGTGGACTGATTTTCGGTAATGAGAAACACTTCCTCGCCCCGCGTCACCCGGGCCGTACCGGTCACCACGATCCAGTGCTCGGCCCGATGATGATGCATCTGCAGGGACAGAGCGGCGCCGGGATTGACGATGATGCGTTTGACCTGGAACCGCAGTCCGGCGTCGACACCTTCGTATGAACCCCAGGGACGATAGACCTTGCGGTGCGCCCGGTATTCCCCCCGATTCTTTTCCTTCAAACGGCTGACAATCTCCTTCACGTCCTGCGCCCGGTCCTTGTGCGCCACCAGCACCGCATCGGCCGTTTCCACGACAATCATGTCCTCAAGCCCGATTGCCGCAACCAGGCGGTGCTGGGCGATCACCAGCGCGTTGCGGGTGGCATAGGTCTCGACGTCACCCTGGATGACGTTTCCCTGGGCATCATGCGGAGAAACTTCCCACAATGCCGACCAGGCGCCAACATCGGACCAACCGGCATCCAGGGGTACCACCACAGCGCGATCGGTCTTTTCCATGACCGCGTAGTCGATGGAAACGCTTGGGCAACCGGTAAAGTCCGCCCTGCCAACGCGAAAAAAATCCGCGTCCGCTTTGCCTTGTTCATAAGCCCGCACGCACGCCTGCTCGATATCCGGATGGTACCGCCCGATTTCTTCCAGCCAGACCTTTGCGCGTGCCATGAAAATGCCGCTGTTCCAGAAGTACTCGCCGGACTCTACGTACCGGTGAGCCGTGACGATATCGGGCTTCTCGACGAAGCAGTCGACACGGAAGGCAGATGCACCGTTATCGGACCCCTTCGTCGTGACGGGTTCCGCCCGGCGGATATATCCGAACCCGGTCTCGGGCGCATTAGGAACGATGCCGAAGGTGACCAGATGACCGTCTTGCGCCAGCCCGGCGCCCCGCGCAACGGCCTGCCGGAAGGCAGCGACATCCCGGATGACATGATCGGCCGGCATCACCAGCATCACCGTGTCCGGTCCAGAATTCACCAGCGCGAGCGCCGCAAGCGTCATGGCCGGTGCGGTATTGCGTCCGACGGGCTCGAGCACGATCCGGGCTGCGGTCTTGCCAATCCGGCGAATCTGTTCAGCCACCAGAAACCGGTGCTCCTCATTGCAGATGAACAATGGGTCGGCCACGTCATCAAACCCATCCAGGCGCACGGCGGTCTCCTGCAGCAACGACAGCTTCTGCATCAACGGCAGCAATTGCTTGGGATAATGCTCGCGCGACAACGGCCAAAGCCGTGTCCCCGAACCGCCGGAAAGAATTACTGGATGAATGGTCATTCAGTCAAATGCTCGGCATTTGGGCGCGATGAATCCTGTGGCAGATCCGAGAACGACGCAAAAATAGATGCCCCTGCGTACCCCGCGCGATCCGACATGATCGGACGCCATATTTCTGTTGATATTACTCATAGTTAAGCATCAAAGCTGCGAAATACCACAAGCGCCTGCGCCTGCTTGCCATGCTCGATCCCCTCTGCCTGCAGATGCGCGGCATCTTCGACTCCGCGCCCGGATGAAGCCCCCAGCGGCATCCCAACCCTGCCGGTAACCCGTTGTCCGATCCGGCACATCGCTCGGCGTTCAGGCACGCTACCGCCATGCAGAGCGTGCTCCGCACAGGTTCGGTTCCTTCGCCAACCACCCTGCCGGCCCGGTCACCCGGACCGCCTAAAGCGTTCTGTGTACGTCGTACGGCGTCAAGCCCAGCACATCCGGGATCAGCACCCGCTCGCTGTCGACAAGGTCCGTCAGATGGTCGCAAGTCAACTGCGGTGCCAGAAAATCCGTCACCACACAGGCGTCATACGGACCCGCCAACGCGAACTCTCGCCAGACCGGCCGGTCGAGATACCGCCGCCGCTCACTGTGTGGATCGTAGAAACCGACGATGACGATCCCTCTATCCACGGCATGCAGCGTAGCGACCTCCGCCAGATCCGAAATACCGCACAGCAGCAGTCGCCGCCACCCCTGGTCGCGGCAGTGGTCGAACACCCGCATGCACGACTCGCTGGCCTGTCGGTAAAAGGAAAAGGAGTAACTCAGGTACTGGGCGGTGAGACGGCTCTTTTCCGCGAACCCCTTGGGCGTGAGGTAATATAGATAGCGGTTGGCCGGCGCCTCGGTGATCTTGATGAGGCCCTTGCGCACACAGCGTTTGAGGTAGGAATTCGCCAGCCCCAGCGCAACACCCAGATGCCTTGCCAGGTGCCGCTGGCTGACGTCGCTCTGTTTCTGGACCACGTCCAGAATCTCCAGAGTCAAGGCATCCTCCCGGTCACGGTCCGTGTTCATTTAATGAACACTATACTGATGTCTAATTCATTCGGTCAAGCCGCCAGACGTCTCAATCATCTGCCAGGATAGGCCGTTCGGACCGTTGCCCTCCGTCTTCCCACCGGCACGAAGTCATCCCCGCACCGATCCGCGACTGCCGGGCGGCGGGTCGACATCCGGGCAACAGCCCCGCATTGGGAAACAGGAATGTGGATTTCACCAGGCCGCGCGCGGGCTTCGCCGGATAGGTGGCGTCGTGGATCTCTCTGAGCTTGTCGATCGCCACATGCACGTAGATCTGCGTGGTGGAGATGTCAGCATGCCCGAGCAGCGCCTGAACCATTGCTGCGAACCCGGCATGCAGCACATGCAAACGCGGCGGGATTGAACCTTCACTGTAAGTTCCGAGAGGTTGCCAATCACCTCCGTGCCATTTTTTCCGCTGGGTCCAGTGCGGCCTTTAGCGCCGCCAGCACAAACGCCCACGGCAACCGTTCCTGCTCGAGGCGCAGCTGTCGTCCCCACGCCCCCGAGCGCAGCCCCTCGTACACCAGCCGCTCATGGTATTGCAGACGGGGAAATTCGATATCCGGGCACTGGACAGTTTCGGTCCCGCAGAGCGTCCTGTGCATCAGCAGCGTTGCCTCATCCATGAGAACAGACTGTAACCGTGGCAAAGCTCGGCGCGCACGGTCCAGGATGGCAAAACCGTGGGTATCGATGTCCCCCCAGTAGACAGTCTTCGCAGTCTGCATCCAAGGCAGACCGCCGAGCATCGAAACCGCGTTGCCGAGCTTCATGATGCAGACCGCCGCAGGCAGATCCGGAAGCGCGAGTCCACTCTCAAGATTCTCGACAACGAGACAAACCGCGGGTGCAAACGGCAGATCGGCGAGCTCATCGACGGGCGCCTCGATATCACGCAGTCCGCCCATGAGCTTACGCAGATCCGGACACAGAACCCGCATCCGCATGCGATCAGGCGGTTTACGCAGACCGCAGGCAGCGTGGAAATCACTTCCATCCGGTGCGCCCAGTACCGCGCGCGCCAAGTCCGCCACTATCCCCGATCGCTGTCCAACCCACTTGGTGTCGATCCCGTGTACCGGCAGCTGCCGGAGGTAGAGGTTCGATGCCGGGTGGATTTCCAGCCAGCCGAGCAGCAAAACCAGCCGCTCGAAATCTTCCGACGAATACTCCGCCAGCGCACAAAATTTTGACGCCAGCACTGCGCCTCGCGCCAGGGCAGGCCAGCGCGCAATCAGCTGCCGGAAGCGTTCCGATGCGCGCAACCAGCGTGCCGACTGTCCAACGAGGACGGCGACCGCCTCCGGCGAAGAAACCGCGAAACACACCGGAAGGCGCTGGCTGCCCAGACGGGGCCAATGGCGCGACGCCCACACGACCTCCCCCGGCCCGCTCCACAGCGACCACGCATTCACCCAATCACGCACACTACCCGGATTGTCGGCAACCGCCTTCTCCGTCGGCGCACCCAAAGAGATGCTGAGCGGCCAGATACCGCCACCGGCGAGCCAGCTCTGATGCTGGTTTTCGTAACGTCTGGTGAGAAAATCACGTACCGCGTCAGGGTGCAGCAGTTTCTTCGCCATGCAGTTCATGCGGGGACAGTTTCAACCGCCGCGCCTCGCCGTCATAATCGATTGGAATGACCGCCGACATCTTGCGGTCCCGGATATGCACGAAGCAGGCGCCGCCGATAAAGGGCTCCAGCGTCATGACCGATTTCAGGGGCGTCGCCACCACCATCTGGAAACCGAAGGTCCGGAAGATATTCATGGCCATCGCGGTGAATTCCGCATCTGCCTTGTCGAAAGCTTCATCGAGCATGACGGTCGAGAAACCCGGTATCGCCCGATCCTGGCCACCAAGCTGGTAGCGCAGCGCGGCTGCAAGGCAGGTGGCGGCGAGCTTCTGCCGTTGACCTCCGGATTTGCCCGCACCACTGCGGTACACCTCGACCTCGATACCGTCCTCGTCGATCTCGCGCGCAACGAATTCAACGTGCAGACGCACGTCGAGCACCAGCGCCCGCCAGTTTCGGTCCGCCGTCTCGTGACTGGCAAGGCGTTTGACCAGCGCCGCCAGCGCAACAAACCGCTGCTCGGCAAGTTGTGGTTCAGAACTGAACGAATGGCTAAGGGCACCCTTGAGGTCCGCACGAAACTGCCGGACCTCCTCCAGACGTCTGTCGCCCGTCTCGATCACCAGATGGGTTCCCGGATTGAAGGGTGCGCCCAGCAGACTCTCGTTCACTAGCTCCATGCGTCCCTTGATGTCAGTGCGCTCCTGGTCGAGCTTGGTTGAAAGCAGCGTCAGGTTCTGGTCACTCTGTTCCCGCAACAACGCAAGAAAGCGCTCCTCGAAGCGGGGCAGGCCGTCGGTCTCCAGTCTGCGGAGCTTAGCGAAGTAGTCTTCGCTGCTCTCCATGACGGGGTCCAGCCCGCCAGCTTCAGCAGGCCAAGAGCGGTTGAAGTCTGCAAACCGCCGGGTGATGGAATTGCGCAATTCGGCCATCCGGCTGTCCAGGGCACGCACCTCCTCGTTGATACGGCGCTCCACCACGCGGGTCGCCTCATCGATATTCTCCAGGGTAAGCGCACGTCCAGTGCCGGAAAAACGCTGGTCGAGCGCCTCCCGGAACGCGGG
Source organism: Pseudomonadota bacterium (assembly GCA_021819085.1). Taxonomy (GTDB): domain Bacteria; phylum Pseudomonadota; class Gammaproteobacteria; order Acidiferrobacterales; family UBA6901; genus JAJYCY01. Next base: position 67,735 of record JAKASJ010000014.1, on the reverse strand, counting down.
TTCCTGTGCTGTCTGGGGCCACAGGCGGATGATCTCCGAAAGCTTCTCCTCCAGCCGGCCAATGTCGCGTGCGATGCCGCCCCCGCGGATTTCCTCGGCTTGGTGCCGCTCCGCCGCCTCCCGATGGCGGTCTGCCTGCGTCTGGATAAGTTCATCCACGCGCGCCAGCTCCGGACGTACCGCCAGTTCCGCAGACAGACGCTTGTGAAGGTCGGCGATGCGCGCCAGCAGGGAACCGACATCCACGTCGTTCCAGGAAAAATTCGAAAGCGTCTGGCAGTGCAACATCGCGGTTTGCTGGTTGGCCTCGTCTTCCCGCAACCGCGCGAGCGCCGCGCGCAGCCCGGCGACCTGACTGCCCAGTTCGCCAGCCTTGTCCCGGTAGAGGGCAAGCTTCGCCTGGTTGTCGAAACCCAGCACCCAGCGGCTGCGGTCGTCGATGCGTTCGCGGTCGTTCTTTTCGTGGCGGGTGGCGCTGTGCTTGACCTGGCCCTCGAGGGTGACGGCCCGTGGCGCCGCACGGAACGCCTGAAGAGTGCCGGCACATTCAAAATCGAAATGGGTCTTGATCTCCTCCCGCAGCCAGTCGGCGTACGGCCCTGGCGCAATGCTGAGCTTTCGCGCAAGTGAACTCGGGCCTGGCGTACGGCCCACCGGCGCCTGCGGCAGGACACGGAAATATGCCAGCCGCCGGCCGAAGTGACGCTCGTTGATGTACGCCGACACGGCCGCATAGTTGCGATCATCGACGAGCAGGGAACGCGCAAACCCGCCGAGCACGCGTTCGATCGCGCCCTGCCAGGCGGATTCCTCCGCCTTGACCTCGAGCAGTTCTCCGACAAACGGCAGTTTCTCCTCGGCTAGGCCCAGATCCGCCGCCATGCGTTCGCGTAGCGTCTGCAGCGCTTCGTCCAGATTCGAACGCTTGCGCTCGAGCGCCCGCACTTCGGACATCGTCGATGCAAATTCTTGTTCAGCTACGCGCAGCTGTTCCTTGACGCCGTCCTTGTGCCGCTCGCTCTGTTCCTGGTATTCGTGTGCCTTGAGCACCTGCGCCCTGGCGGCCTCCACCCGCTCCACGAATCCCGCCGTCGTCTCCGGCATCACCCAGCCCATCGCCCGGCAGGCCGACTCGGCCTGGCTGCGCCTGCGGATACGCTCGGGCTTCTCCTCCTCGGACACGCGGAGTTCCTGCTGCAGCTGCTCGACGATACCAGCATCCATGCCGAGCTTTTGCCGTTGCAGCTCGTTCAGTTTGCGAAACTCGCGATCCGTGGCGTCCATCAAAAGCCGGGTCTCCTGACGAACACCCTCGAGCTCGACCTGCAGCACAGCCCGACGTTCGCCCAGCAGGATCCTGCGGCGGTGTTCACGATAGTGATCGACCGCCGCCAGTAATGCCTGCAGGCCGTTGCGATCACGCCCACTGCCTTCCAGTTCGAGATACTCATCCCGTGCCGGCCTGAGCGTGTCGATTTGCTGGCGGGCGGCGACCACCGCCTGGTGAGCAGCATTGAGTTCGCCGAATTCCTCGACCAACCGCTCAGCGATCTCGAATGTCGCGGGCGCATCAAGCATGAAATCCCGCATGAAGGTGTTCAAGTCCCCCAGGTTCTTGGCCGACTGGGTCTTGTGCAGAAGCCGCAGCGCCCGTTCGTTCTCGATGCCCAGCTCCCTGCGAAATCGCTCCTGATAGGCACTGAACTCGTGGTGTACGTGCGCATCAGGCAACTCACTCTTGAAACGCCGGACGTCGAAGTCATTCTTCGGGAAAAACTCCAGCTCCCGGATCTCGAATTCGCGCCCCAACACCAGATAGAGCCGCCGCGCGTCCGCTGCCGCGGTCGACTTGCCTCTTACCCAGAGCACCTGAGCCAGAGTCACGCAACGTCCTAGACCGTTTCGATAGGTTTCGGAAATGGCCGACCAGGTCGTGTCACCCCGCAAGTACTGCGACACGTATTCGCCGCTGTCACCGGTCTGCTGCGCCCAGGCGCCGCGGATGTAGGTCATCAGATTGCGGTCCTTGCCGTGCCGCTCCGCTTCGCGGGCGGCCACATTGAAATCCACCCACTTCGGCGGTGTCAGCAGGGCTGCATGGGCATCCAGCAGCGTGGATTTCCCCGATCCTGACGGGCCGACGATCAGATAGCCGTCCGCGGGGATCGAAAAATCGAAGACATTACAGAACGTGCCCCAGTTGAAAAGCTGGACACGCGTGAGACGGAACTGGTCCTGAACCCCGAATACCAGACCGGATTGGGTGGAGTCGTTCATTCGATGACCCCCGCTTCAGCGTCGCCGTGTTCATCGTCAGACATCTCGTGTCCGGCTCCATTTCCGGAAGCGGCTAATTCGGAATAGATCCGCGCAAGCGCCTGTATCTCCTCTGCCGGAAAAAGCAGCTTGAGGGTCGGTGACACCTCAAAGCGCTCGTCGTCGCCCCGAATGCGCTGAAGCAGACTCAGTTTCTTGGCCTTCTCCACCGCATTGGTCATCTGCCGCTCGAAGCGGGCGCGGTCCGGATTTTTCTCGCGCTCGAAGACGCTCAGATGCTCCAGCATCTCCTGCAGCGACACCACCGCTCGATCCCCCTGCGCATCGGCCTGCGTCAGGCGGCTGCGCAGATGCAGCAGCAACGCGGACTCGAGAAAGGTAAGCGGTGCTTTTCGAAGAAGAACGGGGACATCAAGATGTTCCGATGCGACCTGCCGCGTAAACGCGATCTGCTGTTCCCGGTCAACGACCAGTTCAAGAAAAAGCTCGTGCAGCCGGGAACGGATGACTTCCTCATCGCGCAGCAGCACCGGCCAAAGCCTGGACTGGCGCCGAAAATCAAGCGCCGGACCCAGCAGAAGCTGCACAAGCACACGCCGCGATTCCACCGCCAGCTGGCCCGTATCGCCATTGAAGGTTCCGCCCTCCGGCGCATCATTGACCGGCAGTGCTGCCGGCAAGTGCGGTTCTTCACTCTCCGGCAGTTCATGCGATGAGTTCATGCAGTCTCTCTTGGATAAAGAAAATGGCGGGTATGCGAGCGCGGCGGCAAATCCCATCGCTACCCTCCCATGCAACAATTTCGAGGTGCGGTGTCACTTCTCCGTACCGGGCGCCCAGTGCTACATAACCGACCACGCTGCCCAGCCCCTGCTCGGCTGGGAATGCCGCAAGCACTTCCGAGATGGAAGCCTGCGACTGGCCCTCCAGCACCGTGACAACATGCCGGCGCAGGGTGCGGAAATCGATTTCTGATTGCCGCAGCAGCTCGGCGACCGTCTCGATGCCGAGCTGTGGGGGATCTGCGGACGCCATCGACGAATCCGTCACCCGCTGCGCCGGGTCGTAAAGTACCCACTGCGAAACAGACCGCACGGGGCTGCTCGTGAGCATAAGCGCGTAACCTGTCGGCTGGTTAGCGCGTACGCATTCCTTTGCCGACAACGCTGCCTGGGTCGCTTCTTTCAGAAGGTAATGCAGGCGCCGCTGCTCCTGAAACTCCCGACTCTGCACGAATCTCTTGAGGCTTCTCGCAAAGTTTTGAAACACATCATGCACACCGCCGCCTTCATCGAGCAGAGTCGACGTCAGGTTCAGCAGAAATCTGCGCTCCCGGCTCTCGAGCTGTCTCGCGAAGGAGCGATTCGTGATCTCATCAAGCGACTGTACGAGAGTTGCGGCCTGCTCACTGTCGGTAAGCAGGCGCCAGAAGGCATTGAACGTCCGTCCGGCTTCGCTTTCGGCTACAAGGTCTACGCCCGCAAAAAGCTGCTCGAGCACCTCGGCGCGACTGCCATCGTTCTCCATTAGGCTGTGCCTAAGACTCCGGTTGAGGCGATCGAACTGATCGCGCACGCTGCGAAAATCACTGGTCAGTTCTTCGGCAAGTCCGATGATTTCATGCGCCCGTTCCAGCGCACGATCTGACGAAAGTACCTGGACACCGTTACGTTCGGCTTCGGAGATTGCCTGGTCGATATGCTCGCGCTCGTCCCTGAGCGCCTGGATGCGTGCCGTGGGGTTGGGGTTGGTTTCTTCCGCGAGTTGCGCCAGCTGCTGGATGACCAGCGATAGACGGCTCTCCGTGGCCGTCGTGCGTGGTCTGAGTATGCCGTTGACGAAGCGAATCGCGCTTACAGCCTCCACAGAAAGCTCATACTCCTCTTCGTTCGCTCCTGGCGGAAGCCTCCGGGTCAGCCAGCCCTGAGCCAGCCATTGGGCCACATACTGCCGCGCAGTTTCCGGCAGGTCCTCGCCCGCGGCTCTCAGCTGGCTCAGCTCGCGTGCCAGACGCTCATGCAGAATCGATCCCGGCAGACTACGGTCGCTGTCAAGCAGCAGCTGTTGAAGCAATGCAATGATGGCAGGCGCCTTGGTGGCGGCAAGCATTCGCCAGAGCGGCTGTTCGCGCAGCGTGCGCATGACCACCGCAGTCCGAACCGTCTTCATCATGATGGCTTGTCCGCCGAACCCCCCGGTAGACTTCCGAAACGCTCAGTCCGCGTGGCTCCGGCGCTCCTCATTTCTTCAAACTGCCTGATGCACACGGCACTCTGCGGAAAACGCACCACCGTTTCGCGCAACCTTCACATGGACATCAATACAGAAACACGAGACGCCCATTCGCGCGTCGCTCAAGTTTCGCGATCGAGGCTTGGTCGCCGTACCATTCATCAGCAAGCGGCTCACCGTGGGTCGCAGGTGCGCTGGAACAGAATGAAAGCGCGGAAGCAACACGTAGAACCTGCATTCTGGCAGGTATGCACGCCCCTTGCTGCGCCACGGGCGCCATCTTACTATACAGTGTCGAATACCTAGTCAGCTATCGTCAAGGGCTGCGGCCTGATCTACCGTGTCGATATAACCGGGCGCCTGCTAAAAACAGCGGAGGAACTACCTATCAATTAAATCTCGCCTCCATTTGGGCGCGGGTGCGCGAGTTCATGAGGGTCACATTGCCCTAAGTGAACTGGCCCAGGTCGCCGCCCGCTGGGTTCGCCCGGGCGCAGTAATGGACGTTTCTGTCTTGGGTCACTGCAGTCAGACCTGCCCCGCCGGCGTGATCGTGCTGCCGGAAGCGATCAGGGGTCCCTGGTGGCCGGGCACCGCCGCATAGATGGCAGTCCGACCGATCTGGCAGAGGCTGATCGTTCCTGTGCCGGCTAATCCGCCGGATCCACCTGATCTGCCGTTAGCTGCGCACGTACCGGGCGCCCCAGGATGTCGAGCAGCACGGTCACCCGCTCGCGGCTCGTGCGGGCAAGAAAGATCCCGTGGTACCCCGCGAATGCGCCCTCTGCGACCCGCACCGTCTGACCAGTGCGCAGCGGAGCAAGCGTCCACTCGTGCACTCCGGATGCGGTTTCGTGCGAACGCAGCAAGGCAACCAGCGTATCGGGCACGCGCGCCGGCTCCAATCCGAAGCGCACCAGTGCGGCGACCCCGATCGTAGATCGGATCGGCGCCCAGTTGTCCGACTGTCTGTTCAGTCGGACGAAGAGGTAACGCGGAAACAGCGGATCCACTACCGTGACGCGCTTTCCGGCACGCCGCCGGCTTTGGACCCCGCGCGGCAAATATACGGTGTACCCCTGACGCTCCAGATTCTGTTTCGCCGTCTCTTCCTGGCGCGGCTTGGAGTAAACGAGAAACCAGCACTCAGTATCGGAACCGCTCATGACACCGCCACCACGCTGCTTTCGATGACCCAGACTGGTGTTCTGTCCGCACAGGCGGTGGAAACCGGATCCGCCGCGTTAATCTGCAATCTCTCCCGGACAAAGCAGCCTCGACGCCAATGGTTCGGCGCAGATCTGTACCGGATCCGGTCGCAATACATGCAGGCAATCCTCAAAGCGGGGCCCGCAGCTGATTATTGATTTCCTCAAGCGCCGCGACCGGATCAGGAGCCTGGGTAATGGGCCGGCCAATCACGAGAAAATCTGCCCCCTGACGCAGCGCCGCAAGCGGAGTCATGGTTCGCTGCTGGTCATCGGGCGCGACACCGCTCGGGCGGATGCCCGGAGTGACCAGCACGAAGTCGGTTCCAAACCGTACACGCAGGATCCCGGCCTCGCGAGCGGAACAGACTATCCCGTCCAGTCCAGCCGTCTTCACCAGCCTCGCGAGTCGCAGCACCTGGGCCGCCGGATCCGGCGGCAACCCGATCTCCCCGAGCGTTTCGGCTCCATGGCTCGTGAGGACGGTCACGCCGATCAGGAGCGGGCGGCGTGTCACGCCTGCCTCCAGCGCCGTGCGCGCCGCTTCAAGCATCTGGACACCGCCCAGCGCATGTACGTTGAGCATCCACGCACCCAGACGGGCGGCGGCCGCACACGCCCGTGCCACAGTAGTAGGGATGTCGTGAAACTTCAGATCGAGGAAGACATCGAATCCGCGCGCTGCAAGCTCCTCGACAACCCCCGGGCCCGCGGCGGCAAACAGCTCAAGCCCCACCTTGAGTCGGCACAGTGCGGGCGTGACCCGGCCGGCGAACGCAAGCGCATCAGCCCGGGACGGAAAATCCAGCGCCACTATGATGCGCGGATCCTTGCGCAGCGGGCCGGCGATGCCGTCAGATATGCTGGCCACGCCGCCTCTCCTGCGTCCGCTCCTCGGGCTGTCCGGGAATCGGTTTTACCGTATTCCACCGGTGGCAGCCCGGACACTGCCAGTGCAGCGTCTTGCCCCGGAAACCGCATTCCTGGCACAGGTAACCCTGCTGCTGCTCGAGCAACTCGCCGATCACGCCCTGCAGCAGATTGAGATCGGCCTGGTTCGTGGTGTCCGCCCCGACCAGATTCAGCGCCAGAAGGCGATGCAGTCCCTGAACCGAAGGTTGCTGACGCAGCCAGGCAGTAACGAACTCTTCGGCAGCCTGTACGCCGTCCCGGCTCCTGATCACATCGGCAAGCGCCAGCATCAGCGCAACGCCGCCATGCCGGCGCCGCACCGCGTCGAAATATTCATACAGCCCCGCTTCGTCATTGAGCGCCTGATAGCTTGCAGCGATCAGGCCTGCCACCTCGCCCAGATAAACCGGGTCCTGCTCCTCGATCCTTTTCCATGCCTTGAGCGCCTCCCGGTGCCGGCCTGCCGCCACTTCGAGACGGCCCAGAAGTATGCTTGCGCGCACGCAATTGCGGTCGGCGCCGAACGCATCGTTCACCAGACGCCGCGCCGAGACGGCGTTGCCCTCGGCAAAGGCCTGCTCGGCAAGTTCACAGTAAAACTGCGCAATCACTTCGTCCTGACTGCGGCCCGACGCCCGCGCGAGCCGGCGACTTACCGAGATCGCCTGATCCCACTCCTTTTCCTGCTGGAAGATATGCACCAGGAAGCGCAGTGCCTGCTCGGTGTGCTGCCGTATTTCCGCGAGCTCCAGGAACAGGTTCTCGGCTCGATCGAACAGGCCCGCCTTGAGGTAATCCTGGCCGAGTTCCAGCAGCGCCAGGGAACGCTGGTTCTTGTCGAGCGTGGGGCGGGCTATGAGATTCTGATGAATGCGGATGGCACGCTCCACCTCGCCACGACGCCGGAAAAGATTGCCCAGGGCGAGATGCGTTTCGACCGTATCCGAGTCGACCTCGAGCATCTGGATGAACACCTCGATCGCCTTGTCGGGCTGCTCATTGAGCAGGAAATTGAGCCCCTTGAAGTAGGCCGAAGGCAGGCCCCGGGCGGTACGCCCTGACCGATGCTTCTGATCCAGGCGCGCCACGAACCAGCCGGACGCCGCCGCCACGGGCAACAGCAGCCACAGCAGATCGATCGCGGCGAGTTGCATGCCTACAGCACGTCCTTGATCGGCAACGCGCGCAGGTTCATGACTTCCTGTTCGATCTCGCGTATCTCGCGGCGGGCGCGCACCAGCTGGCGCTGCATGCGCACGACCATGCCGAGGCTCGCTACGAACCCCAGGACGATGCCGATCGCCAGAGTCGCAAGGAGCATCAGGGACAGCGGGCTTTCCCAGTGCAGGCCGAAATAGTAGTTCAGCGCAACCACATCGGAATTCTTGTAGGCAAAACTCAGACCGATGAAAACCGTCACGACTCCCAGCAGGAAATACAGCAGCCGTTTCATAACTGCCTCCACACACTCGCTATTAAGGATCCGGCAGACACAATACAAGAAAAACCGGAAAGGATTAACCGCCGTTGCGGGCCACCGAAAACAAAAGCGGCATTGGAAAACCCCAATGCCGCTTTCTGTCCTGAAGCCGGACCGGACTGGACCGATGACCGCCTCTAAAGATCGACGCGCTCCCGCAACTCCTTGCCGGGCTTGAAGTGCGGCACGTGCTTGTCAGGAACCCTGACCGAGTCTCCGGTCTTGGGGTTGCGTCCCAGCCGCGGCGGACGGTAATGCAGCGAGAAACTCCCGAAACCCCGTACTTCGATGCGCTCCCCCGCCGCCAGCGCCGCAGACATCTGCTCAAGCAGCTCCTTCACGGCAAGCTCCACATCCCGGTATTCGAGCTGCGGCTGCTTGGCCGCAAGCACAGCGATCAACTCCGACTTGGTCATCTCTGGCACCCTCAGGACTGTGCATAAAGCCGGCTAGCAACAGCCGCACATCACACGACGCCTAGCTGTCCTTGTTGACCAGCTTCTCTTTCAGCTTGTCCGCGAGGCTCGACCCCCCGGTTCCGGACTTGCGCGTGTACTCCTGAACCGCTTCATTCTCCTCCTCAAGATCCTTGGCCTTCACAGACAGCGAGATCTTGCGGTTCTTGCGGTCAATCGTGGTGATCTTGGCCTCTATGGCATCACCTTCATTGAGTACCGTGCGCGCATCCTCGATCCGGTCGCGCGAAAGCTCGGACGCCCGTAGATATCCCTCGACCTCATCAGAAAGTTTAACCACTGCTCCCTTGGCGTCAACTGCGCCGACGGTGCCCTTGACGACGCTTCCCTTGCCGTGCTCGGCCACGAAACTCGTAAACGGATCGCCCTCCATCTGCTTGATACCGAGCGAAATGCGCTCCCGTTCCGGATCGATGGCCAGCACCACGGCCTCCAGATCATCGCCCTTCTTGTAGTCGCGAACCGCCTCTTCTCCGGCACGGCCCCACGACAGATCGCTCAGGTGAATCAGACCGTCGATGCCACCCTCAAGTCCGACGAACACGCCAAAGTCGGTGATCGACTTGATCTGGCCGTGCACCTTGTCGCCCTTGTTATGGCTGGCGGCGAATTCCTCCCACGGATTCGGCTGACACTGCTTGATGCCGAGCGAGATGCGCCGGCGCTCGGAATCTATGTCGAGCACCATGACTTCCACCTCGTCGCCCAGCTGAACGACCTTGGTGGGATGGATGTTCTTGTTGGTCCAGTCCATCTCCGAAACATGCACCAGACCTTCCACGCCCTCCTCGATCTCGACAAAGGCGCCGTAGTCGGTGATGTTGGTGACTTTCCCGAACAGGCGCGTACCTTCCGGATAGCGCCGCGAGAGATCGACCCAGGGGTCGTCGCCAAGCTGTTTGAGTCCGAGCGAAACGCGATTGCGTTCGCGGTCGAAGCGCAGCACTTTCGCCTCGATTTCATCGCCGATCTTGAGCACTTCCGAGGGATGCTTCACGCGTTTCCAGGCGAGATCGGTGATATGCAGCAGGCCGTCGATGCCGCCGAGGTCCACAAAGGCGCCGTAATCCGTGAGGTTCTTGACCACTCCCTTCACGATCTGGCCTTCTTCGAGGTTCGACAGCAGCGCATCGCGCTCCACCGACATCTCCGATTCCACCACTGCCCGGCGCGACACAACGACGTTGTTGCGCTTGCGGTCCAGCTTGATGACCTTGAACTCCAGGTCCTTGCCTTCGAGATAGCTCGGGTCGCGCACCGGGCGCACGTCCACCAGCGACCCGGGCAGGAAGGCCCGGATGGTGTCGATCGCAACCGTGAATCCGCCCTTCACCTTGTCGGTGATGACGCCGGTGACCACCGACTGCGCTTCGAACGCCTTCTCCAGGATGTCCCAGGCCTTGACGCGGCAGGCCTTCTCGCGCGAAAGGCGGGTTTCGCCAAACCCGTCCTCGATATTCTCGACGACGACTTCGACCATGTCGCCGACTTTCACATTCAGTTCGCCGTGGCTATCGCGGAACTGCTCGGCCGGGATCATGCCTTCGGACTTAAGGCCGGCATCCACGACGACAATCTCGTTATCGACATGCATGACCTCGCCTGTAACCAACCCGCCGGAACGGACGGGGACCTTGGTCAGACTCTGTTCGAACAGCTCGGCGAAACTTTCACTCATGATTGTTGGTTAACCTGTTTGAAAATTGGGGCGGCCGCAGCACAAACCGTGACCTCCCAATGCGCTGTCCATGGAATCACGGCGCACCATCTGGATACGGAAGGCCGCGTGGCACCATGGGATAGACGTTAACGTTCTGGAGTTTCGTGGCAGCCGTCCGCCGGACCTGCCGTCACAACCGCTGCTGAAGACGCTGAAAGATCAACTCCACCGCCTGCGCAATGCTCAGGCTGGAAGTGTCGAGTATCTCGGCATCTGCGGCGGGTCTTAACGGTGAGGCCTGGCGCGCGGCATCGCGCGCATCGCGCTCACGAATCTCCCCCAATAGCCTTGAAAGGATAACATCTAACCCCTTTTCCTTCAACTGTTTATAGCGCCTTTCGGCACGCACCTCCGGACTGGCGGTCAGAAACACCTTAAGAATCGCCTCCGGAAACACGGTCGTGCCCATATCGCGCCCGTCCGCAACCAGGCCCGGCTGACGGCGAAAATCCCGCTGCTTGTCGAGCAGTGCCTCGCGCACGGCGGGAAACTGGGCGACCCGCGAGGCAAGGCACCCCGTCTCCTCGGTGCGCAACACGTCGCTCACATCCCGTCCGTCGAGCCAGACCCGGGGCGGCTGCCCGCTGGCCTGCGGCTCGAAGCGGATGTCCGCCACGCGCGCCAAATGGGCCAGAGCCGCGGCGTCATCGAACCTGACCCCCTTTTCCTGCGCCGCCAGCCCGACCGCGCGGTACAGCGCGCCGCTGTCCAGGTAATGCCAGGCCAGACGCGCCGCCAACAGCTGACTCACCGTCCCCTTGCCGGATCCGCCAGGGCCATCGATAGCGACGACCGGTACGGTTGCAGTTGCGTTCGCGTTCATGTCTCAGTCCGGCCCGATCGCGCGAATGGCCAGCCCGGCGCGGCTCGCCAGTGCTGCGAAACCGGGAAACGAGGTGGCAACATTGCGGCAGTCTCGCACGCGGATCGGTCCCCCGGCGCGCAGTGCAGCCATGGCAAACGCCATGGCCACGCGATGGTCCCCGCCGCTGTCGACCTCCATCCGCTCCCGGCTAAATCCCAGTTTCCCGCCCTGGATAATGATCCCATCCGGCGTCTCGTGCGTGTCCACGCCCAGGCGCATGAGTCCTTTAGCCATGACCGAAATGCGGTCGCTTTCCTTTACCCGCAACTCCCCCGCTCCGGCGAGCCGCGTCCGGCCTTCGGCGCTGGCGGCCGCAATGAACAGCGCCGGAAATTCATCAATCGCCAGCGGCACCTGGTCCTGCGGGACATCGATGCCGTGCAGTCGGCTTCCCGTCACACGCAGGTCAGCTACCGGCTCGCCGCCGATCATGCGTTCGTTGACCACCTCGATCGCCGCTCCCATGGCACGCAGAATGTTCAGCACACCAATGCGCGTTGGGTTGACACCGACATGCTCCAGGACCAGATCAGAGCCGGGGGTCATGGCCGCACCTACCAGAAAAAACGCGGCCGAGGAAATGTCCGCAGGCACATCGATGGCGCAGGCGGTCAGGGCGCCGCCGCCGCGCAGGCTGATGATGCTTCCCTCGGTCTGGACCGGGTATCCGAAACCCCGCAGCATGCGCTCGGTGTGGTCCCGGGTGGGCGCGGGTTCACGCACGCACGTCACGCCCCCGGCGTACAGGCCGGCGAGCAGCAGTGCCGATTTGACCTGGGCGCTCGGCACCGGCAGGCGGTAGTCGATGCCGCACAGCCGCTGCCCGCCGTGGATCCGCAGCGGTGGCTTGCCGCCGGCGGCGGTCTCGATGCGAGCGCCCATCGCCGCCAGCGGTTCGGCGACCCGGCCCATCGGACGATTGCTCAGCGATTCATCCCCCGTGAGTACCGAATCAAATGCCTGTCCCGAAAGAATCCCGGCCATCAGGCGCATCGCGGTGCCAGAGTTGCCCATGTCGAGCGCCGCCGGCGGCGGACGCAGGCCGTGCAGACCCGCACCACGGATCAGCAGAGAGCCGTCGCGTGGACCGGCGGCTTCCACGCCCATGGCACGGAACGCGGCAAGCGTGGCGAGCACATCCTCGCCCTCCAGCAGTCCGCTCACCCGCGTCTGCCCGCGGGCGAGCGCCCCAAGCATGACGCAGCGGTGGGAGATGGACTTGTCGCCGGGCACGCGCAGGCGGCCGCTCAGCCTCCCTCCGGGTTCTATCAGGTAGTCAAACGGGGATTGCGCTGTTTCTGGTCTGGCAGTCATCGCGGTTCTCGAAGTATATGAATCGGCGCGCGGGCGGCAGGGGTTTGTGGCCGGACGGCATGGCGCAGCTTCCTACCTGCGGCCGCCGTTGAGCGCATCGCGCTCGCGTTTGGCGCGCGTAAAAAGTTCCAGCAGCCAGTCACCGTCGTCCCGCCCTATGGCGGACATCAGTGCATCCAGGTCGCTGCGGTATTGCCCGAGCGCGGCCAGGATCGCAGCGCGATTTGCCAGACAGATGTCGCGCCACATCACCGGATCGCTCCCTGCGATGCGGGTGAAATCGCGGAACCCGCCAGCGGCAAAATCGAAAATCACGCGGCTGTCATCCATGCACGCCAGGGTATCGACCAGGCAATAGGCCAGAAGATGCGGCAGATGGCTCGTTGCGGCCAGGATCTCGTCGTGATGGCTGACCTCCATCGATACGGTCTGCGCCCCGGTCGCCTGCCACATCGAACGCACGCGCTCGAGTGCATCGGGATCGGTCTCGGCCACCGGGGTGAGCACCACACGCCGGTCCCGGAACAGCTCGGCGAAGGACGCTGCGACGCCGGACTGCTCGGTTCCGGCGATCGGATGTCCCGGCACGAACCGGCGGAAGTGCTCACCGAGTGCCGCGCGTGCCGCACTCACGACGCTGCCCTTCACGCTGCCGACGTCGGTCACCACAGTCTGGGCACCGATCTGCGGGGCGATCTCGCTCAGCGTGGCGGCCATCGATCCGACCGGAAGCGCAAGCACAATCATGTCGGCCGCACTCACCGCACGCGCAGCCGAGCACTCCGCACGGTCGATCACGCCAAGTTCCATCGCCTTCCGGAGATTGGCCTGGCCGCGGCCGTAACCGACGACCTCCTCGACCGCCCCCGCCGCGCGCAGGGCGCGCGCCAGCGACCCGCCGATGAGGCCGACGCCGAGGACGGCCAGCCGCCCGATCACGGACCGACGCGCTCCGCCGGTTGCAGCACGGCACCGCCCAGGACACCGGCACACTGACCACGGCCGTGCCGGTGTGTCTGTCCCGCTGTATCCGGTATCACAGATCCCTCCCCAGCACCGCCGCAATCCCGCGCAATTCCCCCATCAGGGTGTTGAGCTCCTGCGGCGTGAGCGCCTGGTCGGCGTCACACCAGGCCTCGTTCGGGCAGGGGTGCATCTCCACCAGCAGCCCGTCGGCGCCGGCCGCAACCGCAGCGCGGGCCAGGGAAGGAACCATCCAGGCCTTGCCGCCGGCATGCGACGGATCGATGATCACCGGCAGATGGGTCTCGCGCTTGAGCACCGCAACCGCGGTTACATCCAGCATGTTGCGGTAAGCGGTTTCGAAACTGCGCACCCCGCGCTCGCAGAAGATGATCTTGTGGTTGCCGCCCGCAGCGATGTACTCGGCCGACATGAGCCACTCGCTGATCGTCGCCGCCATACCGCGCTTGAGGATCACCGGCCGGTCCACGCGACCGACCTCTTTCAGCAGGTCGAAATTCTGCATGTTGCGCGTGCCGATCTGAATGACGTCCACGCCGTAGCGCAGAAACGTGTCGAGCTGGCGCACATCCATGAGCTCGGTAACAACCGGCAGTCCATGCTGGCGCGCGGCATTCACGAGGTATTCCAACCCCTTCTCGCCGAGACCCTGGAATGTGTACGGGCTGGTGCGGGGCTTGAACGCGCCGCCGCGCATCAGCCGGCAGCCGGCGGCACGCACGGCGGCGGCCGAGACATCCATCTGTTCCGGGGTCTCAACCGAGCACGGGCCGGCGATCACCTGTACGGTGCGGCCTCCCAGCGGTACGCCGCCTATCTGAATGACGCTGTCATCCCGGTGCCACTCGCGCGCCACGATCTTGTAGGGCTTGAGGACACGTATGACGCGCTCGACGCCCGGCAAGGCCTCGAGGGTCTCGGTCTGAACCTTGCGGTCGTCGCCGATCGCCCCGATAACGGTGCGCTCATGTCCACGCGAAATGTTGGCCGCGAGCTCAAGCACGCGCAACCTGTCGTCTACCGCCTTGACCTGCTCCTCGGTGGCATCCGAGCGCATGACAATGATCATAATATCTCCGCCACGTCAGCCACCATCAGGAGGTGGCGACGATGGTCTGCGTTAAGAACACCCGCTCCATGAATTCGAAATCGCGCCGGCTGCAGTTCCCTGCCAGGACGCGGAAACCCGGCTGGCACTTTGGGCGCTTCCTGGCGCACGTTGCCTGGAACCGGCCGTTGCGCCTGGTCCGCGGGTCCGACGGACAGCCGGTGCCGTTGATGAAGCCGCACACTTGAACCCCGCCTGCCGGCTCCGGAAGCATATCACACATCCGCCCACCGGCCGGTGCGCGCGTTGGGGTGTTCAACGCGATGGAATTTGGAATGGACCCCGGGGTGTTCGATATGCCGGCGCGGCGAGGGCATTTTCTCGAATGGTTGGCATTCGGAACACGCCAGGGCGCTGTTGCGCGTGGCGCCCATCCCGGACGGCCACCGCTGCGCCCTCAGGACCCCAGGGGGAACGGCATTCCTGCGGCAGCGGGGGTTCTTCCCATTTCCGGCTTCCTGCCTATCGGACCTGACTATGGCACCGTCTCCGACCCTGAGATCGGGACAGCTTGGCCAGTCCTGGCGGTGCGCAGACATCTCGGGCATGACCCCGGACTAACTTCACCGTCTGTACATGATATGCGGGGGGAGCATTGCGGAAAGCTCGGCACGGACAGCCGCGAAGATCTGCGCATCGACGCCGGTGCGCTGTTCCCTGGAATGCCGGTCGTCTTTTGCGTCCTGGGCGCCGGCCGGGAATTAGATCCGATTATTCGTGGTATTCGATGTACCGGAATTCCTGGCCCGACCATCATCCTTGTGCATCTTTTCGAAATCCTGTTCCGCCCTGATCTGGATAAGCATCCGCAGGGCGGGCTTGAAGCCGGAATTGGCTGCCAGGCCGTATAAAAGCATGGCATGCTCGATGTCTTTCTTTACGCCGAAGCCATGCTGGTACATGTAGCCCATCCAGTATTGTCCAGGCGCCCAGCCGAGGTCAGAGGATTTCTTGAACCAGGCGGCAGCCTTGTCGTCATCTTGGGGTACGCCGACCCCGTGCAAATACATCAAACCGAGATTCATCATGGCTGCCGGACCATGATGCGCCGCAGCCTTTTCGAACCAGTACCTGGCTTTGGCATAGTCCTGTTCGACACCACGACCCTGCAGATAAGAGAGGCCAAGCAGATCTGCTGCAGGCGCGTTTCCAGCCTCCGCCCGCCTCTCCAGCGTAACCAGACCGGGCGATTCCGCCAGCGCCTGGCCAGCCACAGCAAGCGTGCAGAAAATTGCCATGGTCACCTGTATCTTCACCATTTTCATAATCGCTTCCCTTTTAATTATTGGCTATGGGAATTTACTCGATTCAAATTATAGCAACGGGCGAGGCAGCGCGACGATTGTCTGACCCGTGGAAATCCGATCACATCAGATTTCACTTTCTCTGGTATCTGCCGATATTCCAATCCCCGGAGAGAATTAAAGCCGAACAGCATTCCAAAGACCTAAGGACATCGTGGACCGTCAACAGGCCAGTTGCACCATCACGCCTCAGCGAAAGAAGGGCGCGCACACATCCCGCACCAGTCGCGGCAGATCAACGCCAACGAGGTTGCCGGCCAACTTGGTGAAGTTCGAACAGGACCTGCCGAAGCTCCCAGTGATAAGGAGTCTGGTTGATTCCAGCTGCCATCCGAATAGCCCGCACATCTGTAATGCCGTTCACCGCGCGTGGTGTAAACTTCAGGGCGATCCGGCCCTCGCCGAGGTATGGTCTGTCTTCGGTTCGGGGGAGACGATGACCCGCCCTGCCCGGTCGGCGCCGCGATTTCAGCCGCGCGCGTCCCGATTGTCTTGCGGTTATGCGTTGGCGCCTATCGCCTGGGCGAGCGCCTCGAGGAAGCGCTGGTTCTCGTGAGGCAACCCGACCGTGATCCGCAGGTGGCGCGGCATGCCGTAGTTGTCCACCGGCCGCACGATCACGCCCCGACGCAAGAGCCGCTCATACACTTCGCGCCCCGGGATCGGTAGCTCCACGCTGACGAAATTACCGGCTGACTCGATGAAGCCGAGTCCGAGCCTGCGGAAGCCCTCGGTGAGCTGGCGCATGCCTTCGCGGTTGATCCGGCGCGAGCGCTCCAGGTGATCGCTGTCCGCGAGCGCGGCCAGAGCGGCGGCTTGCGCAAGACTGTTGACGTTGAATGGTTGCCGCACCCGGTTCAGCAGATCCGCCAGCGCTGCATCCGACACCCCGAATCCGACGCGCAGGCCGGCGAGCCCATAGGCTTTGGAGAACGTGCGCGCCACCAGCAGGTTCGGGTGCCTGCCGATCCACTCGATACCATTGGGAAAGTCCGGTGCCTCGACGTACTCGAAATAGGCCTCGTCCAGCACCACGACCACCCGGTCCGGGAGTTCCGCCAGGAACCGTGCGAGCGCCGTCCGCTCAAGCCAGGTGCCTGTCGGATTGTTCGGATTGGCAATGAAAACGAGCTTGGTGCGATCCGTCACCGCGCGCAGCATGGCATCGAGATCGTGACCCCAGTTGAGCGCCGGCACGGAGACCGCGCGCGCCCCTACCGCCTGGGTGACAATCGGATAGACCGCGAAGGCATGCTGCGAAAACACCACTTCGTCGCCGGCACCCGCAAAACTGCGCGCCGCCAGTTCCAGAATGTCGTTGGAGCCGTTGCCCAGCGTGATGCATTGCGGGCCGACGCCGTGGTAGCGGGCGATAGCGCTCTTGAGTGCGAAGCCGCCGCCGTCCGGATAGCGCGCGACCCCCTTCGCCGCACGCTCCAGCGCCTCCAGCGCGAGCGGGCTCGGACCCAGGGGATTCTCGTTGGATGCGAGTTTGATGGCGCCCTGCACTCCGTACTCGCGCTCCAGCTCCTCGATCGGCTTGCCCGGCTGATAAGGCTCGAGACCCCGGACACCGGGCACCGCCAGATCGATCATGCGCCGTGTTGTGCTCATAACACGGCCCTTGGATAAGACCCCAGGAGTTTTACAAAGGCAGCTTCGCGCTCGAGTTCCCCGATCGCCTCGCGCACGTTTTCATCGCATATATGGCCGACGATGTCGATGAAAAACACGTATTCCCACAGCCCTTTGCGCGAAGGTCGCGATTCGATGCGTGTCATGTTGATTCCATGGCGCGCGAGCGGCTCCAGCAGGCCCACCAGCGCACCCGACCGGTTCTGCCCTGACAGCAGCAGACTGGTCTTGTCGTCGCCGCTCGGCTGCGTGTCGATCTTGCCGACAACCAGGAAGCGAGTGGTATTGTCCGGCTCGTCCTCGATGTTCGAAACGAGCTTCTGCAGGCCGTAAATTTCCGAGGCCGATCCGCCTGCGATCGCCACCAGGGTCCGGTCCGCGGCGGCGAGGCGCGCCGCCTCGGCATTGCTCGCCACGCTCACACGGTCGAGCCCGGGCAGATTTGCATCGAGCCATTCGCGGCATTGGGCGAGCGACTGCTGATGGGAAACGATCCTTTTCCTGCCTTCCAGACCCTCTCCCAGACCGAGCAGGTGATGATGGATGCGCAGCTCCACTTCCCCGCAGATCTTCAGGTCGGAGCTCATGAACATGTCGAGCGTATGGTTCACCACACCCTCGGTCGAATTCTCGATCGGTACCACTCCGAATTCCGCAGACCCGGACTCGACTTCGCGAAATATCTCGTCGATCGCGTTGAGCGGCAGCGTACGCACAGAATGTCCGAAATGCTTGAGTGCCGCCGTCTGGGTGAAGGTTCCCTCGGGACCCAGGAAAACGACTGTCATCGGCGATTCGAGGGCGAGACAGGCCGACATGATCTCGCGGAACAGACGCGCCATTTCCTCCCCGGTCAGCGGGCCATGGTTGCGCTCGATCACCTGGCGCAGTACATGGGCCTCGCGCTCCGGCCGGTAGAAATTCGCTGACCCCGCCTGGTGCTTTATCGCAGCGATCTCCTGGGCGCAGCGCGCGCGCTGCGTGATCAGCTCCTGAATCCGCTCGTCCAGGCCGTCTATCCGTTTGCGCAGATCCTGCAGGCGCTGTTGGTCGTCGCTCATGGGTCAAGCCCGCATTCAGACGATTCGCGCCATCATCACGCCCTGTATGGCGGCGATCTGGCTGCACACCGATTCCGGCACCGGGCTGTCCAGGTCCACGACGGTGTAGGCAAAGTCACCGCGCGAGCGATTGACCATATCGCGGATATTGAGGTGGGCATCGGCCATTACCGTGGAGATCTGTCCGAGCATGTTCGGCACATTTGCATTGGCGACGACCAGCCGGTGCTCGGACTCGCGTGCAACGACGACGTCCGGAAAGTTCACGGCGTTTACGATGTTTCCGTTCTCCAGGAAATCACGCACTTGATCGGCGACCATCACCGCGCAGTTGTCCTCGGCCTCGGCGGTCGAGGCGCCGAGGTGCGGAAGCGTGATTACCCGCTCATGGTTCTTAAGCAGATTGGACGGAAAGTCGCAGATGTAGGCATAGACCTTGCCAGCCTTTATCGCCGCGCTCACCGCGGCATCGTCGATGATGCCTTCGCGCGCGAAATTGAGGATCACCACCCCGTCCTTCATAAGCTTGAGGCGCGCGGCGTTGATCATGTGGCGGGTTGTCTCGACCAGGGGCACATGAAAGCTGACGAAATCGGCCACGCGCAGCAGCTCTTCGACGCTTGCGGCTTTCTTCACATCGGCTGAAAGCTGCCAGGCGCCCTCCACGGTCAGCCCCGGATCGTAGCCGACGACTTTCATGCCAAGGGCAATACCGGCATTGGCCACGGCGCGCCCGATCGCGCCAAGGCCGATTACCCCGAATGTGCGCCCAGGCAGCTCGAATCCGGCGAATTTCTTCTTGCCTGCCTCGACCGCCTTGTTGATCTCGGCATCCGTCCCGTGCAGAGCGCGCGCGAAATCCCAGGCCTCGCACACGTGGCGGTAGGCGAGGATCAGCCCCGCTACAACGAGCTCCTTCACCGCGTTGGCATTGGCCCCGGGGGCGTTGAACACCGGAATGCCCAAACGGCTGAGCTTGTCGACGGGAATGTTGTTGACGCCAGTGCCTGCCCGTCCCACCGCCTTCAGACCGGGCGCGATCGGCATATCGTGCATCTTGTACGAGCGCAGCAGAATCGCATCGGGCTCGGCGATGTCGTCGCCGATCTGATAGCGCGCCGGGGGAAGCCGCTCAAGGCCGGACACAGAAATATTGTTTAATATCAATATCTTGAACATTTCTGTTAACCTTGTTTATTACGGAACTCTCGCATGTAGTGGATGAGCGCATCGATACCCTCCTCGGGCATGGCATTGTAGATGCTCGCGCGCATCCCGCCGACGGAGCGGTGCCCCTTGAGCTGCAGGAGGCCGGCAGCCTTGGCGCCCTTGAGGAAGGCATCGTCGAGCGCCGGGTCGAGCAGCGTAAACGGCACGTTCATCCACGAACGGCACTTGCGCTCGACCGGGTTGCGGTAGAACCCATCGCTGCTGTCGATGCAGGCATAGAGCTTCTCGGCCTTGCGCAAGTTGATTTCAGCGATGGCGCGCAGCCCGCCGAGGTCCTTCAGCCATTCGAATACCAGCCCGGCGACGTACCAGGCGTAGACCGGCGGCGTGTTGTACATCGACCCGTTGTCGGCCTGGATCTTGTAGTCGAACATGGTCGGCGTACCCGCCAGCGTCTGTCCGAGCAGATCCTCGCGCACGATCACGATCGTGAGCCCTGCCGGACCGATGTTCTTCTGCGCGCCGGCATAGATGAGCCCGAAGCGACGCACGTCGATGGGCCGCGAAAGAATGGTCGAGGACATGTCGGCGACCAGCACGGCCTGTCCGACGTCCGGAACATCGTGGAATTCGACGCCGCCGATGGTCTCGTTGGGCGTGTAGTGGACATATGCGGCGTCGGGATTGAGGCGCCACTCGCCACGCACCGGCACCGTAGTGAATTTCGACGCCTCGGAGCTGGCTGCCACGTTCACCCGGCAGAACTTGCCCGCTTCCTTGATCGCCTTCTTCGACCATTCGCCGGTGTTGATGTAGTCGGCCGTGCTCTTTCCGCGCAGCAGGTTCATGGGAACCATGGCGAACTGCGCGCTCGCCCCGCCCTGCAGGAACAGCACCTTGTATTCGGCCGGAATCGCCAGCAGATCGCGCAGATCGCGCTCGGCCTTCTCGGCGATTCCCATGAATTCCTTGCCGCGATGGCTCATCTCCATCACCGACATGCCCGAGCCATGCCAGTCTACGAGTTCCTCGCGCGCACGCTCGAGCACCGCCAGCGGCAATACCGCCGGCCCCGCACCGAAATTGAACAATCTCGTCATCAGGGTTTCACCTTCAGGAATTTTGCTGCAGATCTTTCGCGCCTTCGTCGCCTTCGGACTCGGCCACCTTTTCTACTCCGACCAGCTTCTCGCCCTCGCCCAGCTCGATCAGGCGCACGCCGAGCGTATTGCGGCCAACCACCGAAATCTCGCTGACGCGCGTGCGGATCAACGTGCCGCCATCGGTAATGAGCATCACCTCGTCGTCGGCGCGCACCAGGGTCGCACCCACTACCGGGCCATTGCGCTCGCTCACCTGGATGGAAATCACGCCCTGGCCGCCGCGACCATGCCTGGGATACTCGGACAGCGGCGTGCGTTTGCCGTAACCCCGGACCGTCGCCGTCAGGACCGTGGCCTCGGCCTCGGCCGCACCCGCGATGATCAGCGACACGACCGCCTGCCCTTCCGGCAGCGCAATGCCGCGCACGCCGCGCGCCGCGCGCCCCATGGTGCGCACATCCGCCTCGCCGAAGCGTATGACCTTGCCGGCGGTACTGAACAGCAGGATGTCGCAGCTCCCGTCGGTCAGACCGACCCCGATCAGGCAGTTGCCATCGACCAGCTCGACCGCGATGATGCCGCTCGCGCGCGGCCGGGAGAATTCGCTGAGCGCCGTCTTCTTCACGGTTCCGTCGGAGGTGGCCATGAAAACGGTCTTGCCCTCCTCGAACGTGCGCACCGGGAGGATGGCATTGATGCGTTCGCCGTCTTCCAGCGGCAGCAGATTGACAATGGGCCTGCCTCGCGCCCCGCGCCCGGCCTGCGGAATCTCGTAGACCTTGAGCCAGTAGACCTTTCCGCGGTTGGAGAAGCACAGGATCGTGTCGTGGGTGTTGGCTATGAAAAGCTTGTCGACAAAATCCTCTTCTTTCATCGAAGTTGCGGACTTGCCGCGTCCGCCACGGCGCTGGGCGCGGTAATCGTCGAGCGGCTGGGCTTTCACGTACCCGGCATGCGACAGCGTGACCACGACATCCTCTTCGGCGATCAGGTCCTCGAGACTGAGCGCCACCTGGCTCTCCTGGATCTCGGTGCGCCGCTTGTCCCCATACTCCGCGCGCAGCACGCTGAGTTCCTCGCGGATAACACGCATAAGCCGCTCGTGGCTCTGCAGGATATCCAGCAGATCCCGGATCTTTTCCAGGATCTCCTCGTACTCGCCGCGAATCTTTTCGCGCTCTAGCCCGGTCAGCCGGTGCAGACGCAGATCGAGGATCGCCTGCGCCTGGATTTCCGTCAGACGGTAGCCGTCCGGACTTAGCCCGTATGCGGCTTCGAGCCCCGCAGGCCGCGACAGGGAGCTGTCCGCGCGCTCCAGCATGCTGCCGACGATCTTCGCCGGCCACGTCCGCTGCATGAGCCCGAGCTTGGCCGTGGCCGGATCGCCCGCGGCCCTGATCAGGGTGATCACGGCGTCGATGTTCTCCAGCGCAACCGCCAGGCCCTCCAGGATATGGGCGCGCTCGCGCGACTTGCGCAGATCGAAGAGCGTGCGGCGCGTGACCACTTCGCGGCGGTGGCGTACGAACGCCTCGATGATCTCCTTCAGGTTGAGCACGCGCGGCTGGCCGCCGTCGAGCGCCACCATGTTGATGCCGAATACGCTCTGCAGCGCCGTGTGCTGGTAGAGATTGTTCAGCACGACATCGGCCACCTCGCCGCGCTTGAGTTCGATCACCATGCGCATTCCGGACTTGTCCGACTCGTCGCGCAGCTCCGAAATGCCTTCCAGCTTGCCCTCCTTGACGAGCTCGGCGATCTTTTCCAGGAGCCGGGCCTTGTTTACCTGGTAGGGAAGCTCGGTCACGATGATCGACTGGCGGCCACGCTTCTCGTCGGTCTCGATCGACACGCGTGCACGTACGTAGATCTTGCCACGTCCGGTGCGATAGGCCTCGCGGATTCCGGCGCTGCCGTTGATGACCGCGGCCGTCGGAAAATCCGGCCCCGGCACGTGCTCCATCAATCCGTCCACCGTTATGCTTTCATCGTCTATCAGGGCCATGCAGGCATTGACGATCTCGGTGAGATTGTGCGGAGGTATATTGGTGGCCATGCCCACGGCGATGCCGGAGGACCCGTTCACAAGCAGGTTGGGCAGCCGTGTCGGCAGCACGACCGGCTCGAACTCCTTGCCGTCGTAGTTCGGCGCGAAGTCAACGGTCTCCATCTCGATGTCCGCCAGCATTTCCGAGGCGAGCCTGGTCATGCGGCATTCGGTATAGCGATAGGCAGCCGGCGGATCGCCGTCGATCGACCCGAAGTTTCCCTGTCCGTCGGTCAGCAGGTAGCGCATCGAAAAGTCCTGCGCCATGCGTACCAGCGCATCGTAGGTGGCCGTATCTCCGTGCGGGTGGAATTTGCCGAGCACGTCACCGACGATGCGCGCGCACTTGACGTACGCCCGGTTCCAGACATTGTTGGCCTGGTGCTGGGCGTAGAGAATGCGGCGGTGCACCGGTTTGAGACCATCGCGGACATCGGGGAGCGCGCGGCCGACGATCACGCTCATCGCGTAATCGAGATACGACTGGCGCATCTCCTGTTCTAGATTGACAGGAATCGTCTCTTTGGCGAATTGTTCCATTTTTTCGATGCCGCTATGGGGACGTTAGCTCAGCCAGAACCCGAGGACAGAGCGCTTTTTTGTCGCTGTTCTTGCACATCAGCTCAGTCCTGCGAGGCTCGGATCGGCACTCCGGAAAAAACGAATTTTAGCACGGAAGCCATTCCCGCTGCACTCGCGACCTGCTGTACGCGCAGCGCAGCGCCAGCGCCCGCCGGCAGCCCGGAAGGATCGGTCGATCTCCGGCGTCGCCGTCCGGATTGCGCGCAGTCGGGCGCCCGTGATTCCGGGAAGGGGTTGGTTCGGCGCGAACAGCGCCAAGGTGACGGATGCCTGGTCCGGAAGCGGCCGTGCGCGCGCGGGAGGCCGCCCATTTCATCTTGACGGGTCAATCGGCCGTCGACCCCACCCGCTTTTGCTGCGCCGGATCACGGCAACCGCACCCGACGGGAGATCCGGCCCACCCTATGCGACCCACATTCGTCCCGCGACCGGTCCGGCTCAGGCCGCGGCGCCATGTCAGGCGCCACCGTTCTCCAGCAACACCCTCAACTCTGCCATCAGGGCATCGTTTTCGATCTGCAGAAGCCGGCCGGTGAGCAAGGCATCGGCCTCCTTATTGGCATCCAGATACAACCGGGCCTCACGGGCCAGCCGGTGGGTCCGGGCATGGCGCTCCCGCAGGGCGGGGTAGACCGGATTCAGGCCGAAGCGCGCAAATCCTTCGTGCTCCAGCCACCGCCCGAGATGGCACTGCGTCTCGGTATAGACCTCCAGCACGAGGGCCGGAAACGGTTCCTTTCCTTCCAGAGCCGCCACGAACTGGTGCACCCGATGGGTATGTGCCCGGAAGATGCTGTCGGCCGCATAACCGATCGGGGCCGGGGGCGGGAATCCCGCTTCCTGCATGATACTGCCGGGACCGGACCGATACTGCTGCAACCACGCCGGCACCGCCTCTGCGAGCATGGGGCGCGCAACAAAATAGCCCTGCAGCAGGCGGCACTGGATGTCGGTCAGCAGCGCCGCCTGGCGGGAAGTCTCTACCCCCTCGGCAACCACATCCAGACCAAGCATGCGGGCCGTCATGATGAGCCCGGATACGATGGCCAGGTCGCGCGGATCATCGAGGATGTCGCGCACGAAACTGCGGTCGATCTTCAGGGTGTGGGCCGGTATCTTCTGCAGGTAAACGAGTGAGGCATTGCCGGTTCCGAAGTCATCCAGCGAAATGCGCACACCCAGGCGCATGCAGTCCTCGAGCACGCGCTGCGCTGCTTCGAAGTCCCGCAGCGGGGCGCTTTCGGTTATTTCGATCTCGACATAGCGGGCGGCCAGATCCGCATGACGGGCGAGCGCCTCTTGGAGGTCCGCGTGGAATCGTGGATCCAGCAGATGCAAAGCGCTGATATTGATGCAGATGCGCAGCGCCAGTCCCTGGCGGTGCCAGACTTCGGCCTCGGCAAGCGCCGAGGAGAGAACAAAACGCCCGATGGAGCGGCCGAGACGGACATGATCCAGGGCGCCGCCGAAATCAGCCGGCGTCAACAGCGTCCCGTGCCCATCATTCAGCCTGAGCAGAGCCTCGAACCCCACTACGCTCGATCCTGCGCCAGTGCCACCCATGGCGACGACGGGCTGGTAATGAAGCAGCAGCCGCCCCTCGCGCAGAGCGAGGTCCACCTTTTCGCGCACCGATGCCTCATTGCTGATGCGCGCATCCAGGCTGAGCGTGTGCAGCTGGTACTGGTCGCGCCCCTGCTCCTTGGCAGCGTACAGCGCGAGGTCGGCATGCCGCACAAGGCCTTCGGCATCACCCTCGTCGACCGGATGTACGGTGAACCCGAGACTGCCGGAAATGGTGACCGGTTCGCCGTGGATGCTGAAGGGCCGGCGCAGACCTTCCGAGACCCGCTCACAGATGGCGTCGAGATCGTCCATCCGTTCCAGATCGGGAAGCAGCAGCCCGAACTCATCACCCCCCATGCGCGCCAGGGTGTCGCCGGCCCGCAGCGCAAGCTTCAGGCGCGCAACCACCTGGCACAGCAGCACGTCCCCGGCCGCATGCCCGAGCCGGTCGTTGACCTGCTTGAAGCCGTCGAGATCAAGCATTCCCACACCCAGCAGCAGTGAGCGCTTGTCGTTCTGAAGGCAGGCTTGCTGCAGGCGCTCGAAAAAGAATCGCCGGTTGGGCAGACCGGTCAAGGGATCCTCCTGCGATTGCGCCCGCATCCGCAGCACCAGATCCCCCAGACGGACGAAGGCAAGAAAATAGCCAGGACCCACACGCGCGAAGTATCCTGGCTCGCGAGAGCCGATCATTCCTACGGCGCGCAGCGTGCCGTGTCCGAACGGCAGGCAGGCGATCTCCGTGAGGTGCCCGCGCAGCTGCGCCATCCATGGCGGTGCCCGCAGATCGTTCACCGACACCGTCACGGCCTCGCCGCTCTCGAGAGCCGTCCAGGACGGATCGAGCGGCGTGCGCGGGATATGCAAATCGGTCAGCAACTCGCCGGTCGCACAACGAAATATCAACAGATTGTCCTCGTCCTGCACGGCATAACCTGCCCAGTCAGCCGCGCCATGGCTGACGAGTCCGCCGCACAGCTCGTTCAACAGCCGGTTGCTGTCGGGATCGTCCGCGACCTCGGGCATGGAGAGCGTCCGCAGCAGGACGTCGAACACCAGCAGTCGCTCGTCGCAGGGCTCCTGGGCGGCGCGGGCATACCCGTCCAGCTGCGCCATGAGATCGCCGACGAGCAGCCGCAGGAGCGCCTCGCGTAGGGGCATGCGGTGGCCTTGGGGAACGTCCGCTTCCACAGCATGTGCCCAGTGACGCCAGCACAGCATATAGGCTCCCGACACCCAATGAGGCTCGATGCCCAGAACGTGGTGAAGCCGGACCACGTCCCGCACGCTTGCCGTCCAGGCGACACCCAGACGGCTGGTCAGCAGTACCCGGACGTGTGCGGCCTGCCTGCGGGAAAGTCGCTCCAGGTGCTCCGCAGGGCAGTGACCCGGCGCCGTGGCCATCGCCGGAAGGCGCAGGAGATAATCATGGAAATCCCGTGCCAGGATCTCGGCATCCTGAACGATCGCACCGCGATATTTTTCCAGAAGCGAGAAATCGGCGTCAGTCAGCCCCAAGAACTGGAAAATATGCGAATCATCTCTGATTGCGTGGACCGTCCTCATGCCCGCCGTTCATCCTTTCCCGGGCGCGGAGGCGGCGCGGAACTACGGCAGGCGTGGTTGGGACCAGAGAACCACGGCAGGAAATCGAATTTGTACGTCGTCATCTTTAACCGCTCCAGAGCGTCCCTGCCGGATGGTGATGACCAAGCCGACCGCCATGAATTGCTACAACATCCGTTTTTCGATGGTTACGTTGAAAACGTATAGCCGATTATTCTGTACTATCCAGCCCACGCCCGTATACCGGGGTCCGGTCTGCGCATTTTGTTGATCTGCATCAGGCGCAGAGGTACGGCCGTGCGTACATCTTCCTTGGGCTCGCGCTGACGAGAAGGCGCCCCTGCCGCCATCCGGGTCCGTCCTCGTAATATGCGTTATGGTACACACCCGTGTGATCGGCCATCTGCGAACGGGGGCTGGCCGGCTTGCACCGCCACGCAACCATCGCCACGCTTGCGCAACCGTTTGCGCGGCCAGGCAGTCGTTGACCTGCCCCTGACATCCATGGGCAGCCCGCCCGCAGCCAGCGCAGCCGCGCAGTCAGATGCGATCCGCCTGCCTCCTGCACGGAGTCAGCACAGGTGGCTCAGGAATCCGCAAGCGCCCGCATCTTCGCAGCCGACGGCGCCTCGACCACGCCTTTTTCCGTGACAATGGCATCGATGAGCGTCGCGGGGGTAACATCGAATGCCGGGTTCCATGCCTGGGCGCCCTCGGCAGCTGTGCGCGTTCCTGAACAGTTGAGCACCTCAGCCGGGTCACGGCTTTCGATGGGGATCCCGCCACCATCGGTGATGGTCATATCGACGCTGCTGGTCGGAGCGACAACCATGAATTTCACGCCGTGGTAGCGCGCGCTCACCGCCAGCCCGTAGGTACCGATCTTGTTGGCCGTGTCGCCGTTGGCCGCGATGCGGTCGGCACCCACGATCACCCAGCGTATGCGCCCCTCCTTCATGAGCTGTGCCGCTGCCCCCTCGACAATCAGCGTTACCGGGATGTTCTCCTGCACCAGTTCCCAGGCAGTCAGCCGCGCACCCTGCAGCCATGGGCGGGTCTCGTCGGCATAGACCGGCCCGATGCGCCCGGCGGCAAATCCGGCGCGCACCACTCCAAGCGCCGTGCCATACCCGCCCGTCGCGAGCGCACCGGTGTTGCAGTGTGTCAGCACGCCGCTGCCGGGCTCGATCAACGCCATGCCCAGTGTCCCCATGCGATGGTTGGCGGCGATGTCCTCTGCGTGGATGCGGCGCGCCTCGGCCAGCAGAAGGGCCACGGGGTCGGCGCCGATTGCCGATTCGACAACGCAGCGCATGCGCTCCACCGCCCAGCGCAGATTCACCGCCGTCGGGCGCGCCGCCGCCAGCAGCTCGAGATCGGAAAAAAGCGCGCTGCGCCAGCCTGCAGGATCGGTGCGATACCGGTCTCGTGCCGCCAGGACCACGGCATAGGCGGCGGTGATACCGATCGCAGGCGCGCCACGCACAACCATGTCCCGGATCGCGTCGATGCATTCCGGCAGATGCCCGAGTGCCACCATTTCGGTGCGGCCCGGTAAGCGGCGCTGGTCGATCAGACTGAGCCGGTCGTTTTCCCACTGCACCGCCCGCACTCGATCGTACGGAATGTTTTCAGAAATCTGCGGATTCTTCATCGGACACCCATCACCTTGCGGCACAGCCTGCTTTCGGCACAAACGCTCGCCTTGCGGGCAGCATCTCTGACTTCCGCGCACCGGTCCACGAGCCAAAGAACCAGCGCACCCCCCGCGCCGTGCACCGACAGCGGCGCCCGGCACCGCGGCGGATCATACCAGACGGTTCCACCACCCGGCAGCGGACCCGATGACGCACGGGCACACGACAGGGTGTCCGCCACAGGCCCGGGCGCTTCCGCCGGTGGGCGTCCCGGAGCATTCTGAAAAACCGGCCGCCTGCAGCCGCAGCGTTGTGGCCGAAGGTCTTGCACGGGGATCCGGCGCCGCTCCGCGCGCCCAAAGATGATCCGGTGCAACGGCAAGCGGGAATGCGTCCCGCCCCCGTCTGAGGCCTCTCTGTTGCGGAAGTCCCCAGGCATGAAATCTGAGATCCCGGTATAGATGTATCCTGTAACACATTGTTATAACTAAATAATAAAATCACCGGTCTGTCTCATTAACCGCAGGATCTGCCAATGCCGCGCGCCGTCCCGCTCAAGACGGCTGCCGGATGCCGTGGCCGAATCCATCGGACACCCCACCGGGAACGGCCGGCGCTCGTGACGCACACGCGATGACCTTCCCGCAGGCAGCACCGTATACCGCCAGACTGCGACAGACTGGCCTGCACCGAACCGCCAACCGCGTCGTGCAAAGGCCCGCATGACCTTGCGCCCCAACACAGGACGGTCGGCCGGCATTGCCTCCCGGCATCAGCGCACACCGATCCACGGCCTGCGGCGCTGTCGAAATCCGTCGAGCCGGTGGCCATTCTCGAGGCCAATGGCGCAGACCGGCCGGTACCGTGAATCGTGACATCATGTGAACTTTTTGCCGGCCTCATGGCTCAGACTGAGCATGAATCGACGCGGATGCACGAAATCCGGTGAAGGGTCCCACGGCGTCCCCCTCCCGGAGTGCCTGACGTTGCACTTTGCTTCCGGACTACCCACACGGATCGTGAACCGGATGAACACGTGCGATGCTGACATCCAAGCGCACTGTACGCCGGCCGCTGCAGAACGGCGAGAAGTTCGAGCCGCACACCGGCGCACGGACTGCCTCAACCGGCAATCGTCGCTCGCCGGTCCGCAGGTACCCGGGTGCCTGCCCCGATTTCTGGCTTCTGAGTAACCTTCAACTAAGATTCAAACATCACCATCTGTATTAAAGAACGCAGTTTGGGACGCCCCATGACCATCACGATCAGCGAACTTGCCGAGGTGTGCGGTGCCGACATCTTTGGAAGGAACCCCCATCAGACCATTGATTCTGCCGCCCACATCGATGAGGCCGGCGCAAACCAGCTCACCTTTCTCAGCAATCCGAAATACGCATGCAAACTCAAGACCACGACAGCAAGCGCCATACTCGTGCAGAAGGGGACACCGGACAATGCCTCGAATGTCGACACCTGTCTGCTGGCTGTGGACGATCCGGAGCTGGCATTCATCTCCTGCCTGCACCGGCTTTATCCGCAAAAGACAAGCTGCGGCACGCTGAGCGCCAAGGCACACATCGATCCGTCGGCGATCATCGGCAAAGGCACATGCGTGGAAGCGTTCGCGTCCATCGGCACTCACACGACCCTCGGCAGCAACTGCTGGATAAAGGCCGGATGCCATATCGGCAATGGCGTCACGCTGGGCGATAACTGCGTACTTCACCCAAACGTGGTGCTTTACGACGGAGTGCAGCTCGGGAACAACGTCGTGCTTCACTCCGGGGTCGTCATCGGTTCGGACGGCTTCGGTTACAAGTTCCGCAATGGCGAACACGTGAAATTCCCCCAGGTGGGCACCGCGGTGATCGAATCGAACGTGGAGATCGGCGCCAACACCTGCATCGACCGGGCCGCCCTGTGGGAGACGCGTGTGGGCGAGGGTACGAAGATCGATAACCAGGTACATATCGCGCACAACGTGCAGATCGGCGCGCGCTCGCTGTTATGTGGCCAGGTCGGCATCGGCGGTTCAACGGTGATCAAGGACTACGTAACGCTGGCCGCGCAATGCGGCGTAGTGGACCATGTCACCATCGGTTCGCAGGCCGTCGTGCTGGCGCACGCCGGCGTGACCAAGGACATCGGGGACGGAAGCGAGGTAATGGGGTTTCCCGCGGCCGACCGCAAGCAAGTGCTGCACGAGATGGCGGCACTGCGGCGACTGGCGCACAATCAGAAGGCGATCGTGGAGCTTGTGCGCCTGCTGCCGAAACTGCGACGAATAAATTGAAATAGCAGGTCTTTCCATCAGCTGCACGGCTTCGGCGGCAATCGGGGGCCATGCCGGGACCGTTTCCGTGGTGCATTCGCGATCGCGCCGCCATGGGCGCCGGCAACGGACTGCGGCAACGTGGCCGCTGCGAGAACCACACGAGTCGTGCTGAGCCACCACCCTTGGCATCGATCAATGAGGAAACCGGGAAGTCGCGAGCCAGGGCGCAGTCGGCCAGGCGGTGATGGGTCGGATGGCTCCCTGAAGCCAGCGCTGCGGCATACGTAAAGTCACGTGACATTGGGCTTTGATGCAATATACTGCACAAAATTTCGTGGGCATCGTTAAAGTGGTCTTGTCGCTCCGTGACTGAAATCGAACTGCTGATCAATGCGCGCTGGGTGATTCCGGTGGATCCGGAAGGCCATCTCGATCACCACAGTGTCGCCATCGACCAGGGGCGCATCCTGGAGGTCTTGCCGACCCCTGTGGCGCTCGCACGCTACCGGGCGCGCCGGACGATCGATCTCGCGACCCACGCGCTGATCCCGGGCCTGGTCAACGCCCACACCCATGCGGCCATGGGGCTGTTTCGGGGCCTGGCGGATGACCTGCCGCTCATGGACTGGCTGCACAACCACATCTGGCCGGCGGAAGTCCGCTGGGTATCGCCGCAGTTCGTGCGCGACGGAGCGCAGCTGGCGGTCGCCGAGATGCTGAAAGGCGGCACCACCTGTTTCAGCGACATGTACTTCTTTCCCGAAGACTGCGCGCGGGTGGTGCGCAAGGCCGGCATCCGCGCCTGCATTGGAATGATCGTAATCGATTTCCCCACACCCTATGCCGACTCGCCCGCCGCCTATCTCGACAAGGGCCTCAGACTGCACGATGAACTGCGCGGCAGCGAGCTGACCACGGCGGCGTTTGCGCCGCACGCGCCCTATTCCGTATCTGACGAGCCGCTTATCCGCATCCGCACCCTCAACAACGAACTGGATCTTCCGGTCCACATGCACGTCCACGAGACCGCCCACGAGGTGCAGGAGGCGCTCGCCAGGACCGGACGGCGGCCGCTGGAGCGGCTGCACGAACTGGATCTGCTCACCCCGAATCTCGTCGCGGTGCACATGACACAGCTGCTGCCCGAGGAAATCGCGCTGCTGGCGCGCACCGGGGTAAGCGTCGTCCATTGCCCTGAGTCGAACCTCAAGCTCGCCAGCGGCTTCTGTCCGGTACACGAGCTGCTGCGCGCCGGCGTCAATGTCGCCCTCGGCACCGACGGCGCTGCAAGCAACAACGATCTCGACATGCTCGACGAGATGCGCACCGCAGCACTGCTGGCCAAGGCCGTGAGCGGAGACGCCACCGCCCTGCCCGCGCGTGCGGCGCTGCGCATGGCCACACTCAATGGTGCGCGCGCGCTCGGACTCGACTCCGTCACGGGCTCGATCAGCGTCGGCAAGTACGCGGATCTCGCAGCAATCGATCTCGCGCGCATCCCCAGCCAGCCGGTCTACGATCCGCTTTCGCAGGTCGTCTACACCGCCGCCCGCGACCAGGTCACCGATGTCTGGGTGGCCGGCCGTCAGCTGCTCGACAGCGGCCGCCTGACAACCCTGGACGAGTCCGAAATTCTGCAACGCGCGCAAAGCTGGAGTGCTAGAATACACCCGCAGCCGAACCCTTGACGCCATGTCGCGGAGCGGGCGTACAGCCGCCCTGGCACATGTCCGGAGGTACACTGCAACCGCCACACTTCATTCCCGGCAGCGGGTCAACATGCCTATGACAACGACCACCCACAACGTCGACGAAGCCGAGATCGCCAAATTCGAGAAGCTGGCCGAGCGCTGGTGGGATCCGACGAGCGAGTTCAAGCCGTTGCACGATATCAATCCGCTGCGGCTGCGGTACATCGAGGAGCGTGCCGCCCTGCGCGGCAAGGCCGTGCTCGACGTCGGTTGCGGCGGCGGCATCCTCTCCGAGAGCATGGCAGCCCTGGATGCGCAGGTGACCGGAATAGATCTGGGGGAGGCGCCGCTGGCCGTCGCGCGCCTGCATCTGAAGGAAACCGGGCGTGTGGTCGACTACCGCCGCATTTCCGTCGAGGACCTGGCACAGCAGCAGCCGCAGTCGTTCGACGTGGTCACCTGCCTGGAGATGCTGGAACATGTCCCCGACCCGGCATCGGCGGTGACCGCCTGCGCACATCTGGTCAAGCCAGGCGGACAGGTGTTCTTCTCCACGATAAACCGCAATCCCAAAGCCTGGCTGTTCGCGATCGTGGGCGCGGAGTATGTGCTGCGCCTGCTGCCACGCGGCACACACGATTACATGAAATTCATCAAGCCGTCCGAACTCCAGGACATGTGCCGTCATGCCGGCCTCGAGATGCTCGGATTCACCGGCATGCACTATAATCCCGTGACCGCCCAGTACACGCTTGGGCCGGGAGTCGACGTCAATTACCTAGCCTGGTGCCAACGCACGGATGATTGACATCCACACTGTCCTGTTCGACCTCGACGGGACTCTGGCGGACACTGCCCCCGATCTGGGTTTCGCTCTCAACGAACTGCTGCGTGAGCACAACCGGCCGCCCCTGCCCTATGACCGGATCCGGCCCGTAGCCTCGTACGGCGCGCGCGCGCTCCTGCGGCTCGGCTTCGGAATCGCCCCGCACGACACGGGCTACGACGTGCTGCGCCGCCGTTTCCTCGACCTGTACGCCGCGAACTTGTGCAGGGAAACGCGGCTGTTCCCGGGTGTCAGCGAACTGCTGTCGGCGCTGCCCGGGCGCAGACTCAACTGGGGCATTGTCACCAACAAGCCGGCTTTCCTGACCGAACCTCTGGTGCGCGCGCTCGGGCTGGCCGACACGGCGGCCTGCGTCGTGAGCGGCGACACCACGGCCAATTCCAAACCGCACCCCGCTCCGCTGCTGTATGCCTGCGCACAGTGCGGTAGCGCGCCCGCCAGCTGCCTGTTCGTCGGAGATGCCGCACGCGACATCGAGGCCGGACGCAGCGCCGGCATGCACACGCTCGTGGCGATGTTCGGTTACATCGGTGAAGCCGACGATCCGCCGAGCTGGGGCGCCGATGCCCTGGTGTACTCGCCCGGCAATGTCCTGGAATGGATCGATGCCCGCCGCTGATCTTTCGACTCTGGCATTGCTGGCGACGGTCGCCGCGGTGGCCGGTGCGCTCGGCTGGCTGCTCGCGAGCGCCCGCAGCCTGAGGCGTATCGCCGAGCTTTCCGCCACCCTCGACCTGGAGCGGCGCAAAGCGGTCGAGCAGATGCAGGGACTGGAGCGCACCTTCAATGCCCTGTCGCACGAGGCGCTGCAGCGCAACAACCAGGCATTCCTGCAGCTCGCCCAGGAGACCCTCAAGCGCTTTCAGGTCCAGGCGGCAGCGGACCTGGAACAGAAGGAAAAAGCGGTGGAAAACCTGGTGACACCAATCCGCGAAGCCCTGCTCAAGACCGAACAGCAGATTCAGCTGATGGAAAACACGCGCAAGGAAGCCTATGGCGCGTTAACCAGACATCTGGAGACCATGGCACAGACCCAGGATCAGCTGAGGACCGAAACCCAGAATCTGGTTAAGTCCCTGCGCCGGCCCGAAGTCCGCGGCAAATGGGGCGAGCTCACGCTCAAGCGCCTGACCGAACTGGCTGGCATGGTCGAGCACTGCGACTTCACCCAGCAAGAATCGGTGAGCACCGACGACGGCGTGCTCCGTCCGGACATGGTCGTGCGCATGCCGGATGGCCGCGAGATCGTCGTAGACGTCAAAACCCCGCTCGACGCCTACCTCAACGCCATGGAGGCAACCGACGATTCCGAACGCGCACGCCACCTCGAACATCATGCACGCAAGGTCCGCGAGCGTGTGGCCGAGCTATCGCGAAAGGCCTACTGGAGCCAATTCAAGAATACTCCCGACTTCGTTGTCCTGTTTATCCCCGGCGAGCAGTTCCTCAGCGCGGCGCTCGACATCGACCGCAATCTTCTGGAAGACGCGCTGCGCCAGAAGGTGATCCTGGCCACGCCTACGAGCTTCGTCGCGCTGCTGCGTGCCGTGGCTTATGGCTGGCGCCAAGAGGCGCTGGCGGCCAATGCTGCGCAAATCCGCGACGCCGGAGAGGAACTGTACGCGCGCCTGGCTACGTTCTCGGAGCATCTCGCGCGCCTCGGAACGAGCCTCGACAGCAGCATTGGTCATTACAACCGTGCCATCGGCTCGTTCGACAGCAAGCTGCTTCCGGGTGCGCGCAAGTTCACCGAAATGGGAGTCACCGCCAGAAAAAACATCGAGCCCCTGGCGCAAATCGAGAAAGGCGTACGCGAGATATCGCGACCGGAAGGCGACGACCGGGCCTGACAGCCCGCGCGCTGGCGCTATCCTGCCCCACACGGGCTTCCGCATGATGCTATAGTTGCGGTATCTTTCCGGCTTCCGGCAATTCTGACAAGGTGTGACGCGTCCGCAACTGCTCATGGTGCACAGCGATCCAACGGGTGCAGACTCCCGGCCCCGCATCCTGCTTGCCGAGGATTCCCAGACCTCGAAGGCAATGCTGTCCAAGAATCTCTCGGAAAGCTACCAGCTTATCGAAGCCAAAGATGGCGAAGAAGCATGGCAGATCCTGGCGGCTGACGAGCATATCGACGTGGTCATCACCGACGTCAACATGCCACGCATGACCGGACAGCAGCTTCTGGTCAAAATCCGCAAGAGTCCGATCGCCCGTATCGCAAGCATACCGGTGATCGTAATGACCGCGGCCAACGACAGCGTCGACAAGAACCTGGCGTTCCTGAACGGTGCCAATGACTTTCTTACCAAACCGGTCGACGTCATGGAGCTCCAGGCGCGGGTCAACGTCCACTACAAGCTCAGCAGGACAATTCGCGAACTCGAGGAAAGCCGCCGCGCACTCGTCGAGCAGGCCAGCACCGATCCGCTGACACGGCTGCGCAACCGGCGCAGCTTTTACGAACAGGGCACACAGCAGGTCGCGGCCGTAAAGCGTTACATGGGAGAACTGTCGGTACTGCTGATCGACATTGACCACTTCAAGCAGGTCAACGACAAATTCGGTCAC
The DNA here is from genome assembly GCA_021819085.1 of Pseudomonadota bacterium. Taxonomy (GTDB): domain Bacteria; phylum Pseudomonadota; class Gammaproteobacteria; order Acidiferrobacterales; family UBA6901; genus JAJYCY01. Next base: position 32,101 of record JAKASJ010000014.1, on the reverse strand, counting down.
CAGGCAGGCGACGAGGTCCTGGTCAAAGTCGCATCCCTGCTCGGCGGCATCGTGCGCAATGGCGACGTCGTCGCACGCATCGGCGGCGAGGAATTCGCGGTGCTGCTTCCGGAAACCAACCGCCTCGGTGCCGCAGTGCTGGCCGAGCGCATTCGCATACGCGTCGAGAAGGCGGAAATCGTCACCGCCGATGCCCGCATCCGGGTCACCATCAGCATCGGGATGGCCTCCTTCAGTGCCGAATCTGTCGATACCTTCGATGAGCTGCTCGCCGTCTCCGACCGCCGCCTTTATCTCGCCAAGAATCAGGGCCGCAACCGCATTTGCGTCAACGACGAAGGGAAGTCGCGTTTCGCCTGAACATAATTGTGCGGTAGCCAGCCGCGTCCGGCACCGACAGGCCAACGGCCTGTCGCCTTGCGACGGTCGATCTGCGGATCACGCCCGCCGTGCTTCTCATCCTGGCCGGAAACTCGCACCGACTGTCCAGCTGGCCGTGCCGCACTCCGCACAAAAACCTGCCATCGCGACGGCTTGCGACCCTCCCTGGGTCGCGCTTGCGAGACACCTGCATACGCAATCTGGAACGGATCAAGACACTGTGACCCGGCGCTGCGCGCCATCCTCGATTCCCGGGGCGGAAATCAATCGCGCCTTTTTCGTGAAGACAGTGCGATGCGACAGTGCTCGAAGCTTCCATGCGGAGTGCGGTACAATGCATGGTTTCAACCTGACTCCCGTCTGCAATCCATGCCGCAATCAATGACCGCACCGAATCCTTATCAACCCGCTTCCGATCTGCTCGCTGGCCGCGTTGTACTTGTCACGGGAGCAGGCGATGGCCTCGGCCGGGCGGCCGCCCGCGCCTACGCAAAGCACGGTGCCAGCGTCATTCTTCTGGGACGCACGGTTTCCAAGCTGGAAAGCGTCTACGACGAGATCCTCGCCGACGGCGGACCGCAGCCGGCAATCACGCCCTTGGATCTGGCACGGGCGACGTCCAAGGAATACGACGGCCTCGGAGCCGCGATTGACAAGGAGTTCGGCAAGCTCGACGGCATCCTGCACAGCGCGGCTGAGCTCGGCACCCTGACGCCGCTCGAGCTCTACGAGCCGGAACTGTGGACGCGGGTGATGCAGGTCAATTTCAATGCAGCATACGTCATCACCCGCCTGTGCATCGACCTGCTCAAACGCTCGAGCGATGCATCGGTGATATTCAGCTCTTCCGACGTGGCGCGCCACGCTCGCGCCTACTGGGGCGCCTACGCAGCCGCGGGTGGTGCGCTCGAGCGCCTCATGGAGACCTGGGCGGATGAACTCGAAAACAACACCCACATCCGGTTCAACAGCCTGAACCCGGGCGCAGTAGCGACCGGGCTGCGCGCCCGCGCCTACCCGGGCGAGGTTCCGGACCAGCATCCGCGCCCCGAGGAGGTCATGGCGCCCTATCTTTATCTGATGGGCCCGGACAGCCGCGGCACTACCGGCCGGGCTTTCAACGCCCGCTGACGCTGGCAGCCGTCAGCGGAAATAGTACACGCCGCGGATCGCGTAGACATTGCGGTGGCTACGCGGCTGCACGAAAAGACCCGCTGGCGCCCCGGCAACGGTCAGCAGCTGGGCGGTGGACTGGCTGAACCGAAAGCTGTCGTAGCTCAGCATCAGGCCAAGATGATCCTGCGTGACGGGTCCGAATTCCACGGTGATCTGGGCGAATCCGGACAATTCCCTTCCCGGTGACAGACTGAGGCCATCGCCGAGATTCGCGTGTTCATAGGTGTACAAGGGATATTTCCCGCCGGCCTTGATGCGATACGACCACGATCCGAACTCCTGAAAGAACCCGGCACCCAATTTTGCATACAGGACATAGTACTGCTCGAGGTAGCCGTAGGCCGGCGAACCGTTGGCGGCCAATGCGTCCTGAATGGACCGGCTCCAGTACTCCCAGCCACCCCCACCGAACAGATCGATCCCGTGTGGCCACCGGACAAAGCGATAGCCGCCCAGTCCCTCCAACTGCAGTCCGGAGTAATCCGACTTCGTCGTCAGCGGAATGCCGCTCTGGGTCTCGCCATCATAGTCCAGGGTTCCGAGATACACGTGGCCACCCGCCTGATAGAGAGGTCCGCTGTCGATGCGCCGGAAATTGCTGACGCCGGCACCGAACGTGAGCAGGGGCCCGGATTCCTTGTCCAGAATACTGTCCGTGCTGGAGAATTCCTTCCAATCGTACTGCTCCAACCCGACCTGCACGTAAGTCTGCCGCGGACCGTAATTCCAGGGTTCGCGCGCCTGCGCGCCCTGGCCGGCGGCGGCGATGGCCACTGCGAAACCCAAGGTCCGCAAACCTGCCTTGTTCATTGCTCCCCCGCTTTTTCTTGACTCATCACAAGGTAGCCGCTCGCGCCGCCACGCGCAATGCAGAATGCATCGACCCATGCGCGCACCGACGTGCCGGCCAGTCAGGTTCGTGGCACATCCGAATCCACCGCAAAAAGTAGCGGTTCCCCGGGATGGCCAGCACCCCACCTTGGCCATATGGACCCGGCCGGGCAGATGTGCAAACATTTCCCGGTCATGGAGACCGCATTGATCGATTCGTTCAGCCGCCGCATCGAGTACCTGCGGGTCTCGGTAACCGACCGCTGCGAGCTGCGCTGCTCATACTGCATCCCCAAGGGCTTCACCGGATTCGAGGAGCCCGGACACTGGCTTACCTTTGACGAAATAGAGCGCGTGGTGCGCGCCTTCACGCAGCTCGGAGTCCGGCGCGTGCGCCTGACCGGTGGCGAACCGCTGTCGCGCGGCAAACTGCCGGACCTGGCGGCCCGCCTGGTACATCTTGCGGGGCTGCACGATCTGTCGATCAGCACCAATGGCACGCGCCTGCGCAGACTCGCCCTACCGTTGCGGCGTGCCGGTGTCGCCCGCCTCAACGTCAGCCTCGATTCGCTGAATCCCGAACGCTTCGCCGAGATTACCGGCGGTGGCCGGCTTGATCAGGTCCTGGACGGACTGATGGCTGCCAAGGAGGCGGGATTTGAACCGGTCAAAATCAACATGGTGGCGATGAAGGGCGTGAACGACGGCGAGATCGGCGACATGGTCGATTTCTGCATCCGCCATGATTTCACTCTGCGGCTTATCGAAACGATGCCCATGGGCGCCACCGGTCGCGACGCCACGGAACGTTACCTGAACCTGCAGGAGGTGAAGCGCGCCCTGCAGTCCCGATACGAGCTGATTCCCACGATGATGGCAGGCGGCGGACCGGCACGCTATGTGCGCGTGGGCGGAACAAATCTCAGGATCGGCTTCATCACACCCATTTCCCAGCATTTCTGCGCCACCTGCAACCGCGTGCGACTGGCGGTGGACGGGACGATCTACACATGTCTCGGCCAGGAGCACAAGCTGGAGTTGCGCCCGCTGCTGCGGTCGGGGGTATCCGACGAGGAACTGAAGAAAGCGATCTGCCGGGCCGTCCTGCTCAAGCCGGAACGGCACGAGTTCACCACTCAGCCGGAGAAGATCGTGCGTTTCATGTCGGCAACGGGCGGCTGACGCTCCACCGGCCGGCGCAGCTAGGGGCGGGCTAAGGCCGCGATCAGCCGGTCTTCGAGCTCGATGCGCACGGCGATCTGCTCACCCAGCTGGGACAGCTCCTGCGGCAGGTTCTCGAGCATCGGACGGTGATTGTCGCGATCGTACCGGTCGTTGAAATCGAGCGCAGCGTCCGTAGTCTCGGCGATAGCCGGGTAGAGCTGTTCGGCCAGGCTGGCGACATCGCGCCGCCGCTCGGTGCCATCAATGATGCGCTCGTACAGGGCGAAATGGCCGGCGGAAATATAGTCGACCAGAATCTGGCAGAACTCCTCGAGCAATTTCTTCACCGGCCGAATCTCCGGGGCATAGGATTCGATGCCTGCCAGGCGGCAGAACAGCACCAGCATCTCGGTTCTTTCAGCGACGAGTTTCTGCGTCAGCTCATGGCTGCGTGCGCGGCGCGCGGCCGACTTTTCCTGCGAGGTCGTCTCGTTCACCGTGATCATGCGCTCGCCTCCCCTTATATTCCGTTATCCGCAATTCCTGTCGAAAAAGCGGTCGTGCGTCGTTCTGCAACGATTCTTGTCCCCTGATAAATCGTATATATCAGGTCCCTTCGATCAATTCAACCGGAAACCCCCGCCAGCGTCGACGCATCGCAGGCGGGTGACTTCCCCCAGGGCAGATCCGGTGATCTGCGGCCGGCAGAGCGGGTATGGCGCCGCGCGTCGTGGCCTGCAATGGTGCGGTCATGACGCCCGGTCAACGGAAACCGCGGCAGAGACATCGGGATCCGGAGTCCGGCACCACACTCTTGCGGATCGCGGCGGCTTAAATCCGCGAACCGGCCTTGGGTCGTTCAGAACGGAAGCCCCGGCAGCTTTCCTCTCATGTCCCGCATCATCTTGCCAAGCCCCCCTTTGCCAAGACGCTTCATCATCTTCTGCATCTCGCCGAACTGCTTCAGCAGCCGGTTGATCTCCTGCACCTGCGTGCCCGAACCGGCGGAAATCCGGCGCTTGCGCGAACCGCGGATGATGTCCGGAAACCGCCGCTCCTGAGGCGTCATGGAATTTATAATCGCAATAAGACGCCGTGTCTGCCTGTCGTCCATTTGCGCCTTGGCGGCCTCGGGGATGCCGGCCGTTCCCGGAAGCTTGTCCATGAGACTTGCAATACCGCCCATTTTTTCCATCTGCTGGAGCTGGTCGCGAAAATCCTCCAGGTCGAAACCCTTGCCCTTGCTGATCTTCTGTGCGAGCTTGCGCGCCTGTTCCTGGTCCACCGACTGCTGGGCCTGCTCGACGAGACTCAGCACATCGCCCATACCCAAAATGCGCGAAGCCATGCGATCCGGATAGAACGGCTCGAGCGCCTCGGTCTTCTCGCCGACCCCGAGGAACTTGATAGGCTTGCCGGTGACACGCCGCACGGACAGCGCTGCGCCGCCACGCGCATCGCCATCGGCCTTGGTCAGGATCACGCCGGTCAGGGGCAGCGCCTCGTTGAAGCTCTGGGCGGTGTTGACGGCATCCTGTCCGGTCATGCTGTCGACGATGAACAGCGTTTCTATCGGATCGACCGCGGCGTGGATCGCACGGATCTCGTCCATCATCTCGCGGTCGACATGCAGGCGTCCGGCACTGTCGATGATGACCACATCCGAACCCGATCTGCGTGCCTGCTCCACGGCCGCACGCGCGATGTCAACCGGCTTCTGCTGTGCCGTGCTTGGAAAGAACGCGGCGCCGACCGTGCCTGCGAGCACCTTGAGCTGCTCGATGGCTGCCGGCCGGTAGACGTCGGCGCTCGCAACCATCACTGACTTGTGCTCGCGCTCGCGCAGGAAACGCGCGAGCTTCGCGACCGTGGTGGTTTTTCCGGAGCCCTGCAGTCCCGCAATCAGGATCACCGCCGGCGGCCGTGTTGCCAGATGGAGACGGTCGTTCGCCTCCCCCATGAGCGCCACCAGCGCGTCGTACACGACCTTGATCACGGCCTGGCCGGGAGTCAGGCTGGTGAGCACCTCCTTGCCGACGGCACGTGAACGCACGTCCTCGATAAAGGACTTTACCACCGGCAGAGCCACGTCTGCCTCGAGCAATGCCATGCGCACTTCGCGCAGGGCCTCGCTGATGTTCTCCTCGGTCAGCCGCCCCTCGCCGCGCAGTTTCTTCAGAACCTGCTGCAGCCGCCCGCTCAGATTATCGAACATGGTCTGCTACCTGTTTGTCGATCGATTGTGCCGTAGCCGCCGCCCGGATTTGCCTTGGCCGGCATGGCGTCTGCGACGGTCTTGGCTGCGAAATACGCACGAATAATGCCAGCAAAGCGCCCGGCGCGCACGGATGCCACGATGCACGACGCGGTTCCGGGCGCCCGCCCGGCAGCGGCGTTTCTCCGTCCGCGGCAACACGCAATCCGCCAGTGTTTGCTGCCGTCCTCTTCATTGGCGGCGTAAGCTGTGCCATCATTCGGCCTAAATAATTACATTATGACCAATTAAACAATGAATTTGCTAGCGGCTGTGCTGTATCTGTGCGTCGGCGCTCTGCTGTGGCTCGGCCTGGGCCGTCCTGAGGCGGCCCGCGGCCCGGCCCGCCTCGGCATCTACGCACTGGCAGTGGGCGCGGTCGCGGCGCATGCCGCGGTCCTGTACACCGGCATGCTGCACGAGGGAGGCCTGAATGTCGGCCTGGTCAACGCCATCTCGCTGATCGCCTGGGCAATCGCAGTGCTGTTTCTGATCGCCAGCATCACCCGCCCCATCGAAAGCCTCGGCATCCTTATCATGCCGGTAGCGGCCGCGACCGTCTTGGTCGACTGGCTGACGCCGCGCGGCCACCTTCTCATCGTCACGGTCACGCCCATGCAGTCGGTGCACATCGTGATTTCGTTGCTCGCCTACAGTCTTCTCAGCATCGCCGTGGTCCAGAGCCTGATGCTTGCCTGTGTCGAGAGCCATCTTCGTCATCGCCGCCAGCCGAGCCGGTTCCTGCGCGCGCTGCCGCCACTCGAGACCATGGAAAATCTCATGTTCCAGATGATCACGCTCGGCTTCGTACTGCTCACACTGACCGTGATCAGCGGCGTATTCTTCTCGGAGCAGCTGTTCAACAAGCCACTGGAATTCACTGATCATATAGTATTGTCGATAATTGCCTGGGTAGTGTTTGCCGTGCTGCTCGCCGGACGCTGGCGCTTCGGCTGGCGTGGCCGCACCGCGATCCGCTGGACGCTGGGCGGGTTCACGCTTCTTGCCTTCGCGTATTTCGGCAGCAAATTCGCGCTGGAAATCCTCCTGCGCCGCTGAGCAGGCATCGCAGCTGCACCATGAGCTGGCGTTGTGTTCTGGCCCGTCGGCGGGCGTATTGAAGCCGCCGGGCCGCAGAAAATCCGAGATGACCAATTGGACGATCCCCATACTGGCGTATTGCTTGCGGTTCTGGTGTTCCTGATCCTCCTCTCGGCGTTTTTTTCCGCCGCGGAGATCGGGATGATGACCCTGAACCGCTACCGACTGCGCCACCTCGCCAGCTCTGGCCACCGTGCGGCACGTATCGCGTCGCGACTGCTCGAGCGCCCGGACCGCCTGCTGGGCGTGATACTGCTCGGGAACAATTTCGCCAATATCGCCGCTTCTTCCGTGGCGACGCTTCTGGCCCTGAACCTGTACGGCACGCCGGCCATCGGCATCGCCACCGGCCTGCTGACCCTGGTAGTGCTGGTCTTTGCCGAGGTGGCCCCCAAGACCGTTGCGGCGCTCTATCCCGAGCGCGTCGCGTTTCCGGTTGCCTACGTGCTCGGCTTTCTGCTGAAACTGCTGTCGCCGCTGGTGTGGCTGGTGAATGTCATGGCCAACGGACTGCTGCGGATTCTTGGCGTCGCAATCCACGGCAGGACCGCCGACCAGATCAGCACCGAGGAGCTGCGCACGGTGGTTCGGGAAGCCGGTACGTTCATGCCGCAAAGCCATCAGCAGATGCTGCTCGCTGTCCTCGATCTGGAGAATATGACCGTGGAGGATGTGATGGTGCCGCGCGGCGAGATCGAAATGATCGATCTCGATTCCGACTGGGAACGCATTTTGACAAGCATCGCCACCAGCCACTATTCGCGCCTGCCGGTCTGCCGTGGCAGCCTCGACAACATCGTGGGCATCGTGCATGTGCGCAAGGTGCTGCTCCTAATGCGCTCGGGGGCGTTCGGGCGTGAAAACCTGGAGAAGATCCTGGAGGCACCCTATTTCGTGCCGGAAGGAACCTCGCTCGGAAGACAGCTGCTCAACTTCCGCGAAGCACAGCGGCGCATCGCCCTGGTGGTCGACGAGTACGGGGATCTCGTGGGGCTCGTATCGCTGCACGAAATCCTGGAAGAGATCGTCGGCGAGTTCGCGACCCCGGCACCGGGTGTCATCGATGAGATTCAGCCCCAGGACGACGGCAGCTATATGGTCAGCGGCAGCATTACCCTGCGCGACCTCAACCGGCGGCTCGAATGGGATTTGCCTATCACCGGCCCCAAAACCCTCAACGGACTCATCACCGAGTACCTCGAGGACATCCCCCAGCCGGGCACCAGTCTGGCCCTGGAGGGCTACCAGGTAGAGATCGTGCGTACGCGCGGCACTGCCGTGCAGCTGGCGCGTATACGTCCGAAGGCACCAAAGGTCGCTGCCGACACCGGCGCCGGTGCTTGAACCGGGCCGCGCTTCGTCCTGCGGCGCCCGGCATGCACGCGGTTGCCGCACCTCTCCGATCCACGCTGCCCCTGGCGCAATGCGCGGCGGTCGCAGATCACTCTTGAATTTTCGACGCCAGCGCCTTAGCATCCGTTCCGCTGGCAGGAGTCTGCCTGACAGGACATGCTGGCCGACGTGTGGCCAGGCGGCGGAATCCACATCACGAAAAAAGAACGAGGCAGCTACGGTTCATCCCTGTCACCATGTGTGCACTGCCCGGTCGGCGTTGAGGACGGGCTGAGTTGTCGCCTCTCATACTCGCGTACGTAGCGGTGGCAGGTGCGCTGCTGTCGGGCGTAGTGGCCCTGGCCGCAGACCGGTTTCCCGCTGCGCTGCGTGCAGGCTCGTTCAGCATCCTCGGTATTGCCGGCGTGACCGCAGTGGCTGCCGGCGGCTGGGCACTGCTGACGGGCACCCGCACCACCGCGCAGCTTCCCTTCGGATTGCCCTGGCTCAACTGGCACCTGCGCCTGGATCCGCTCTCCGGATTTTTCATGGCGATAGTCGGCATCGCCGTGATTGCAGTCAGCCTCTACGGACCCGGCTACGTGCGCGAGTACGAGCGGGACAGGCATGCGCACCAAGCGACGCCGGACGCCAGCGAACCGCAGGCACGCAATTCACTGGCTGCACTCGGGCTGTTCACTGGCATATTCGTCGCCGGCATGCTAGCGGTACTGCTGGCCGACGACGCCTTTGTGTTCATGATCGCGTGGGAACTGATGTCGGTGTCAAGCTACCTGCTGGTCGCCTATCAGCATGACAATCCGGCCAACCGTCACGCCGCCTTCCTTTACCTGCTGCTCGCCGAAATCGGCGCACTCGTGATCCTGCTTGCCTTTGGCGTGCTCGCGGGATTCGGCGGCAATTTCACCTTCGATGCAATGCGCGCGGCGCACCTGTCACCGGCCTGGGCATCGCTTGCGTTCGTGCTGGCGCTGTTCGGATTCGGCATGAAGGCCGGCATGGTGCCGCTGCACGTATGGCTGCCCGAGGCACATCCGGCAGCTCCGTCCCATATCTCTGCGCTGATGAGCGGAGTAATGCTCAAGGTAGCGATCTACGGACTCATCCGCTTCGTATTCGATCTGCTCGGCCACCCCCAGTGGTCCTGGGGCCTGACGACCCTGGCGATCGGCACCGCCACCGCTGTGCTCGGCGTCCTGTATGCACTCATGCAGAATGACCTCAAGCGGCTGCTCGCCTATTCCTCCGTCGAGAACATCGGAATCATCCTCATGGGCCTTGGCCTGGGCATGATCTTCATCGGCACCGGTCATCCTGTCCTCGGCGCCGTAGCACTGCTCGCCGCCCTGTATCACAGCCTGAATCACGCCGTATTCAAGACCCTGCTGTTCCTCGGCGCCGGGGCGGTGCTCTACCGCACCCACGAGCGCGATCTCGACCGCCTCGGCGGCCTGATCCGGCGCATGCCGGTCACTGCGTTCTTCATGCTCATCGGCTGTTTCAGCATCGCCGCCCTGCCCCCCTTCAACGGCTTCGTCTCGGAATGGCTGACGCTGCAGGCCGCGCTGCAGGTACCGGCGCTCTCGAGCGGCGTGCTGCGCTCCATCATTCCGATCGCTGCAGCGCTGCTGGCGCTGACCACGGCGCTGGCGGCCGCCACGTTCGTCAAGGTCTACGGGGTGGCGTTCCTCGGCCAGCCGCGCACGCGCCACGTGGCGCACGCCCGCGAAGTCGGTCTGGGAATGCGCGCCGGAATGGGGCTGCTGGCGCTGCTGTGCGTGGTGCTGGGCGTAGTGCCCACGCTGGTAATCCGCCTGATCAGCCCGATCACGCAGGGTCTGCTGCACCTCAGCCCGGCGGGGGCCACGGTGCGCGGCTGGCTGTGGCTGACGCCGGTCTCGCCGCACGTGGCCTCGTATTCCGCACCGCTCGTTGTCGCCGCCATGGCGTTCACTTTCCTCGCCGGCTACCTGCTTCTGCATCGCCGCGCCCGCAGCGCGCGGCGCAGCGACCCCTGGGACTGCGGCTTCGGCGGACTGAACGCGCGCATGCAATACACTTCAACTGCGTTCGCACAACCGATTCGCCGGGTGTTCGCGCCGGTATGGCAGATCGACGAGCACGTCGACAAGGTCCAGACCTCTGCGGCCCGTTACACCAGCATGCGCCATCACCTGCATGTCGCGGACTGGTCATGGTCCGCCGTCTACCTGCCCATCGGCCGTCTGGTGCTCGCGGCAGCGCGGCGCGTCGGCCGCATACAGACTGGCAGCATACGCATCTACCTCGCCTATTCTTTCTTCACCCTGCTGCTGCTGCTATGGCTGATAACCTGAACGGCTGGCTGTGGGCCGCGCTTCAGACACTGCTGTTCATCGGCGGTGCGCCGCTGCTGGCTGGCTGGATCAAGCGCCTGAAATGCCATCTGCAGAACCGGGCTGCTCCCTCGCTCCTCCAGCCGTACCGCGATCTCGCCAAGCTTTTCGCCAAGGATCTGGTGCTTGCGCATGACGCATCCTGGATCTTCCGGGTGACGCCGTACGTGGTGTTCGGCGCCATGCTGCTGGCGGCAGCAGTAGTGCCGCTGGTGGCGATACCGCTGCCGACCGCTGCCATTGCCGATGTCATCGTGCTGGTCGGATTTTTCGCGCTGGCGCGCTTTTTCCAGGCACTGGCGGGCATGGACATAGGCACCGCCTTCGGCGGCATGGGTGCCTCGCGCGAAATGACCGTCGCGTCGCTCGCCGAGCCCGCCATGCTGATGGCGATATTCACGCTCACCATGACCGCTTCCACGACCAACCTCTCGGTGGCGATCCAGTACATTCTGAACGCCGGCCTGGTGCTGCGTCCGTCTTTTCTTTTCGCACTGCTCAGCCTGGCCATGGTGGCCGTCGCCGAGACCGGTCGCATCCCGATCGACAACCCGGCGACCCATCTCGAGCTCACCATGCTTCACGAGGCGACAGTCCTGGAATACGGCGCCCGCCATCTGGCGCTGATAGACTGGGCCGGCATGATCAAACTCATGATCTATGCAGTCCTGATCAGCAACATCTTTCTGCCCTGGGGAATCGCCCGGCACCTCACGCTTCCCGGTCTGGCGCTTGGCACCGTGGCGGTAACCGCGAAGCTCGCGCTCCTGGCGGTGCTCCTGGCGCTGTGGGAAACCGTGCTCGCCAAGATGCGCCTGTTCAGGGTCCCACAGTTTCTGGGGTTTGCATTTGTGCTGAGCCTGCTGGGGATCCTGACGCACGTCATCCTCGAGAGCGCATTGTGAATACCATCACCCCAGGGAACTGCCTGCCCATGATTCCGGGAGCCACGATGCCATGCATCTGAGTGAGCTCAGCCTCTTCAGCCAGGGCATCCTGGTTTCGGCCGCACTGGTGCTGTTCACCTCGTTCGTGATGCTCGCCCAGGCACGCATCCAGCCGCTCATATACGCTTTCGCCTGGCAGGGCGCACTGCTGTCGATCACCACCGCGCTGGTGGCGCTGGTATCGGGACATACACACCTTTATATATCGGCGCTGCTCACCTTCGGACTCAAGGCGCTGCTGATCCCGTGGATGCTTTATCGCCTGACGCGGCGACTCCATATCCAGTACGACGTTGAAATCGTCGCCCACCCCTCGCTCACGCTCCTGGGCGGCGCTGTGCTGGTGGTGTTCTGCTACTACGTAGCGCTGCCGATTGCCCAGCTTTCGACGCTCGTGACCCGCAATACGATCGCTGTGAGCATGGCAACCGTATTGCTCGGCATGCTGCTCATGATCAGCCGCCGGACCGCAGTGGCACAGGTGATCGGATTCATGTCCATCGAGAACGGCCTGTTCTTCGCGGCCGTGGCCTCGACCTACGGCATGCCGATGATCGTCGAACTGGGTGTCGCCTTCGACGTCCTGGTGGCGGCCGTGCTTTTCGGCGTGTTTTTCTTCCAGATCCGCACCAGCATCGACTCGCTCGATGTCGATCGTCTGAACCGTCTGTCGGAGCGAGGCGAATGAGTCCACTCTACCTGGTACTGTGGCTGCCACTCGCCGGCGGCCTGCTGCTCGCGCTGGTGCCGAACTACCGCATCGCAGGCTATATCAACGTGACAATTGCAGCCGCGACCTTCGGCTCCTCGGTATGGCTCGCCTGGAATGTGCTGGGCACCGGCCCGGAGCTGTCGCCGGGCAAGCTGTTCTACATCGACGCCTTCAACGTCTACCTCGTGGCGTTGACCGCTTTCGTCGGATTGACTACGGCGATCTTCTCGCGGCCCTACATGCAGCACGAGGTCGAACGCGGACGGGTCGGTCCCCCGCGTATGCGGCTGTATCACTCGATGTACCAGGGCTTCCTGTTCGCAATGCTGCTTGCCCTCACGACCAACAACATGGGTGTGCTGTGGGTGGCAATGGAAGCCGCTACCCTCACGACGGTGCTGCTGGTAAGCCTGTATCGCACCCCGGAATCGGTGGAAGCGGCCTGGAAATACTTCATCCTGTGCGGTGTCGGCATCGCCCAGGCGCTGTTCGGAACGGTACTTTTGTACTTCGCGGCAGAGCGCCGCCTCGGCGCCCAGCGCAACGACACGCTTCTGTGGAGCGTCCTGCACAACCACGCTACCCAGCTCGATCCGGCCGTGCTGGCAATCGCCTTCGTGTTCCTGCTGGTCGGCTATGGAACCAAGGTCGGACTGGTGCCGCTGCACAACTGGCTGCCGGATGCGCATTCCGAGGGTCCCACGCCGATGTCGGCGGTGCTGTCAGGCCTGCTGCTCAACGTCGCGCTCTATGCGCTCGTGCGCGTGAAGATGCTGGTGGACGGCTCGCTGCATACGGCACTTGCCGGGCACCTGATGATGGGATTCGGCCTGCTGTCTTTTCTGGTAGCGAGTCTGTTCCTGCACCGCCAGCATGACATAAAGCGCATGTACAGCTATTCCTCGATCGAACACATGGGTCTCATGACTTTCGCCTTCGGAATCGGCGGCGCACTCGCCACCTTTGCCGCCCTGCTGCACATGACCGTACACTCACTCACAAAATCCTCTATCTTCGTTACCGTTGGCCACGCCTCGCAGCTCGCCGGCACCCAGCGCATCGAGCACATACGCGGGTTGATCCGCACCCAGCCCCAGGTCGGATGGGGTCTGCTGATCGGCACGCTCGCAATCGCCGGCTTTCCGCCCTTCGGCGTGTTCATGAGCGAGTTTCTGGTGCTTAACGCGACCATGAAATCCTGGCCGTGGCTGACCCTGCCGCTGCTGCTGGGTCTGGCGATCGCGTTCGCCGGCCTGTTCCGTCACCTGCAACCCATGGTTTACGGTACCCCGCCGCCGGGGCAGACCCGCGTCAAGGCCAACATGCTGCCGGTGGCGATCCATCTCGCCCTGGTATTGTGGCTCGGCCTGTCGATTCCGCTGTTCCTGTCACACTGGTTCGAGCAGGCAACAAGTCTTATCTCCGGGAGTCTGCCGCTGTGAGGCGCTTCGACTGGCTCGATCCGTTCCTTGGGCGGCTCGTCTCCGAGGACGTGGCGGTGCGGGAGCTGCCGGCAGGTACCGGTCTCGCTCCGGCCCGCGTGATCGGGGTCGATGCCGATGACTGGGGAAAGCTTGGACAGACCGCCAGGCACTGGGGTTGCCGCTGGGTTGGCTGCTGGGGCGATGACGTCGGGGAACATTTTCACCTTTATTCCTGCTTCGAAAAGGACCGCGGCTATTTGCTGGCACGCACTGCAGTGCGACGCCTCACGCCCATCCTGCCCTCTCACGCGCCGTATTTCGCGGCCGCCGACCGTGCCGAGCGTCATCTCCAGGATCTTTTCGGCGTGGCTTTCGGCGACCATCCCGACGCACGTCGCTGGATCCGCCATCAGGCCTGGAAGGACAGCGAATACCCGTTGCGTAAGGATTTCCCGCTCGCGGGCCATCCTCAGCCGCAGACCCCAGCAGACAACCATTACAAATTCCTGTTCGCCCAGGGCAGCGGAGTCTGCGAGATCCCGGTCGGGCCGGTACATGCATCGATCATCGAACCGGGACATTTCCGGTTCCAGGCGATCGGTGAGACGGTGCTCCACCTCGAGCAGCGGCTCGGCTATGTCCACAAAGGTACCGAAAAGCTCGCCGAGGGGCGTGACGCCACGGGACTGGCGCGGCTTGCAGCACGCGTTTCGGGCGATTCCACTGTAGCGCACAGCTGGGCCGCGTGCATGGCGATGGAAAAGGCAGCGGGACTCGAAGTTCCCGCGCGCGCACTCGCACTGCGGGCGGTCATGGCCGAGCGCGAGCGCATCGCCAATCACCTCGGTGACATCGGCGCCATCTGCAGCGACGTGAGCTTCAGCTTTGCCTTCTACCAGTTCAGCCGTCTGCGCGAGCTCTGGCAACGCGTCAACCGGGCAGCCTTCGGTCACCGGCTGCTCATGGACTGCATCGTACCCGGAGGTGTCGCTACGGACCTCGCGACCGAGGCGATCGTCGCCCAGCACGAGCAGATCCGCACCTTTCGACCGCAGCTGGCCCGGTTGATGGACATCCTCAATACCAGCCCTACAGTCGAAGACCGCCTCATCGGGACCGGCAAACTAAACCCCGAGCTGGCCGCCGAATTCGGCGCGCTCGGCTACGTCGGGCGGGCAAGCGGGATCGACCTCGATGTGCGCCGCGACTCACCCTATGCCCCATACGATGCTTTAACGGTACCTGTCCCGGTCCATCGCAGCGGCGACGTCGCAGCGCGCATTCTGGTACGGGCTGAAGAAATCAGCAATTCGTTTGCGCTGATAGAAACGCTGCTCGACAAACTCGTTCCGGGACCGACGCACGCGCCCTGGGTGCCGCCTGCGGGCGAGGCCACGGGACTGGGTGTGGTCGAAGGATGGCGCGGAGAGACGCTCGCCTTCGTGCGCTTCGGCAACGATGGGCACATCGCGCGCTATTACCCGCGGGATCCGAGCACGATTAACTGGCCGCTGCTTGAACTGCTTATCCACGAGAACATCGTCCCGGATTTTCCGGTATGCAACAAATCGGTGAACGGATCGTATTCGGGCAATGACCTGTAGCGCAAGCGCCGGCGGTGTGTACCGGCCGGCCGTGACGGCGGCCGCACCGGCCATTTGCGCGCACTGCGAGGCTTCATATCCATGCTGAGAATTCTCGGAAAAGTGCAGCGCATCGGCATCATTACCGAGAGCCTGTCGCCGTGGGACGAACCGGCTCTGAGCCAGATCGGAGAACAGCTGAAGGCGGCGGTAGGCGGGCGCTTCCGCGGGAGTCTCGCGATCCGCCAAGTGGATGCCGGCTCGTGTAATGGCTGCGAACTCGAGATCCAGGCGCTCAACAATCCGTACTACGGCATCGAGCGCTTCGGCGTGCATTTCGTCGCCAGCCCGCGCCATGCTGATCTGCTGCTGGTAACCGGACCGGTGTCGCGCCACATGGAGGAAGCCCTGCGCCGCGTACACGCCGCCACCCCCGACCCCAAGCTCGTGATTGCCGTCGGCACCTGCGGCGCCACCGGCGGGGAATTCGGAGTGAACTATGCCAGCGCCGGCGCGGTATCGAATGTGGTTCCGGTGGACGCGGTCATTACCGGCTGCCCGCCCACGCCGCTCGATCTGATGCGCGGCATACTCGAGGCCATCGACGCCCGCAAGGCTGGCCGCACGTCGGCCTCCCGCTGAACATGGAGGCCGCGCCGGTCAGCAATCATCCGGCGTCCGCTCCCGCGACGCTGCCATGCCGTGCAGGTAGGCGCGTGCACGTTCAACGACTTCCTCCGGCAGCCCGCTGTTGCGGGCAATGACAAGCCCCAGGGATCGTCCGCTTGTGCCGATCTGCAATTGATAAGTGGGCTTCAACCGCTCCTCGTCAAACGCCATGGATGCGTTGGTCAGTCCGCGGTGGTGCGCAGCGAACGCCTTGAGCGGCGCGAGATGGGTCGTTACGATGCCCTGGACTTGCCTTGCGGCGAGTTCATCCAGCACCGCCATCGCCAGCGCCGCCCCCTCCTCCGGGTCGGTGCCGGTTCCAAGCTCATCGAGCAGAACCAGCGTACCGCTTCCGGCATCGCGCAGGATGCGCTTGAGGGCCTCCACGTGTCCGGCAAAAGTTGAAAGATGATGATAGAGGCTCTGCGGGTCGCCGATATCGACGATTACCCGGCTGAAATTCCCGATGATGCAGTCACCCTCCGCGGGGATGTGCAAACCGCAATGCGCCATGGTCACCAGCAGGCCGACGGTCTTGAGCACCACGGTCTTGCCGCCGGTATTCGGACCGGTAACGATCAGCATGGGCTGGTACGCATCGAGCGTCAGACTCAGCGGCACCGGGCGCGGCCCCTGGTCGCCGGTGAATTGCAGCAGCAGGGCCGGATGATAGGCGCGATCGAGCTGCAGCCGTGGCATATCCACAAGCTGCGGCGCATGGGCATTGAACTGCGCGCTCAGCTTTCCCGCTGCCACGGCCAGATCGATCCAGGTCAAGGCATCGAGCATGTGGCCGAGGGCGGCGAGATGATCCCGCAGCAACCCGGTCAGTTCGCGCAGCAGCACCTGGGTTTCGACCTCCTGCTGCCCGACGAGCGCCTCGACGCGATTGTTGCGGGCGATCACTTCCATCGGCTCCACCAGCTGGTCGCCCCTGCCGCCGGCCGTGCCGCGGCGCACGCCACGGATACGCTCGACCTGGCCCGGTGCGACCGCCAGCACGGCGCGTCCGCCCTGCCAGACGATCCTGTCTGCAGACACCGCGCCCCGGATATCGGGACGCTGAATGCGCGCCGTGAGCGCACCGACGACTTCCTGACGCAGTGTCCGGATCTGTCCGGCGAGCTCGTCGAGCCGCGGGCTCGCGTCCTCGCGTACCCTTCCAGAAGGGAGAATGGTGCGATCCAGACGCTGCACCAGCAGCAGCGGCGGATCCAGATGTTCCTGCGGGCCAGGATACAGATCGGGACGCGCAGCGACGGCCGGTCGCAAAGCAGCGACCGCTGCGATCACCTGCTGCAGGTTGCGCAGTGCCGTTCCCGGCAGCGCCGCCCCCGGATTGGCAGCTTGCCGCAACGCCGCGCGCATGTCCGGCACCTCTCTGAGCGCCGGCATTGCACCCGCATCCAGCGCGCTGCGTGCCGCCGTGACGGCCGCCAGCATGGCGCGCGCCAGGTTCAGGTCGGGAGCCGGCTCGATATGCCGCGCCGCTTCCGCGCCATAAGGAGTGGACGTCAGCTTCTCGAGCATCCGCCGCACCGCCTCGAACTCAAGGGCCTTCAGGTCGCTCTGCATGGTTCGATCCCCCCACGGCGCCCACGCGGGCGCGGCCCGCGCCGCCGGCGCCTTCAGCAGTCAGCGGCTTTTTTCTTCGCCACGTCGTCGCGCACATAAACCGGCAGTGCGCGCTCGGCCGGCAGCGCCTCGCCGGCAGCAAAGCCGGCCGCACCGAGAATGGCGACGTCGCGCGCATGCGGGAAACACCGCGCAGTCCAGCCGCGCACCTGACCCGGCCAGCGCGCCGGAATCTGCTCGGCGTACAGGTCCCAGCCACTGCCCGCGCCCCACCATCCGGCCCCCTGCGGCGCGGGCAGATCCGCAGGTGCGGCGACAAGCTCGGAACCCACCAGACGCGGGTACGACCGGGCGTCGCGTACGTAGACGCCCCAGTACACCTGGTTCATGCGCGCGTCCATTGCAGCCAGCACCCGGTCCTGCGGCTCGCCCTGGGCGAGTGCCGCCAGCGACGACACGGGAACAACCGGCAGGTCGGCGGCGAAGCCCAGCCCCTGCACGACCGAAGCACCGATGCGCAGGCCAGTAAAGGATCCGGGGCCGCGCCCAAATGCCAAGGCATCGAGATCGGCAAGGTGCAGGCCGGCGTCGCCCAGCAGCGCCTCGATCATGGGCAGAATGCGATGCGAGTGCTGTTCGCCGAGCTCGAAACGCTCATGCACACGCCCGTCATCCCAGAGGGCGACGGAACAGGCTGCCGTGGAGGTGTCCAGAGCGAGTAATTTCAAGGGTGGCGGATCGCGATGGTGCGGACCATGATAACACGCACACCTGCCGCGGACAGCGCTGCTGTCACGTCCTGCGCACAAGCGCCCGGCGGTCGTTCAGATAGAGCCAGCCCTTGACCACACGGTAGATCGCCCACACGTAGGTGCCGAAGAGCACGAAATATCCGACGATGAAAACAAAGGTCGCTATACCCAGCACCAGCAGCGCCATCGCGACCCAGAATGTACGTATCTGCCAGCGGAAGTGGGATTCGATCCAGGTACCGGCGGTATCGGGCAGCTTGACGTAATCGATGATCACCGCGACGACCAGACCGACCAGGAATACCGGGAACACCACACTCACCGCCTGCAATGCATAGACGACCGTAGCCAGTCTGATCAGGCGCTTCAATTCACCGGCATCTCCGGCATCCTTCGGTGCGTTGTCTGTCATCATTGGCCCTCTGCGCATTATCGCGTGAACGACCGCATCGGGCCTGCCCCGGCGACCGCCGCGGCACCGGGGCTAGCGGTATTCGCGGTCGCGCGTCAGCAGATCGACACGTCTGCCGAAATAATACCTGATTCCGACCATGATGATATTGTCCGTGACGGTCTGGTGCCGCCTCGTGTAGCTGGCCCACAGACCCGAGGAGTTGCCGAAGAATTTCGGTTGAAACTCGACCCCCAGGCTGTAGGTGTTCTTCAGATCCTGTCCGTAGGTGGCCAGATCCACGCGCAGGATATTGGTGGGATACCAGCTGCCGGTCAGACTGTCGCTGTTAAACCGGTCGAAGGCATTGAAGCGTGTCTGGTTCCAGGAAACCCCGATCGTGAACCGGGAAAGATAATACTGGGCTCCGGCAGAATAGTTCTTCGTATCGAGCTTGGCGGTACCGCTGATGAGGAAGGTCGACTCGCAATGCGACATGGCCTGCCCCGCCCCGTAGCCCGCACTGATCCGGCCGACGGACGGATCGCGGACGAACAGGCCGGCGCTCAGCCCCTTGTCGATCACGGTGCACTGCGGCAGGGAACTCGCCAGGGCAAGGCCGCTGCCCAGGGAAGCAAAGTTCGCTGCCATGCTGTAGTGGTCATAGAAGGCGGAGACTGACGCTCCCAGATAGCCGGCCAGCGGAAGGGTGATGCTGCCGTCGACGGCATTGACACGGCTGTCGCTGCCGCCGACCGTATTGATGTCCCCGGATTCGTACCCGATCTGGTAGTGGGTCGACTTCACGGCGGTCGGATCGGCAAGCGCACTGCCGCCGTACGCGAGGAGCAGACCGGCAAGAAAGAGGCGTTTCATGGATTGTCTCGTCATTGACACTGGGACGTCGGCGCCGGTGCCACCACGATCTGGCTGCTGCCGGCCAGGAACAACGTGCCGCCATCGGGGCTGATGGCCATCTTGACCGCTCCGCCGGTGCCTGGGCTGCTGACGGGCGTCGCCCCAGCCTGAGGAAATGCACCGCCCGACACGCTTGTGTTCAGATTGAAGGCGAAAATCTGCCCGGATGAATCGTAAGTGTAGGCGCAGCTCGCATCCGGACTGACAACCACGGCGAGGGTCGTGCTGGGCAGAGTACCCAGAAAATTGAAACTGTTGCCGTAGACATTGGTCCCATTGAGCACGATATGGGTGGCCGAACGGTCGAGGGCCGGAGCGATCGAGCTGTTGATGGCGGAGTTGTAGGCGTTGACCGACGCGCCGGGGGCGGATGCAAAGGTTTCCGTGGCGGCAGTGTACTGGTATGCAACGGGCGGCGCGGAAGCGAGCGACGGGTCGCCCTGCTCCAACGCGACGAGAGATCCGTCGGCCGACGCACCAGGAGTGGCATTGTCAAGGCTCGGCGTCGTCGCGGGCTGGGTGAACGCCGGACTGCGCACCGAATACAGATAGAGCGGCGTGCCGGTACTGCTGGAAAGCCCGTTCCCGGTCGTGATGACGGCGTTGCCATCATTGGCCACCGCCAGGTTCTTGAAATTGACACCGGTTCCGAGCGCTGGCGCCGCGGTGGGACCGGGCGTGTACCGGGTCGATAGTGTGAGCAACCCCGGGTCGAGCTGGGTCAGCTGCTGCTGGGACAACGCCAGCAACTCGCTGCCCTCCGTGGACAGTGCGATGTCCGAAAGGTTCGCGATGGGCACAGTCGCCGGCGTGGATGGCCAGCTTCCACCGCTGTAGGCATAGCGCAGCAGTTCAGTGCCCGAAGACGTGTTTATGGCTAGCAACAGCGCCTGCCGCTGCGCGTCATACAGCAGCTGGTTTATCCCGGTCACGGTCACACCGGGCGGATAGGCGAGCGTCGTGGCCGTATAGACTGGCACCGGCACAACCACGAGGTTGGCCTTGGACTGGATAGCACCGGGGCTGTTCGGGGCCACGATCTGCACCGGATAGGAAACCGGGTAAGTGCTGCCTGCCGGGATCAGGGAATAGGTCGCCTGGATCTCGGTGTCGCTCACTACGCTGAACGTGCTCGCCGGAGTGCCGCCGAACGTGACGTTCTGCACCGGAAATTGTTCGAAGCCCTGACCACGGATGATCACCGCACCACTCGCGGTGGCAGGCGTTCCGGAGGCGATTCCGATATACGGCGCGACGTACCGCACGATGGGCGGGATATCGTAAGTGACCGCAATGACCTGCGAGTTTCCGGAAACGAGCTGGCTGCAATCGGGATTGCCGCAACTGTAGCCTGTTACAGTGATCGTACCGTGGAACACCCCGGCGCCGAGGGCACTGGGCGCCGCGGGATCGACGACGATCTGCGCCGTGGTGCCGCTCAGGGTGTACGTGACATCGGCGATGGCGTTTCCGCCGTGCAGAACCGCAACCGACACGGTGCCGGGGCTGACACTGGCGCTGATCGTCTGGGACGGCGGTGTTGGCTCATCCGGGCTGAGGGCACTGAAGCTGAGACTGTTGGTGGAGACGGTGGCGACCGGCTGCTGGTTTCCGGTTCCGCATGCCGAAAGGCTGGCAACGACCCAAAGAAGCGCGATGGCGCGGGTGAAACGGACAGCAAAACGCACACTTCCCCCTTGCATGATGAGGTACAACGCAATGCTACATGGATCGCAGCCCGACAGTCCGCGGCTTCCGCGCTGAAGGATCCGGCAGGCCGTTATGACCGTTGTCTGGCGAAACGCCCCCGGGAAGCGCCGGACCCGGTGTCGACCGCCGCTGATTGCATCCCCGTCTGCGCACTGCTGCAGTCCCGCCGCGGTTGACCGGCCACCCCTGACCCGTCGGTCACAGGCTGCCAGGAATTTTGCGGAGCCGCATTGTACCTGACACGCACAACGCGCTGGAAGGGGAAGCGCGGCAATCGGACATCGTGCCTGTGTCCTGGGCTCGGAAGCCTGCGGCGCCCCACCCGGCCCCGGGGTCGGATCCGGGTGACTACCACCGATCGGCCGTCACGGAGATAAAATCCCTGGTCGCCGCGGCAACGGACAACATGCTCCGTTCAGCTGCCTTTCCGGTCCTGCGGATCCTTCGTCGGAAACCATCGTTCCAGCATTCTCGCAGCCCACTGCTGCCCGCCCAGCCCGAAGGCCAGCGCTGCCGCGAGCACCACACCGGCGAGCAGGATGAGGAAGCTCTGGTGGACCAGCTCCGTCGCCACCTGCACCTGTTCAAGCGCGATCAGCACCACGAACACCAGAATCGCATAGCGCGCGAGCTGCCCCAGCAATTCGGCGTCTGCCACCCCGACATTCTTCCCGTAGGCGGTAATGGTGCGCTCCATGAACCGGGCGAAATAGCCGCCAAAGGCGAGAATCAGCACCGCCAGGATCACGTCCGGAATGAACAGCGCAACGCGTCCCACAATTTCCGTCACATGGGTGAGGCCGAGGCTGTTGAATGCGATCATGAGGGCCGCCAGGATTACCAGCCAGTACAGCAGCAGCACGACCACTCCGCCGGTGTCGGTTCCGATGCCACCCTGCCTCAGGAAGCCATCGATGCCGGCGCGCTCAGTCAGAATATGAAAGTTGACCGCCCGCAAACCTTTGGTCATCGCAACACGCAGCAGCTTCGCCAGCAGCCACCCCACCAGCAAAATGACAATTGCGAGTACGAGCTTCGGCAGCAGCGCGCCGGCCTGGGCCAGAAATGCGCGCACCGGTTCCAATGAAATGCCTACGTTTGCCATGATTTCCTCCTGTCGCTTCCGCGTCGTAGTTCACAAAGAGATCCGCGCATTGCCACGGCCCGGCAGATGGCGCACTGCCCGGGATGCGCCGCATTGCAAGGCGCCGCACGCGGTCAAGCGGCGCGCCGGGTTCGCAGCGAGGCGGCCTTTGCGCCTGGGCTATTTCGGCGGACCGAGAAGCTCCAGGATTCCGTGCAGTCCGAAAGAACTCCGCTCCGATTGCTGGTCCAGCGCTCCGCGCAACCCGTACAGGACCTGCTCCAGTTCGAACATGTCCAGCAGTTGCGGCATTCCGCGCTGATCTCCCAGCAATCCAGTGTCGCGGGTCGTCTCGGTATAGGCCTGCAGGAATGCGCGTCGTGCACCCAGCGCCCAGGCCCGCAGCAGCGGTTCGAGCGGCCGTACGTCCTCCGGATGCCCGGCGGTCGCCGCTAGCAGCGCCTCCTGGCGCGCCTCCGACAGGGAACACAGCATGCTGGCCACGTCGCGCAGCGGCGAATGCTTCGCGCGGTACTCTGCGCGCATCCGACCCGCTCCGCCCTCGAACCCGATTATGAAAAAATCATTCTGCGCCAGCAGCGCTTTGGACAGACCGAAGTCGCCGTGGATCCGCGTCCTCACACCGTTCGGCGGACTGTCTGCGGCGGAATCGATGCGCTGCAGCAGCTCGGCGCGCCGATCCAAAATCGCCTGCGCCGCCGCGCTTGCCTCGGAGCCCAGCGCCGTCCGTTGCCGCTCCAGCGCTTCCAGCGCGGCAACTGCCTCGGCGCGCGCATCGGCAACCCAGTCCGCCGGATCCCGGCGCCGTAGCGGCTCGGCGGCAAATGCCGGGTCGCTGGCGTAAGCGGCCAGCGCCAGATGCAGCTCGCCGGTGCGCCGCCCGAGCACGCCCATGAGAGCCTGATAGGCGCCGTGCGTTTCCGCGGATCCGGCCCCCGACAGGCCACGCGTGCGTTCCTGCTCGAGAAAACGCTCCAGATAGGAAAGCGTATAGCTCCAGCCGTCGCCCTGATTTTCCACAAAACCCTGGATCAGGGCGAGCGTCGCCGTCACCCCATCGCCACCCACATACTCGACGTGACCGGCTAGCGGCACGCTGCGCGAGAAATGCGCCACTTCCCCGAGAAACCGGCTGAACTCAACCTCCGGATGAAGCCCGGCCCGCAGGCGCCGATAGGCCTTGAGCAACAGGCGGCTTCCGAAGCGCAAGACGGTGTGTCCGCCCCTCGCACCCTGCGCCGATACCGGCAATTCCTCCAGCGGTGCAGCCCCTTTGATCTCCTCGAACCGTGCCGCCGGAATGAACCGGATGGTGCCGGCGGCACACGGCAGTTCCTCGCCCCGGCCGGCAGCCGCCACCATGGCACGACAAAAGCTCTCGTCCGAAAACGCGTCAGCAAGCACGCCGGTGCTCGCCTGCTGACGCACACGCGCCAGCGTCGCGGTGGACAGACTGCGGTCGCGCGCGTCGTCGCCGCTGTCCCAGATCAGTGCGAACGGCGCAAAATAGGTCTCAGGCGGACCGGCAGGCGGCCCGATCCGCAGCAGCGCCACCAGCCATTTGGCCGGGTCACCGCCCCACTCGGCGCTGTCGGCGAGCTGCACGTGCTCGGGCACATGCTCCTTCAGCCCGGACCAGCGCTGCATCGCTACAAACTTCGGGAACACCTCGGTTTCGAGCTGGGCACGCAGTTTTTCGGCCATGCGTATGCGCCATGGTACGACCCGGTCGCGCAGCAGACTGCGCAGGCCGTCGAACAGCACCACCACCGGAAGCTCCTCGGGCGCGAGGCGCTGATCGTGCCACAACGGCACCTGCGCATCCTTCACCAGCCGGAACCAATAAAACCCGTGCCCCGGAAGCGTCAGCAGATAAGGCAGGCCGCCGACCGGAGGAAATGCGGTACGGCCCATCAGCTCCACCGGGACGCGTCCGCGATACTGTGCCAGATCGAGTTCCACCGGCTGGGCGGATCGCGCAAGATTTGCTACGCACAAGATGATCTCATCACCGTACTCGCGCAGATACGCGAGGATCTTGCGGTTTCCGGGCCGCAGAAACTGGAACCGCCCGCGCCCGAACGCCTGATAATTCCGGCGCACGCCGAGCGTGCGGCGCATCCAGTTGAGCAGTGACGAAGGGTCGCGCGACTGCGCTTCCACGTTCACTGCTTCGTAACCGTACACCGGGTCCATGATCGGCGGCAGATACAGGCGCTGCGGGTCGGCGTGCGAAAATCCGGCGTTGCGGTCAGGACTCCACTGCATGGGGGTACGCACACCGTTGCGGTCGCCGAGATAGATGTTGTCGCCCATGCCGATCTCGTCGCCGTAATAGATGATCGGCGAACCGGGCATCGACAGCAGCAGGCTGTTCATCAGCTTGATCCGGTCAATGTCGTTGTCCATGAGCGGCGCGAGCCGGCGACGGATGCCCAGGTTGAGGCGTGCCTGCGGGTCAGCCGCATACATCTGGTACATGTAGTCTCGTTCCCGGCTCGTCACCGTGGCGAGCGTGAGCTCATCGTGGTTACGCAGAAACACCGCCCACTGGCAGTTTTCCGGGATGTCCGGGGTCTGCTTCAGAATCTCGACGATCGGATGGCGGTCTTCCTGGGCAATGGCCATGTACATGCGCGGCATGAGCGGAAAGTGATAGGCCATATGGCATTCGTCACCATTGCCGAAATAATCACGCACATCCTCCGGCCACTGATTGGCCTCGGCGAGCAGCATGCGGTCGCGGTAATGCGCGTCGATCTCGGCGCGCATCTGCCGGATCACGGCGTGCGTTTCAGGGAGATTCTCATTGCTCGTCCCCTCGCGCACGCACAGGTAAGGCACCGCGTCTAGCCGCAGGCCGTCCACCTCATGGTCGAGCCAGAAACGCATTACCCGCGTCATTGCCTTCACCACGTGCGGGTTGTTGTGATTGAGATCCGGCTGGTGGGAAAAAAACCGGTGCCAGTAATAGGCCTGTGCCACCTCATCCCATGCCCAGTTGGATTTTTCCGTGTCGCTGAAGATGATGGGCGTACCGGCAAACTTCGTGTCGGTATCGCTCCAGACATAGAAGTTGCGCTTGGACGAGCCCGGCGGCGACCGGCGGGCGGCCTGGAACCAGGGATGCTGATCCGAGCTGTGGTTGATCACGAGCTCGGTAATGATCCTAAGTCCGCGATCGTGCGCCGCGCGCACAAAGTTGCGGAAATCCCGCCGCGTGCCGTAGGACGGATGGACGTTGTGATAGTCGGATATATCGTATCCATCATCGCGCAGCGGCGACGGATAGAACGGCAACAGCCACAGCGTATTGACACCCAGGTCGTGGAGATAGTCCAGCTTGGACGTGAGACCTGGGAAATCGCCGATGCCGTCGCCGTTGCTGTCGAAGAACGCCTTGACGTGCAGCTCGTAGATGACCGCATCCTTGTACCAAAGCGGGTCATCTGACAATACTGTCTCAGGCGCTGTGCGCTGCTGTTCCACGACGAGTCTCCGCCGACGCCGTTGCCGGTCCTGCACCGACCGGCGCAGCCGTATGCGCGGATGCGGTCCGGCTTCGCGCCCGGATTCCGTCTCGTCCTGCCCCGCACCGGCAGCGGAACGATCCGCACCTCTAATGCAGTGACGCGACGTACACGCCGAATCGGCAGAACCGCCCGCGCCGTGTGACTTCCGACTGCCGGCGCCCCGGCGGAGCACCCCGGCAATCGCCGCAGCCGTCAATCTAACCTACTCGGCAACGTCTATCAAACCGGCCGCGCGCTCTGTGTCATCGGCCGCCGGCGTTCGCAGCAGCAACGCCACGGGAAAGCGCGCGAGCACCCGGGCCGCACGCAAACACCATCCGCCGCGCCGCCACTCGGCAGCAAGGGTCTCTCCGGTAAAGACGTTCAGGTAATCGCCGGGCGCCGGCGCCTCGATGTCCGTATCACCCCATACTTCCGCACCGAGCGGCAGGCGCTCGCGCTCACCGGTGAGCCGCGCAAACCAGCGTGGCGCCACCGTGACTATCGTCGTCGCCTCATTGCGGCGCGCGAACGCGCAGATGTGCTGTGCCCGGGCGCCCCTCGGCAAGAGCGCCAGATATTCGCCGCTGCAAAATACGTCCGGATGCCGCCCACGCAGTTCGAGCGCCTGCCGCACGACGTACAATTTCACGCGCCCGTCCTCCCAGGTGTTGAGCAGCAGCCGCACACGCGCCGCAAGCGCGGTTCCGCTGCCCGCGACAAGCGGCCTGAGCTGTTCCAGTAGCCGGCGGCGACGCTCGAAATCGATCGGACGCCGGTTGTCCGGGTCGACCAGGCTCAGCTGCCAGATTTCCGTGCCCTGATAGATGTCGGGCACACCCGGCGCAGTGAGCCGCACGAGCGCCTGAGCCAGCCCGTTCAGCATGCCGAACAGGGCAACATGCCTGGCGAACCGCGCGATATCGGAGCGGAATGCACTCCTGCGCGATGCGTCGAGCAGCGTACGCACAAAGGTGAGCACCGATTCTTCATACGCCGCATGGGGGTTGATCCAGCTGGTGTGTACCTTGGCCTCACGCACCGCCTTGAGCATGAAGCGCTCGATGCGTTCCCCGAATTCGGCAAGGCCCGGGCTACCCGGCTCCTCGACCGGCCATGCGCCAACCAGCGTCTGGTACAGCAGGTATTCGTCTTCGCGCGCCGGCACGGAGCGATCGTCGAGCATGCGCCGGGCGCCGGCGTTGAGGCGGCTCCACCGGTTGACATGCGTGCGCCACGTCGCCGGCAGCTCGGAAAGCACGTCGATGCGGGCGCGCACGTCCTCGCTGCGCTTGCTGTCGTGGGTTGAAGTCGACAGCAGCATATGCGGCCACTGCAGCTGGCGCTCGCGGTTGGCCAGATGAAACGCTGCCATCGGAAAGCCGAAGCGGCGCGGATCATCCCCGACCTCGTTAAGCGCAATGAAGCGGCTGTAGGCGTAAAAGCTGGTGTCCTCCATGCCCTTGGCCATGACCGGCGCCGTATACTGCTGGAATTTCATCACAAAGCGCAGCTGCCTATCGTCCCGATCCGGACCTGCCTGCTCGAGCAGCAGGATCCGGCGCAGGAATCCGAAGATGCTGACGTCGGCCGCAGGGCTGCGTTTCATTGCCTGGACGATGGCCTGTTCGATACAGCGCCGGTCCTCTTCCGAGACCCCGGCTGCCGAGATATAGGTGCGGTACACCGGAAAGCAGGCGATCACCTCCATGAGCGCATCGCGCAAGGCGTGCAGCGTATAGTCGCGCGTGTGCCGGTCGTCTTCGGAAATCTGATCAAGGAGGTTCGCCAGCACCATCAGCTCTCCCGACATGAGCGTACGCATGACGAGTTTTTTGCTCTCGCACAGCAGCTCCGTGAAATCGCCCGCCTGCCCCGTGAAACGCTGGTAGATTTCCGTCAGCACCGGACCGGCATCCGGGTATACGAAAAGACCGTTCAGCTGCGCGGAAAACTCGTAGCCGGTGGTTCCATGCACCGGCCAGTCGGAGCGCAACCGCTCGCCCGCCGCCAGGATCTTCTCCGCGACGGTATATATGGCCGGATCCTCGCCGTGCTCCTCGGTCAGAACCGCATCCCGCAGCATCCGGAAATAATTCAGCGGATCGAACAGCCCGTCGGGATGATCCACGCGAAAACCCTGCAGCATGCCCGCTTTGGCGAGTTCCACGAGCACCCGGTGCGTGGCGTGGAAAACCTCCGGACGCTCCATGCGCAGTCCCGCGAGCGCATTGATGTCGAAAAAGCGCCGGTAGTTGATCTCGTCCGATGCGACCAGCCAGTACGCGAGGCGGTACGCCTGCTGCTCGAGCAGCTGATGCAGCACATCCAGGCTCTCAGGCTGTGGCGGGTCACCGTTGACCGCGGCCACCTCCGCGGCAACCCGCTCGCTGATCTGCGACTGTTCACGGCACAGATCCGCCAGCGCGCGCTTGAGTACGGCGATTGCCTGCGACCTGATGCGGCTGCGCGCCGTCGCCGTCTCCCGGCGCGCAGGCAGATCATCGAACGCGCCGATGAGCTCGCGCAGGGTTTCACGCCCGGCGAATCCCTCCGGCAGCGCGTCCAGTACGTTGCGCAGGACGAAAGGGTAGGTTTTCGGATCGATCGGAAAGTAATGCTCGTGATACGTTATGCCGAGCTGGCCCTGTGCGGCGTCGAAACTCAATTTCAACAGCCTTTTCTCGAGAACCGTGCCGTAGTGGTCCTCGAGAAAAGGCAGCAGCAGCCTGCCACGCAGTTCGCTCTTGGCCGGGCGCCAGTCGATGTCGAAATACGTTGCGAACTCCGATGCCTCTCCGTTTTCCAGAACATCGAGCCACCACAGATTATCCGCGCCTCCGACACCCATGTGGTTCGGGACAATGTCGACCACCAGTCCCATGCCGTGCTCCCGCAGTACCGCAACGAAGCGCTCGAAATCCGCGCGCGTCCCGATCTCCGGATTGAATTCGCTGTGATCGACCACATCGTAGCCGTGGCCGCTTCCGGCACGCGCGCGCAGGATCGGCGATAGGTAGCAGTGGCTGATCCCGAGTTCGCGCAGATACGGAACCACCTGCGCGGCGTGGGTGAACGTGAAATCCCGGTGAAGCTGAAGCCTGTAGGTGGCGATCGGTATGCGCGGCGCATTCATGCCCGAATCCCCGTGCCCGCCGCATCGAGAAACCATATGACCGACCAGGGTGGCAGCATATGGGTGCCGGCCTGCACGCCGCCGGTGGAAAAAATCATCCGTCCCGCTGGCCAGTCCCAGGCTGGCGTGGGCCCGGCGCCGAGATTCGCGACCAGCACAAGCACACTGCGATCGGCGAGCGTCCAGCGCACGTCCAGCGCCGTCTCACCGTGCCGCCGGAATTGTCCGCAACCGCCCTGAAGCCGCGTGATGCGTGGAACGATCTCGCGCTGCCGGGTCGCGAGCAGCTCGCGGTGCCACTGCCACCAACGCCGGCCGGCGCTGGTGTCCGGTTCGTGCCAGTCGAGCTTTGCACTTTCGAAGGTTCGTATATCGTTCGGGTCGGGAATGAGCGCGCGCGCCTGCGGGTCGCGAAACGCGGGAAAGCGGGCGAACTCCTCGCGCCGCCCGCGTGTCACCGCCTCTGCCAGGCCATCTCCGAAATCGCAGAAGAAAGGAAACGGCGCCACCGACCCCCATTCCTGCCCCATGAACAGCAGCGGCGGCGACGGCGCAAGCAGCAGAACCGCCGTGGCCGCACGCACCGCGGCTTCGGTCGCCAGCTGCGTTATGCGCTCTCCGTAGGCCCGGTTGCCGACCTGATCATGGGTCTGAAGCGCCGAGACGAACGCCGTGAGCGGCAATCCCGCCGACGGCTCGCCCCGCAACGCACCGCCACGGTAGCGCGACGGCTCACCCTGGTATGAAAACCCCTCGGTCAGGCAGCGGCCGAGATGGCGCACGGGCGCATCCGCGTAGTCCCCGTAGTACCCGCTGCGTTCGCCGGTGACGAGCACGTGCAGGGCATGATGAATGTCGTCATTCCACTGCGCAGCGTAGCGGGTTTGGCCGCAATCGGCACTACGCGCGAGGTATCGCACCTCATTGCGATCGTTTTCGAGCACCAGATGGACGCAGCGCGATGCGCCGGGGCCTTTTGCCACCGTCTGCGCGAGCTCTTCCAGAAAATCCGGATGCGAGACATCCCGGATCGCGTGTGCCGCATCGATGCGCAGGCCATCGAAATGGAATTCCTCCAGCCAGTAGAGGGCGTTGTGAATGAAATACTGACGCACGACGGACGAATCTGCACCGACGAAGTTGATCGCCGCAC
Organism: Pseudomonadota bacterium; assembly: GCA_021819085.1. Classification (GTDB taxonomy): domain Bacteria; phylum Pseudomonadota; class Gammaproteobacteria; order Acidiferrobacterales; family UBA6901; genus JAJYCY01. The sequence continues at coordinate 1,879 of JAKASJ010000014.1, read as the reverse complement.
CCCACGGCGTGTGCTGCCGCGCATCCAGAAAGGCCGGCGCGTAGCGCGGCAGATAGTTGCCATCCGGTCCGAAGTGGTTGTAAACGACGTCCAGGAAGACCATGAGGCCGCGCGCGTGCGCCGCCTGCACGAGCTCTTTGAGCGCCTGCGGCGGGCCGTAACTCGAATCCGGCGCGAACGGCAAAACGCCATCGTAGCCCCAGTTGCGCGCGCCGGGAAAGTCGGCAACCGGCATGAGCTCGATGGCTGTGACGCCGAGACCGGCGAGCCGGTCCAGACGGCTCTGTACGCCGGCAAATCCGCCTTCGCGCGAAAACGCGCCCACATGCAGCTCGTAGAACACGGTCTGCGACCAGGGACGTCCGCGCCATCCGCCGTCGGACCATTCGAAGGCGAGCGGGTCGATCACCTCGCTCGGGCCGTGTGCATCCTGCGGTTGATGACGCGAGGCCGGATCGGGCACCTCGACACCGCCGTCGATCCGGAAGCGATAGCGCGTACCGGGACCGGCAATCCCCGTCGTCAGCCCGAACCACCCTTCCTGCAATACGTCCATCGGCAGCATTTTGGATTCACGGCCATGCTCCAGACAGAGCGTAACCTCGCGCGCTGCCGGGGCCCACAGCCGGAAGCGCACGCCGCCGCCCGGAAGGACCTCGGCTCCGAACGGCATGCAGTGGCGACGCCGCACTGGATCGCCGCTCTGCGATGCACGTGATCGGTTCATGCGATCTCTCCGTATTGGCGCAATGCGCCGTCTGGCAGAGGTCGGCCATGGACGGAACCGAAACAGCAACTCGCCGGTGCCTGCCCCCAATGCGCCACAGCCGGTGCTGCCGACGCCGCCGGCCTACCGCAGCTTGCCTAGTTGATAAAGCATGGTCTCGGCGTCGCTCACCTCGAATTTTCCCGGCTCCTCGACGTTGAGCGTCACGACCACACCATCATCGACCAGCATGGAATAGCGCTTCGAGCGCAGCCCCATTCCGTAGCCGCTCAGATTCTCCTCGAGGCCGATGGCACGGGTAAAATCCGCGTTGCCGTCCGCCAGCATGCGGATTTTTCCGTCGGTGTGCTGGTCCTGTCCCCAGGCACCCATGACGAACGCGTCGTTTACCGACACGCATGCGATCTCATCAACGCCGAGCGCCCTGATCTTGTCCGCCAGGGCAAGATAGCCGGGCACGTGACGCGCAGAGCATGTCGGGGTGAATGCCCCCGGCAACCCGAACAGCACGACGCGTCGTTTGCGGACCAGCCCTTCCACGGGAACCTCCCTGGTTCCATCGGCTGTCAATTCATGCAGTGTCGCGTTAGGGAGTGGGTCACCGGTAGTGATCGCCATAGGCTGAGCTCCTTTAGATTCCAGCAGTTGTTTCAGGGATAGGCCGGAAGCCGGGCCGGGTCGGCTTCAATTCCGGTCAAGGCGCAGGTCCGCGATGCTGCCGGCTGGCCAGAGTCGACCCTGGCGACGACAACGCGCTCCTTGGGAGCGTACGGCTCAGCCACCGGGGCGGCGTGACCGGCAGAACGGCGACGCGTGACCGCGTTGGCAAAAACAACGTGCGCCACGGCGCATGCGCCCGGGACGCTTCGCGGAACGCAATCACCTGCCGGGAACGCGGTGCACCGACGGCGTGTGCTCCATTATCCGCCAGCACGGCGGGTATCCGCAAACCGCGCAGCCAACGGAGAACGGGGCCTGGGTCGCGTCCGGTATCCCGGGCGCAGTCAGCCAGCGGGACGAGGCAGGCTAGGAGCCCGTCCGAGTAACCATTCCTGGCACCACCGTCAGCCGTGCTGTCACCGGAATCATCGCTGGGGATTCGGGTGGCGCGGCGGCGGGCTGTCAGCCCATCGCTGCCTTGAGCTTCAGGAG
>JAKASJ010000013.1 GCA_021819085.1 Pseudomonadota bacterium | reverse complement strand
GATCTTTCGTGAAAAATCGAGCTGTCGGGCATGTGACTGGCGCTTATGTGTCTCGGTTGAAAGACAGTTTTGCCCTGGATCAATACTAAATTTATACTGCTGACTGACTCGCCCCGAATTGGGCGCGGTATTACGGAGAAGTCATGCGTCCTTTGCATCTGCTTTCCATTCTGGACCGGGAATTCACCAGCGCCCGGGACGGCCACCATACGCCGGTGATGTTGTGGGGACCGCCTGGGGTAGGAAAATCCCAGATGGTCGCGCAGGTCGCCTTCCGACATGCCGTGCCTGTCATCGATATCCGCCTGTCGCAAATGGAGCCGACCGATTTGCGAGGGATACCATTTCGGGTCAATGATCTGGTGGAATGGGCGATCCCCGCGATGCTGCCGGACGCCGGACGCCATGGTAAGGCGGGTATCCTGTTCCTTGACGAAATCACCTCGGCCGCGCCGACGGTTTCGGCAGCGGCCTATCAGCTCATTCTCGACCGGCGTCTCGGTGCCTACCGGGTTCCGGATGGGTGGGCAATATTCGCTGCCGGCAATCGCCAAGGCGACCGGGGTGTTACCTACAGCATGCCGGCGCCGCTCGCCAACCGATTTTCCCATTTTGACGTGGATACCCATCTCGACGACTGGGTGAGCTGGGCGTATGCCAATGGCATAGACGAACGCATCGTTGCATTCCTGAGATTCAGGCCGGAGTTGCTGTTCGACTTCGACCCGGCGCACAATCCCGTTGCGTTCCCCAGTCCCCGCTCTTGGGAATTTGCACATCGCGCGCTGCACAAGTTCGGCGACCAGCCCGAACTTCTGCGTGGTGCGCTGCAGGCATGTGTCGGGCCGGCAGCAGCCATAGAGCTGCAGGCTTTCATCGACAATCTCGGCAATCTTCCGGACATCGATGCCATAATCGGCGGAGAGATCGTGCCGGTACCGCGCGAGACCGATCTTCAGTATGCGGTGGCGAGTGCACTTGTGGGACGCGCACTGCGCGTACGGAACAGTCCCGACGAAAGCCTGGTCTACGGGCATATCCTCGACTATGCGACTAGGTTTCCACAGCGCGAGATGGGTGTGATGCTGGTTTCGGACATGCAGCGCGCCGTGGGACGCAAGTTGTTTTCGCTCCCGCAGTTCGGAAGTTGGGCGAAGCACATCGCAGACGTGATGCTTTTCGACATGTAAGGGCCATGGTCGCGAAGGATGATGTTGAAACCAAGCTGGCGGCGGCAAGGGCACGGTTGATTCTCGACAAGCCGTTTCTTGGGGCGCTGGTGCTGCGATTGCCGGTGGTTGCGGCCGATCCGGCATGGTGTGCGACCACGGCAACCGATGCGCGCGCCTTCTACTATAACCGCGACTACATCGGTGCCCTCAACCTGGAACAAACCCAGTTCGTCCTCGCACATGAGGCGCTGCACTGCGCGCTGTCCCATTTCGCGCGACGCCAGCACCGGGTAAAGCGACGCTGGGACCTTGCATGCGACTACGCCGTCAACCCACTGCTGGTGAGCGATGGCCTGACGCCACCGCCAGGGGTTGTGCTGTTCGACTGTTACGATGGATTGACCGCTGAGGAGATTTATCCCTGCATACAGGAGAACGACGAGCAGGAACCTCTCGACCAGCACCTTTATGATGAGGGTGACAGCGGCCGCAACGATGGATCTGATAAAGGAGGATCCGGCGACGATAATCGCGGCCAGAAATCGAATGAACCCGAATCCCGGGGCCGCGATGGCGCCGCAATGCCGGCACCGCTGAGTGAGGGTGAGCGCGAAACCATGAGCGTGCAGTGGCGCCAGCGCCTGGCTGGCGCGGCGCAGCAGGCTATGCAGAGCGGCAAGCTCACTGCTTCGATGGCGCGTCTGGTTGATCATCTGCTTCAGCCGCAACTGCCGTGGCGCATGATGCTGGCGCGATACATGAGCGCCAGCGCACGCGATGACTATAGCTTCATGCGGCCCTCGCGGCGCGAGGGCGCGGCCCTGCTGCCGAGCCTGCGCAGTTCTCAGGTTGAACTCGCAATAGTTCTCGACACCAGCGGCTCCATCGGGGATACGGAAATGCGTGAATTCCTGGCGGAGGTTGACGCGCTGAAGGGACAGCTGCGGGCAAGGGTTACACTGATTGGCTGCGATGACCGGCTCAGTGAAGATGGCCCGTGGCGATACGAGCCGTGGGAGGAGCTGAAATTGCCCGGAACCCTGGCGGGCGGCGGCGGTACCAGCTTTATTCCACCGTTCGATTGGCTGAAAAGGCAGGATCGCCAACCGGATCTGGTGCTTTATTTTACCGATGCCGACGGCGAATTTCCGCAGGACGCACCGTTTTTTCCGGTGATCTGGCTTGTGAAAGGGAAAGCGCCTGTGCCTTGGGGGCAGCGGGTCCAGCTGAATTAGGGGGCGGGGCGCAATTGTGCCGTTTGAGCAAGTCATGCAACTGAGCGATGAAGACTTTTTGCGCCTGAACGTTCTGCTTGCTAACCCGATCGAGGCGGTCCGGGTGGACGAGCAGAACATGCTGGTCCATGGACTGTATGGAGAGCAGGAGGCGAAAGTCAGGCTCAATCCTACGGGTCGTCCGGATCAATACCTGCGCTGCGTGCGTGAACTGCTCTCCGGGCACGTGCTTGGGTCGCCCGGCGGCTATCCGGCATTTTTGCAGCGCTGGACGCGCATGGGTCAGGCCCGTGATGCACGTCTGGCAGAACTTCTGATGCTCGGTGAACCGGAGGCAGTGGTTGCGGTTGCCGCTGCGGCGGGCCTCACCGACGAACTTGCCCGCCGTGCATGGTGGGCGCTGCCCACTCCGGAAATTGCACGCTGCATGCTGGCCCGCGAGTGCGTCGTCCAGGGCAGCATGGGAAAGGTGCTGGCGGAATATCTAGTTGAATATCTGCCGTTCGAGACGGAGCCGCTCGCGATCATTGCAACGGTGCGTCTGGTGCTGCAGCCGGGCCTGATTGATGAGAGTGCCCGCCGGCGCATCTGGGAAAAAGGTCGGCACAAGAATGTCTATCATCTTGGCTTTCTGGAGTCGACGCCCGATGCGCTGCTGGACGAGTCTCCAGCACGTATCGACCTTGTTCAGCAGCAGGATGTCCTGGACCCGCTGGCTAATACGGGCAATGAGTATGCGGCGCGACTACTGCGCCTGCTAGACCGCCCAGGTCAGAGTTTCCTGGCGGTGTCCGAGCGCATACTGCGCAAGCCGGCCAGCCAGGAGGCAGCCATCTGCATCATGAACGTCATCGGCAGCTATTTTCGCGGTTCGGCGCCACTCGAGGAGCCGCCGCGCGACATGGATGCGGCCATGGAGCGCGCACGGGCGCAATATCAGAGCACGGCACAGGCAACTGCCGGCACCGGACCACTTGCGGATCTGGTGCATGCCGCGCCGGGGCTGGAGCGCGAGATTGTTGCACTGTTGGTTCTGTCCCAGATAAGCGAGACATTGTTGAATCCCATTTTCTCGCATACCACCGCGGTCGGGACGGTTATGGTCAAAAAGATGGAGCCCTTGGTCGGCCCTATCCTTGAACAGTATGCTGTGCTGCGTACTGGTGCTGGCTGCTAGGCCCTGTTTTCCTTAGGAGGCGCCGCTTCCATGCCTGGTGCATGCGTCAAGGCCTGCCTGCAGAGATGGGTAGAGAAGTTCGATGCCGAGTTCTTCGCGGATTCTCCGGTTGTCGATACGACGTGACTCGTCAAGATACGAAAGCATCTCCGGACTCAGGAAACGCGCAGCCTCGGCGCGGCTCACCGTCGGCGGACGCGGCAGACCGACGGCATCGGCCACACGGTTAAAGTATTCAGTCATGGTTCCCGGACGTCCGTCACTTGCATTATATATGGTATCTGCACGGCCCAGCTCAGCAGCCGCTACGCAGACGCGGGCAAGATCGTCGGCGTGGATGCGATTCGAGAATCCACATTCGCCTTCGTTCACTACCGGCCGGCATGAACGAATCGCCTCAATCGGAAGGCGCCCGACTCCGTAAATACCGGGCACACGCAGGATGACAATCGCCGCATCCTGCCTGCGCCCCCAATCTCGCAGCACATTCTCCGCGTCCAGCCGGCGTCGGGCGCGCGCGGTTTGCGGGTTGACCGGTGTCTCCTCATCTACCCATGCGCCGCCACTGTCTCCATAGACGCCGGTGGTACTTATGTATACCACCCTGCGGGGTTTTGGCCCATTTGACAGGGTGTCGAGCAAAGCACGCATGCGCGGGTCGGATTCACCGACCGGCGGAGGCGGGGCGAAGTAATAAAGCAGGTCGCTGGATGCTGCGATGTGCGTGAGGGTTTCCGGTTTGTCCAGGTCGCCGAGCAGCGGTTCAATACCGGAAGCGCGCAGACGTTCCGCGCCTGAAACGCTGCGCGAAAGTGCCGTTACGCCTGCACCGCGTGCCTGCCATAGCGCGGCCACCCGCGTGCCGATATCGCCGCATCCTATGATCATCACTCTGTTCACGGTCTTTCCTGCATCCGCGGTTGTGCTTCCCCGTAACGAGCATACCACCATGCAGATGGCGATTTGAACAGCATCTGAAACGGCACTGCCTACAGCAGATGTTTGTGGCATCATTGCGATAACGCGCCGAATGTGCGCCGGTCTCGGATAGGTAACGTGCCGCAGGATTCCGACTTCTCGGGTATATCGGGACTAGCTCCGCAGGAAGTGGCGGCGCGGCTTGTTGCCGAAGGGTACAACGAATTGCCATCGGCGCGTCCGCGCACAGTCTTGGCAATCGCGCTGAGCGTCGTACGCGAGCCGATGTTTCTGTTGCTGCTTGCATGCGGCACGATATACCTGGTGCTCGGCAACGTGCGGGAAGCACTTATGCTTCTGGCCTTCGTCGGCGTGGTGATGGGCATAACGCTCTATCAGGAGCGCAAGACCGAACGGGCGCTGGATGCACTGCGCAATCTGGCAAGTCCGCGGGCTCTGGTCATCCGTGGCGGTCAGACGCAGCGCATACCTGGCCGCGAGGTAGTTCGTGGCGATATCCTGATACTGTCCGAGGGTGACCGGGTGCCGGCGGACGCGCGTATCCTCATGAGCAGCAATCTCGAAACCGATGAATCTCTGCTGACCGGAGAATCGGTCCCGGTGCGCAAGCGCGAGCACGATGGCAGTGTTGCAGAACCACCCCGCCCTGGCGGTGATGATCTGCCGTATGTATACGCAAGTACTCTCGTAGTGCAAGGCAAGGGCCTGGTCGAAGTTCAGGCCATCGGGGTGCACACTCAAATCGGCCGCATTGGTCGTGCACTGCAGACACTCAAGCAGGAAGACACCACTCTGCAGCGGGAGACCGCGCGCCTGGTCCGCCTGCTTGCGGTCATCGGTTTGATCCTGTGCATCGTCGTGGCTGTCGCCTACGGGCTCAGTCGCGGCGACTGGTTGCATGGCCTCCTGGCCGGTCTGGCAATGGCCATGGCAATTCTTCCAGAGGAATTTCCGGTCGTTCTGACGGTGTTTCTTGCGCTAGGCGCCTGGCGTATCTCGCAGCGCCGTGTTCTTACACGCCGTATGGCAGCTGTGGAAATGCTGGGGGCAGCGACCGTTCTGTGTGTCGACAAGACCGGCACGCTTACCATGAACCGGATGTCCGTGAGAAAGCTGTGGACGAGCAGCGGATACTGGGATCTCGATGTGTCAAACGGAGCGTTGACCGAGCCATTCCACGAACTTGTCGAGTACGCCATCCTAGCGAGTCAGCGCGATCCTTTCGATCCGATGGAGCAGGCATTGCGTGGGCTGGGAAAAACTGCTTTGAGCGAAACCGAGCATCTGCATGATGATTGGTCGCTGGTGCGCGCATACCCGCTGTCGCGGGAGCTGCTGGCCCTCTCGCAGGTATGGCGCGCACGTAACGGCCAGCGCTACGTGGTTGCCGCCAAGGGCGCACCCGAAGCAATTGCCGACCTGTGCCATTTGAACGAAGCGGTGACAGGGAAGCTGATGCAAGATGTGATCACGCTGGCCGGCGAAGGTTTGAGGGTTATCGGAGTGGCAAAAGCCCGGTTTCAGACGCCGGACCTGCCGCGCGAACAGCACGATTTCGCGTTTGAATTCGTGGGTCTGATCGGTCTTGCCGATCCCATCCGGCCGTCAGTACCGGACGCGGTGGCAGCCTGTTATGCGGCGGGTATCCGCGTCGTAATGATCACCGGCGATTATCCCGTCACGGCACGCAGCATAGCCAGGCAGATCGGTCTGAATCCGGCTGAAGCCGTCATTACCGGTCCGGAACTCGATGTCCTGAGCGACAATGACCTGCGCGAGCGCGTCAAGACCGTCAGCATTTTTGCCCGAGTAGCTCCGGAGCAGAAGCTGCGACTTGTGCAGGTACTCAAGGAAAACGGAGAAATCGTCGCCATGACCGGAGACGGCGTCAACGATGCGCCTGCGCTCAAGGCTGCACATATCGGGGTGGCTATGGGCGGCCGTGGCACGGATGTTGCGCGTGAATCGGCCGCGCTGGTACTGCTGGATGATGACTTCTCATCTATCGTGGACGCCGTGGGAGTCGGTCGCAGGATCTCAGACAATCTGCGCAAGGCCATGGCCTATATTGTCGCGGTGCACGTACCGATCATCGGCCTGTCCGTCATTCCAGTGTTCTGGCGGTGGCCGCTTATATTAATGCCCGTGCACATTGTATTTCTGGAACTAGTCATTGATCCGACATGCTCGATTGTCTTCGAGGCAGAGGGCGCGGAAGCTGACGCAATGCAGCGTCCGCCGCGTGACTCGAAGGCGGCACTGTTCGGTCGCGCCTCGATCGTTCTCAGTGCCTTGCAGGGCCTGGCGGTACTGGCGGTCGTGCTTGCAATTTTTCTGCTGGCACGACATGCGGGGTTGGGAGAAAGAGAGGCTCGCACGCTCGGCTTCGTGACGCTCGTGATAGGGGATCTGGCGCTGATTTTCACGAACCTCTCCTGGTCACGCTCGGCTGTGGCGGTTCTGCGTTCACCCAACCCTGCGCTGTGGTGGGTGGTGGCCGCAGCCATGGGGTTCCTGGGCATGGTAGTCTACGTACCGGCGCTGAGTTCCCTATTTCGCCTCGAGGCGATCAGCGTTCGCTATTTCCTGCTCAGCGCAGTTGCCGGTACGGCAAGTGTGCTTTGGTTCGAAGTCTACAAGCGCTGGCGCCGCTGACGGCGGAAGCCCTCGCAGAATGCACCGTACTCGAAGGCTTGCGCGTCTTGGTCTATATGGCCTGAGATCGCGGACGCGATACAACCTGTGCGGACTCCATGATCGTGATTAAAACTACATTGGCATCGTGACGGAACGAGGAGTGCAGGTTTTTCCGGAACTGTCCGGAGTTAAGTCCGGATTGTACCGCGCGGTCCCCTGGTTGAGTCTGGTCAGCACAATCTGTATGCGGGAATGTGTCGACGAAACCGTACTGGCCGCTACTAATTTTTTCGAAACACAATTTTTTGAAGGCGTGAGCTGTTTCCGCAATGCCGCATGGACCATGCAGTATGCAATGCTGGGTATCGAAAAACAATTCCAGGCGGTTGCGCACACCAGACGGCCCGTATCGATTCATTTTGTAGTGTAGCCATTTGTGCACGTGTCGAGTACAGTGGTCAATCGGAGTGACGGAAACATTTGCAGATGCGCGGCAACTGTACCGTGGGATTCTGAAACCAGCCTATAATAGGATCAAATACGCGATATCAGGATTTTTCCGAGCTTCCGTATCTTCAAGACAGCATGCCATGTCATTCATAGAGAGCTGGAACGAAGAGAGGAAATCGTCGTATCTTTACCGGATCATGGCGGCGGCCGAGTCCGACTCGATGAAGTCGGCGCTTTTCGCAAACCTTGCGCGCGCGGCTGATGGTCAGGCCAGAATCTGGGAGGACAAGATACGTCAAAGCGGGACCATACCGCCGACGGATTACTCGCCTTCGCTGCGGGTTCTCCTGGTTGCATTTCTGATCCGTTGCCTGGGACCGCGCCGGCTGCGTCCGGTACTTGCAGCGCTCAAGGTGCGCGGGATGTCGGTTTACGGGGCGGCAGCGCTTGTTGGCGGCCACCCCATGCCGGTTTCGGTCGAGGATATCGGTCATCGGCACGTCGGCATCGGTGGCGGCGGAAAACTGCGGGCGGCGGTGTTCGGAATCAATGACGGCTTGGTGTCGAATACAAGCCTGATCATGGGTGTGGCCGGCGCGGTCACCGACGTCAGGTTCATTCTGCTCTCGGGTGTTGCGGGCCTTCTTGCCGGTGCATTTTCCATGGCCGCGGGAGAGTACGTCTCCGTGCGCTCGCAGCGGGAAATGTATGAATACCAGATCGGACTGGAGCGCGAGGAACTCGACGAGTATCCGGAGGAAGAGGCGGAAGAACTCGCATTGATTTACAACGCGCGCGGCCTGTCTCTGGAGGAAGCGCGGCATGTGGCGCACGAAATGATCAAGGATCGTGAACATGCCATTGATACTCTCGCGCGCGAGGAACTGGGGCTCAATCCGGACGATCTCGGTTCGGCATGGGGGGCAGCCTCATCGTCTTTCGTGGCTTTCGCCGTGGGCAGCGTCATTCCGCTGGCACCTTTCGTGCTGGGCTTCGGAAATCGAGCCCTGCCGATCGCCGCGGTATTGGTAGCCGTTGCCCTGTTTTCAGTAGGCGCATTGCTCAGCCTTTTTACGGGACGGCGTGCCTGGCACAGTGGCCTGCGCATGGTGCTTATCGGCGGTGCCGCCGCGATTGCAACTTTCCTGATCGGAAAGCTGCTGGGTGTGACGCTTTCCTGACATGCAGGAGCCGCAACAGCGGCGATGATTGCGAGGCAGGCTATCTGGTCGTCATAGAGAGCGGCAACGATGATGTGGCGGGAACCAGTGCCTGTACTGACGATGACTATCATCGACCTCTTCGGTTTCCCACCACCATCTTCCGGAATTCACGGCCAGAACATCTCACTTGCCAGTCTTGGCGAGATTTCTTATCCTTTTTCCTCACGCACTTTTCGTGCTTTTCGTCGCGGAAAGGCGCGGCGCAATGCCGTGCGGCGCGACGGGTCGTTGCTGCGAATGGTTGCGAAATGGTGTGAGCTTGGCGTATCGGAGAAGTCTTTTGCGTCTGCGGGGTCTTTTGCTATTTTGGGTGGCTGACTTCCGGCTTCTTCCATGTTGGGTCGGCCCCATGCCAGCACCGGTGCGGTAATGACGTTCGCGTTGGTGCAGATTCCAACGTGCGGCCAGCGGCGACGGTATGGTGGTAGTGCGTGGCTCGATGGCACTGCCGGAGTCACTGGAAAGCGGGTGGCATAGGTCCGATGCCCGCAGTCAGGCATGTGTGTCCGGCTCAGACCGGATATATGACAGGCGGTGCCACTTCGACGTCGCGAATTCTGAATCTGCTGGGCGACGGTGGTGCCGGGGGCCCGGGAGACAGCAGGTCGGGACAATATCGGTTTGCGTGATCATATCTTTCTGGGAATCATTGCTCCAGGATGAATTCCGATTGACGACATCATGAGGCTAGTTTAACAGGTGATCAGAAAACTCATCATTGCAACGCATGGGCAGGGCTTGCATGAGATCACTTTGGCGGTCGAGGATGCGGTGCGGGAATGCGGCCTGGACGAAGGTCTGTGTACGATTTTCATCCAGCACACTTCGGCCAGCCTCATCGTGCAGGAGAATGCCGATCCTTCCGTATGTCGTGATCTCGAACGCTGGTTGAGTCGCCTGATTCCCGAGGGCGATTCCCTGTACACGCACAACTCTGAGGGCGCTGACGACATGCCGGCGCATGTCAAGGCCGCGCTCACGGCAAGCAGTATTTCCATACCGATTACCGATGGCAGATTGAGTCTTGGAACCTGGCAGGGCATCTATTTGTGGGAACACCGCCGCCGTAAGGCCGCGCGGCAAGTGGTGGTGCATGTCCAGCGCTGAAGCCGGGTTGTCCTAAGCTGCGCCCGAAAAATTTGTCAGCGGAGGGATGGACGTTTAGGATATCGGAACGCCTGATGTGGACTCTGATGGAAGCGCAGCTATAGGGCGCGTCAATCGAAGGACGGTGGAAACATGAACAAGAATAAGGCCGAATTTTTCAACGTACCATCATTTTCCGATGGCGTGCAATCGGCGAACACGGGCATTCGTCCCGGCCACGTTCGCGAGCACGACTTCTCAATGCGTCCTGTGTTCGGGACAGATCGGCGAATATTGAGATTGCTGCTGAAGACGATGGGAAATCCGCCGGTCAGGTTTCTGCTTTGGAATGGCGAAGAGGTTTCAGGTGGTGCAGATGCACCCATAGCGCAGGTTTTCGTTGCCGACCGTACGGCACTGCTTCGTCTGGTCGTCAATCCAGATCTCCACTTCGGCGAATGTTACAGTTCCGGCCGTGTCGATGTCGACGGGGATCTGGTTGAGTTTCTCGAGGCTGTTTATCGTGCATCTGCAGCTGTGCCAGCGGGCAGCTTGATGCAGCGCCTGATTTCACGCACTGGCCATGCACGTCCCAATACCCCTGCGGGGTCGCGTGACAATATCCACAGACACTATGACATCGGCAACGACTTTTACCGTCTCTGGCTGGATGAGCAGATGGTTTATACCTGTGCGTATTTCAAGGATTCAGGCGCGACGCTTGAACAGGCGCAGGTCGCAAAGATGGACCATGTATGCCGAAAGCTGCACCTTCGGGCGGGCGAGACCGTGGTCGAGGCCGGCTGTGGTTGGGGGTCTCTAGCGCGCCACATGGCGCGGCACTATGGCGTCAAGGTTAAGGCATACAATATTTCGCACGAGCAGGTCGCCTATGCGCGGGAAATGGCAAAGGCCGACGGTCTAGAGGGGAGTGTCGAATACATCGAAGACGATTATCGTAATATTTCAGGCGACTTCGACGCCTTTGTATCGGTTGGCATGCTGGAGCACGTCGGGGCTGATCACTATCGCGAGTTGGGCGACGTCATTCACCGTTGTCTCAGAGATAGTGGTCGTGGACTTATTCATTCAATCGGGCGCAATCGGGCAAGGCCAATGAATGCGTGGATCGAAAAGCGCATCTTTCCGGGAGCCTACCCGCCGACCTTGGCTGAGATGATGCAGATACTGGAGCCTTGGGAGTATTCGGTACTCGATGTTGAGAACCTTCGTCTGCATTATGCCCGAACTCTGGAGCACTGGTTGTGGCGATTCGAAAAAGTTTCGGACCGCGTTGCAGCAATGTTCGATGAGGACTTCGTGCGTGCGTGGCGCCTTTATCTGGCGGGATCGATTGCGGCATTCCGTGTAAGCGATATGCAGCTTTTTCAGGTGGTTTTTGCTCCGCGCAACAATAACGATATTCCGTGGACGCGCGAACATATTTATGTGCCGGATGCGCCGCCGGAGGGTTGAACCTTGGAATCCAGTGAGGTTCTGATTGTCGGTGGCGGGCCCGCGGGCTCGAGTTGCGCATGGAAACTAGCGCGCCACGGAGTGGATTGCCGGGTGCTGGATGCCCAGAACTTCCCGCGCACCAAACTCTGTGCGGGCTGGATTACGCCCGAAGTCGTGCGTGATCTGGAAATCGATATCCGGGACTATCCGCATCGTTTTCTTTCCTTTGACCGTCTCCACATCCATCTTCTTGGACTTGGCTTCCGTGTGAATGGCGTACAGCACTCGATCAGACGCTTTGAATTCGATGACTGGCTGCTAAAGCGCTCTAAGGTTCCATTCGTGAATCATAATGTGCGCGACATCAGGAAAGAGGGTGAATACTACGTGATCGATGACCAGTATCGGGCACGGTACCTGATCGGCGCCGGCGGAACAAAGTGCCCCGTGTATCGTACCCTGTTTCGCAACGCAAATCCTCGTGCCAAAGAGCTGCAGACGGTGACGCTGGAACAGGAGTTTCCCTACGACTACCGGGACGGGGGCTGCCACCTGTGGTTCTTCGAACGGGGGTTCCCTGGCTATTCCTGGTATGTTCCGAAGGCGCAAGGGTATCTCAACGTCGGCATTGGAGGAATGGCCAGCCAGCTCAAGCATCGCGGCGAGGACATCTGGAGCCATTGGGAAAATCTGGTACTTCGTCTGAAACGTTCCGGCATGGTTTACGACGGCAGTTTCGATCCCAAGGGTTACAGCTATTACCTTCGGTCGGACGTATGTGTCGGCCGCGTCGACAACGCCTTCATAGTCGGTGACTCAGCTGGCCTGGCAACCCGCGATCTTTGTGAGGGTATTGGCCCGGCAGTACGAAGTGGACTTATGGCTGCGGATGCGATCCTGTCGGGTGCGGAATATTCGCTCGCAGCTATTTCGCGCTATACCAGCGATAGAAGCCTGGTGTACCGATCGCTTGAGTTCATGTTCATTGACCGTGAACGCAAGCGGCTCGCGCGCGCTGACGTCGCAGTCTGAAGGCAGGTAATTCGCTGCTCCGAGGCAAATCTGCGATGCTTCGGCCGCCCCAGATCGCTGCGCAGACACCGCTGCCACGATAGCGGTATAATTCACAATTCACGCCAAAACGTCAGGTTCCATGTTCACCGCTTCTGATTTGTTCTCGTACCGAAAGTACTGGGCTGCACGCTTCGGCACCGCCCCCGTGCTTCCGACGTCGCATGCCGAGATGGAGATGCTCGGCTGGGACAGCTGTGACATCATCGTCGTGACGGGCGATGCCTATGTCGATCATCCGAGCTTCGGCATGGCGATCATCGGGCGTCTGCTGGAGGCGCAGGGTTTCCGCGTTGGGATTATTGCGCAGCCGGACTGGCGGAGTAAGAACGCTTTTGAGGCGATGGGGCGGCCCAGGCTGTTCTTTGGCATTACTGCCGGCAACATGGACTCGATGGTGAACCGCTATACAGCAGACCGCAGGATCCGTTCCGATGACGCCTACTCGCCGGGGGGAAGCGGTGGCAAACGCCCAGAGCGCGCTGTTATCGTGTATGCCCAGCGGGCCCGCGAGGCCTTCGGGGATGTGCCGATTGTCATAGGCGGTATCGAGGCAAGCCTGCGCCGTATTGCGCACTATGATTACTGGTCCGACAAGGTACGCCGGTCTGTTTTGGTAGACGCCAAGGCGGATATTTTGGTGTATGGCAATGGGGAGCGGCAGATCGTGGAAATCGCACACAGGCTCGCGCGCGGCGAACAGATCAGCGCGATCACTGATGTCCGCGGAACTGCATTTCTGCGAAAGGGCATTCCTGACGGATGGACCGAGATTGATTCAACCAGCGTCGACATTCCGGGGCCGCTTACTCCCCCGGCGAATCCCTATGCATCGCCGGAAACTTCCGATACTGCCCGCCAGGATGTCATGCCCGTGGTGTCTGCTCCCCTGCGTTTCGAGCGTAGTGGGATTCGGATGAGCCGAAGCAGCAGCGTGGTCAGGTTGCCGGGGTTTGATCAGGTGGCGGGCGACAAGGTTCTGTACGCTCATGCATCGCGCATTCTGCATACGGAGTCCAATCCCGGCAATGCACGTGCCCTGGTGCAGCGTCACGGCGATCGCGATCTTTGGCTCAACCCACCGGCGCTCCCGCTATCGACGCGCGAAATGGATCGTGTCTATGAGTTGCCTTACACCCGGCGGCCACATCCGTCCTATGGCAACCTGCGTATTCCTGCCTACGAGATGATCCGTTTTTCAATTACCATCCAGCGCGGTTGTTTCGGCGGATGCACATTCTGTTCGATCACGGAGCACGAGGGGCGGGTGATTCAAAGCCGTTCGGAAGAATCGGTGATCCGCGAAATAGAATCCGTGCGCGATACCGTCCCTGGTTTCACCGGCATCATTTCGGACCTTGGCGGGCCAACCGCCAATATGTACCGCCTGCACTGCCGCAGTCAGGAGATCGAGTCGGCATGCCGCAAGCCATCGTGCGTATATCCCGGAATCTGCAAGAACCTGGACACAGACCATGCACCGCTCATCCGGCTGTATCGTCGGGCGCGCGCGGTGCCGGGCATCAAGAAGGTACTTATTGCGTCCGGGGTACGCTATGACCTCGCGATCGAATCTCCGGAGTACGTGAAGGAACTGGTTAGTCATCACGTCGGCGGTTACCTCAAGATCGCCCCTGAGCACCTGTGTGAGGGTCCATTGAGCAAGATGATGAAGCCGGGTATGGGCACCTATGACCGCTTCAAGGAGATGTTCGACCAGTATTCGAAAGAGGCCGGCAAGGAGCAGTATCTCATTCCCTACTTCATCGCCGCCCATCCGGGTACGACTGACCAGGACATGCTCGAGCTGGCGCTATGGCTGAAGCGCAATGGATTTCGTGCCGATCAGGTCCAGGCCTTTCTTCCGTCGCCCATGGCAACCGCCACGGCAATGTACCATTCAGGAAAAAATTCTCTGCGCAAGGTGACACGCACCAGCGAGGACGTGGTCATTCCCAAGGGAATCAGGGCGCGTCGTCTGCACAAGGCGTTCCTGCGTTATCACGATCCAGACAATTGGCCGCTGCTGCGCGAGGCGCTACGACGCATGGGCCGAGCGGACCTTATCGGTAGCGGAAAGCGTCAGCTCGTGCCAGCGACCCAGCCGTTTGCATCCGCCGCGAGGCAGACGGACTCGCGGCCCGACAACCGGACACTGCACACACCTGTGCGCAATGCAGGCAGCTCAAATAGAGGTTGGTCAGGCGACAGCCCGGCGGGACGCTGCGGCAAGGATGGACGATTTCGCACCCAGCATACCGGGTTGGCGACGCGTCCTGCTCCGGGTGCGATTGCAGGGTCACCGGCCGGTTTAAATCCGGGAAGCCCAGCTGGCCGTGGCAAGCGTCGGCGCTGAATGAACTCGATCTGCGCCACAAAAATTCGGTGTGACGCGGACAGTGTGGTTTAGGTGACACACGCGGTGTCCGGATTGAATGAGTTCGTCATTTCGATGTCGAAGATCGGTGCAGCCTCCGGGCCGGGGCCAATCTTGTCCGGAGGAACGGAGGCGTCAGCGGACATGCCGGGATAGCGGTCGCGGATTCCCGTGCACTGTTCAGAAGGGGGCTGGTCAGGGCGCCGAGCCGATTGGAAGTTCGGCCCCATTCCTGTCGTAATGCCTCCCGGCGATTCCGGTATAGCGCGTCGCATTATATGGCCGGCCGCAGCAAGAAGTTCCGAATGAGGAACCGTTCCCCGAGTACGCAATGAAGCCTGCGCCAGAGCATGGGCCGCCGTATGTATCAACTCTGCGCAGACACGAAACGCCGCGTCCAGGAAATTCATGATGCCCCTGATCCGGGGCGCGGCGTC
Source organism: Pseudomonadota bacterium (assembly GCA_021819085.1). Lineage (GTDB taxonomy): Bacteria > Pseudomonadota > Gammaproteobacteria > Acidiferrobacterales > UBA6901 > JAJYCY01. Next base: position 68,967 of record JAKASJ010000013.1, on the reverse strand, counting down.
CCCGGCCCCATGACAGGGATCAGCGCTCTCGCTTTAGCGCCTGGTCTCCTAGTCCAGGATCACAACTAGGGTGCGCGGGCAGATTACCGTTGGTGCGCCGCAATTTGCTGCGCAATCCAGGAAACATGCATTTCGCACACAAGATGACACGAAGCCAACCCCATGTTTTTTGGTCGTCGGGTTTTCGTGGCATGGTCCGGACGGGATTTCCAGATCGCAGGTGGCCCCCGGGGGGTGGTAGCCGGACCGTATCCTGTCCTGTCCCGGGAATTAGGCCGATAACAGGGGTAACAACCAGTTGCCTCGGAAGAACTGCCGAAAAAGCTTCGATGCAGCATATTTCGTCTGTGCACGGCCGGTCACCGTTCATCCGACGGTTGGCGCGGCACCGAAAATCTACGCCAAAGATTGCCATAACCGGATTTTCGGAGCGCGGAGTTTATTGTTGGCCGATTTTCCGGAATTTCAGCCGGTATGGAGCATCGGTACCGGATTATGTCGCGTAATGGAAAAGAACGTCTCCGCATCTACAATGGTGCAAACCGTTCTAAATGCTGTGTCGACGTCCTGCATTGCACCCCGATACAGTTGTATACATGGAAGGAAGGACCAGGAAGATGCTGGCAAAGCGAGTCCGGCTGTTGCGCGTTGGGCGCGGTTGGTCACAGGAGGCGTTGGCCGCAGCAAGCGGTTTGCACCGAAACTATATCGGTCATGTGGAGCGCGCGGAGCTGAACGTTGGTCTCGATAACCTGGAAAAAATCGCGTCTGCTCTGGGTGTTTCATTGTGTACCCTGCTGGAACCTGATGCAGCGAGTCTGGGTAACTTCATGACCAGCGCGGATGGTGACGGTAGCGACAAGCTGGAGCGCAGCTGAATGCTGATTCTATCGCGACGGCCTGGCGAAGCGCTTCAGATTTTTCCAGGCCCACACCTGAACCCGGACACGACCGTGGCAACCCTGTTCAGTCCTGCGCCCATAGAGGTTATTGTGACACGGGTTTCGGGTATGCAGGTACGGCTCGGAATTAGCACGCACCCGCATTTGATTGTGCTGCGTAGCGAGCTGGCTCGACTCGGACCGTAATCGGGGCCGCCGCGCTGGTCGCCCAAACGTCGTACCGCCTAATTCCAGAATCAAAGATCTTCTGGATGCGCAGGCCTGTTATGTTACGGCTATTGCAACTCAGGGTTCGGCCAAGGTCATTGAAGGTCTGTTCTCGTGTGTCTCGCCCGAGTTGCGTATTCCGAAAGACCACCCCCTGCGCGTGATCCGTCGCCTGACCGAGGAGGCGCTCGCGGCGCTGTCGGTGAGGCTTTGAGGCCGCCTACTCACCGCTGGGCTGGCCTTCGATCATGCCCGAGAAACTGATCCGCGCTCCTGGCGCAGGTGTTCTACACCGTGCGGAGCGAGCGCCTCCTGATGGAGCAACTCGATTACAATCTCCTGTTCTGCTGGTTCGTGGGGCTCGGGGCGGACAGCCGGTGTGGGTGCCGACGGTGTTCACCCATAACCGCGAGCGGTTCCTGGAAGCCGGGTTTGTCCATAAGGTCTTCGCCGAAGTGCTGGCCTAGGCCAGGGCGGCAGACCTCACCTCCGATGAGCGCTTCTCGGTAGACGGGACGCTCATCGAGGCCCAGGCCTCGATGAAGCGTTTCCACCCGGAGGACGAACCGCCGTCGAAAGGTGGCCCCGGGCGCAACCGCAGCATTAATTTCCGCGGCGACTCGCGGACCAACGACCCCCACGAAAGCACGACTGACCCCGACTGCCGGCTCTATTAAAGAAGTCCCCCGGTGCGGGCGACCGGCGCTGCCCCCTCGGGAATCTCGTGATGGAGCATCGCGGCGGTTTCATCGTCGATACGGTCGTGACGCCCCCTTCATTGGGCGAAGACTCGCCTACCGCATCGTTTTGAACGATTTGAGGAGCATGGTTTCTTTTCAGGGTATTTTCAGCAACCTGTTAACCGCATGGGCAGCTGGTCTCTATACATTAAATAACATGACCAATCTGACGTAGGCTTTGGGATATTCCGCTTGCATATGGAATACAAGACGAAACGCTAGGGCACGACACCCCCCTGTGCCAGGATAGACGGTGCTCCGAGCAGCCAGCTGTGTTCGGCCTGTGGCTGGAAAAACGGATCGCTGACGCTGAATGATTGTCAATGGACGTACCCGGAATGAGGGACGCCATGACCGCGACCACAACGCAGCGGTCAACTTGAAACGGCCGGCGATTGCAACTGGGGTACCCGGGGCGAGTCCGACCGGAAACGGCGGCACTGCGGCAGAAATGGTCTCCGCCGCAGCCGGGAAAGTCACGCCTGCCAGGTGCGAATATGGTCAACACGACATGTCGGGGCAGGAAAGAACCGTACGTACATTCTTGATAGCAGCAAGCCTGACAATAACAGTGTGCGGGGCCTGGCTTGTGTTGATACGTTAGAAAAGCGCGTTCGCCCAACATTCGATGAAATATTCAGGTCCGACAGCCGCCGGTTGGCGTCGTGGTGGAGTTTTGCCGGGAGGCGGGGCTGAATAACTGATCTCGTTGGCGGTCCTTGCCCCAAATCCACAGATCGGGTCCGGGGTGATGCAAATCCTGCTGCTTAAAAAAAACGAGCACAGCCATGGCCATTGCACAAGTCCGGCAGGGTCGAGTTTGCAATGACCTGAACAATCGACGTTATCATGATTTCCGTGGTTGAGGGGCATGGGATGTTGTGGCAAAGTCAGTTATCTGGAATGGCGGGTGACCGGTGACCAAGAGTCGGTCAGAACTTCCCGGCGGAGCAGTTGCCAGGACTGCAAACGCAAGGGTCTAGGCCGGTGACAGTCTGCTGGCCGGTGAAGGTGCGTCGCTGCTATTTCCGGTGTGCAGCGAGTATATCGGAGGGTATTATGCCAACGGATCCAGTATGCGGCATGGTGATTGACGAGAAACGGGCAGCGGCCAGGGCTGAGTATCAGGGCAAGACCTATTATTTTTGCTCGCCAGGTTGCCACAAGGCGTTCACAGCAGATCCCGTAAAGTTCGCAAGCGGCGCGCGACGCGGTGGCGAGTCCGGGCGCGGGGCGAAAAGGCCTTAATCTCCAGCGATTCGGATGTGTCGGGCGGAAGCCGGGGTTTTTCGTCTTGCACCGGGTAGCCGATTTGTCCGATTTGCCGGTTATGGGTCGGTTTGCAGCCTGGTTGCTAAGGCGATGCTGGACCGGGCGCGGCCGCCAGCATCGGGCGGTGCAGTGTGTTCGGGGTGACATCGCGTATTGGAGACTGGCGCGAGACGGATGGGATCGCTGCCACGTCGGGTTAAGCGATGCCCGGTGTTCTAGATTCATGGTCCTCGCGCAGGATACCGGCAGATCGCCCGGGGTATCTTATGGATGGTGCGACGCCGGTCGCAAACGAATCGATGTCGCGACCGGCGTCCCTCTTTGTGAAAACATGTGTCCCTGGGGATGGCGCTTCACCGCCACGCAGGCAGGTAAAGACGCAGTCCTCGAAAGCGGCAATGTCTGTGTGTCGGCGGCTGTCCGCTATCGCTCGGCAATCCTGTACCAGAACCGGGAATCACTGGAGCATTTTGCTCGATGTGGGCTGCACCTGTTCCAGGGTCATTTTGGCGAGTTGTTCCAGGGTTGCCGTATCGGGGATCTCCTGGATGTTCGTGAACCACACATTTTCCACATGGCAGTCATCGTCATCCGATTCCGCGATGACCAAAGGCCGCCCGATGAATACACCCCGTTGACCGTTCTCCAAATCAATAATGACCATCTGCAGCGGCAACATTTTCATGGCACAACCTCCAGGTACGGGTGCTCGTTATGAATCCGCCCGCCGCCGCCCGTTATGGACGATCAGCAATGGGGTCAGTTGAAAACGGTGCTCCTTTCTCAGATTAAAGCACAATTTATGCCACTGACCAGTGTGCACTCGGATTGTCGTATGGTATCGGTGCTCTGCGCTATGCTCGTGTCGTGCGTACCAGACGTCGGAAAGCGCTGTTAATCACAATGTCCGCCCAGGGTCCGAAAGGAAGAGAGCATCGCCCGGCGGCATGCAGGTGGGCTGGATTGAGGCGGTATCGGCTACTCCCGATGGGCTCGGTTTGCCTGCCATGAGCGCCCGGCTCCCTGCCATCCAGGTGCACGGTGGTGCTGGCTGGTACCCACGACGCAGTGCGCGTGCCCTTGGCGGGTTGTCGGGAAGCTGCGATGGCCGCCTGGGACATCCTGAGGCGCGGCGGCACGGCCCTGGATGCGGTCGAGGCGGCGGTAGTTATTCTTGAAGACAATCCATCCTTTAATGCTGGAACCGGCTCGGTGCTCAATGCCGAAGGTCGCGTGGAGCTGGACGCGGCGATCATGGATGGCGGTAGCATGCGGGCTGGAGCGGTTGCCGCCATAAGGCGTATCCGGAACCCGGTGGCCCTGGCGCGCCGCATTCTCGAGGACGGACGCCATCTGCTGCTTGTCGGTGACGGTGCGGTCCGTTACGCCAGGAAATTGGGGGTACGAAGCTGCAGCGAAGCATCGCTGGTTGTGGCACAGCAGCTGCGTCGTTGGCAGGCGGCAGTGGGAACTGTGGGTGCGGTGGCCGCGGATGTCCGGGGAGTGGTCGCGGCGGCGACTTCAACGGGCGGCACATTCGGCAAGTTGCCAGGGCGTGTCGGTGATACGCCGCTGATTGGCTGCGGGACTTTTGCCGACGCCATGGGCGCTGCATCTTGTACGGGAGTCGGTGAGGCAATCATCCGGGTCGTCATGGGCAAATCCGCAGTGGACCTGCTTCAGAGAAGGGCCAGCCCCCAGTTTGCCGCGCGGCACGCGATTGCACTGATGCAGCGCGTTACGCAGTCCCAGGGCGGTGTGATCGTTGTCGACAGGCAGGGACGGTTCGGCCGCGCGCACAACACACAATCGATGCCCGTCTGCTTCGTGGGCGGCATGCGCGGCCGGCCGGTCAGCGTCAGCTGATAGCTGGCACCTCAGTCCTTCGGCATCTTGCGCAGAAGCTCGCGCTCCAGCGCAGCCACGAAATGCTCGACAATTTTTTCCTGAGCGCGACCAAGGTCGACATAACGTCCGCCGATTCGCAGTGCATGACGGCGTTCGTCGTGACTGACATAGCGGATTTCCAGACCGCAGCTGATCTCATGTCCTTTCGGCAAACGGATGTTGCACCGCTCGAATACCGAGCCTTGGTGCAGCTCTGCCATGCTTCCAGCCCGAACAAGCGCACCGACACCCCCGATGGAAATATCGTACAATGTGCCATCTAATTCTGCGATATGCCGGCTTCCAAGACCTATCGGCACCGGAATGCCCATGCCCACGCGTGCCCGAAAGTTGGCGCGTCGCTGCCGGTAGTTGACCAGGGCCGGTATAGGCAGCCTGTAGAAGGCGATTCCGTCCTTTTCGCCGGCTTCCTGAAGTGTGCCGGCGAAGCTGATATCAACGCCGCGCAGGCGCGCATGCGCATGCAATGCCCGACTTTGCAACAGGCGCATGTGGCCTTCAACAGGTGTCAATTCATCGAGCAGCACGCAGCCGAGCTCGGCATCGACCTCCACGATAGCACTGTTGTAGAGCTCGCCTGATCCAGCCACGGTGACGCTCAGCAGCGAGCGGGTCTCCCGGATGCGTCGCAGCAGGCTCGTGATCTGCGGTGCAAATGAGATCCTCTCAATCTCAGGTGAGTACTCCTGGAAGGGATCTGGCAGCTCGTCGCTCAAGGTAGTTCCAGTGTGATCAGCAGCATCCGTGCATGCGAAACACAGCGCATGCCGGCGGTCAGCTCCGTGTGGCAGACCGAGCACGGCCACGCTGTACTTATCTCATTTCTGTCATCATGCCGTGGTGATCGGGCGCGACGCACCAGGTGCCTGAGTTGACCCGCGCGGATCGTAAAGTCCGGAATCGAGTTCAGTCCCGCGGAGAATGCATAGCGCATCATGAACACGACGACGGTTGACATCAATCACACGACCATTGATCTGGTTCTGTTGCTGGCACTTGCGAAGCATGACAGTAAAGTCCTGCCACAGCCGCAAAATCCGGTGGTCGGGTGTGTTGTCAACCTGGCCCAGCCACTCTCGCATATCTGCCGTGCCGTCAGCGTAGCCGGCGGCACGCAGCATCACCGCACGCCGGGCCGGCTCATCTTCGAGTCTCGCGATAAGTTCGCGCTTGCGCGCAACGATTTCCTCGATCGTGACGGCATCGGGCCTGGATAACGCCCTAAATTCCTCCTGCAATGTGGCCAGAAGCAGCGCGGTATCGCAGAGCGCAGCCTCGAACAGTTCGGATAAGCCGGGTTGTGTCATGTAGCTCAGGCCTTCCCCTTGCCGTGCAACCGGTTTTCGAAGGATACGAGCTTGCTGGCAACGCGCTGACTATCGACACGGTATGTACCGCTAGAGACAGATTGGCGCAGCTGTTCCACGCGCTGACTGTCCACGACCGGCAATGATGCCATCACCGCTTCCAAGGTCTTGAGGTGCGTCGCCGTACCCGTGAGGCTGACAGTGTCGGCGGTTGGTGTATTTGGCTGCCCCGATGGGGTTGCACCGGCTTCCTGCTGTCCGGCCTTGGTCTGCGACCCCTCACCGGCAATTTTGGCCTGGGGCGACGGCAAGCCGTTGATTTCAATAGCCATGACTGTTTCTCCTGAATCCTGGCTTAGTTAACGGCCGAATTTCCCCAAACTTTAGGCCAACATTGCCATATACGCCAATCACATCGGTACCCGTACTGAGCCGTCGTGGGTCACGACGCCCTCTATCACCTTGTTGGACATGGAGTTACGTACCCGCACCCATTGTCCGGCTGCTCCGTCACCCAACGCACGCCCCTGCACGCGCACCTTCAGCCCTCCGACTTCGGCAACGATTGTTACCGGCATGCCGCGGCGCACCAGACGCTGACCTTGCATCATATCCGGGAGAAGCACTGTCCCGGCCGTGAGCGGTTGCCGTAGCACTTCGCCGTTTACCCGAAGCGGGTTGGATACATAGCCTGCCGTTAGGCTGCTCACGTCGCGCTCCGAGACGATGAAGTCCGCCGGAATTAGACGGGCGCCGCGGACGAGAGGCCGTGCTGCAATCAGAACCTTGTCAAATACCTGCACCGTCGCCGGAACATAGAGCGACCAGGGCCGGCTCCCGGTGCAGCGCACACCAACAGTGGTCTCTCCAATCGCTCCCGCTCCCGGTGGGAAAGAGGTCCGCAAAGGTCGATTGCAGGCTGCCAGGCGCAGACGCGAATCAAGGCGGCCAACCACAATTTTCGAACGCCGCGGGCTGTAGGAATTTTGCCTAGCCAGAAAATCCCCGACAGCCGTACGTATTGATCTGAGACTCTGATGGGGACCTGCCGCATCCTGGGCCCGAGCGACAATGCAAGCTGACCCCAGCAGAAGCAGTACCAATGTGATCATTCCTCTGGCGGTCATTGCCGATCAACCCTCTCGGACTTCATGGCCAAGCTGGTCAATCGCATCAAACAGCGTGCGTGTGACTGGATCCGTTTCCTGCAGCTTCACCATTGCCTTCTGGAAATCGCCTGCCGATGACAATTTCAGGATCTCAGCGCCCATGGTTTGCAGCCGGTTACGCGGTTCTGTCAGGGCGCGAAATCCCGACAGCTGGCCGTATTGTTGCTGCTTGTCCTGACACCAGCGTTCCAGGCGTCCGGTTCCGGGATCCTGGATTTCGTTTTCCGTCAGGCCATTCTCGCCGATCACCGCCTCGGACAGGCGGGCTTTCCAAGCCAGGTGATCGGATTTTGCCGCCTGCAGCAAAACCTCGTCCTGTCCGAAATCGGCCAGCAGATCCGCCTGGTGTCCGGCGATTTCCGTAAGACTGTGGGCATGCTTGCTCACCGCAACGACCTGATGATTCTCGCTGTTCAGTGCCGAAGTGACGGCAGCCAGGTTGTTGGCCATCTCGCTTGATACCGCGCTCTGTTCTTCGGCCGCGACCGCGATCTGATGCACCCTGTCGCTTACGTCGCGCACGACGCTGTTGCCTTCGGCAAGCACCGAGGCAACCGTATCAAGGGCATTGATGCTCTTGCTGAGACGGTCGAGGCTGGTGCTCACCGAGCTTCCTACCTGCTCGGACAGGGCATTCATCGTATTGGTTACTGATTCGATCTCCGTAGTCGCCTGCGCAGTCTTGTCGGCGAGTTTCTTCACTTCGTCAGCAACCACGGCGAAGCCGCGCCCGGCTTCGCCGGCCCGAGCCGCTTCGATTGCCGCATTTAGTGCCAGCAGGTTTGTTTGATGGGCAATGTCGCGCACGATCGCCGTGAGCTTGTTGATCTCGCGGCTGAACCCGACGAACTGATGCATGCCGTCGGCCATGGATTTGATGGCGAGTTCGAGCTGATCCATATCGCCCACGAGCGAAGAGATGTTTTCGTTGCCAGTGGCTGCCTTGGTGCTGCTCTCCTCAGCGCGCTTGGCCGCTTGCTGTGCGGTGCGGGAAATCTCCGTCGCTGTGGCCGCCATTTCCTCCACCGCAGTAGCCACGCTCGTTACGTTGTCCATGATGTGACGGACTTCACGGCTAAAGGCCCCGTTCTTTGAAAGAATGTTTACGGCCTGATCCAGAATGTCGGCGCCGTTACGTCCGATTTCCACCAATTTTCTGTTGTTGGTGATCAGCGCCTCCGTGACGGGCGTCAAGGATTTGGCGGTGCCACGATGCTGACGCGCCAAGCGGCTGAGTTGCTGGTGGTTCGAAGCCAGGGCTGATTCCAGCAAAGGAATGGCCTGTTTTGTTAGGAGTAGCGGTTGCGCCATGAATTGCTCCGATTACCTGCGGCTAAAGGGGGCTTGTCACCGCGGACATGAACCTGTGCTCGCAGCCCCTGGTCATCGCGAATATGCAATTGGCGTGCCTAGAAAGCAGAAAAGATAGGCTAAAGCCGGATGGCATTCGGCCGATACGGACTTAAATACCCCGGGAGGAATCATGGCAGGCGTACTTGATACCGTCGATCAGCGAACGCAGTTGGCGGGTCGCAACCGCCTGGAATTGCTGTTGTTCCGCATCGGCGGCCGGCAGCGCTATGGAATCAATGTGTTCAAGGTGCGCGAAGTTCTCGAATGTCCGTCGCTGCGCTCGATTCCATACGGCCATCACGGCGTGCGCGGGCTTGCCCATGTTCGGGGCCGCACGCTACCGGTAATCGACATGGGTCGGGTGATCGGGCAGCCGCTACCGGAGGATGTCCGTGGACTGTTTATCGTGGTTACCGAATTCAACCAATCCATCCAGGGTTTTTTGGTGACCGGTGTCGATCGCATCGTGAATATGAATTGGGAACAGGTCCAACCACCGCCGGCTGCCGGTGCGGCGAGCTACATCACGGCAATCACCCAGGTCGACGACAGCATCATCGAGATCATCGATGTGGAGAAGGTCCTGTCGGAAATCTGTCCATCGAATCTCGCGGTGTCCGGAGAACTGGCAGGCCGTGGCACGGGCGGGGGCGAACGTCTGCCGATATTGGTCGTGGACGACTCCAGCGTCGCACGCAACATGATCGCCCGTACGCTTGAACAAATCGGCATCCGCTGCGTTTTGGCTTCCAGCGGGCGTGAAGGCCTGACACTGCTGCAGCAGTGGGCGAGCGAAGGCACACCGGTCCGAGAGCGCCTGGCGCTGGTGGTTACGGATATCGAAATGCCGGAAATGGACGGCTATACGTTGACCAGAGAGATCAAGAGGGATGAGCGCCTAAAGTCGCTGCATGTGATTCTGCATTCATCGCTGAGCGGAAATTTCAACGATACCATGGCAAAGCATGTGGGGGCAGACCAATTCCTTCCGAAGTTCCATCCGGATGATCTGGCGCGTGCTGTGCTGGACCAGATGGATATCTCTTCCCCCCCTGGCAGCGCGTGACGGCCGCAGTCCGTTGTCGCACCTCCCGCGCCTTCCGCTTGCAGATCGCCCCAGTCCGGATTACCTTAGCCCGGATGATCCACTTCACGATGCCCCCTATCCGGGACGTGACCCGCGCGTCCAATAGTATAATTTCGCCTGTTGGGTTGCTGTGACCAATGCGGGTATGACTTCCGAGGATTATGACGGCTTCCGGGCGTTTCTGGAGGAGGCCTGCGGCATCATGCTTGGCGATAACAAACACTATCTCGTCAGCAGCCGGCTGAGCCCACTGCTTGCCGAGGCTGGTCTGCCCTCGCTGCGCGAACTGCTTGTGCGTCTGAAGATCGGGACGGACGTACGGTTGCGCGACCGAGTCATCGATGCAATGACCACCAACGAAACTTCGTGGTTTCGCGATGGCACGGTTTTCGAACTGCTCAAGACCGTGATTCTTCCCGGCCTGGCCAAGTCCCGTTCCGCACGGCTGCGAGTGTGGTCGGCAGGATGTTCCACCGGGCAGGAGCCGTATTCGATCAGCATGGCATTGCACGAGCTTGTACTGCTGAATCCCGGCAAAGTGGCAGCTGATGTGCAGATCGTTGCCACCGACATTTCGCCGTCTGTGCTCAAGCAGGCAGAGTCCGGCATCTATGATGCGGCAGCCATGGCACGCGGGCTGACACCCGAGCGTCGCAGCCGCTTTTTCACGGCACGCGGCGGCCAATGGGAGGTCAACCGAGAGGTGCGCCAGCGTGTGAGTTTCAGGGAGCTCAACCTGTGCCAGAATTTCCAGGCATTGGGGAAGTTCGATCTGATATTCTGTCGCAATGTGCTGATCTATTTTTCATCCAGTCTGAAGCGTGACATCCTGACCCGGATTGCATCATTGCTCCTTCCTGATGGCTACCTTATCCTCGGGTCGGCGGAGTCGCTCGCCAATTATTCCGATGCTTTCGATATGCTGCGATTTCCAGAGGGGATCGTCTACCGACTTAAGAGACATCCGGCGCGCGTCCAGCATCATCACGTCTGATTACTGCCGCAAGTCATTTCCTTGACGGCATGCCGGCCCTGAAGCGGGCCGATACCGGGCGGCTGCGCAGCGCGTGCGGCAATCATTGCCGCTCTGGCGGCGCACGCTTGCCGGCCACCCACCCTTCATTGGGGACAATCCCGCCTGCAAGGGTGCAATTCGTGCGCTGGTAACTCCAGAAGGCACCCGTTTCCCTTATATCCGCCATCATCGTGGAATCTGGCACGCGCATTGCTTAATGCTCACGCAGAAGATTCAAGTTGGAGCGTGCATATGCCGATAAGCATCAATCAAGCTTTGGGAATACTGCCCATGGCGCTGAGTCTGGGTTCCCAGAGGGCGCAGATTCTGGCATCGAATCTCGCCAATGCGGATACACCCGGATACAAGGCGCGCGACATCGACTTCAGTTCGGCGCTTGCCGGTGCCCAGGGCAATACGCTCGCGCTGGAGACCGCCGACTCCGGACAGATGCAGCCGGCCGCCGCTCAGGCTAACGTTCCGTTGCTATACCGCGTTCCCATCCAGCCTACCGTCGACGGCAACACGGTTGACACCCAGGCGCAATACGCCGAATTCGGTCGCAACGCCTTGCAGTACGAGGCGGGCCTTACTTTTCTCACCGACCGGATCAAGACCCTAATGACCGCAATTACGGGAAACTAAGCCATGTCCATGTTCAATGTCTTCAACATCGCCGGGTCCGGCATGAGCGCCGAGTCGGTGCGGCTCAATCTTACGGCGAGTAATTTGGCAAATGCTGACAGCGCCGCCAGCAGTACCGGGCAGACCTATCGGGCGCGTTATCCGGTGTTCGCGGCCATGGCAAATTCGCTCGCGCCGCAGGCTAGCGCCGAAGGTGTACGCGTGCTCGGGGTCGTGCAAAGTCAGGCGCCGCTGCGCTCTGAGTATGCCCCGAATAATCCGTTGGCCGACAAGAACGGCTATATCCATCTTCCGAACGTAAACGTGGTCGAGCAGATGGCCGACATGATTTCTGCCTCCCAGTCTTACCAGAGCAATGTCGACGTCATCAACACCAGCAAGGCGCTGCTGCTCAAGACCCTGACTCTGGGTCAATGATCCGCCGCGAAGCAATGAGGAAAAATGCCGATGAGCACCGTCAATACGAATAGCAGCATCCTGGCGAACCTGGGGCTGACGCAGCCCCAGTCCGCCAGCACCAGCAGCAGCACGCCCTCGACTGACATTTCCGGCGCTCTCGGAGAACAGCAGTTCCTGCAACTGATGGTTGCCCAGCTACAGAATCAGGATCCGACGCAGCCCATACAAAGCGGGAATTTCCTGGGGCAGCTTGCCCAATTCGGCACAGTCAGCGGCATCCAGGGACTGCAGTCGTCGTTCAGCCAGTTCACCAGCTCGATGCAGTCGAACCAGGCACTTATGGCGACGAGTCTGGTGGGGCATTCGGTGCTCGCGCCGGGGTCTGCCGGCAGTCTGTCCGCCGGCGGCAGCATATCGGGGGCGGTCGACCTCAGCTCCGCCGCAAGCGACGTCGTAGTAGGCGTCTATGACAGCAGTGGACAGCTGGTGAACAGCGTGGACCTCGGGCCGCAGGCGGCTGGCCAGGTGCCGTTTTCCTGGAACGGCCAAAATAGCAATGGTGTGCTCATGCCCGCAGGCACCTATCAGATCAAGGCCAACGTCATAAACGGCAGCTCAACCGTCGCGGCCAACACCCTGATCGCGGCTAATGTAGACAGCGTCAGTCTCGGCGGAAGCCAGGGGATCATGCTGAACCTGTCCGGCATGGGGTCCGTGCCCCTCAGCGCCGTTACCCAGATCTCATAACCGGCACGCAGCACACCAAGGAGAACTCCCATGGCATTCGGTTCAGCAATCAGCGGGCTCAACGCTGCTACTTCGGATCTAAACACGATCGGCAACAACATTGCCAATGCGAGCACTACGGGTTTCAAGTTGTCTCGTGCCGAATTTTCAGATGTTTACCCGGCTTCGACTTTTGGTACCGGTGGCACTACGATCGGAAGCGGGGTGCAATTGGCGGCAGTTGCCCAGCAGTTTACCCAGGGAAACATCAGCACCACCAACAACAACCTGGATCTTGCGATCAACGGCCAGGGCTTTTTCCGTCTGAGCAACAACGGCAGCATTGACTATACGCGAGCTGGCGCCTTCGGCGTGAACAGCCAGGGTTACATAACTTCCAGCGATGGCCAGCATCTCACCGGGTATCTTGCGGATACGTCAGGAAATATTACCGGCGCTCTGGGTGATTTGCAGATCAATACCGCCGATATCGCGCCTCAGGCCACGCAGAATGTGACGGTCGGTGTCAACCTGAACGCGGCCGACACCGCGCCGACCCTGGCATTCGACCCGACCAACTCGGCGACCTACAACAATGCCACATCGACGACCGTATATGACTCGCTGGGTACGACGCACCTAGCGACGATGTACTACGTCAAAACCGCAGCCAACACTTGGAACACCTATCTATACGTGGATGGTGTGCAGCGTGGCGGTCCGGATGCGCTGGGATTTACGCCGAGCGGGGCACTTGCCACTGTAAATGGCGTGGCAGTGCCGCCATCGGCTATCAACTACCCATCATTCAGTCCCGGCAGCGGCGCAGCCAACATGACGCTGGCGCTGGATTATGGCCAGTCCACCCAGTTCGGCAGTTCGTTCGGTGTCAATTCTCTGACCCAGGATGGCTACACGACCGGACAGCTGACCGGAGTGAGTATCGACAGTACGGGGGTGGTATATGCGAAGTACAGCAACAGCCAGTCCCGTGCTCAGGGACAGGTGGTGCTCACCAACTTCGCCAACCCACAGGGACTGAATCCGCTCGGTAACACCACCTGGGCGGAGACCGCCAGTTCCGGTGTCGCATTGACTGGCGCACCAGGAACCGCAAGCCTCGGCGCCATTCAGTCCGGAGCGCTGGAGCAGTCAAACGTAAACCTGACCCAGCAACTGGTGGACATGATCACGGCGCAGCGCAATTTCGAAGCGAACGCAAAGACTATCACCACTCAGAGCACCATAGACCAGACCATCATAAACATGCGCTAATGCGGCGGCTTGAAGGAATCAGACTATGGACCATATGCTCTATGTCGCGATGAATGGCGCCAGCCAGACCATGCTGGCGGAGTCGGCGAACGACAACAACCTGGCGAACGCGGACACAGTCGGATTTCTTGGCGACCTCGAGGCGTTTCGCTCGATGCCGGTTTACGGCCCGGGATATCCGACCCGGGTCTATGCGATGCAGGAGCGCGCCGGGGTGGACTTCAAGCCCGGCATCATCAGGTCCACGGGCCGTCCCCTGGATGTTGCCATCAATGGAAACGGTTTTATCGCCGTGCAGGCACCGGACGGAAGCGAGGCCTATACCCGTGCCGGAAATCTGCAGATCTCTGCGAACGGAATGCTTACGACCGGCGCAGGCTACCCGGTGATCGGCAACAGTGGCCCGATTGCAATCCCGCCGTCGCAAAAGATCACGATCGGCTCGGACGGCACGATCTCGGTGCTGCCTACGGGGGAGACGCCCGACGCCATTGCTGTCATCGATCGCATCAAGCTGGTTGATCCGCCCGTTGGCAGCCTCGTGAAGGGCAGTGACGGCCTGATCCGTCTGCAAAACGGGGGCAGTGCACCAGCCGACGCCAGCGTGCATCTGGTCACTGGCAGTATCGAGTCCAGTAACGTAAACGTCGTGGATGCGATGGTCAATATGATTGCACTGGCGCGCCAGTTTGAGATGCAGGTCAAGATGATGCATGCGACCAAGCAAAATGACTCGAGCGCTGCGCAGCTCATGACTCTGTGAGAACCGATCGTGAATAAAGTCGAAAACTGCACAGGATTCGGAGCAAAACGGCCGATGTCGTTGTCCCGGGACTGTGCCGAACGCAGTTCGTAAACTGTCACTGAATCAAAGCGAGGAACCAAAATGGATCCGGCACTCTGGATAGCGAAAACTGGTCTGGATGCGCAGCAGATGCGCATGGCAGTAATTGCCAACAATCTGGCCAACGTCAATACCACCGGTTTCAAACGTGACCGTGCAGTTTTCGAGGATCTGCTTTACCAGACTGTACGCCAGCCCGGCGCGCAGTCGACGCAGAACACCCAGCTTCCCTCGGGTCTTATGCTCGGCACCGGCGTGCGGCCAGTTGCCACGGAAAAGCTGTTTACCCAGGGCAACCTGGTCCAGACGGGCAATCCGCTCGATGTCGCGATAAGTGGCAGCGGTTTCCTGCAGGTTCTGCAGCCGGATGGGACCCTGGCCTACACTCGGGACGGCACGCTGCAGGTCAATTCCCAGGGGCAGCTGGTTACCTCCAGCGGCTACGTGGTGCAACCCGCAATTACCATACCGCCCAATACCCAGAGTATCACTATCGGCTCCGACGGTACGGTGTCGGCCCAGATCGCGGGCAGCGCCACGCCCAATCAGCTCGGCAGCCTGCAGTTGGCAAACTTCATCAACCCTCCGGGGCTCGAGCCTATGGGCAGCAACCTCTACCAGCAGACCGCTGCGAGCGGCACACCCCAGACTGGTACGCCCGGACTCAATGGTCTTGGCACGCTGGTGCAAGGTTCGGTAGAGAGCTCGAACGTCAATGTGGTTCAGGAGATGGTCGACATGATCGAGACCCAGCGCGCATACGAAATGAATTCCAAGGCGATCTCCACCAGTTCGCAGATGCTTCAGTTCCTGACCAGCAACCTCTGATGCGGCGATGCGAAAAAATGAGCCGGTGGCAGTCATGACGAGACGCGGACTGATTGCGGTATTTCTGGGACTGGCGACGCTTGCCGGTTGTGCCACGGCGCCGGGCAGGCCGCCGGACTATGCGGCAACGGTGCCAACCCAATCCGCGGCGAACCGCGATCCTGGTGCGATCTACCAGCCGGGACAGGGCATGGATCTGTTCGCCGATACCCGGGCGCATCGTGTCGGCGATGTGCTCACAGTAGTGCTCCTCGAAAGTACCAGTGCAAGCAAGAATGCGACCACCGACACCAAGAAGGACACCACCGTCGACCTGCCGACCCCGACGATATTGGGAGGTGCAGTCACGCACAATGGGCAGGACATATTCAACACGGGCATCAATGACAGCCAGAAATTCAGTGGTCAGGGCGATAGCAGCCAAGACAACACGCTGACCGGAAACATCTCGGTTACCGTGGCCCAGGTTTTGCCGAACGGAAACCTCGTGATCAGCGGCGAGAAGTTGCTCACGCTCAATCAGGGCACGGAAAAAATCCGTATTACCGGAATCGTGCGGCCTCAGGATATCCAGTATGACGACTCGGTGGTGTCGACCAAGGTGGCAGACGCGCGGATCGTGTATACCGGAACCGGCGCATTGGCGGATTCCAACTCCATGGGCTGGCTAGCGCGCTTTTTCAACAGCAGTTGGTGGCCGTTCTAGGAATCAGTGGCGAGTGACTGCGGACAGACAGGGATACGGCAATGCATAAAGGTATCGTAAGGGCACTGATCGCTGCGCTGCTGTTCACGGTGGCCGGCAGCGCGTATGCCGATCGCATAAAGGACCTGACGACGCTCGCAGGGGTCCGAAGCAATCATCTGATTGGTTACGGGCTGGTGGTGGGCCTGGACGGGACTGGTGACCAGACCACACAGACACCGTTTACGACCCAGAGTCTGGAAAGCATGCTCGCGCGCTTCGGCGTGAACGTTCCAGCCAACGTCAATCCACAGCTCAAGAATGTCGCCGCGGTGGTGGTGGACGCGGAGCTGCCGCCCTTCGCAAAGCCGGGCCAGTTCATCGATGTCACCGTGTCGTCGATCGGCAATGCCACCAGCCTGCGTGGGGGCAGTCTCCTGATGACCCCGCTGAAGGGCGCCGACGGCAGGGTCTACGCCATCGCGCAGGGCAACCTGGTGGTAGGGGGGTTCAGCGCGTCGGGCAAGGACGGATCGAAAATCGTGGTCAATATCCCGAGTGCCGGCACCATACCCGGTGGGGCGACGGTTGAGCGTGCCGTTCCGAACGGCTTCGCGCTGGGCGACAGCCTTACGCTAGACCTCAATACCGCCGATTTCACCACTGCGGAACGCATGTCCCAGGCGATCAACACTGCGATCGGTCCCGGAACGGCGATCCCGCTGGATGGCGACTCAGTGCGGGTTCAGGCACCGGTGAACGTGGCACAGCGGGTCGCGTTCGTTTCCGTTATAGAGAACCTGAAGCTCCGCCCGGCGTCTCCACCGGCGCGCGTCATCATCAATGCCCGAACCGGTACTATTGTCATCGGTCAGCATGTGCGCGTCACCGCAGCCGCGGTTGCGCATGGAGATCTGACTGTCACCATCACCGAACGCCCGCTGGTAAGCCAGCCGGCGCCTCTGTCCGGCGGTACTACCACGGTGGTGCCTAGATCCGAAGTGAAGGCGACGCAGCAAGGCAAGCGTATGTTTCTGTTCAAGCCCGGAGTGTCACTGGCCTCGATTGTTCGCGCCGTGAACCAGGTTGGTGCGGCGCCTGGCGACCTTGTGGCGATCCTGGAGGCTTTGCACGCTTCCGGCGCTTTGCGTGCCCAGCTGATTGTCATCTAGCACCAGCGGCTGCTTACGGATGATCACCCGCTGCGAATGCGCTGAAACAGACCAGAAAGGACATCGCTAAGACCATGGTTGATTCGATACCCGACGCAAGCGTCTACACCAACCTGCAGGGCCTGGATCAGTTGAGTGCGGCCGTCAGGCGGGATGGCGACACCAAGCAGAATCTGCGCGAGGTGGCTAGCCAGTTCGAGGCCCTGTTTACGCAGATGATGCTCAAGAGCATGCGCAAGGCGAATTTCGGCGATCCACTGTTCGGCGGAAAGCAGGTCAGTTTCTACCAGGACCTTTATGACAATCAGCTTGCGCTTCTTCTTTCTCAAGGACGCGGTCTGGGTCTGGCAGACATGCTGGTCAAGCAGCTCGGCGGTGCGGCGCAGAGCTCGGGCAAGCCAGAGGCACCAACAAAAACGAATGCGGCCTCGTTTTCGGCGGCGGACCCCCGGAAATTCGTGCGCACACTGTGGCCCGAGGCCGTACATGCCGCGCGCGCGGTCGGCGTGTCTGCGGCCGTGCTGCTTGCACAGGCAGCGCACGAAACCGGCTGGGGGCAATCGATTGCGCAGATGCCAGATGGTACCTCCAGCTACAATCTCTTCGGCATCAAGGCCGATGCAAGCTGGAGCGGACCTAGCGCCACTGTACCGACGCTCGAGTATGTGGACGGTGTGGCAAAGCGGGGCGCGGCCGCGTTCCGCGTGTACGGTTCCTACGCGCAGAGTTTCAGTGACTATGTGCAGTTTTTGAAGACCAATCCGCGCTATACGCAGGCGCTGAAGAGTGCCAATGATCCGGCCGCCTTCGTCGACGCGCTGCAAAAGGCCGGCTACGCCACGGATCCCGGCTATGCCCGCGAAATTCAGGCGGTATTGTCCGGAGGGACGCTGCGCAACGCGATTGCCAGCCTAAAGTCGACCGGGAAAATGCCGATAAAAGGATGAGGAACCCAGAAATGTACTGCTTCCGCAAACCGACCCACGCAGCAGCGTCTGACGTTGCTGCCACAGGAGTATGATCTATGGCTGGCGGAGACATGCTCAGTGCTGCGGTATCGGGGCTGCTTGCGTTCCAGACGGAGATGGCGACCGTCAGCAACAATATCGCCAACGTCAATACGCCCGGCTACAGCCGCGAGCGTGTGCAACTCACACCCAGCGCTCCGCAATTCACCGGTGCCGGCTACATCGGTACCGGCGTGCAGGTGTCGACCATCCAGCGGGTCTACGACCAGTATCTCACCGGCCAGCTGAACAGTGCCACCTCGGCCAACAGCCAATTGCAGAATTATTATCAGCTTGCCACCCAGGTCGGCAATCTGCTTGCTGACCCGCAGGCGGGGCTCTCTCCCAACCTGCAAAGCTTTTTCAGCGCCGTGCAGGGAGTGGCCAACGACCCTTCATCCACGTCCGCGCGCCAGGTCATGCTCAGCCAGGGCCAGTCGCTCGTAAGCAACTTTCACTATCTGGACAGCCAGCTCTCCAGCCTTGACAGTGGTGTCAACACCCAGATCAGCACTAGCGTCAATCAGATCAACAGTCTTGCCAGTTCCATCGCCAAGCTGAATGGCCAGATTGAGCAACTTCAGGGCGCAGCGGGAGGCCAGTCGCCAAACACCCTGCTCGATCAGCGCGACGAGCTTATCAACCAGCTCTCGCAACAAGTCTCGGTCTCAACGTTGCCGCAAAGCGACGGCTCCGTCAGCGTGTTTATCGGAACCGGCCAGATGCTCGTCGTCGGCACGACCACAAGCGCCCTCAGCGCGGTCGCCAATCCCTACGATGCGACACGCTCCGAGGTCGGTTATACCGTCGGAAGCACGACCACTGTTATTTCGAATCAAATCACTGGCGGGACGCTCGGCGGTGCGCTGGCGTTTCGCGATCAGGTCCTTAATCCCTCTGAAAATGCCCTGGGGCAGGTCGCGATCGGTCTGGCGTCCAGTTTCAATGCCCAGAACCGTCTGGGGATGGATCTCAACGGAAACATCAACCAGAATTTCTTCAATACCATCGACGCCTCGAGTCCGAAGGTGCTTGCAAGCAGCACCAATACCGGATCGCCGCCGGCGACAATCAGCGCCACAGTCACAAACGTCTCTGCGCTTACGTCCAGCGACTATCGCCTGGACCGTACCGCCACGGGCTACACGCTCACAAGGCTGTCTGACAACAGCGTCACGAATCTCACGACCTTTCCGGGCGCACCCCAGACGGTCGATGGTGTCACTTTGAGCCTCACGGCGGGAAACATCGCCGTGGGCGATAGTTTCATGATCGAGCCCACGCGCACTGCAGCGGCCGACATCGGTGTTGCGATATCGAATACCGGCCAGATTGCAGCGGCGGCACCGATCAGTACCGCTGTAGCTACCGATGCCAGCGGTGTGCCGACCAACCAGGGAACGGGTGCAATCAGCGCCGGTAGCGTTACCAACACCACGAATCTGCCCCTGTCCGGGGATATCACGCTCACCTACGATGCCACGACCCAGCAGTTCAACGTCACCGGAGGTCCGGGCGGCACGCTTTCCTATAATTCCACCACTGACAGCGGCGGCAAGCAGTTCAGTTTTCCCGGGTATGGGGGCATTACCTTTACTATTTCCGGGGCGCCAGCCAACGGCGACAGCTTTGTCATTTCCAATAACAGCAATGCCGTCAGTGACAACCGCAACGCGCTCGCACTCGCAGGGTTGGCCACACAATCGACACTGGCTAATGGGACAGCAAGTTACAACGGCGCCTATGGTAATCTCATCGCCAATGTCGGCACTCAGACGCAGAATGCCGATACCAGCAGCACCGCCCAGAAGGCGGTGCTCAATCAGGTGACCCAGGAGCGAAACTCGGTATCTGGCGTCAATCTTGACCAGGAGGCGGCCAACCTGGTGCAGTTCCAGCAGGCCTATCAGGCGGCGGCGCAGATGATCTCCACTTCGTCGACGCTGTTCCAGAGCCTGCTCGCGGCCGTCGGGGGGCACTGATCGATGCGAATCTCCACCAGCCAGATCTACGACCAGAGCGTCAATGCGATACTGACCGAGCAGAGTCAGCTGAACCAGACCGAACTGCAGCTTTCGAGCGGGAAGAGCATTCTGACGCCGGCGGACAATCCGTCCGGGTCGGCCCAAATACTGAATCTCAATCAGTCCATAGCCACGACCGCCCAGTTCCAGATCAACGCCAGCGCGGCGAACGCGCGCCTCAGTCTGGAGGACAGCACGCTCACGAGTGTCACCAATCTGCTGCAGAGTCTGCGCTCGCTGGCGGTGCAGGCGAACAACGCTACACAGACGAACAGCTCGCGCGCCGCCATTGCGCAGCAGGTAAGCCAGGGACTGCAGCAGCTTGTTGCGCTGGCGAACACGCAGGACGCCAACGGTGAATATATCTTTGCGGGCTACCAGGGAAAAAGTCAGCCGTTCATCACAGATCCTTCCGGAAACATAGTCTATAACGGCGGCCAGAACAGCCGCTATCTGCAGATCGGTCCAACCACACAGGTTGCTTTCGGCGACACCGGCAGCGCGGTGTTCCAGGCGGTGCGCAACGGCAACGGTACATTCGTGACGGCAGCCAGCCCGTCGAACACGGGCTCGGGTGTGATAGATACCGGCAATACCACCGGGAAATTCGTGCCCGATACCTACACCATCGCTTTCAGTCAGGCGACGTCGACTAGCCCAATCACTTATACCGTCACTGGTGCTGTGAGTGGTGCTGTGGCGAGTGGCACCTATACCAGCGGCAACAACATCAGCTTCAATGGTGCACAGGTGAGTATCAGCGGCACACCGGCCAATGGTGACAGTTTCACGGTCGCGCCGAGCCAGGATCAGAGCATGTTTGCGACGCTGCAGAATTTCGTCAGCGCGCTCAGTGCCAATGTTGCCAGCCCGGCCGATCAGGCGCAGGTCAACACCAGCCTCACCCGTACGATATCCGAGCTCGATCAGGGCCTGAGCAATATCAATCAGACGCTTGCGCAGGTCGGGTCGCGGCTGAATACGGTAACCAGCCAGCAGAATACCAACCAGAGCTACAGCAATGGCCTGCAGCAGACGCTTTCCGGTGTCCAGGACCTGAATTACGCCTCGGCCATCAGTCAACTGAGCCAGGAGCAGCTTGCGCTGCAGGCAGCCCAGGAGGCCTTTGCCAAGGTTCAGGGGATGTCGCTATTCAATTACCTGCGCTGAAACGTCACGCGGCGGGCCCGCGGCATCCTGATGTACCCGCAGTGAATGATCCAAGATTATGATTTTACGATACAAATACCCCGAGTTTTCTGTTTTTCCCCGGCACTAAAGTTTTTCTCCTAGCCTCCGATAACTTATCCGGAAGCGGTGGTATTCCGGCCCCGCCAAAACCGGGAGCCGGATGTACCCCGCCAGAACCCAAACCGCTCCGGGCTGTTGTCCGGGGTTCAAGGAGAAGACTCATGCCCTTAGTCATCAATACCAACATGCTGTCGCTCAATGCCCAGACCAATCTCGCTAATACCCAGGGCGCGCTGGCGACGGCAATGCAGCGCCTGTCCTCGGGCCTGCGTATCAACAGCGCTGCCGACGACCCGGCCGGCCTCGCAATTGCCAATCTGTTGACCACGCAGGTCAACGGTCTGAACCAGGCGGTCCAGAACGTCAACAACGCCACATCGCTGTCCCAGACGGCCGACGGCGCCCTGACCCAGATCACGAATGCCCTGCAGACTGTCCGCCAGCTTGCCGTGGAATCGGCGAACGCCTCCAATTCCCCGACCGATCGCGCGGCACTCAACCAGGAAGTGCAGCAGCAAATCGCGGAAATCAACCAGATTGCGACCCAGACCTCGTTCAACGGCCAGAATCTTCTCGACGGCAGCTTCGGCAATGCCCAGTTCCAGGTGGGTGCCAATGCCGGCCAGACCATCAATGTCAACCTGAGCACCGGTGTACGGACCGACCAGATCGGCCAGATCGCCGACGCCACCGGCACGGCAGTGTCGACGACAGCGCTGAGTGGGACCGAGACGATACAGATCGGCAGCAATCCTGCAATGACGATTGCCGCGTCGGTCGCCGGACCGGCAGGCGCAGCCGCCGGCGAGACGTCTTACAGCGCATTTGCCAAGGCCACAGCGATCAACAACTCGGGTGTCGAGGGGCTGACCGCGACCGCCAGCACCAGCGAGACGACGGCTTTCACGACGACCTCAGGCAATGCAGGTAATACCTATAACCTGACCATCAACGGTCAAACCATCTACTCGAACTACGATCTGTATGGCAACGGCCCGCTCACCGGGAGCGACGTCGCGAACCAGATCAACACCTACTCGAACTCGACAGGCGTCACCGCAACGTTCAACTCCGCCAACGGTCAGATGACGCTCACCGCGGCGGATGGACGTGACATTATCGCCAGCCAGACCCTGGGCGGCGGTGCTACCGGTGGTGCTGCGAATCTGGCGAGCCTGGCGGGCGGCACAACCGCCAGCAACAACTGGGCATCGGCATTCACCACGGTCACCGGTCTTGGAACGAACGACTTTTACGTGACTGTCAATGGCACCAATATCGCTGTTGCTCCTACGGGCGGTTCGGTCACGGGATCTCAGGTTGCGTCGGCGATCAATACCAATGCCACGCTGGCAGCAGCCGGCGTCACAGCAAGCTACAACTCGGCCTCCGGCAACCTCACGCTCTCGTCAAAGAGCGGGGCTGCGATCACGGCGGCGGAAGGCGTACCGAGCGGGGCCAGCGGCGGCGACCCCACCTGGAGTCCGATCGTGCAGTCATCGCCGTTCTCTACGGTTTCCGGGCTCACTGCAACTGATTCATACTCGGTGGGAACCATTAACGGCACGAACATCACTGTCGCTGCCGACTCGGCTGGCCAGATCACGGCTTCCGAGCTCGCAACCGCGATCAATCTCACGAGTGGCGTGAACGTTGTCGCAAGCGTTGATTCCAGCGGAAATATCGTGCTGACTTCGGCGAATGCGCAAGCCATCACCGCGGCCTTTGGCTCCTCTTCGGCTACCGGCACCTATGCCAGCGGGGAGATCTACAACATTACCACCGGTGCTACATATGCGACGACCGCTGGTGCCAGTGGATGGACCAAAACGGCGGTGGATACGGGTGGTGCCACCTCGGTCGGTGGTGACGTGACCGGAACGCTGTCCCTGAGCGCCACCAACAACATCGTGATCACCGGCCAGGCCAATGACCTCGGTTTTGGCGGGTCGTCGGGAACGGCGACCGACTACACCATTGCCCAGGATGCTACGACGCTGAGCAGCGTCAATGTGTCGACAGTGGCGGCCGCCAATGACACGATCAAGCGTGTGGATTCGGCGTTGCAGTCGGTCGACAATCTCCAGGCGACTTTCGGTGCCATTCAGAACCGCTTCCAGCTGATTTCCGCCAATCTTCAGACGGCGGTGGACAATCAGACGGCAGCGCGCAGCAACGTTCAGGATGCAAACTTCGCGGCCGAGACGGCCAATCTGACTCGTGCCGAAGTGCTGCAGCAGGCGGGTATTGCGATGCTGGCCCAGGCCAACGCGCAGCCGCAAACGATTCTGGCTCTGTTGAAATAAGGCAGAGTAGCCGTTAGGAGACTTTAAAGACGGGGACGTCGCTGCAAGTAGTGAGGCCTCAGCCCGGAGCACATCAGTGCTCCGGGCTGACGGCTGTAGTCCCTGAAGGAGCGAGACCATGCCCATAGATCCCGTCAGTCAGCCGCCGAATGCCGCAGCGCTGCCGAACGCGGCAACCGAGCCCCAGCCGCGGCAAGAATTGCCGGGCAGCGGCCAGATGCCTCCGCCAGCTTTGCCGCGGATCCAGCCCAGTACTGGCGATCTGGCGCAGGCTGTCGGTCATCTGAACGGGTACGTACAGAATATGCAGCGCGAACTCGAGTTCCGGGTGGACCGCCAGACCCACCGGGTTGTCGTCACGGTCGTGGATTCCCAGACTCACCGAGTCATTCGCCAGATTCCTTCAGAGGAAGTCATGGCCATCGCGCATGCTCTCGACGGAGTTCAGGGGCTGATCGTGCGGACTAAAGCGTAAGTTGGTCCCTTTCTTGCATTTGGCTACAAAAACTGGCGCACCCGCGATACCCGGGTAGTTGCCGAGCGAGGTTACCATACCATGTCCACAGTTCTGCCTACGGGAACAACGTCTTCTTCGGGAGGAAGCACTGCCCCCTCATTGAGCGGTACGGGTGCGGCGATACTCACGTCCACCGGGCTCGGTTCCGGTATCAACGTCAACAGTCTGGTGAGCGCACTGGTTGCCGCGGACAGCATTCCGGTCCAGACCCTTCAGACTCAGGAGGCGGGCTACCAGGCGCAACTGTCAGCCTATGGACAGCTCCAAAGCTCCCTTTCGATTTTCCAGGCGTCAATGCAGGGCTTGAGTGGAATTTCGAATTTTCAGACGATGACTTCTGCAACATCGGATACATCGCACTTCAGCGCCACCGTGGCGGGCAACGCGGTTGCGGGCAATTATTCCGTCCAGGTGAACCAGCTGGCGCAGGCGCAGTCACTGGTGTCGAGCGATTTCGCCAATACCTCGGACACCGTCGGGACCGGTACCCTGACATTCCAGTTCGGCACCTACGACAGCGGCAGCAACACTTTCACGCTCAACAATTCGCAGCCGTCCGGTTCGGTAGTCATCAACAGCTCGAACGACACTCTGAGTGGCATCGCCTCGGCGATCAATGCCGCCAATGTCGGTGTGAGTGCGTCGATTCTCAACGACGGTACCGGCAACCGGCTGGTGCTGACCTCGAAGACGAGCGGCGCTGCCAACAGCCTGCGGGTCACGGTGAACGACGGCGACGGAACCAACACCAATATGACCGGGCTGTCGCAGCTTGCCTATGATCCGACCGCGGTCTCGGGCAGCGGCCAGAACCTGACTCAGACCGTTGCCGCCCAGAATGCCGCCCTGTCCGTTGATGGCGTCAACATCACGAATTCGACCAATACGGTCTCCAGTGCAATCCAGGGCGTCACCCTCAACCTGCTGGCGACCAATACGGCCGGGTCGCCTACTACGTTGACGGTGTCTCAGGACACGACGGCTGCCACGACGGCAGTCACCAACTTCGTAAACGCCTACAACACCCTGTTCAATTCCGTAAGTGCCATGACGGCCTATGATGCGGCTACCAAGACTGCGGGGCCGCTGCAGGGCGATGCCTCGACGATGTCAGTCCTGACGCAGATCCAGGATACCCTGGATCAGGGTCTGTCCGGTCTCGGAAGCGGCTTCAGCAATCTGTCTCAGATCGGGGTGACGGTGCAGTCGGACGGGACCCTTCAGCTGAATACGTCTCAGTTGCAATCGGCTCTAACCAGCAACTTCAGCGGGGTAGCAGGCCTGTTCGCCGCACAGGGTGTTCCAAGCGACGGCCAGATCAGTTATGTGGGCAGCGGGGCCAATACTCGGCCCGGCAGTTACGCGGTCAATGTCACGCAGCTGGCGACGCAGGGCAGTCTCACGGGAACCTCCAGCTCTGCGTTGGCCAGCACCGGGGGTACTTTTAACTCGCCAGTCGTTTTGAACTCAAACAACAACACCTTCGGCATCACGGTAAACGGGGTGCAGAGTGGCACCATCACCCTCAACCAGGGCACGTACACCACGGTGGCGAGCCTGGTGTCCGAAATCCAGTCGGAGATCAATGGCGACAGTGCGCTCAAGGCGGCTGGCGCGGCGGTGTCGGTTTCCTACAACAGCACCGGATCGCAGTTCGTGATCACGTCCAACCAGTATGGTTCGGCATCGAACGTGAGCATCACTTCCGCTGGCACAAATACAGGCAGCACGCTCGGTCTTGGCGTTGCTTCGGGAACTGCCGGGGTCGATGTGGCGGGTACGATTGACGGATATGCCGCGAGCGGGTCGGGACAGAATCTGACCGGCGCCAGCGGTACGCCGGTGGATGGCCTGCAGCTGCAGGTCAACGGAGGATCGACCGGCGCAAGGGGTACCGTGGGCTATTCCCAAGGCTATGCCTACCAGCTCAGCAATCTCGCGACGCAGATGCTCGGCAGCACTGGCCCCATTGCCGCCCGCACTGCGGGCATCAACAATACTATCACTGGTATCAACAATCAGATCAGTCAGCTGAACCAGCAGATAGCCAACGAACAGGCAATGTATTACCAAGAATTCAACGCCATGGACAGCTTGGTCGGCCAGCTCAATTCGACGGGCTCCCTCCTTACCAACGAGCTGGCGGCGTTGCCGTGGTCCAATTCGGGCGGTCAGTCTGGACCGAGCAGTACGAAGCTTGGTGGTTAGCGGACGCAAAGCCAGGATGGAAACCAGAGCTGCAAAACCCAGTTAAATCGGGAATACCGTATGAATCGAGCAAATCCTTATAACGTTATGCGCCAGTATGGCGAATCCGGAGACATAGCCGAGGTCTTATATGCCAACCCGCACCGTCTGATCCAGATGTTACTGGACAATGCGCTGGATCGGCTTGCTGTGGCCAAGGGCCACATGCTGCGCGGGGAAGTGGCGGACAAGGGTAGCCGCATCAGGGGGGCGCTTATGCTTATAGGTGGATTGCGTTCCAGTCTCAACAAGGAGGCTGGCGGCGACATCGCGCGCAATCTAGATCTTCTTTATGACTACATGGAGCGGCGTCTGCTGTTGGCCAACGCCAAGAATGATCCCGAAGCGCTTAGCGAGGTCGCGAGTCTGCTCACCGAGATCAAAACAGCGTGGGATGCCATCCCCGAGAACGTAAAGCTTTCATACGGTGCACGGTAGTGATGAGCAGCCGACCCGCATCCGAAGCAGCGCGCCAGGCGAAATTTGACGCAATCCTCACCACGACCATGGCCATGCTGGAACAGGCGCAATTGCAGGACTGGGCGGAGGTCCAGCGGCTCCAGTCCAGTCGCCAGCGTCTGCTGCACGAGTTATTCGCTGTCAGACCGAGCGTCCAGGAATCTCCCTATATGGCTGCCGGCATCAAGAGACTGTTGGAACTCAATGCGTGCCTGACCGAGCTCGGGGTAACCGAGCGGGATCGTATCGCCGGCAAGTTCAACGAGCTAAAGACCCGCCAACTTGCAAAGCTGGCCTACGACGGTTGCCCATAGCCAGGGCCGGGACGGCAGGCCGTCAGTCTGGCGGAAGACGCTGTGATCCGGTAACCTGAAGTTCCCGGTGCCATCGGAAGCCGTCACGATGACCAACTCCATACCGACGTCAGAGCAGAACGTGCTCGGGGCGGGTATCGCCTACGAAGGCATGTTGCCGCTCAGCTGGCGCGACGCGAATCCGCTCGATGGACTGCAGCGGCGTGCGGAGCAGGCTGCCAACGAGGAGCTTCTGCGCATCCTTTCAGTCCTCGAGGAGCGTCCGCAGGAACTGGCAGACGACCATCCTGCCGTAGCTCAGGAGTTGCGTCGACTCGATTCTAAGCTCGATCTCGTTCTCGACCTGGTTGGACGTGTGTTGGCCCATCATGAGCCACCACCACCACCGCTGACGGTGCGTCTGCGAGCGCGTGATCTGGAGTGGCACGATGTCCGCGCGCCTGCTGCAGGCGGCCGTGTCGATGTGGCTCTCTACCTGTGCTTGCGCGTGCCGCGGCCACTGACGCTCTCTGGCAGGGTACGCAGCGTGCAGCCTTCCCCGGAGGGTTTCCGTGCCGTCATGGATATCGACGATCCGGGTGAAGTGGTTGCCGAACTGTTGGAAAAAATAATATTCGTCCACCATCGGCGTACTGTGGCCCAAACCCGTCGCGGAGCAGGCCGCGACGAGGCACGTTGATTTACGACGCGATCTAGGTAGCGTTGCGATACCGGATCTGACGCACCGTGTCAGGTGTGTGCCGCCGGTGTACGGTTATGCACGATGATCCCTGGGCCATGTGAGCCGGCTTGTTGCACTTAGCTGGAAGAATAGTGTCATATTAAAAATGATCATGTTGATTTAACTGCAAAAACCTGCCGATAGTGGCAATTTTTTGGCGCTGCCTGCAGGTGTGGCACAGACGTTGCTTTGAAGAGAGCCAGGTTGTTGGCGGTCGCGGTTTGAATTGGGTCGTGGCGCGTGGGGATGGATTGCCGTGCTGTCAATTAATGACAGTGACCCGCGCATATCCAGGAAAAAACCTGCGTCTTTTGCCTATCATGCATAATGGGGAATAAGAAATGGGTGGACCGGCCGTGTTGGTTATCGACTCCGATGCAGAGCGCCGAAGCTATCTCGCCACCCTGATTGAGTTCATCGACCACCAGGCAGTTGCAGTTGACGACTGGACCTGCTGGCGCGAGGCTGCTGGCCGGCATCAATCAGCGCTGGCGGCGATCATCGGCGGGTGCGAGTCCGAAGAGGTCCGGTTGGATCTAATCCAGGAACTCAGGGAATGGGATCAGGATCTCCCGGTGTTGCTGGTGACGGACAAGGCCAGAAATGTGCCAGTGAATCCGCAAGTCGCCGCGGGTGTATTAGGCAACATTGATATGCCGATCCGCTACCAGCAACTTGCTTTCGCCCTTCACCAGGCCGAGATCTATCGCGAATCCCGCAGCCGGTCCGGCACGCAGCGGCCTCTGGAATTGTTCCGCAGTCTGGTAGGGAACAGTCGCGCGATGATGCGTGTGCGCCGGCTGATCGAGCAAGTGGCCAATTCCGAGGCCAATGTGCTGATTCTGGGCGAGTCCGGAACCGGCAAGGAGGTGGTTGCGCGCAACCTGCACTACAATTCAGCGCGCCGAAGCCGGGCGTTTGTACCAATCAACTGCGGTGCGATTCCGGGCGACCTGCTGGAAAGCGAATTGTTTGGACACGAGAAGGGAGCATTCACCGGTGCCATAAGCGCACGTCAAGGCAGGTTTGAGCTGGCCGAGGATGGCACGCTGTTTCTGGACGAGATCGGCGACATGAGCCTTCCAATGCAGGTGAAGCTGCTGCGCGTACTGCAGGAGCGGACCTTTGAACGTGTCGGCAGCAACAAGAGCATCAGCGCCAACGTGCGCATCATCGCTGCCACCCACCGCAATCTCGAAGAGGCGATCAAGGATGGAAAATTCCGCGAGGACCTGTTCTATCGGCTGAATGTTTTTCCGATAGAAATGCCGCCGCTGCGCGAGCGTGTCGAGGACATACCGCTGCTGATCAATGAATTGATTGCGCGTATCGAGCATGAGCGACGCGGATCGGTGCGCCTGACTCCAGCTGCGGTTGTGGCTTTGACCCAGTACTCCTGGCCGGGCAATGTGCGCGAGCTCGCCAATTTGATGGAGCGTTTGGCAATTCTGCATCCCAGCGGGTCAGTAGATACCGGTGATCTGCCGGATAAATTCCTTGCCCCCGGGGCGGCTCGCAACCCAGCGCCACCTGCTTCTGACAGCAGTGCGGCCGTCTTTGCCGCGGTCATGCGCCTGCCGGCAGAGGGGCTCGATCTCAAAGAGCACCTGAACAACCTCGAGTACAGCCTGATCAAGCAAGCGCTCGACGAGGCCGACGGCGTCGTGGCCCAGGCTGCGAAGCGCCTCAGGCTCGGGCGCACGACGCTGGTGGAAAAGCTGCGCAAATACGAAGTGGTTGCACGGGAATCCGACGACGGGATTTTGACGTGACGACCGAATCCAGAATTCAATATACTGATAAAAAAGGGTAATTTATCGGGCACAGTTCTTGCTGACATCGCTTCAGGGGGCCGCCTAGGTCCAGGTGTTAAGACGAAGCCGGAGCAGGAATTGTATGACCCATCAACTTGCCAGACCGCAGCCAGCGCCGCGCATCGATGCCGGGGACGGGGCCGTTCCGGGGTCCGCCCACTGTCTGGCCGACGCATTCCGCCTGTTCGACGCGGCCTCAACCCACCTGGCGGCGTCCTTTCATGAGCTTGAGAACCGCGTTGACTCGCTGACAGGCGAGTTGGCCGCCGCTCGTAATGAACGCCTCGCAGGGCTTGCTGAAAAAGATCGGCTGGCCAACCGTCTGAGAAGTCTGCTCGATGTGCTGCCCGGTGGCGTGGTTGTGCTGGACGGAGACGGAACCGTGCAGGACTGCAATCCCGCCGCGGTCGACCTGCTCGGGGAGCCTTTGCTCGGCAGCGCGTGGCGTGATGTGATCCAGCGGGCATTCGCCCCGCGCGATGACGACGGCCACGAAATTTCGCTGCGCGACGGTCGCCGCGTGAGCATTGCCACGAGTCCGCTCCTTTCCGAGCCCGGCCAGATCCTGCTGCTCAAGGATCTGACCGAGACACGCCGTCTTCAGGAGCAGCTGAATCATGATCGGCGCCTGGCGGCCATGGGTAGCATGGTTGCGGCGCTTGCACACCAGATACGCACTCCGCTGGCGTCAGCCCTGCTTTATGCCTCGCATCTCAATCGCCCGAAACTCGAAGCGGCGGACCGCCAGCGGGCGGCTGAACGAATCCAATCGCGCATGCGTCATCTGGAGCGACTTATCAATGACATGTTGCTTTTCGCCCGAAACGGCAATTTTGCGAAAAGTACGTTTCTAGTGGTGGATCTCATCACTGATTTGCAGCGGGCGCTGGAAGTGGGGCTGCAGGCGCATGGTTGTCAGCTCGCCACCCTCGACGAATCGGACGGTGCGATGCTTTACGCTAGCCGTGAAACCCTGCTGAGCGCCCTTCAGAACCTCGCGAACAACGCCATGCAGGCCTGTGGCTCCGGGGGACAGATACTATTCGTCGTACGTGCAAACGACGTCTGCGTTGACCTGATGATGTGCGACAACGGCCCAGGCATATCACAGGCACTGCAGGATCGCGTTTTTGAACCCTTCTTCACAACTCGCACGCAGGGCACTGGGCTGGGTCTGGCCGTAGTGCGCGCGATCGCCGAGGCGCACGGAGGCAGTGCCTGGATGAGTTCGCGACTCGGAGTCGGTAGCACCTTCGGCCTGCGTCTGCCGCGGGGAATGATGGATCAGAAAGCCACTTCGTGCGGCAAGGAGCGCGAGACGGTGTCCGATGACTTCTCGAGAGGGAGTGTGTAATGGGTTCCTCCAATGCTTTGCCGAATAGCCTGCATCGGTCACGCGCCACGGTGCTGGTCGTGGAAGACGATGAGCCGCTGCGTGAGGCGTTGTGCGACACGCTGACAATGGCCGGATACGGAGTGGCGGCAGCATCCGACGGGAATGATGCGATCGCCATACTGGCAACCGGCGCCATTGCTATGGTCATCGCCGATGTCCAGATGCCGCGCATGGACGGAAACGCCTTGCTTCAGCGCGTAAAATCAGATTCTCCGAATACGCCGGTGCTGCTGATGACTGCCTATGGCACGATTCAGGCCGCTGTGGCTGCGATGCGCGATGGCGCCGCCGATTACCTTGTCAAGCCCTTTGAGGCGGAAGTCCTCGTCAATATGGTGGAACGCTATGCGTTACCGGCGACGGCAACAGATGGAGACCTGGTTGCCGCCGATGCGCACATGCGTGAGCTTGTCGAACTCGCACGGCGCGTCGCAGACAGCGATGCGACCGTAATGATCAGCGGCGAGAGCGGAACCGGCAAGGAAGTGCTGGCACGCTTTCTTCATCGCCACTCGCGCCGCTGCGACAAGCCGTTTATCGCTATCAATTGCGCCGCGATACCGGACAACATGCTGGAGGCAATCCTGTTCGGCTACGAAAAGGGCGCCTTCACAGGGGCCTATCAGGCAAGTCCGGGAAAGTTCGAGCAGGCCCAGGGCGGCACGCTGCTGCTTGACGAGATATCGGAAATGAACCTGGCGCTGCAGGCAAAACTGCTGCGCGTTTTGCAGGAAAAGGAGGTCGAACGCCTCGGAGGACGCAAGCCGGTTGCGCTCGATGTCCGTGTGCTCGCGACATCCAACCGGGTTATGCGCGAGGAGGTTGCAGCCCAGCGTTTCCGCGAGGATCTGTTTTACAGGCTGAACGTATTTCCGCTGCAGATACCGCCACTGCGCGAACGCACACAGGACATCGTGCCGCTCGCACGCTGTCTGCTGGCGCGCGCTGCGGCAGCCCAGGGGAGGCACGTTCCGGATTTATCGCAGGCGGCGATGGACCGTCTGTCGCAGCACGGCTGGCCAGGCAACGTGCGCGAGCTCGACAATGCGATGCAACGGGCCCTGATTCTTCATTCCGGGGATCGGATCGAAATGCACGATTTGCGCTTCGAAAATTCCGTAGCTGCGACAGCGGTTGCACCTGCAACCGCAAATTCGCCCGCAGTCAAGGTGGCGGCGCAGCCGGCAGGCGTGGATTCTCTGGGCGATGATCTGCGCAGCCACGAGCGCAATCTGATCCTGGAAGCGCTGAAAGCCGGCATGGGCAGCCGCAAGGAGGCGGCCGCGCGCCTCGGGATCAGCCCGCGCACGCTGCGTTACAAGCTGGCGCGGCTGCGGGAAGAAGGGATTGTAATCCCCGGATAGGCCCGTTCCGACTGAAAACTGGAGAGGCAGCAGGCCATGAACAATATCGACGTGACCCAGCTCATATCGCAGCTGCGTGCCATGAGCGCCGCAGCACAGGGTATGCCGCACCAGACAGGTCCCGCCACCGGGGGCGGAGAATTTTCGTCTCTGCTTAAGGGGGCGATGGAGCAGGTAAACGACAGCGAACTACATGCGCGCTCTCTGGAGCGGGCATTCGAGACCAAGTCTAGCCAGGTAAGCCTGTCGCAGGTGATGATCGCCGTGGAAAAGGCCAACATTTCATTTCAGGCCATGACTCAGGTGCGCAACAAGCTCGTCTCAGCGTATCAGGACATCATGAGCATGCAGCTATGAACAAATCCGTCCATATGCATGGCGGCCTGCCGATCCGGCCGGCGCGGGCGCGTCAGGCAATGTGCATCGCAACTGAAGTCCAGAGGCAGACATTGTGAATTCTGATTGACTATGGCTACTGAACTTGCAAAGACCCAAAGTGTACCCTTGCCTCTGCAGGCACTGACCCGCAATCCCGTGGTCCAGCAGCTCGGGCTGTTGCTCGGAATCGCCGCGTCCGTGGCCATTGGCATAAGCGTGGTGATGTGGTCGCGGACTCCGAGCTACGGACAGCTTTACGCGGGCCTATCCGCCAAGAATGCGGGTCAGGTGATCAGCAGCCTGCAGAAACTGAACATTCCCTACAAGATCGAGCCGGGTGGCATGATCATGGTTCCGGATGGCCAGGTTGCGGATGCACGCATCAAGCTGGCAGCGCAGGGTTTGCCGCGAAGCACGGACGGGGGCATGGACCTGCTTGATGATCCGCACGGTTTCGGTACTAGCCGGTTCATAGAGACTGCGCGCTACCAATATGTTCTTGAGCGGCAGCTGGCGCGATCCATCGGCGCACTCGACAACGTACGCCGCGCACGCGTCAGTTTGGCCATACCCAAGCAATCGGTTTTTGTGAGTGAACGCGCGCAGCCGACGGCCTCGGTGCTGGTCGATCTCTACCCAGGGCGCGATCTTAATGGAGGCGAAGTCGCGGCGATCGAACACCTCGTTGCCTTCAGTGTTCCGAACCTGACAACCGGCAACGTGACGATCGTCGACCAGCAGGGGCGGTTGCTCAGCAGCGGCGCCTCTAGCCGGTTTGCGGCGCTGAATAACAGTGAGTTTCAATACACGCGCCGTCTGGAACATTCCTATGTGCAGCGCATAAACAATATTCTCACGCCAATAATAGGATTTGGAGGAGTCCGCGCCCAGGTAGTCGCTAACGTGGACTTCACGATGACGGATGAAACCAAGGAGAAAGTCAATCCCAAAGACGAGGCGCTGCTGAGCGAGCAGGTATCGCGGCAGCAGACTACCGGTGCCGGATCCGAAGCGATGGGCGTTCCGGGTGCGCTGTCGAACGAGCCCCCCGGTCCGACCTCGGTGCCGCAGACTACTGCAACGACCACGCCCAAGACTTCGGGGTCGGGAACCGGTGCGAAACGATCCAAGCCTGCAGCCGTGACTGCCGCCAGCCCGCCCATACCGACCGATAGCAGCAGCAGTGCGACTCGCAATTACGAGCTGGACAAGACAATCAGCCACACGCGGCTTCCCAGCGGACGCATCAAGCGCCTGTCGGTGGCTGTAGTAGTGGACGACCTGAGGACGGTCAACAGCAGCGGCCAGGTCGTGCGCACCGCGCTCAAGCCGCAGGAGATCGCGCGCATAACAGCGCTGGTAAAGTCAGCCGTCGGCTTTGATCCTCAGCGCGGCGACAGCGTCAATGTAATCAACATTCCGTTCCGGCAGCTGCCGCAAATACAGGCTCCGCCGCCGCCACCCATCTGGAAGCAGCCCTGGGTGTGGAGCGCAGCCAGGCAGGTGCTTGCCGGATTGGTGGTGTTATTCCTGATTTTCGGGATCCTGCGACCAGTGATGCGTGGATTACTCGCCAAGCAGGCAGCGACGATCGCCGCTGCACCGGCACCCGATTCAGCGGCGAGCCGGCAGGCGCTAGGCGGACCCGGGCCAGTGGCGCAGCTCAGCGGTCCGGGCAACTATGATGCCCAGCTCAATGCTGCCCGAAGCATGAGTTCACAGGATCCAAAGCGGGTGGCGCAGGTGGTCAAGACCTGGGTAGCAAGCGATGGCTGAGGCGGCAGCCAAGGTCACCGGGGTTGAGCGCGCCGCTATTCTGCTACTCACGCTCGGCGAGCAGGATGCTGCTGAGATCCTCAAACACATGGCCCCCAAAGAGGTCCAGAAGGTCGGCTCGGCAATGGCTGCGCTGTCGAGTGTCTCTCGTGCCCAGGTAAGCCAGGTACTGCAGGATTTCGTGCAGTCCGTGGACAACCAGACCTCTCTTGGAATCGGTTCCGACGACTACGTTCGCAAGGTCCTGACGAAAGCGTTGGGCGAGGACAAGGCCGGAGGCTTCATTGATCGCATACTTCTTGGCGGAAACACCAAGGGTCTGGAGGGGCTCAAGTGGATGGATGCGCGCGCAATCATGGAGCTTATCCGCCTCGAACACCCGCAGATTATCGCCATCATTCTCGCTTATCTGGACAGCGATCAGTCGGCAGAGGTGCTGGCGTTGTTTCCGGAGAAGAGCAGAGCCGACGTTCTGATGCGCATCGCTGCGCTCGACGGCATCCAGCCGTCCGCACTGCAGGAACTCAACGACATCATGGAGAAGAAATTTTCCGGAAAGGCTGTCAGTAAGCTCAAGTCATCGAGTGTCGGAGGAGTCAAGACCGCTGCCGGCATCATCAACAGCATGAGTGGATCGGCTGAAGCCGATATTCTGAAGCACATCAAGGAGGCCGACAGCGAGATGGCACAGAAGATCGAAGACCTCATGTTCGTGTTCGAGGATCTGCTGAGCATCGATGACCGAAGTATTCAGACTCTGCTGCGTGAGGTGTCGTCGGAGTCGCTGCTGCTAGCGCTCAAAGGTTCGGACGATGCAATGAGGCAGAAGATCTTCGGAAACATGTCGAAGCGCGCTGCCGAAATGCTGCGCGACGATTTGGAAGCCAAGGGTCCGGTGCGATTATCCGAGGTAGAAACAGCGCAGAAGGAGATTCTTGGAATTGCGCGGCGCCTTTCCGAATCCGGAGAAATTGCGCTAGGCAGCAAGGGGGGGGAAGAGTATGTCTGAGCCCGACAGCCCCGTCCGGCATCCGGGACAGGCGCCTGAGCGCGGTGCCGGACGCAAGTCGCGCATCATTTCGGGAGACGAGTTGAGCGCCTATCAGCGCTGGGAGGTGCCGGCTGTCGAGGGGGCGCTCGGCAAGAACCCCAATGTGCTTACTGCCAAGCAGATTGAACAGATACAAAAGCAGGCCTACGAAGAAGGTTTTGCCCAGGGTCGCCAGGAAGGACGAACGCAGATGCTTGCGCAGGCCGAGCGCTTTGCGAAACTGGTCGGCCTATTGAACGAGCCGCTTGCGGATCTTGACCAGCAGGTCGAGCATGAGCTCATCCAGCTCGCAATCGTGATCGCACGGACGCTGGTGCGGCGCGAACTGCGCACCGATCCCGGCACGATCGTGGCAGTAGCGCGCGAGGCTGTGTCGTCCCTGCCGGTTTCGGCGCGCCACGTGAGTGTTCATCTTCATCCTGAGGACGCCGCTCTTGTGCATAGCGCACTTTCCCTGCCGGAAGGTGATCGTGCCTGGCGCATCATTGAGGATCCGGTACTGACGCGTGGAGATTGTAGGGTGCATACGGAGCATTCCCAGATAGACGCCAGCGTGGAGGCTCGTCTTACCAGCATCGTTACCGCAATTCTCGGAGGGGAGCGCCGCGATGACCGCCCTGCTGGCTGACTCGTCGCACGGTGCGCGCTGGCGTGACAGCCTCGTGCGTGCCCGTGAGGTTCTGGATTCTCCCCCGCCCTTGGTGGTGGAAGGAAAGCTTACACGCATGGTCGGGCTCACGCTGGAAGCTACCGGCTGTCAGGCAGCGATCGGAAGCCGCTGCCTCATTGCAGGTCCGCAGGGAGCAAATATCGAGGCCGAGGTGGTCGGTTTTGCCGGCGAGCGTCTATTCCTGATGCCTACCGGCGACATACGCGGACTTACGCCCAATGCGCGCGTGATTCCAAGCACAGTGATGTCCGAGGCGCATGTGGGCGACGCTCTGCTCGGGCGGGTGCTGGATGGCGCCGGAAATCCGCTGGATGGAAAGGGGAAAGTGCGAACGACCGCGCGTGTTCCACTGACGGGGCGACCGATTAATCCGCTGGCGCGAGCCCCGATCCGGGAGCCGCTCGATGTCGGCGTGCGTGCAATCAATGCGCTGTTTACCGTGGGGCGCGGACAACGGCTTGGGCTTTTTGCCGGAAGCGGCGTCGGCAAGAGCGTATTGCTAGGCATGATGACGCGCTTTACCACGGCCGATGTCATCGTGGTCGGACTGATCGGCGAGCGCGGTAGGGAAGTGAAGGAGTTCATCCAGAACATTTTGGGTACGCAAGGCATGGCGCGGGCGGTCGTGGTGGCGGTACCGGCGGACTATCCCCCGCTCATGCGTTTGCATGGCGCTATGCTGGCCACCAGCATTGCCGAATATTTTCGGGACCAGGGACGTCAGGTTTTGCTGCTCATGGACTCGCTGACTCGCTACGCGCAGGCGCAGCGCGAGATCGCCCTTGCCATTGGCGAGCCGCCGGCCACAAGGGGCTATCCGCCATCTGTGTTTGCCAGGCTGCCGCAGCTCGTGGAACGCGCCGGAAATGGGGTGACCGGCGGTGGATCGATTACTGCATTCTACACCGTGCTTACCGAGGGAGATGACCAGAATGATCCGATCGGCGATGCCGCGCGCGCCATTCTGGATGGACATATATTCCTTTCACGCCAGCTTGCCGAAAGCGGACACTATCCGGCCATCGACATTGAGGCTTCGATAAGCCGCGCGATGAATGAAATTATCAAGGTACCACAGCAGCAGTCCGCGCGGCGTTTCAAGCAGCTTTACTCTGTGTATCAGCAAAACCGCGATCTCGTCAGCGTCGGTGCCTATACGCGCGGAACGGATCAGCGTCTGGATGAGGCCATCGACTATCATCCTCGCCTTCTGGGGTTCCTGCGCCAGGATATGAACAAGGCCGTTCCGCTAGCCGCAAGTCTGTCCGAGCTTTCTGCACTTGTTCCGGAAGCAATAGCGAAGCAGTGAATCGTGCCGCCAAAGACCAGTGTTCTGGATTGCTAAAAAGGATGGGTCATGAGAAAGTCAAAACGCATGAAGCCGGTTGCGAAAGTTGCAGAGTCGCGCGAGCGTACGGCAGCACGCGTACTAAGTGAACAGAGACGGGTGCTGGCCGAAGCCGAGGCGAAGCTTGCCGAGTTGCTGGGATATCGGGACGAGTACGCGAAGAAGCTCGAATTCTCCGGGGGGTCTGCCATCGATGCGCGCCGCATGTACGACTTCCGCGTATTCCTCTCGCGCCTGAACGAGGCGATCATTCACCAGCAGCATCGTGTTGAGCATAGCCGGATGGAGTATGAGACAAGGCGCCATCAATGGTACGCGACGCGCACCAAGATCCGCGCTGTGGACAAGATCATCGAACGTTATCGCGGTGACGAAGCTCGCGCCTCAGAGCGGCGCGATCAAATCGAAGCCGACGATCGCACAAAGCAGGTGCGGGTTGACATCGGCGACGAGTGCGACTAACCGTTTGAGTACCAATGCTGGCTGATGCCGGGATCAATCGACCCGCATATGGCAAGCCGGCATATTGTCCGGACCATACGCCCGTTCGAGCATCATCGGCCGGTCGGCGATGTGCCGAAGCGCGAAGCGATGACGATGGGCGTGTCAGCATTCCGATGCGTGATCCGAATGCGGATCGCTGCTCAAGATTCTGCATCGCCGGACGATAACGCGATGAAGTGAGGGACACTATTCGATATTCTGACAGCGGTGCACCAGTCCTAATCCTCGGCTGAGTGGCATCCGTGCTGTCGGGACGAAACCGCTGGAAGCTGCCCCGCACCCCGCGGCATTGATAGATTCCGTGGAAGCGCGCATGGGCCGTCCATCCGCATTTAAGGCCAAAATCCCGCCTTTTTACCAGCCAAACAACGGCCGGCCATTTCCGTTGACGTCAGTGCTGCTTTTGGCACGCGGTGCCGACCGGCTTGCCATGTCGATCACAGGCCATGACCACGCGCCAGCGTGTGCACATTCGCCAAGATCGTTTGTGAATTGCTGGAAAACAATTCGACAGAGTGGCTATTCAATATGGCTGAAGACGGTTTTGACTGCGGCGCGAGCCTGACCATCGATCGGGCCGAGGAATTTCGGGGGCGGCTACGGTGCGTGCCGGCGGAAGTCAGCACTGTGACGTTGCGCACAGAAGCGCTCGAGCGTTTAGATGCCGCCGGACTTCAGGTCTTGATTGCATTCTTGAAGGGTGCGCCGACGCGAGGCATGGCAGCTCCTGCAGGTGACCGTCGAAGGTCTTGATCGAAGTGGCCCGGATGCTCGGATTGCCGGAAGAG
Source organism: Pseudomonadota bacterium (assembly GCA_021819085.1). Taxonomy (GTDB): domain Bacteria; phylum Pseudomonadota; class Gammaproteobacteria; order Acidiferrobacterales; family UBA6901; genus JAJYCY01. The sequence goes on along the minus strand of JAKASJ010000013.1, from coordinate 29,498 downwards.
CTCGGGTTGTCGCGGTACTGACTAATAAATATCGACGCGGCAACAACCGCCGGATCGGGGAAAGAAGGCGATGGCTACGATACTGGCGGTAGACGACTCAGACTCAATACGACAAATGGTTTCCTTTACGTTGAAAAGTGCCGGACATCATGTCGTAGAGGCAGGCAATGCGGTTTTGGCCACGGAGAAATCCAAAAAAGTGGGATCTCGTATTGACGGACGTAAACAGGCCGCAAATGGACGGCGTTTCTCTTGTGCGCGCTTTGCGCGCACTGCCGGAATGCAAGTGCACGCCTATTCTCGTCCTGACGACCGAGGCGGTGATGCAACCCCCCCGGTTGGCTTGCCGTGCTGTATTCAATGACCAGGGATTCTGGTGGCTGTTCGCCTGCCAGAGAACGCGTCGAACAGCAGTACCGCGGGTAATCGTACAGTGAGGGGCAATGGGTTCGTGACAGCAACTTCTGTCCTTGATCGGTATCTGGAATGTTTGCCGCCTGGCATGCCTTTTGCTGTTCTGTAATTTATCTTTAGGTACCGATCCGACAGGAGTGCCATGCCGCAGCCAAGCTTTCTTCCACCGTCACGGCCCGATCTCAGCCTGCCCGTTCCTGTCGCGCCGCAGCCGGCTTCAGAGGGCGCGGGCGATTCCAAAGACTCGTTTCCCGCGGTCCTGGCAGCACACGGTGTCACGAGCCGGGATACGGCGGCGGGCAACGGCCCGGGGTCCGCGGCGCGTGACGATGCAAATTTTAACCCTGCCGCCAAGGCGATGGGTCCGGCACAATCAGCCCCAAAAGACGGCAATACGAAAAAGGATACCAAGGCGGCAAAGGACGGCAAGACGGAAGGCAAGACGGCAATAGACGGCAAGACTTTGCCGCATGTGACGGTGCCAGATGGAGCCGCAGTCAAGGCAGTCGCGCCGTCAGTCCATAGCCAACATCGGCCCGATCCAGCAAAGGTTTCGGTTGCTCGGCAGAATATGCCGCCAGGTCCTGCAGTGGCGACGATTGTCGAGCCCGGGGCGGATAGGGCACAGATTCAGCCCGACAAGGAAACTCCTGGCGCGGGCTCCACCCGGATTGCCAAGCCCGGATCCAAAGGTGTTTCTCTTCCGGACTCCATTATGGCAAGCGCCGGATCCGCCTTGGGCGACCAGACCAATATCGTGGCGAGCGCCGCGCTGAAAGACTTAGGTGACAAATCCGGGGCTTCCAAGGCGCTGCCGGCGAAGGAGATTTTGCCGAACCTGTCGCCATCGACTACCCCCCTCGGGGCGGCGGCAGCATCTGCAAGCGACCTGGTCCGTCCTGCCCCCGCCGGTCTCGCTTCCGGTTCCCCAGCCGCGGCGCCAGCATCAACCGGGAATCCGAGCGCGATGCTTCAGATCAATCCGTCCATCACCCAGGCTGGCTGGGATCAGGCACTTGGAAACAGCATGATCTGGATGGCTGGCCGCCAGATCCAGACCGCGCAACTGCAGTTAAACCCCCCACACCTCGGGCCGATCGAGGTGCGCGTAGCGATCCGCAATGACCAGACGACCCTCACTTTTGTCTCGGCGCATGCCCAGGTCCGCGATGCCTTGCAGGCAGCGATTCCCGGACTGCGCGAGATGTTCTCGAACAACGGCCTCAATTTGGTCAATGTGGATGTCTCGCAGCATTCCTTTTCCCGGGATTCCCGGCAACCAGACTATCCGTTCCCGCGCAGCGACGGGCAAAATCTGCCCGAGGATGACGTCGCCATAGCATCGGCGGCGGCGCATATCGGATTGATCGATTTCTACGCCTGAGCCACTTGACGCTGTGGCGGCCATCGCCGCCGTCGGAGTTGTTTGTGGACAACTTCCCGCTTTAGCCGGATTTACGCCGCCAGTCTCTGGACGTCCTGTCAAATTCTTGTCGAATCGCCGCTGGCCCGATGCTAACCCTATGAAAGTTAGTCAATTCCGCTATGACCTCCGGTGGCATGCGTCTTGCTAAAGGTGGAACAGGCAACGCATTGAGGGCTGGCCGAATGGCGAAGGCGGAAGAGCGTGATCGTCGCGATCGTGATGACGAAGACGAGGACGAGGACGACAAGAAGACCAAAAGGCCGGCCAAAGGGGGCGGTAAAAAGGTCCTGCTGATTGTGGGCGGCGTCACCCTGCTGCTGATTGCCTCGATCCTCGGAACTGTCCTCATTACCCGCATGCTTGAGGGTGGTCACGCACCTGCCGGTGCCGCAACAAGTGCGCCGCCGGCGCAGCCGGTTCAGGCTCCGCAGCCGGCGCCGGCTAAGCCGCAGAACGCTAATCAGGAACTGTACCTGAGTCTGGACCCGCCGTTCGTCGTGAACTTCCAGGGACAGAACGGAATGCGCTTTCTTCAGGTAACCATTGAAGTCATGGCCCACGATCCGGCAGCTATCAAGGACATCAAGAAGTACATGCCGCATATCCGTAACAACCTGGTGATGCTGCTGAGCAATCAGAGCGCTGCCGATCTCAGTACGCTCGCCGGAAAGGAGAAAGTCCGCGCCGAGGCGCTTGCCGAGATCCAAAGGATCATGCAGCAGGAGACCGGCAGCCCACAGATTTCTGCCGTCTACTTCACCAATTTCGTGATGCAGTGACAGCCATGGCAGCGAACGATGTACTCAGCCAGGACGAAATCGACGCTCTGCTGACCGGCGTCGAGAGTGGCAGTGTAAAAACCCAGGATGATCTTGCCGCTCATGACGGCGTTGCGCGACCGCTCGACATCGCCAGCCAGGATCGTATCGTGCGCGGTCGTCTGCCCACGCTGGAGATGGTCAATGACCGCTTTGCTCGTCTGCTGCGCATAAGTCTGTTCAATATGCTGCGGCGCTCGCCGGAAATAAGTCCCGGTGAGGTGAAAATGTTCAAGTTCTCGGAATACGTGCACAGCCTGTTCGTGCCTACCAGCCTGAACATCATGCGCGTGCGGCCGCTGCGGGGCAGCGCACTTCTGATTTTCGATCCGAACCTTGTATTCGCGGTGGTCAACAGCTTCTTCGGAGGCGCCACGCGCTTCCGGGCAAAGATCGAGGGAAGGGAGTTCACCGTTACCGAGCAGCGCATCATCCATATGCTTCTGGAGCAGGTGTTTCACGATCTCAAGGAGGCCTGGAAGCCGGTGCTGGCGTTGAATTTCGAGTTCATCAACTCCGAGGTCAATCCCCAGTTTGCGAATATCGTCAGTCCGAGTGAGGTGGTCGTGGTGAGCACTTTCCGCATCGAAATCGAGGGTGATGGCGGAGAGGTGCACGTCACGATGCCGTATTCGATGGTTGAGCCGATACGGGATCTGCTCAACACGGGCCTGCAGAGCGATCGTGACCAGGTCGACGAGCGCTGGCTGGTTGCGCTACGCGAGGAGGTCAAGGAAGCCGTTGTCGAAGTCAGCAGTACGCTCACGGAGACCGAGATCTCGCTGCGCGAACTGATGAACCTGAAAGCGGGCGACGTGATACCGATTGAGTTCCCGAGCCATGTAGTGCTTAAGGCAGAAAACGTGCCGGCGTTTCGGGGCAAGTACGGTGTATCGCGTGGAAACCGGGCAATTAAGGTCATGGAACCCATCAAACGTTTGCCACAGTAGAAGTAGCGAGCAGCTAACGGAGAACCTATGAGCGATTCGGCGAAAAAGAGCGATGGCTACGCGCCTGCCCCGCTGCCTGACCTGAAGGCAGAAGGCGGCGCAGCAGCCGGGGACGCCAACCTCGAGGTGATACTCGATATTCCGGTAATGATTTCGATGGAAATCGGGCGCACACGCATCAGCATTCGCCATCTGATGCAACTCAATCAGGGATCGGTCGTCGAACTCGACCGGCTGGCCGGAGAACCCCTTGACGTTCTGGTCAATGGGACACTGATTGCGCATGGCGAGGTGGTTGTGGTCAACGAGAAGTTCGGAATTCGGCTCACAGACGTGATCAGCGCCGCCGAGCGAGTACAGAAACTTAAATGAGAAGCACATTGTTTAAGCAGACATCAGGGCGATATTGCATGGCCGGGCTTCCGATGGTGCCAGCAAAGCATGCCCGGATTCCGTCGCTGTTGACGCTCGTGATCGCAGCGATTCCGCAGGCGGCCGCGGCTGCGGGCAAGGCGGCCCCGACGGTTTCCCGTACAGTGGCCGAAAGTCTGGTTCAGATCCTGCTGGGCCTGGTTCTGGTGCTGCTCGTAATTGCCGCAGCCGCCTGGCTGCTGCGCCGGTTCGGGCATCTGCAGGCAGGCGCCGGCGGAGCGCTCCGTATCGTGGGCGGGTTGTCGCTCGGACCCCGCGAGCGCGCAGTTCTGATTCAGGTCGGAGAACGTCAGCTTCTGCTGGGCGTTGCGCCCGGACGTGTCCAAATGCTTCACGTTCTGGACCAGGAACTGCCGGGCGCAACGCCGGTGGCGATGCCGGGTGGGGGTTTTGCAGCGCGCCTGGCAGCGGCGCTGAAGCATGGGAAGCCGTCATGAGGTACCGTTCATTCATGGCTCTGATCGTGCCGATGCTGTTGCTGTTCGCGCCGCATGTAGCGGCTGCAGCACCGGCCGGTCTCAGAGCGTTCACGGTTACACCTGCTCCCGGCGGCGGTCACACCTACTCGGTGAGCCTGCAGATACTCGCGGTGATGACCGCGCTGACGCTTCTGCCCGCCGGTCTTATGATGATGACGTCGTTTACACGCATCATTGTCGTCCTTGCGATCCTGCGTCAGGCGCTGGGGACCGGACAGACGCCGCCCAACCAGATCCTGCTGGGACTCGCCCTGTTTCTGACATTCTTCGTCATGGCACCGGTTTTCGATCGCATCAATACCGAGGCTCTGCAGCCGTATATGAACCAGCATCTGCCGCTCGACCAAGCGCTGCAGAAGGCAGGACGGCCGCTCAAGAAATTCATGCTCGCCCAGACTCGCGAGAGCGACATCGCACTGTTTGCGCACATCTCCGGGCGCGACAGCATCGCATCGCCGGACAAGACACCGATGTCGCTGCTGGCGCCGGCGTTCGCGACCAGCGAGCTGAAAACGGCCTTCGAGATTGGGTTTCTCATCTACATTCCCTTCGTGATCATAGACCTAGTGGTGGCGAGTGTGCTCATGGCCATGGGCATGGTCATGTTGTCGCCACAGACGATCTCATTTCCGTTCAAGCTGATGTTGTTCGTGCTGGTCAATGGCTGGGGACTGGTGGTGGGAACACTGGTTGCGAGCTTTCACACCTGAGGTTGCGCCATGAGCCCGGAAACAGCAATGACGGTCGGACAGCAGGCACTCGAGGTAACGGTCATGCTCGCGGCGCCGTTGCTGCTCGCGGCCCTTGCTGTAGGACTGCTGGTAGGGATGTTTCAGGCTGCGACCCAGATCAATGAGACCACGTTGAGTTTCATACCGAAACTCATGATTCTCGTGGTAGTTCTGGTCGTTGCCGGTCCGTGGATGCTGCACCTGATCGTCGGCTATACCCACGAGCTGTTTGAAAGCATCCCGACGATGGTGAGGTTCGGTGGATGAAGGCGCCGGAGGCCAGCACGTGAATTTCACCAGCGCCGAGATCGCGTCCTGGATAGGATCCTATATGTGGCCACTGTTCCGCATCGGCGCCTTTATTGGTGCCGCGCCGATAGTGGGCAGCGCCGTGGTTCCCATGCGCATACGTCTGGGGCTGGCGCTACTGGTAACACTGGTGGTTACCCCGCTGCTGCCGGCCGCGCCCGCGGTCGAACCCCTGGGCGCGGATGCGCTGTTCATCACGTTGCAGCAGCTGATTATTGGTGTCGCAATGGGGTTCATCCTGCGTCTGACGTTCAACGCCCTGGAGCTTGCCGGCCAGATGATCGGGCAGCTCATGGGACTCGGCTTTGCCGCGATGGTAGACCCTAACAGCGGCGTGCAGGTGCCGGTGCTGAGCCAGTTCTACGTGGTCATGACAACGCTGCTGTTCCTAGCGTTCAATGGACACCTGATCATGATCGAAATGTTGGTGGACAGTTTCCATGCGTTACCGGTATCGACACACGGCTTCGGACCCGATGCCGTGCATGCGGTAGTCGAGTGGGGGGGCCAGATGTTCGCAGGGGCGGTCATGGTGGCCCTGCCGGCAGTCGCGGCGCTGCTGCTGGTCAATATCGCATTCGGTGTCATGACGCGCGCTGCGCCGCAGCTCAATGTTTTCGCGGTCGGTTTTCCAGTCACGTTGTTGCTGGGGTTGGTAGTGCTCGTGATGTCGATGCCGGACCTTCCATCGCAGCTTGTACGCCTGTCGGATGCGGCTTTTGGTCTGATGGGCCAGCTGGCTGGGGGAGGGGCAATCCATGGAATCTGACCGCGGTCAGGAACGCACTGAAAGCGCTACCCCAAAGCGCCTGCGCGAGGCGCGCGAAAAAGGCCAAATCGCGCGCTCTCGCGAGCTCAATACCATGGTGTTGGTGCTGGCGAGCGCCGGGGGGATGCTGTTTCTGGGCGCCAGCCTGCTGCGCGGACTCGGCGATCTCATGCGCGAATCGCTGAATCTGACCCGCAGCGCAGCTTTCGATGCCGGCGCAGGTCCTCAGGCTTTCATGCACGCGGTCGTGGAAGTGCTCGTCAGATTCGCCCCGTTGGGGCTCATCATGGTATTTGCGGCCCTGCTTGCGCCGCTTGCGCTGGGTGGCTGGTCGTTCAGCCCCGAGGCACTGGGATTCAAGTGGGACAGGCTCGATCCGGTCCGGGGGTTCGGCCGCCTACTCTCCCTGCGAAGCCTGATGGAGCTGCTCAAATCCCTGGCCAAGTTCGTGCTGCTGGCGGCCATCGCCAGTGCGCTGTTATGGCGCAAATCCGGAATGATTCTCGGTCTAGGAACCGAGCCGCTGAATGTGGCGCTGCCGCACCTCGCGCACATGCTGTGTTGGTCGCTTGTCACTTTGTGCTTGGGCCTGGTTGTGATCGCCGCTGTCGATGTGCCATATCAGCTCTGGGACCATGCGCGCGATATGAAGATGACGCGCCAGGAAGTGCGCGACGAATTCAAGGAAACCGACGGCCGGCCTGAGGTGAAGGCGCAGATCCGGCGCATGCAGCGCGAGATGTCAAAGCGCCGCATGATGGCCGAAGTTCCGAAGGCGGACGTCATCGTCACCAATCCGACGCATTATGCGGTCGCACTGCGCTACGATCAGTCGCGTATGCGGGCGCCGCGGGTCGTAGCCAAGGGTGGGGGCCTGATTGCCGAGCGGATCCGCAAGATCGGCGCAGAGCATGGAGTGGCAATACTCAGCGCTCCGCCTCTGGCGCGTGCCCTGTATTTCAGCACCGAGCTCGGTCGCGAAATACCGGCGGGACTGTATTTGGCGGTAGCCAAGGTGCTTGCCTACGTCTATCAGCTGCGCAGCCGCGGTGCCGAACCAGGCTCAGAACCGATTCCGGATCTGGAAATTCCCGACGACCTGAGGCACGACTGAAGCCATGGCTGAAATGAACCCGACCTTCGATCTGCGCGCAGTAAGCCGCACCGCTCTGGGCGTGCCACTGTTCCTGGTCATGATACTGGCCATGGTAATCGTGCCGCTGCCGCCGCGGGTCTTGGACATACTGTTCACCTTCAATATCGCGCTGTCTCTGGTCGTGATTCTTGTGGTGGTGTACACGCTGCGCCCGCTCGATTTCGCCGCTTTCCCCACGGTGCTTCTGGTCGCGACCCTTCTTCGGCTGTCGCTCAATATTGCCTCCACGCGTGTGGTGCTGCTGCACGGGCAAAACGGTTCGGGCGCCGCGGGACAGGTGATCAAGGCATTCGGCGATTTCGTTGTTGGCGGAAACTATGCAGTTGGGCTGGTGGTCTTTGCGATTCTGGTGATCATAAACTTTGTCGTCGTCACCAAGGGCGCAGGACGAGTCTCGGAAGTCAGCGCGCGCTTCACCCTCGATGCCATGCCCGGAAAGCAGATGGCTATCGATGCCGATCTTAACGCCGGCCTGATCACCCAGGAGGAGGCCAAGCTGCGGCGCTCCGAAGTTGCCCGCGAGGCGGATTTCTACGGTTCCATGGATGGTGCGAGCAAATTCGTACGTGGCGACGCGATCGCCGGCATCCTGATTCTATTCATCAATATCATCGGTGGTCTTGCCATAGGCGTTATTCAGCATGGCATGGCGTTCAGTGATGCGCTTCACAACTACACACTTCTGACCATTGGCGATGGACTGGTGGCGCAGATACCCTCGCTGATACTGTCGACGGCGGCCGCCATCATAGTGACCCGTGTGTCGAGTGCCCAGGACATGGGCAAGCAGATCATGAACCAGATGTTCGATAATCCGCGCGCTCTGGGTGTGACAGCAGGCGTGATCGGTATGATCGGAATCGTGCCGGGAATGCCGAACCTAGCCTTTCTGACGCTTGCTTCAGTATGCGGGGCCACTGCGTACATGATTGCCAGGCGCAAGCAGGTGCAGTCCCTGGTACCGGCGGCGGTTGAATCGTCCGTCGCCGTGCCGGGAGAGCCACGTGAGCTGAGCTGGGAAGACGTGGTTCCGCCTGACACCATCGGTCTAGAAGTCGGTTACCGCCTGATCCCTCTGGTCGACAAGAACCAGGGTGGGCAACTCATGACGCGCATCAAGGGGGTGCGCAAAAAGCTTTCGCAGGAGCTCGGATTCCTGGTGCCAGCAGTGCACATCCGCGATAACCTGGATCTGGCGCCGAACGCCTATCGCATCAGTCTGCATGGAGTGATGGTCGGACAGGGAGACGTGCAAACGGAGCGCGACATGGCGATCAATCCCGGGCGCGTATACGGCAACATTTCCGGTACTGCCACGCGCGATCCGGCTTTTGGGCTCGAGGCCGTGTGGATCGAGCGCCACATGCGCGAGCAAGCCCTCACTCTGGGGTACACGGTGGTCGATCCGGCGACTGTCGTTGCCACCCACATCAGCCAGCTGCTGCAGGATCATGCCCATGAGCTGCTCGGGCGCGAGGATGTGCAGCAGATGCTCAACAACCTTGCGAAGACTGCCCCGAAGCTGGTGGAGGATCTTGTCCCAAAGACGCTGTCACTGGGAGTGGTGCTGAAAGTACTGCAGAACCTGCTGGAAGAGCGAATCCCGGTACGCGACATCCGCACGATTGCCGAAACCTTGGCGGTACAAGGTGGCCAGAGTCAAGATACCGCCGTCCTCACCGCTGCGGTTCGTGCAGCATTGGGACGGTCCATCCTCCAGCATATCAACGGGATAGCTGCCGAGTTGCCCGTGATCACCCTCGATCCGTCTCTGGAACAGATATTGCAACAATCGCTGCAAGTCGCCGGTGAAGGGGGGATGGGGTTCGAGCCCGGTCTGGTCGACCGCATGCGCAAGGCGCTCTCGGAAAGCGCGCAGCGCCAGGAAGCAGCGGGACAGCCGACGGTGCTGCTGGTATCGGCAACCCTGCGTCCCTGGCTGGCCCGCTTCACGCGTCATGCTGTGCCGGGGATGCGCGTGCTTTCATACAACGAGATACCGGACGACAAGCAGATTCGGATTGTAGCGACGGTGGGCAAGTAAGCGGCGCGAAATGAACGGTCGATTGGGCGAGGAAAGGCAGAATGCGAATTAAGCGTTTTTTTGCGCCGAACATCCGTCAGGCCATTCGCATGGTACGCGAAGAGGTGGGACCTGATGCGGTAATACTTTCCAACACCGAGGTCGAGGGTGGAGTGGAAATCATTGCCGCGATGGACTACGACGAAGCTCTGCTTCAGAGCTCCGAAGGAGCTCCTGCCCCCGGGGCCGCAGCTGCGGATTCGTGCAAGCCAGCTGCAGGCGGTGCACGGATAGAATGGTCGCAGGAGCCGGCGCTTCTGGACATGCGCCGAGAGATGAAATCCCTGCGCGGCCTGCTCGAGCAGCAGCTCTCCAGCCTTGCATGGGGTGACATGGCTCGGCGCAACCCGATGCGCGCGCGACTGCTCCACAGTCTGCGCGACACCGGAATCAGCCCGGCGCTTGCACGTCAAATTGCCAATGAGGCCGCGCAGACCACCGACTACGAAGCAGCCTGGCGGCAGGCGCTGGCAATACTCGCCCATCGCCTCCAGGTCACCAACGACGACATTCTTGATCGCGGCGGTGTTGTGGCACTTATTGGGCCCACCGGCGTAGGCAAAACGACTACGATCGCCAAACTCGCTGCGCGTTTCGTGCTGCGGCATGGCGCCCGCGGTGTGGCACTGGTCACGACCGACAGCTATCGCATCGGTGCGCACGAACAGCTGCGTACCTATGCAAGGATTCTCGGTCTTCCTCTGCGCATTGCGGCAAACGGTGAAGAGCTGCGCGCAGCTCTGGCGGCGTTTTCCGACAAGCGACTTGTCTTGGTCGACAGCGCCGGCATGAGTCAGCGCGATCTGCGACTTTCCGAACAGATGGCGCTGCTTGCCGATGGCGGCGAACCGCTTGGCACCTATCTGGTGCTTTCTGCCGCTGGCCAGATGTCCGCAGCGCTGGAAGCGGCGCGCGCGTTCCACGGCACACGGTTGCGCGGCTGCATTATAACGAAACTTGACGAAGCGATGAGTCTCGGCGGTCTCCTGAGTGTGGTGATACAGCAGAAGTTGCCCGTGGCCTACGTCAGTGACGGACAGCGCGTCCCAGAGGATTTGGCAGTGGCCCGGGCACACAACCTTGTCAGTTCTGCCGTTAGCCTGGCTGCCCGTGCCGCGCACATGCTGCGCAATAACAATCATACGGAAAGCCCGAGGAGGGTTGCGACCAATGTGTGCGTCTGAACAAACTGCCGATCAGGCCGCAGGACTGCGTCGCATGGCGCGCCCGAAGCCGGTGCGAGTTATCGCGGTCACCAGCGGCAAAGGCGGTGTTGGCAAGACGAATGTGTCGGTGAACCTTGCGCTGGGGCTGGCCCTGAATGGACGCGAGACGCTATTGCTTGACGCTGATCTCGGACTTGCGAACATCGACGTCATTCTCGGGCTGCATCCGGCCTACAATCTCTCACATGTCATAAACGGGGAGCGATCTCTGGAGGAGGTCATTCTTACCGGTCCATCAGGCCTCAAGATCGTGCCGGCTTCTTCTGGCGTGCGGGAAATGGCCGATCTTGGCCAGGCCGGGCACGCCGGCATCATTCGTGCCTTTAGCGAACTTGGCCAGAAACTCGACGTTCTCGTGGTCGATACAGCTGCGGGTATATCCGAAAGTGTGATCAGCTACTGCCGCGCTTCGCAGGAAGTGATCGTTGTGGTTTGCGATGAACCGGCCTCGATCACCGACGCCTATGCATTGATCAAGGTGCTGAGTCGCGACTATGGCCTCAGTCGATTCCGTGTCTTGTCGAACATGGCCAAGAATGTTCATGAAGGCCGGCTGCTGTTCGACAAGATCGCGCGTGTTACTGACCGGTTCCTGGATGTTGCGCTCGATTATCTGGGGATGGTGCCGTACGACGAATATCTGCGCAAGGCCGTGCAGAAGCAGCGTGCGGTCGTTGATGTCTATCCGCGCAGCCGCGCCGGCGTCGCGTTCCAGGGCCTGGCAGCGAAGGCAGATAGCTGGCCAATGCCGGAGACCGCGCGCGGCCATCTCGAGTTTTTTGTGGAACGCCTTATCCACTTCGGCAGGCGCGAACCGTGTGCGGTTGCATGAGTGGCGCGGCCAGATACGCGGCGACCCAGGACGAGGGTCTCGACGAGATTCTCGCCCGGCACGCAGGTCTGGTGAAGCGCATTGCCTACCATCTGATCAGCAGGCTTCCGCCCAGCGTCCAGGTGGATGACCTAATCCAGGCGGGCATGATCGGCCTGCTGGAAGCAGCACGCCACTACGATGCTTCCCAGGGTGCGAGCTTCGAGACCTACGCCGGAATCCGGGTCCGGGGTGCGATGCTCGATGAAATGCGAAAGAACGACTGGGCTCCGCGCTCGGTGCACCGGCGCGCACGCGAGGTCGCGCAGGCGATTCACGAGCTTGAAAACCGGCACGGGCGGGACGCGCGAGATAGCGAGGTCGCCGAGGCGCTCGGGATACCGCTCGAGGAATATCATCGCATTCTCCAAGATGCGTCGAGCTGCCGGCTGTTCAGTCTTGACGACGTCGGCAACGATGAACCCGGGCTCGTCGAAGATCTGCCGTCCGACGTACCGGACCCGCAGCAGGGTATGCAGGCTGAGGATTTCCGCCGCAGTCTGGTGCAGGCGATTGATTCCCTGCCGGAGCGCGAACGACTGGTGCTGGCGCTGTACTACGATGAAGAGCTTAACCTGAAGGAGATTGGTGCCGTCCTGGGGGTAAGCGAGTCGCGCATCAGCCAGATACACAGCCAGGCTGTGCTGCGTCTGAGGGCGCGCCTGCATGACTGGAGTGGTGACTGACACCCGGACCTGGGGACCAGCACGCAAACCTGGAACGGCCGTTAGTTCAAGTGGAGGCAGTATGGACAAAAACACGAAGATCCTGATCGTGGACGATTTCGCCACGATGCGCGGAATTATCAAAAACCTGCTGCGGGATCTTGGCTACAACAATGTGGTCGAGGCGGACGACGGCAACACGGCGCTTCCGATCCTGCGCGGCGGCGGCATTCAGTTTCTGGTTACCGACTGGAACATGCCGGGGATGTCCGGGCTGGAGCTGCTGCGCGCAGTCCGTGCGGATGCAAATCTGGCAAAGCTTCCGGTACTGATGGTCACGGCCGAGGCCAAGCGCGAGCAGATCGTCGAGGCCGCGCAGGCCGGCATCAATGGCTACATAGTCAAACCATTTACCGCCAATACCCTGAAAGAGAAGATCGACAAGATATTCGAACGGATCGCGGCCAGTGCGTGAGGGGCGCGTCTGTGCATGAAAACCTGGGAGCGGGAATGAACAAGAAAATGACTAAAAATCAGTGTCTGGAGGAGGTGCGCATGCTGGCCAAGCGCATCGAGGAGTCTGGCGGCGACGATGACGCCAGCCGTCTTCTGGACGAATTTCACAATGATCGTGACGCGGACCTGTTTCACGAGATCGGACGTCTCACGCGCGATCTGCACGACTCGCTCAACGGGTTCCGTCTGGATGCGCGTGTGGTTTCGATCGCCGAAAAGGATATCCCCGACGCGCGCGACCGGTTGAACCATGTCATTTCGATGACCGAGCAGGCTGCCCGCCGCACGCTCAGCGCCATCGAGGAAACCATGCCGATGAGTAACCGGCTGGGCGAGAGCGCCACGAGCCTGAAGGGCGAATGGACACGCTTTACGCGACGCGAATTGACACCCGATGAGTTCCGTATGCTGGCCCGGCGCATAGAGGAGTTTCTGGCAGCGATCACGGCGGATGCTTCGTGCATTCACTCGAACCTGATGGAAATTCTCATGGCTCAGGAGTACCAGGACATAACCGGGCAGATCATCCATCGCGTAATCCGCCTGGTGCAGGAAGTCGAAGACAGCCTGGTCGGGCTTATCCGGGTATCGCGCCAGCGCATCATTCCGGTGGACCGCGCTAAGGAATCCGCAACGGTCCTGGAGGGTCCGCAGATCAGGCCCTCCGAGCGCCCGGACGTCGTGGCAAACCAGGATGAGGTGGACAGCCTTCTGTCCAGCCTCGGATTCTGACGGAACCCGGCCATGGCGATAGATGCCGACGACAAGATTCTGCAGGACTTCTTGGTTGAAGCTGGGGAAATCGTAGAGAACCTGGGCGGGCAGTTGGTGGAATTGGAGAGCCGCCCCGGGGACTACGAACTTCTGAACGCGGTGTTCCGCGCCTTTCACACAATCAAGGGCGGCGCCGGATTTCTCAATCTGAACCCGCTGGTCGATCTGTGCCATCGCTCGGAGGACGTCTTCAATGTCCTGCGCCAGGGTAAACGCACGGTCGATGCCGGCCTCATGGATGTGGTATTGCAGGCCGTGGATGTGGTGAATGCCATGTTCCAGGCACTGAGAGCGGGCAATGAGCTTGCGCCGGTCGACATGCAGCTGCTTGCTCGTCTCGAGCTGCTGGTGCAGCCGGCGGAGCCCGTTATGCAGTTGCCCGCAGCCAAGGACCAACCTGAGCTGCCCGAGAATACCGACGATCTCACCGACCAGGAATTCGAGGCTTTGCTGAAGGCGCTGCCCCCATCGGCTCCGCCACCGCATGCGGGTGCTGCCAACGCTGGACAAGGTGGCGAGATCACGGACGCTGAGTTCGAGGCCCTGCTCGATGCCCTTCAGGGCGCGCCGACTGAAAAGAACGAGCCAAGGCACATGCCGGCGGTCAAATCGGTGTCCGGCGAGATCGTGAACGAGCCGCCGCCGGCCGTTTCCTCGGCCGCCCCAGCTGCCACGGCCGTCGCCGAGAGCACGGTGCGTGTGGATACTCGGCGTCTGGATGACATCATGAACATGGTCGGAGAACTCGTGCTTGTGCGTAACCGCCTGGTCACGCTCAAAGCGGCCACGAGCGACGAGCAGATGGCGGCCGCGGTCGCCAACATAGACGTCGTTACTGCCAACCTGCAGATCGCGGTCATGAAGACGCGCATGCAGCCGATCAAGAAGGTGTTCGGACGCTTTCCGCGCGTGGTGCGCGATCTTGCGCGCAGCCTCGGCAAGGAGGTTGTGCTAGAGCTGCAGGGCGAGGACACCGATCTCGACAAGAACCTGGTTGAGGCGCTTGCGGATCCGCTGGTGCATCTCGTGCGCAATGCGGTAGATCACGGCGTCGAGGCCCCGGAGGGCCGGCAGGCGTCGGGAAAGCCCGGTGCCGGGCGCGTGCTGCTGGCCGCATCGCAGGAAGGCGATCACATACGGATCGTGATTGCCGACGACGGCGCCGGCATGGATCCGGAGATGTTGCGGCGCAAGGCGGTGGAAAAGGGTGTACTGGATTCCGATGCTGCGGCACGTCTTGGGCGCGAGGACTGCTACGGACTGATTTTTCTGCCGGGATTTTCCACCAAGAACGAAATTACCGATGTATCCGGGCGCGGCGTCGGCATGGACGTGGTCAAGACGCGCATTACCCAGCTCAACGGGACGATAGACATCGAGTCTGAGCCCGGCAAGGGTACCCGCATGATCATAAGGGTACCGCTGACCCTGGCGATCATGCCGACCCTTATGGTCATGGTTGGAACACAGATTTTTGCACTTCCGCTCACCTGCGTAGCCGAAATTCTGCAACTGGATTTAAAAAAGCACAGCAGCATCGACGGACAGCGCGTCGTGATGGTACGAGATCATCCTCTGCCGATTTTCTATCTGCGGCACTGGCTGAGCGGCGACGGATCCGGCCAGCTGTGGCCGGAGTCGGGTCATGTGGTGATTGTCGCCGCCGGCGGGCAGCGGGTCGGCTTCATCGTTGATGGCCTGATCGGTCAGGAGGAGGTGGTGATCAAGCCTCTTGGCGCGCTGCTGCAGGGTACTTCTGGGCTGGCCGGCGCTACGATCACCGGTAACGGCCGCATGGCACTCATCCTCGATGTGCCCGGCCTCATGCGCACCTATGGGCGCGGGGCGCGCCAGAGCGAGGTTGCCTGATGAGCGTTCGGGCACTCATCGTCGACGACTCCGGATTCTTTCGCCGCCGTATTGCGGAGATTCTCGAGGCCGATCCCCTTATCGAAGTGGCTGGGTTTGCGGCCAACGGTATGGAGGCGATCGAAAAGACCGCGCAGCTGCGGCCGGACGTCATCACCATGGACATAGAAATGCCGGTGCTCGACGGCATCAATGCGGTGCGACGGATCATGGCGAGTCGGCCGACGCCGATTCTCATGTTCTCCTCGCTCACGCATGAAGGCGCACAGGCGACGCTCGACGCTCTGGATGCCGGTGCGATGGATTACCTGCCCAAGCGCCTGGAGGACATCTCACGCGATCATAACGAGGCTAAACGCCGGTTGTGTGCGCGGGTACGAGCCCTCGGGCTTCGTAGCTCCGCCCACCGTCGAAGCGATGCCCCAGGCACCGGTGCGGAGCATAGCGCGCAGTCGGCTGTTGCCCGGACGGCGGGCAACTATCGTCTGGTTCTGATTGGGGCTTCCACCGGCGGACCGGTGGCGCTGCGCCAGGTGCTGAGTAAGCTGCCCGGAGACTTTCCCCTGCCGCTGCTGCTGGTACAGCATATGCCGGCGAGTTTCACGCCGGCGTTTGCGCAGCGCCTGAACGACCTCTGCGCAATCACCGTGCGCGAGGCGCGCGATGGAGATACCCTGCAGCCAGGAACAGCGCTGCTGGCGCCGGGCGGGCGGCAGATGCAGCTTGATGCGAAGCGCGATGGAGCCGTTGTACGTATCCGTGACAGCGAGATCAGCCAGCACTACCACCCCAGTCTGGACGTTACATTCGGTTCGGCGGCGGCGGTCTTCCCGGGGAAGGTGCTAGCGGTGGTGCTCACCGGCATGGGCGCGGATGGACGCGAAGGTGCACGCGCGCTCAAGGGTAACGGTTCGACCGTCTGGGCGCAGGACGAAGCGTCGTGCGCCATCTACGGTATGCCCATGGCTGTAGCTGAGGCCGGTCTTGCCGATCAAGTGATATCCCTCTCCGATATCGGGGCGGCGCTGGCGAGGAAAGTCTAGGCCGTGGATATCCTGAGTCTATTCGGCCTGATTCTCGGCATCGGAGCCATTCTCGGCGGCAATCTGATCGACGGCGGCCAGACCCGGTCGCTGCTTCAGGTGACTGCGTTCGTCATCGTCTTCGGTGGGACCATCGGGGCGATCCTGCTGCAGACGCCGCTCAAGGTGTTTCTGCGCGCCCTTAAGATTGCGGTGTGGATTTTCATGCCTCCCAGGCTTGCGCCGGCAGCGGTAATAGAGAAAATCGTCGGCTGGAGCCAGATTGCGCGCAAGGAGGGGTTGCTCGGACTCGAATCGATCGCTGAGTCCGAGCCCGATCCGTTTGCGAGCAAGGGCCTGCAGCTGCTTGTGGACGGCACCGAGCCGGACACGATACGCGCCATACTCGAAGTGGATCTCGAAGCCACGGAACATCGTGATACGCAGGCCGCCAAAGTATTCGAAAGCATGGGTGGCTACAGCCCGACTATCGGCATCATCGGTGCGGTCATGGGCCTGATCCACGTGATGTCGCACCTGGCCGATCCGTCCAAACTCGGGGCGGGCATCGCCACAGCCTTCGTGGCGACCATCTACGGTGTGGGCTCGGCGAATCTGCTCTATCTGCCGTTTTCCAACAAGCTCAAGAGCCAGGTTCATGTTCAGACGCAGTTCAGGGTGATGATCATCGAAGGCATCATTTCGATCGCTGGGGGAGAGAACCCGCGGAACATCGAGACCAAGCTGCAGGGGTACGCACATTGAAGGCGGCTGGCGGCAGCAGGGCGCGCGTGTGGGGCGTCGAAACGATGTGCCGGATCGGCCACGCTTGCCGATCGCCACGCGAAAATCGGTGGTGTTGGAGTGTTGCGGATTGATGAGTGGCCATGGCGCGTAAAGGAAAACATGAGGAACACGAGAACCACGAGCGTTGGCTCGTGTCGTACGCGGATTTCATTACCCTCCTGTTCGCGTTTTTCGTGGTGATGTATTCGGTCTCGGCGGTCAATGAAGGAAAGTTCCGTGTGCTGTCCGATGCGCTCATGGCGGCATTTCGCGGGCATCCGAAGACCATGCTGCCCATCCAGTTCGGCAAGCCTGCCCGCGTTCCGTTCCCGAGACCGCCCGATCCGATGTTGCGTCCCGGGCCGCCGCTTTCCGGCGGGCCGCAGATGAGCCCGGCGCCGATATCGCTGCCGTTGCCGGTTCCCTCTGCGGCGCCACAATCCAAGTTGTCTGACAGGCAGGTGGCGACGGTCAAGCAGGAAGCAGCGATGAAACAGATGGGCGATCAGATCGAGCACGCCATGCGCTCGCTCATCAAGGCAAAGCTGATCGTAGTGCGGCGCAGCAGCCTGTACTTGGCAGTCGAAATCAGAGCCAGCGTCCTGTTCCCGAGCGGCAGCGCGCGACTTCAGTCTGATGCGGTCCCGGTTCTTGCGAAAATCGCCAAGGTGCTGCACAAGTTTCCGAATCCGATCCACGTCGAGGGGTTTACGGACAACAAGCCAATTCATACTTTGGCCTACCCGTCGAACTGGGAGCTTTCGGCCGCCCGGGCGGTGAGCGTGGTACAGCTGTTCATGCGTGCCGGTATCGATCCGCAGCGCATGGCGGCAATCGGATTGGGTAAATACCGTCCGGTTGCCAGCAACGGCACGCGGATTGGCCGCAACAAGAACCGCCGCGTGGTGCTGATTGTACTGGCGCATTCCGATTCCCCCGACATGATGGGCATCATTCCGCAGCATGAGCATTTCGGCGCTGCAGCTGCCGCGCCTGCGGTCCGGAACGCGCTGCCCCAGACGTTGCCTGCCGCGCGGAGCGGTCCGTGAATATCTGGTCCATCGCCAACCAGAAGGGCGGGGTCGGGAAAACCACCACCGCGGTGGCGCTCGCCGGTCTTCTGGCGCAGCGGGGTCGCGAAACCCTGCTGGTGGATCTGGATCCGCAAGGCTCACTCACGGCCTATTTCGGTTACGACCCGGAGTCCGTCGAATCGAGCGTCTACGATATCTTCGCTGATGCCGCCGCCGGTTCGGCAGCGCATCCGGATTCGGTTCGACCGACCGGCTGCGAGCGGCTTTCACTGGTTCCGGCATCCACTGCGCTGTCGACGCTCGATCGTCGTCTGGGCGCGCGCGATGGCATGGGGCTCGTGGTGGCGCGTTACCTGGCGCAGCTCAGTGGCCGCTTTGACTATGTGCTGATTGATTGTCCACCGGCGCTCGGGCTGCTCATGGTCAACGCCCTTGCCGCCTGCGAGCGCCTGATCATTCCTGTGCAGACCGAGTTTCTTGCACTCAAGGGTCTCGAACGGATGCTGCATACCCTGAGCATGGTGACGCGCTCACGTCGCCTTGACCTGCCGTATGTGATTGTTCCCACGCTGTTCGACCGGCGTACGCGCGCCTCACTCGACACGCTGAGTCAGCTGCAGGAGCGCTATCCGGACCACCTCTGGTCCGGCACGGTTCCGGTGGATACCCAATTGCGCGAGGCGAGCCGTGCCGGGATAACGCCTTGCCAGCACTTTCCTCAGGCGCGGGCGGTTACCGCCTATTCGGCGTTGCTTGACCATTTGCTGGCCGCTGTCGATCCGCCTGTGCCGGCCGGCGCTGCGGTATGAATGGCTCTGCCGGACGCGGATCGGACCGTCTGCCCGTGGCTACCGAGGCGCTGGCGGGCTATCTTGAAGAGGTGCTGCGCGACAGCGCCGTGGCGCCCGATCTGGCAGGGTCATCGACGGAAACAGATACCCGTGAACCGTCCGCTTCCCCGCCAACAACGGGTCCGTTGCCCGGGGACGCACCGCGCACGGACGACACCGCCGCCGGTGAGACGGTGCGCGCCATGGCGGTGCAGGTTTTCAGCCTGGCGGGTCTCAAGCTGGCGCTGCCGTCCGACAAGGTCAGGAACGTCGTGGATGCACTGAATCTTGCAGCTTCAGCCGCCGATTCCCCGCCTTGGGTGATGGGCACGCTTGGCGTCGCCGACATTAACATCACGGTCGTGAATCTGTGCGGCTTTATCTTGCCGCCCGAGCGGCAACCACTTGCCTGGCAGCCCAGTACCATAATCGTACTCCAGGACAGCTGCTGGGGGCTTGGCTGTGACGGGTACCTTGCAGCGGACAGTCTCGAACCTGGCCACGTGCTCTGGCGTACGGTCCGGACGCGGCGCTCCTGGCTTGCCGGCACGGTGTCCCGATTTGGCTATGCTCTAATAGATGTCGACGCATTGATTGCCCTGTTTGACCGCCAGACAAAGTCTTGACAACATGCTGGCACGGATCCTGCAGCCTAGCGATATAAATGCCAGAAAATTGGCGCTATCTTTCGGTCCCAGGGACGGCCTCATGGATCAGGGACGGACGGGCGTCGTAATGAAGGGGCGGCGGCGCCAAGGGTGCGGCTTCCAGGAGTGCAGGCAATGAATCAGGCGGTACAGGCTCTTCCAAATCCTGTTGCCCAGTGGGTGACCTTCCGGCTCGACCTCGAGACCTATGGCATCAACGTGATGCAGGTGCAGGAGGTGCTGCGTGTCAGTGAGATCACGCCGGTTCCGGGGTCACCGGATTTTGTCCTGGGCATAATCAACCTGCGTGGCCACGTGGTCACGGTGGTCGATGCACGGCGCCGATTCAATCTTCCAGCGCTCCAGACAAGCGATGAGTCGCGTATCGTGATCACGGAAATCGGGGGGCAGGTCGTCGGGATGCTTGTCGACAGCGTGGCCGAAGTGCTGGAATTGCGTGCCGAACAGATTGAGACACCACCCAACGTCGGAAACGAGGAAAAGGCACGTTTTGTCCAAGGTGTCTGCAGTCATGGCGGCGAACTCCTGATCCTCATCGACCTCAATCAGCTCCTGGGTGATGTGGCAGTCCATGGCGCCGGGTCCTGAAGTGCCATTTTCGAAGCAGCGGTTGGTTGCGGCGCAGACCGTGGAGGGGCGCAATGCCGGATCTTGGTGACTTACAACCTCCATCTCCAGCGAGACCCGTGCGCCCCCTGGACCCCAAGGATCAGCGGCGCCGCCAGCCGCGCCCTCCACCGCAGGATAAACCTGCGCGGGCGCCGAATGAGGGAGACGGATCTTCCCGCGATCATATCGACGAGTATGCAGACCCGAGGCAGTTCTGATGAAGACTGAACTGATGATGGTTCTAGGTATTGCTGCCCTGGTGGTAGGCGCGGTCCTGCAACTGGTGCTTGCGGCCATGGGTCAGCGCGGCCAGCGCCGCATGTGTGCGCATCTGGATGCAACGCAGGGATTGCAGGCAGATCTGGCAGCGATCCGTGCCGAAGCAGCAGGGCTGGCGGAACGGCTGGGGCGGGTAGAGCGCGAGCTCGCTCGCGTTTCCGAGTCCGCCGAGAAGCCGGGTCGCCAGGAGATCTATGATCACTCCTACGCGGTTGCGGCAAGATTGGTGCGCGAAGGCGCAGACGCCGCCGAACTGGTGGCCAGCTGTGGACTTGTCCGGGGTGAAGCCGAGCTGATGATGCGGCTCTACGGTACCGGTGTTGCCGCGAGGGATGTCCCAAAGGCGGGATCTATCGAAAAGCCGTGTGCGCCGCGTCCCGCCCGTCGTGCCCGCGCCGCCGGCTAGGCCAGTCATTGACCATCGTGCTGAATCAGGGTGCGTGGCGGATTGCGGTAGAGTGCAGATGGCGCAGCGTGCGCGAACCGGCCCTGTTCAGAAGCGAGGTTCTGAATTATGGGCGCGGGGTCGGGTTTCGAGCGCCCGACAAAACGAATAAGAAGAAATGGTGATGCCCGAACAACTACAAGTCGACGTTGACGCCGCATCGGCAGCGACCAAGGCTGCCGGATCGGTTACCGTTGGTGATGGTTCGCGAGAATCTGGATCTGGTCCGGCGGATCTCCTGGCGCGGCTTCAGACGACACTGGACGTTGGACAGTTGGTCCGGATTTTCGCCGCCTCGATCCAGCCGGTAATCCCGCATGCCAGCCTCAGTTACGGAAACCTGATCCAGGAAATAGCGGTGGAAACCGGCAAGCCTCAAACGCACTCGTGCACCTATCGTCTGGCGCTCGGTGATGAAGCGCTGGGTCACCTTGTCGTGACGCGCGCCACGCCGTTTCGGCGCGAAGAGACCGTGCTGTTCGAAAACCTGCTGGTCACCCTGGCTTTCCCGCTGCGCAATGCGCTGATGTATCAGCGCGCGTTGCAGTCGGCGCTCAGGGATCCGCTCACCGGCCTGTACAACCGCTCGGCGATGGACTCCGCCCTGAGCCGGGAGATCCTGCTTGCCAGGCGCAACAACACCCCGTTGTCTCTGATTATCCTGGACATCGATAATTTCAAGGATATCAATGACAGCTATGGCCATGCGACCGGCGACGCAGTAATCAAGACGCTTTCCAATCGTCTGATCGATTGTGCGCGCAAGAGCGATATTCTTTCGCGCTTTGGCGGTGAAGAATTTTCCATCCTGATGAACAGCACCGACCAGTATGGCGCGCGTTTGCTGGCAGAACGCATCTGTCTCGCGGTGCGCGCCACGCCCTGCCAGATGGCGGGCGGCAGCATCCGGTTCACGGTAAGCGCGGGAGTCGCAATGCTGCGCGTGCAGGAGAGTGAACGGCACTTTTTCGAGCGTGCCGACGCCGCGCTGTACGAAGCCAAGCGCTCGGGTCGCGACCGAGTCTGTCTCGCGCCATGAGCGGATGGGTCCCCTGCAATAGACGATCCGCAGTGTGGTGCTAAGCCCGGTTCATCGCCCTTCGCGGGGCTGGGCGCCAGCGCTCTTGCCGCTGAGCCGGTAGGCGAAAGCGATGACTTCCGCTACCGCCACATACAGGCTCGCGGGAATCTCTTCGCCCAGGTCAATCCTTGACAGCAGCCGCAGAAGATCGGCATCTTCACGCAACGGGATGCCATGCTCGCGTGCGATTGCCAAAATTCGTTCCGCCACCTCCCCTTCGCCCTTGGCTGCGACACGCGGCGCACCTTTACCATCATAGCGCAGCGCTACGGCGCTGGTGCGAGAATGGGCAGGCTCCGGCGTCATGGGCTCGCCATTGTGGGGGCCGTCGCCGCTCATGCCCGGGTATCCAGAAGTTTTTCGGGCATCCGGACATGTGCCGATACCGGTGCCTTCCCGCAGTAACAACCCATGGTGGCCACGGCCAGGCCGGCATGCGTCATGCCGGCGCGGAGCTCTTCAAGATGTGTCGCAAACAGAGCGGCCGTGTCCGGCTGTTCAGCCCAGACGGTGGCCGAGATTTGGCCACCGTTGAGGGTCAGGCGTGCATGTACCGGACCGAGGTTGCTTGGCTCGAGATCAAGGCTCACTGACCATGACCGGAGTTCCTGCGGACGGTCGTGCCGATCGTCGGCCTCGACTTGCAGACGCAGGACGTCAACCTGATCTTCGCGGCGAACTGGCAGGTCGAGTACCCACATTGGTGTGCCGCCGTGTTCAGCCGGTAGCGACGACAGCTGATTCATCTGCAGGCGCGCAAGCGCGGCTTCTGCCTGATGAACCGGCGCATTTCCCGCTAAGTCAGGCGGCAGCGGCAGCGGGAGCGATGGGGGTGCGGAATTCCGGTCCGGCGGTGTGTTCGACATGGAACTCTGGACCGGAACCGATGTGCCGCTGGCCGAAGGCAATGAATTCTGGGCCAGGGGTGCTGCCTGCATGGAACCCGGAGCCGGAACTGCGGCGGCGCGAGCTTCCGGGAGGGTGCTGCCGCCAAATTCGGACCCGGCGGCGGGATCCGCGGTTGATTCGCGCAACGCACTGGCCAGGCGCAGCAGCCCGGCCTTGAAGTCGGTCACAGAAATGCCGGCAGCACCCCCGCTTTGGTTGGCGGCGGCTAAAAGGCGCGACTCGAGAAACAAGCCGGAGTTGAGTACCGCGGTCTTGAGTCCGGCGGGGTGCGCGATTTCCTGGACATTCGGTAGGCCGCTGAGAACCTGCCCAGCGATCCGGGCGACGACCTGCGCCGGCGTGGCCGTCGATTCCGCCGCGTCGCTTGCAAGTGCCGTGACCACGTCCAGCAACGGCTGCAGCGGCTCCTGGAGGGGGAGCGCGGCCCGCCATGCCTGAAGCTGCGGATCCTGCTCCGCCGCCGATGGCACTACCGCGAGTGTTGGCTGTTCTCCGCTGCTTACCACCCGCAATGCGAGGGTCGCACCCGGCGTGACGGTCAGTGAGGTCTGCGCCGTAAAAAGCTGTCCGTTGATGCGCATCGAAACCTGTCCGGAGCCGAGGGCTTCCACCACAGTGGCAGCCAGAATCTGTCCTACCTGCCAGGTGCTTGTCTGTGCCGCGAGCAGTCCCGAAGGGCCAGTCGGTCGGATAGTCAGGTTGTCGCTGATCTGCATGGGTATGGCGGTGGCTTATCTGGGGCCTAGGGCCGGACCTGGATGCTGGCCGGGACCGTGGAATGGTGCGGTATATTAACGTTTAGTTCCAGCATCCGTGCTTGTAAACAAAAATCCTGAAAATCCGTCATTGGAACGGCTGCCGGTCGACGCCGCCGTGTCGCCAGCCATCCGTTTGCGCTAAACTCGGGGTCCCGATCTCTGGCGTATGCTATGGGCCGTAAGCTTTATATAAAGACATTTGGGTGCCAAATGAATGACTATGACTCCGCGCGCATGGCCGACCTGTTGCGCGCGACTCATGGCATGGAGACGGTGTCCGACCCGGACCAGGCGGATGTGCTTTTGCTCAATACCTGTTCGATCCGCGAGAAGGCCCAGGAAAAAGTATTTACCCAGCTTGGTTTCTGGAAGGCCCTGAAGCAGTCACGGCCAGAAATCATCATTGGTGTCGGCGGCTGTGTCGCCAGCCAGGAAGGCGATGCCTTGCGCCGCCGGGCACCCCAGGTGGACGTCGTGTTCGGGCCGCAGACCCTGCACCGTCTGCCCGAGATGATCGGCGCGGCGTTGCGCGGCAGTGCGCCGTCAGTGGACACGTCATTTCCGGAAATCGAAAAGTTCGATCGCCTTCCGGAACCGCGCGCAGATGGCGTGCGCGCATTCGTCTCTGTCATGGAAGGCTGTAGCAAATACTGCAGCTTCTGCGTCGTGCCCTATACGCGCGGCGAAGAGTTCAGCCGTCCCTTCGATGATGTGATCGCCGAGGTGGTGGCGCTTGCGGCGCAGGGTGTGCGGGAAGTTACCCTGCTCGGCCAGAACGTCAATGCCTATCGCGGAGCACGTTATGGAGGCGGTGTCATTGATCTGGCGGACCTGATTCGCTACGTCGCCGAGGTCGACGGCATTGACCGCATACGCTACACCACGTCTCATCCGATCGAATTTTCCGAGGCGCTTATCCAGGTCCATGGCGAGGTGCCGCAGCTCGCCGGACACCTCCACCTGCCTGTGCAAAGCGGGTCTGACCGGATTCTCGCCTTGATGAAGCGCGGTCATACCGTCGATGATTACAGAGCGAAGATCGGACGCCTGCTTTGCGTGCGGCCGGATATCAGCGTTACGAGCGACTTCATCGTCGGGTTCCCTGGCGAGACCGACGATGATTTCCGTGCCACCATGGATCTTATCGAGGAAATCGGATTCGATCAGTCGTTCAGCTTTCTCTACAGCCCGCGCCCCGGCACACCGGCCGCTCTGCTCGAAGATGACACGCCGCAGCCGGTCAAGGAGGAGCGACTGGGCATTCTGCAGCAGCGCAACGAGGAGATTGCCACACGGATCAGCCGTCACATGGTCGGGAAAGTTCAGCGTATCCTCGTGGAAGGGCCCGCACGGCGGAACCCGGAACAGCTCTGCGGCCGCACCGAGAATAACCGCGTTGTGAATTTTGAAAGTACGGACAGGAGTCTCATCGGGCGCCTTATTGATGTCGAGGTTAGCGAGGCACTGCACTTTTCGCTGCGCGGCCGGATCACCGGCGGCGTAGCGGCAGATTGAGTCGCTTCATGCGGCCGGCGGACTGCGGCAGTTGACCGGAAAATTGAAACACATCGAGTTCAGCCTGCTGCCCGCCGATAACGCGCGGCTGGCGAATCTCTGTGGGCGTTTCGATGAGCATATCCGGCAGATCGAGGGGCATCTCGGTGTCGAGATCGCGAACCGGGGCAATGTTTTCCGTGTGACCGGCAGTGCCGGCGTTGCACGTCACGCCGAGCGTCTGCTCAAGGAACTCTATGAGACTACCGCCCGGAACGATAATCTGACCCCGGCCGGAGTGCGTTCGGCCCTGCAGCAGATCGGGGCCGAAGGGGCGGGCGCGGATGGCGAAGAAGCCGTTTTGCGAACGCCGAAGTGCGTCATCAGGGCGCGCACCGTTCATCAGCGTGAATACATCCGCAACATCGTCACGCACGACATCAACTTCGGCATCGGCCCGGCAGGTACCGGAAAAACTTTTCTTGCCGTGGCGTGTGCGGTCGATGCGCTGGAGCGTGATGAGGTGGGTCGCATCATCCTGGTGCGCCCGGCGGTAGAGGCGGGCGAGCGGCTCGGCTTTCTTCCCGGGGACCTGGAGCAGAAAGTCGATCCCTACCTCCGCCCGCTGTACGACGCTCTCTATGAGATGCTCGGTTTCGAGCGTGTGGCGAGGTTGCTCGAGAAAAATGTCATTGAACTCGCGCCGCTTGCCTACATGCGTGGACGCACGCTCAATGAGTCGTTCATTATTCTGGACGAAGCGCAGAACACGACAACCGAGCAGATGAAGATGTTTCTCACCCGTATCGGTTTCGACGCCAAGGCTGTGATCACCGGCGACATCACACAGGTCGACCTTCCGCGCGCCCAGAAATCGGGCCTGCGGGAAGCCATGGAGATCCTTGGTGGCATAGACGGAATCAGCTTCATGCATTTCACTCCCCAGGATGTCGTGCGAAATCCGCTGGTCCAGAGGATCGTCGAGGCCTATGAATCGCAGCGCGATGGCGAGCGCTGACCGGTCGGCACCGTGACGCTGCGTGTGAATGTGCAGTACGCATTTTCCGGTGCTGAGGTTCCAAAAAGAGCGGCCATCGTGAAATGGGTGCGCGCAGCGCTGGAGGACAGTGCTGTGGAGGGTATGGAGCTTGTTGTGCGCATCGTGGATGAGGAGGAGAGCGCCGACCTGAACCTGCGCTACCGGCACAAGCCCGGGCCGACCAACGTATTATCGTTTTCCTACACGGAGCCGGGAGTGGTGCAGGCTGGGCCAGGCCTGCTCGGGGATATCGTGATCTGCGCCCCGGTGGTTGCTCGCGAAGCGCGGCTGCACGGGGGGGACGTGGTGGCGCATTGGGCGCATATGGTGGTTCACGGTATAATGCACCTGCGAGGTTATGACCATATTCACGAACACGATGCGAAGATCATGGAACAGATGGAATCCCGGGTTGTCAGGCGGCTGGGCTTCGCGGACCCGTACGCCTGAATCTCGCGCGGTCGTACGATGAGCCAGAACAGCGGTGACAACGGCGGCGAAGGCCAGTCGCGCTCGTTTCTAGACCGCCTGGGTATGGCGCTGCTGCGAGAACCCGGCACGCGTCAGCAGCTCGTCGAGGTGCTGCGCGAGGCGCAGGCCCGCGACCTCATGGACCGGGACGCCCTCGACATGATCGAAGGCGTGCTGCAGGTCTCGGAGATGCAGGTGCGCGATATTATGGTGCCGCGCGCGCAAATGTATGTGGTCGACAAGAATTCCGCGCCCGAGGAATACCTTCCGCGGGTGATCGAGACCGGCCATTCACGTTTCCCGATGATAGACGGTGACAAGGACAAGGTCGTCGGGATCCTCCTGGCGAAGGACCTGTTGCGTTATTTCTATGGCGGGAAGCGCAGGAAATCCAGGTTCAGTTTGAACGACTACCTGCGTCCGGCGGTGTTCGTCCCGGAGAGTAAGCGACTGAACGTGCTGCTGCGCGACTTTCGCACCAACCGCAACCACATGGCCATCGTTGTGGATGAATACGGTGGAGTGGCTGGCCTTGTGACGATCGAGGACGTGCTCGAGCAGATCGTCGGTGAGATCAAGGATGAATACGACATCGACGCTGATGACGTAATGATCGTCGAACGGGGAACTGGGGAGTTCGTCGTCAAAGCCCTTACCACACTGGAGGAAGTCAATTCCCGTCTGGGAACCGCTTTCGCCAATGATGGGATCGACACGATTGGTGGCCTCGTGGTCACAACGTTCGGCCACCTGCCCCGGCGCGGGGAAAAGACCGATATCGGCGGCCTGCGTTTCGAGGTACTGCGCGCCGACAGCCGTCAGGTGCATCTGCTGAAGGTGACTCGGGTCGGAGCGCGGCGCTCCGCCGACGCACCCGGTACCTAGGATCGGCGACGCGGGCCAGATCAACAGATGCCGCTGCAAGCTACACCCGCACGTCTTGATTTTTTGGCGCTAATCGCCGGCGGTCTGCTGCCGTTGGCGTTCTCGCCGGTGTCGCTGTATCCGCTTGCCATCCTCTCCCTTGCGCTGCTGTTCGTGCTGTGGCGGGAAGCTACGCCGGCGCGCGCCGCATGGCGCGGTTTTCTCTTCGGGTTCGGGCAGTTCGCCGTCGGCGTATCCTGGCTGTATGTTGCGCTGCACACCTACGGCGAGATGTCGGGTGCGCTCGCCGTGCTCGCGCTGGCGCTGTTTTTCTCCTTTCTCGCCTGTTACCCGGCACTGGTCGGATGGCTTCAGGCGCGTTTGTTTGCAAGCACCGGGCCGTGGGCGCAGATACTGGGGGTATCCGCCCTCTGGACGCTGGGCGAGTGGGTACGCGGGTGGTTCCTGACAGGGTTTCCGTGGCTCGCCGTGGGGTACAGCCAGATCAACGGCCCACTGGCGGGTCTAGCGCCATGGCTTGGAATCTACGGGGTCAGCCTGGCGGTGGCCGTCAGCGCGGGGCTGGTGGCACAGGCCTGGCGCCGGCGCCCGACCGCCGCATGGGGCTATGCAGGCGTCCTCATCGCGCTGTGGCTCGTTGCCTGGATGGCCGGACGCGTCGATTGGGTGCGGCCGGCCGGCGCGCCGCTACGCGTCGCGCTGGTACAGGGTGATGTGCCGCTCACGCAGAAATGGATGCCGGCCTATCGCCAAAGCATCCTGCGACGCTACACGGCCCTGACTTTCAAACAGCATGGGATAGATCTTGCCGTCTGGCCTGAGGCCGCTGTGCCGTTCTTTCGCGATGAGATCGAGCACGGTTTTCTCGTGCAGCTGAAACAGGCGGCCGAAGCCCGTCACATGGAGGTTCTGCTGGGCATTCTGGAGCGTGAACGCGTGGGTGGGGTCATGCGCTACTACAACAGCGTAATCGGTGTTGGCAAGGACCCCGGCGTTTACCGCAAGCATCACCTGGTACCCTTCGGTGAGTATCTGCCGCTTGCCGCGGAACTGGGATGGCTATTTGATGATCTCAGGATTCCGATGTCGGATCTGAGTCCCGGTCCGGCACGGCAACCGCCGCTGCGGATCGACGGCCAGACGGTCGGCATGTCGATCTGCTACGAGGATGCCTTCGGTTCCGAGATCATACGCGCACTTCCGCAGGCCACGTTGCTGGCGAATGTCACCGAAGACGCCTGGTACGGTCATTCGCTGGCGTCGTACCAGCAGATGGAGATGGCGCGCATGCGTGCGCTGGAGGCCGGTCGCGAGATGATGCTGGCGACCAACACCGGTGTTACCGCCATCATCGACAGTCACGGTAATGTCGTTGCGCGTGCTCCACAATTCCGGCCCTGGGTGCTTACCGGTACTGTAACGCCGATGAGCGGGACGACCCCGTATGTGCGTTACGGTAACCGGATGATCGTGTGGCTGCTGGCGGTGATCATGGCGGTTTTGCTGGCCGCACGGTATCTGCGTCCCGCTGCCGGGCGTCGAACATAGCGACAGTGCCCTCGTCCACCGTCTATCCTTAGTACCCTGGCCCATAAATTCGGTGACGTATTTGCTCACGCAGCCTGGGCGAGCATTTGCTCGTGCGCCTGGATTTTAGAGAGAAGCACCTCAAGGTCATGGCGCGTGAATTTCCATTCGAA
>JAKASJ010000012.1 GCA_021819085.1 Pseudomonadota bacterium | reverse complement strand
TCAACGGCCGCCCCGTGGCCGAGGCCGACCTCAGTGTGGCCATCTCCAAGGACCCGCTCCTTGGCGTGCTCGTCAAGGGTCCGAAGAGCGGAGATACGGTGAGTGTCGCCTGGCACGACAACAAGGGTGAGACCGGCGCGGCGAAGGCCGTAGTGGGCTAGTCTCCCCGAGAGGTGGAAGCCGCCGGTGCGCCGGCGGCGCCGCTTCAGCTGCTTGCCGTCATAGTGCTGTCGTTGCGGGCAGCATTTCCGGCACAGACGCAAGGCACGATGGATCGGGGCGCCGCCGCTTTCCCGGTACCCGGGATCAGGTGGCGAGCTCCGGCAGTCCGTAGTAATACCCCTGGGCCCAGTCCACTCCGATGGCGTGGACGAGTGTTGCTACTTCCTCGCTCTCGACGAATTCCGCCACGGTAATCAGGCCGAGGTCGGAAGCCGCCTTCTGTATGCCCTGCACGATCGTGCGCACCCGCTTTTCCCTGATTCTCTGGATGAGCGTACCCTCGATCTTCACGAAAGAAAACGGCAGGTCGGCGAGGTACTTGAACGAGGAGTAGCCGCTGCCGAAGTCGTCCAGTGCCAGCCGCAATCCGAAGTCGAGGAACGGCCGCAGCATGTTGCGCGTCGCGTCCAGATCGTGCAGCAGTTCGCGTTCGGTGATCTCGATCACCAGCGGTTTGGTGGCTCCGATCAGATCGCCGCAGGCCAGACAGCGGCTGCGCGCCAAATCGAGGATTTCACTTACCACTTTTGGATGGTGCAGCAGATTTCCGGAGATGTTGACGAAATGGGCCATCTGCGGATTCGTGGACAGCTGCTGAACGCAGTGGTCGATCGTGCTTGTGATGATGGCGCGGTCGATCTGGTAGGTCACCTGGAGCTGGCGTGCGGCTTCGATGAAACATTCGGCCGCGAGCAGAGACTTGTCGGCATTGACGACACGCGCCAGCGCCTCTTCGGCTACGATTGAACCGCTGTTCATGTCGACGATGGGTTGATAGGCCGGAATCACCCGGTGCTCGCGCAGTGCCGAGTCCAGCAGCTTGCCGAGGCCGAATACCTGCCCATGGAGGGGATCGGCGTGGATCACGCGGTTGCGCCCGCTGTTCTTGGCCTGATACATCGCAGCGCCGCAGGCCGCGATCAGCTGCGCGGCATCACCGGCGTCCTCCGGGAAACAGGCAGTGCCGAAGCTCGCGGACGCGTGGATTTCGTAGCCGTCCGCCATCAGGGTCATGGACTCGATGGCCTGGCGCAGTCGTTCGGCCGCGTTGTCTGTGGCTTCGCGACCGGCACCGGGGAGGATGCACAGGAATTCCTGTCCACCCCAGCGCCCGACCTGACCGTTCTCGCCAAGCATCCGTGAGATGAGGGCACTGACATTCTGGATGAGCAGGTCGCCGCAGCGCTCGCTGTAGCCGTAATTGATGACCTTGAACCGGTCAAGATCGAGCATGATCAGTCCGATCTGGCGGTTGCCCTGGCGGCTGTCCGATATTTCCGATTCGATAAGTTCCCGGAACGTTGCGCGCGTCTCGAGTCCGGTCAGCAGATCGAGCGGGCGGGCGCTTGCGCCCGGAATGGCTGGGGCCGATTTATTCATATTATCGATAGCCGGTTAGGATCCGCTGTTGTGATTGTACCGAAACTTCCCTGCCCATCCTTATGAACAATAGCAGGGATATCAGCAGTGTGGGCTGCCGGCAGCAGGATCCGAATATCGGTACCTCAGAGCCTCGGCGCGTCCCCTTATCTTAGGTATTGGCTTGTACTTTCGGCGTGTGGACTCTGTCTTGCCAGAAGATATCAACCGTTTGATATCAAACAGATTTCTGGAAAATACCGGCCGCCAGCAGTGCGCTGCCGAAGGCCGCGAGTTCCGAGCGCGGCTTGATCAGCGGGACGCCGAGGATTCGCTCCCGGATCCGCTGCCAGCCGGTATTCCGGCTTCCGCCCCCGGTCGTGCGGATGGCGCGCACTTCGGGGCCACCCAGGGTGTGCAGCAGGCTGTAGCCCTGCGCCTCGATGCGCGCCATGCCTTCCAGCATGGCCTGAAAGAAAGTCACGCTGTCGCCGGGCAAGGGTTCGAGTTTGGCGATCATGTCCGGATCATTGACCGGAAACCGCTCGCCGACATCGGGCAGGGGATAGTAATCCAGACCCGTCAGGTTTTCGGGGTCCAGAAGCGGCGTCATCTCGCGCAGCTGCTCGATCTGAAAGTACTGAAGAAGGGTCGCTCCACCGCTGTTGGATGCGCCTCCGACCAGCCAGCGATCACCGAGGCGATGGCTGTATACGCCGTGTTCGGCGGAGAAGACAGGTCTGTCGGAAAGCAGCTTCAGGACCAGTGTCGATCCCAGGGACGTTACTGCATCGCCGCTGTCGCTGCCTCCGGCGGCGAGAAACGCCGCAACCCCGTCGGTTGTTCCGGCGACCACGACGGCGTCGCGCGGGAAACCAAATGCATCGGCAATCTCGCCGCTGACCGGAGCAATGACCTCGCCGGGGGAATGTACGTCGGGTAGCAGATCGGTGTTGATGTCGAGGCGGCCGATCCAGTCCGGCCACTGGCGGCGTTCCGCATCGTAGCCGAGCTTCAGGCAGTTGTTGTAATCGCTGTGCCCCCAGGTGCCTGTGAGTTTTCCGGCGATCCAGTCGGCCTGATGCATGGCGTGGGCGGAATTCTCGGGGATGCCCTGTTCATGGAACCACAGCAGTTTGGCCAGGCTGCTTGTCGCCCCCTGGACCCCGCTGCCGGCCCCGGCGAGCGGCAGGATCCTTTCTGCCTCGGCCAAGGCGCGGGCATCGTTGTACATCAGCGCCGGAGTCGTGGGCACACCCGTTCCATTGCACAGCAGCAGCGTGCCGGAGGTCGCGTCCACCGCAATGGCACGGACCCGTCCCGCGTCGATGCGCTTTGCCAGCATCCTCAAAGCCGCGTTCGCGGCGGTCCACCAGGTTCCAGGGTCTTGCGTGACCTGGCCATCGCTTCGGGATGGCATCGGGATGGCGGCGTCAGCATGGGAGAGCAGCGTGCCGTGCGCATCGATGGCCAGTGCGCGGCAGCCCGTGGTGCCGAGGTCGATGCCCACGTAGATGCCGGTATCGGCGGTGTCGGCGGTTTTGGGGGATACACCCTTCCGGCTGCCCTTCGCTGCAACGTCCTTGTCAGCCGTGCGGGCTGCGGCCGGAGGCGGTTCGGGTTCCGGTTCGCCCAGCCCTGTGACCGCTCGCGGCTGAGCGCGGCGTTCGCGTGGAAGCATCCGGAAGCGCCCGCTTCCGGATCGGCCGTTGGTGCTGTCCAGGGCCTTGCCGGGAGCGATTGGCGTCGCCGCTGAGGTTTCCGGGTGCGAATCCGTGCGCCGGGCGGGTGCCGGCGGTTCAGCAGGCTGCGGTCGGGCTTCCGGTTCCGGCGGCTGGGCTGGCGGTGTCCAGCCGGGTTTCCGATGTTCGACCACGACTGTCGTATAAATGCCGCCGCGCACGTAGAATTTGGCACGCAGCCGCATGTAGCGCGGCATCGTGGCCGTGACCAGGTCGTCCAGAATGGAGTTGGTGACTGCCTCGTGAAAGGCGCCTTCGTTGCGGAACGACCAGATGTAAAGCTTGAGAGACTTGAGTTCGATGCACTTGCGGTCGGGAATGTAGTCGAGGTACAAGGTGGCAAAGTCCGGCTGTCCGGTCTTCGGACACAGACAGGTAAACTCTGGTATCCGGATCTGGATGGTATAATCCCGTTCCGGATTGGGGTTTGCGAACGTCTCCAACTGCTTGCTTGGTTGGGTAGGCATTTTGAATCCCGTATGCTAGCGTTGTGCATCCTTAGCCGATGAAAATTGTAACCTATCCATAAACTTAATGCGCCTCAAGAAAATCAAGCTTTCGGGATTCAAGTCTTTCGTGGATCCCATTTCCATCCCGGTATCGGGCAGTCTCATCGGCATCGTCGGCCCCAACGGGTGCGGCAAGTCCAATATCATCGATGCGGTACGCTGGGTGATGGGCGAGAGTTCCGCCAAGCATTTGCGCGGAGACACCATGGCCGATGTCATCTTCAGCGGTTCGACGGCGCGCAAGGCGGTCGGAAAGGCGTCGGTGGAACTGATCTTCGACAACAGCGACGGCGGGGCGCCCGGACAGTACGCTTCCTACGCCGAGATTTCGATCCGGCGGGAAGCGGGTCGCGACGGCCAGTCGGACTATTTCCTGAACCGCACCAGATGCCGCCGCAAGGACATCACCGATCTGTTTCTCGGCACCGGCCTCGGCCCGCATTCCTACTCGATTCTCGAGCAGAACGCCGTTACGCGCATCATCGAATCCAAGCCGGAGGACCTTCGCTCCTTTTTCGAGGAGGCCGCCGGCGTTTCGCGTTACAAGGAGCGGCGGCGCGAAACCGAGAACCGCATCAAGCACACCCGTGAAAACCTTGCGCGTGTGGAGGATATCCGCAAAGAGCTCGACACCCAGCTGCAGCGTCTGCAGCGCCAGGCGCGAGTCACCCAGAAATACAAGGAATTGAAGCAGGACGAGCGGCTGCTGCGTGCGCAATTGCATGGCTTGCGCTGGCGCAATCTCGACGAGCATTTGCGCCAGCACGACATGTCGCTTGCTTCCCAGGAAACCGCCCTTGAGGGGTTGATCGCGGAGCTGCGGGCGTCCGAGACGGCGATGGAGCAGCTGCGGGTGCAGCAGACCGAGGCCGGAGACCATTTCAACAGCGTTCAGGCGGAGCGCTACGCGGCCGGATCGGAGGTTGATGCCATCGAGCAGTCGATTCAGCACGCACGCGATACGCGCCAGCAGCGCCTGCGCGAGCAGGAGCAGCTCAATCAGTCCTGGGCGGAGGCGAACCGCCACCGGCAGGATGACACCAGCCGCATGGAGGTGCTGCAGCAGGAACTCGATACTGCGGCGCCGCTGCTGGAGGAACGCCGGCGCGAGCGCTCCGAGGCAGCCGAGGCCCTGGTGTCCGCGGAACAGGCCATGCAGCAATGGCAGGGTGAGTGGGAGCAGTTCGGCCAAACCGCTGCCGAGCAGGAACGGGTGCGTGACATTCAGGGCGCGCGCATCGTAAGCCTGAATGAGCAGATCGCCCAGCTCAGGCAACGCCAGGCGCGCCTGCGGGAAGAAACCGACGCCATCGAGCGCGAGGTTGGTGCCGATGACGTCGTGCAGCTGCGCAGCGATGTGATCGAGCGCGACCGCATCCACGAAGCGCGTGAGCGCGAACTCGAGGACGTCGAGACGCGCATTCGGCAGCTGCGCGCCGACAGCGATGGTTGCACGGCGCGTTTGGAGGAAGTGCGCGGGCGGATCCAGACCGCCGAGGCACGCCTGGCCAGTCTGAGCGAACTGCAGGCGGCGGCGCTCGGCAAGCATGACGTGGCACTGAATGAATGGCTCGCTGGCCGCTCGCTCACCGCGGCGCCGCGGCTTGCAGGCATGCTCGACGTCGAGTCGGGCTGGGAACCGGCGGTGGAGCGTGTGCTCGGCGCCGATCTCACCGCAGTATGTGTGCCGCGCCTCGACGCGCTGGCGGCTGATCTCGCGGAACTCAGGGGGGCGGAGCTGACGGTGCTGGAAACGGTGCCGCCGTCGGCGGGTTCCGGTTCGACGGCAGCGCGCCCGTTGCTGCTCGACAAGGTGCGCGCACGTACGGATGTCAGTGCGCTGCTCTCCGGCATATATGCCGCCGACACCCTGGACGAGGCGCTGGCCTTGCGCGCCGGCCTGCTTCCCCAGGAGTCCGTTGTGACCCGTTGCGGGGTCTGGCTCGGGCGGAACTGGATGGCAGTCACCGACAAGGACAGCACGCGTGCGGGGATGATCGGGCGCGAGCGCGAGATCGAAGGTCTCGAGGCCGCCCTGGGTACGCTGCGCAGCGAGCTGGAGGAGTCGAAATCGGTTCTTGCCGATACGCAGGGGCGGCTCGCAGAACTTGAGCAGCAGCGGCAGCAACGCCGCCGGGACCTGAATGAATATAACCGTGAGCGCGCCGCCGCCCACTCCCGGCTGGGACACAAGGAGGCCAGGATGGCCCAGCTTCAGGAGCGGCACCAGCAGATCGCGGGCGAACAGGGCGAGCTGGCACAGCAGCTTCAGCACGGCGAGGCTGAACTCGAGTCTGCACAACAACTGCTGCAAGCGGCCACCCGGAACGGAGAAGCGCTGGAAGCGCACCGGCGCACGCTAACTGAACAGCGTGACCTGTGTCGTGCCCGATCCGACGAAGCGCGCGCGCGGGCCGCGGCAGCCAATGATTCGCTGCACAAGCTCGAGATCGACCTCCAGCGCATGCAGACCGAATTCGAAACCATCCGCCAGAGCATCGAGCGTCTCGACAGCCAGCTCAGTCACTTGGCGGATCGCCGGCGCAACCTGGAAGAGGTGCTGTCGCGGGACGAACAGCCTGAGGAGGAGTTGGGTGCGCGCCTGCAGCGTGCGCTCGACAAGCGCATCGAGATCGAAGGCCGGCTGAGCCAGGTGCGCCAGCTCGTTGTCGACCTGGAGGCGGCGGCGCGCGAACAGCATCAGACCCGCAGCCAGCAGGAACAGCGGATCAATGAGGCCCGTGAGTCGCTGGAAGGCGAGCGCAGGGTGCGCGAGGGGCTGGCGGTGCGGCGTGACACGGTCGTGGAACAGCTTGATGAGACCGGCGCGGGACTTGCAATCGAGGAAGTGCTACGCGAACTTCCGGAAGAGGCCAGCGAGGATCTGTGGCAGCAGCGCCTCGATGAACTGGCGAGGAAGATCGAGCGCCTTGGCCCCCCCAACATGGGCGCGGTAGAGGAATTCCGGGAGCAGTCCGAGCGCAAGGGATATCTGGACAAGCAGTATGAGGATCTTTCCCAGGCGCTCGCGACCCTCGAGGATGCCATCCGCAAGATCGACCGCGAGACCCGTACGCGCTTCCGCGAAACCTTCGACAAGGTGAACAGCGGATTCCAGGTGCTGTTTCCGCGCCTGTTCGGAGGCGGTCAGGCATACCTGGAGCTTGTTGGCGAAGAGTTGCTCGAGAGCGGCGTGCGCGTCATGGCGCGGCCCCCCGGCAAGCGCAACAGCACGATTCATCTGCTGTCGGGCGGGGAAAAGGCCCTTACTGCGGTTTCTCTGCTGTTCGCGCTGTTCGAGCTCAATCCGGCACCGTTCTGCCTGCTCGACGAGGTCGATGCGCCACTCGACGACGCCAACGTGGTGCGTTACTCGGAGATGCTCAAGGCTCTGTCGGAGAAGACCCAGCTCATTTATATTACCCACAACAAAATCAGCATGGAGATAGCCGAATTGCTGGTGGGTGTCACCATGTCGGAGCCGGGCGTGTCCCGGCTCGTTGCGGTGGACGTGGAAGAGGCGCTGGAGATGGTTGCACAGTGAGTTTCACGGGCTGAGACCGATGAATCTGCAATACGCTCTGCTCCTGATCGGTTTGCTCATCATCGGGGGCGTGGCGATCGGTTCCTACGGGAGATTGCGCCTCCCGCTGCGGCGGCGCAGGGGCCGGGCTGGGCACGGGGACCCGCGGGATGCCGCGCCCCGTGCGCCCGTCGCGCAGCGCGCGGAGGCGGCGGTGCTCACTGCGCGGCGCGAGCCGCCGGTCGCGACCGGCCTCGACATCAATCCCGGGCCGCCGGCGATCGCCGACGCAAAGTTTCTCAAGCCGGACGTGCCACTGGCGGGCGGCACGGGTCGTGCTCCGGACATCGAGCATTACGAGGAACTCGAAGGCTTCGAAAGTGCTGCCCTGATGCCGCTGAACCTGAGCCTGAATCTGGGTCAGTCCGAAAACGCCGCTGCGGGCGGACCCGGCCGCCAGCAGCTGCCGGATGAAAAGATCGATTTCCTGATCCACCTTCCCGGGGCGGGTCCGGTGAACCGGAATCAGGCGCTGGGAATCTACAAGCAGAACGAGTACCTGCTGGAAAAACCGCACCAGATTTTTGGCCGGGGATACCTGACCAAGCAGTGGTCCAATCTCGAGTCCGACCGCGAATATGCGCAGTACAGCGACGTGGCCGTGTCGATCCAGCTCGCCGACAGCCATGGTCCGGTGAACGAGTCGGAACTCAACACCTTCGTGCAGATGTCGCTGAAGCTCGCAGACACGCTGCAGCGGCCCACGAAGCTTTCGGTCACCCTGGAAGAGGCGGTGGAAGTGGCGCACGAACTTGACCGCTTCTGCGAGGCCAATGACGTGCTGGCAAGCGTCAACGTGCTGTCTAACAATCCGCATGGTTTCAGTGGCCGCGCCATCAGTCAGGCGGCCACGCAGCTCGGCATGCAGTTCGGGGCGATGAATATCTTCCATTTCAAGAACGACAA
The DNA here is from genome assembly GCA_021819085.1 of Pseudomonadota bacterium. Taxonomy (GTDB): domain Bacteria; phylum Pseudomonadota; class Gammaproteobacteria; order Acidiferrobacterales; family UBA6901; genus JAJYCY01. Next base: position 75,920 of record JAKASJ010000012.1, on the reverse strand, counting down.
TCCGCTCGGGTGCCGGCATCTCTTCAGTCTCGCCAATCTGTATGATCCCGGGGAATTCGATCCGGATACCCTCAATGTTTTGAAGACGATGGGGTTGACACTTTTCATGAACGTTCCCTGCGCCTATCAGCCTGCCGGAGTGTTCGAGAAGATGATCGAGACGGCGCGCGGCCTGTGCGATTTGCTGGACGGCCGCCTCGTCGACCAGGATTCCAAACCGTTGACCGAGGCCGGGCTCAGGGTGATTCGCACCCAGATCGACCGGATTGCCACGGACATGCAGGCACGCGGCATCGTGCCGGGAAGCGAAGCCGCCATGCGTCTGTTCTAGCCGGCTGTCGTCGCACCCTGCTGCCCTGCGATGACCACGGCGATCGCCGCCGAACGCTGCCGTGCAATTGTGATTCCGAAGGTACTTGAATGATGCGCGTTATCGATGCCAGGGAATCCCGGCCGTGGCGCGTCTTGCCATCCGACAGCAGCCGCTGATCCGGGCAGTGCGCGGCACCGAAAGCAGTATCTCGCAGCCCGGCCGCCTGGACATCCGGGCGAATTCCGGGCACCCCGTGGGATGGGAATCCCCGGACCAGCCCAACCAGCATGCATGTCAGCGATCGTTCAGCCGCCAGAGCCAGAGCCGGCTGCGGGGCTCTGCGGTCCGGGCATTTCCCTTTCTGATCGACTCCTATTCGTGACTCGGTTCGAGGTCATTGCGGCGACTGTGCGGGCAGCCGCGCTCGTCCGCGCAGACTGCGGTTTCGCGCCGCCGGATGGCAGTACAACAACCGCCCGCCACGACCGCGTTCGGGCTGTCGTCCATGATAAGATTTCCGGCATGAGCGACCCGGCAAGAGACAAAGCGCGCGTCGAAGCCTTGCGCGAGCTGATCAACGAGCACAATTACCGCTATTACGTGCTGGATGCGCCGGTGATTTCCGACGCCGAGTATGATCGCCTGCTGCGCGAGTTGCAGGAGCTCGAGAGGCAGCATCCGCAGCTCATTGTTCCGGATTCGCCGACCCAGCGTGTGGGCGCGGCGCCGGCAAGCGAGTTCGGCGAGGTGCGGCATCGGGTACCGATGACCTCGATGGACAACGCCATGGACGACACGGAAGTGCAGGGCTGGGATGAACGCGTGCGCAAGGGCCTCGCAACCGGTGCTCCGGTCGACTACAGCGCAGAGCCGAAGTTCGACGGAACTTCGATCAGTCTACGCTACGAGGCCGGGGTACTGGTGCGCGCCGGCACGCGCGGAGACGGTACGGTCGGCGAGGACGTAACCCAGAACGTGCGAACCATCCGCACCGTGCCGCTGCGCCTGCATGGTCACGACTGGCCAAAAGTCCTGGAAGTACGCGGCGAAATCGTGATTCCGAAAAAGGATTTCGAGAAACTCAATGCCGATCAGCTTCGAGAGGGCGGCAAGATCTTTGCGAACCCGCGTAACGCCGCTGCCGGCAGCCTGCGCCAGCTCGATTCGCGCGTCACGGCGGGTCGCCCGCTGAGTTTTTTCCCATGGGGCCTGGGCGAAGTCTCGGGCGGCGCGGTGCCTGACCGGTACTCCGGGGTGATCAAGAAGCTTGGTGAATGGGGTTTCCGGGTCACCGATCTTTTCCGCATTGCACACGGGATCGGGGATTGCCTGAAGTACTACGCCGAGATCGGTGGCATGCGCGAAACTCTGCCATTCGAGATTGACGGCGTGGTCTACAAGGTCGATGACCTGGCAGCGCGCGAACGCCTCGGTTTCACCGCACGTGCGCCCCGCTGGGCAGTGGCTCACAAGTTCCCGGCGCACGAGGAGACCACGGTTGTCGAAGACATCCTCGCCTCGGTCGGTCGAACGGGGGTCATCACGCCGGTCGCCGTGCTCAGGCCTGTGCACATCGGCGGTGTGACGGTGACACACGCCACGCTGCACAATCAGGATGAAGTCGAGCGCAAGGATGTCCGCATCGGCGATACCGTGATCGTGCGCCGCGCAGGCGATGTCATACCGGAGGTGGTTGGTGTGATCCGCGAGCGACGCCCCGGGCACGCACAGGCATGGCACATGCCGGGGAAATGTCCGCAGTGCGGAAGCGAGGTCTTGCGCGAGGAGGGCGAGGCCGCGTACCGCTGCATGGGCGGCCTGTTCTGTCCGGCGCAGCGCATGGGCGCACTTCTGCATTTCGCTTCGCGCCGAGCCATGGATATCGAGGGTCTCGGCGAAAAGCTTGCCGGTCAGCTCGTCGAGCTCGGCATGGTCAAGACGGTAGCCGACCTCTATCACCTGGAGCCGCAGCCGCTTGCCGGCCTCGAGCGCATGGGCGAAAAGTCGGCACGGAATCTGGTGGACCGGATTGCCAGAAGCAAGGCGACGACCCTGCCGCGCCTGCTCAACGCACTCGGCATTCCGCAAGTGGGTGAGGCCACGGCACTGGCGCTTGCCGGGCACTTCGGGGACCTGAAGCCGATCATGGACGCAAGCGTGGAATCGCTGGAGGAGATCGGCGGCATCGGACCGAACGTGGCTGGCGAGATACACAGTTTCTTCCACCAGAAGCACAACCGTGAAGTGATTGAAAGACTCCTCGCGGCAGGCGTGCACTGGCCCCGGGTCGCGCGTGAGCGGGTGTCGTTGCCGTTCGCGGGCAAGACCTTCGTTCTGACCGGAACCCTCGCTGCCCTGACGCGCGACGAGGCAAAGGAGCGGCTCATCGCGCTCGGTGCCAGGGTCTCCGGCAGCGTATCGAAGAAGACCGACTACGTGGTTGTCGGCCAGGATGCGGGCGCCAAGGCAGACAGGGCGAGAATGCTGGGCGTGGCGATGCTCGACGAGCGGGCCTTTCTGAAACTGCTGGGCGAGTGACATCCACCCTCCCCGCTGCAACCCGAGGGAGCCACCGGAGTGATCCACCCTCTGCGGCCGCAGAGGGTGGATTGACGTGCAGTGAGCCGCCCGCCTAGCTGGTCAGATCGATCTTTGCCTTGGCCTTGAGCTGGCCGAGCATCTGCTTGATCCGCTCCTGCTGTACCAGTGTGCGGATGCGATCCTTGATTTCGTCGTACGGGGGGAATTTGAAGGGGCGCACGTCCTCGAGCTGGATCACGTGATAGCCGAACTGGGTCTTGACCGGCTGGGGGGTGATCTCACCCTTCTTCATCTTGGTCACGGCATCAAAAAAGGCGGGGACCATGGAGGTCTGGTTGAACCAGCCCAGCTCGCCGCCCACCCGCGCGGACTGCAGGTCGATGGAATCCTTCTTGGCGAGCGTGGCGAAGTTCGCCCCGTGCTGCAGCTCGGTGATGATCCTCTGGGCTTCGGTCTTGGACTTGACCAGTATATGGCGGGCACGGTACTCGTACTTGTTGGTCTTGGCCAGCTCCTGGTCGTAACGAGCCTTCACGTCTGCGTCCGAAACGGGATTTTCCGTGAGGTATTGGTGCACCATGGCGTTCGCCAGGATGTTCTCGCGTTGCTGCTTGATCAGGAAGCGCACGTCCGGCTGTTTGTCGAGGCCGTGCTTGACCGCATCCTGCGACAGCAGCATGAGATTGATCATCTGATCCAGAACCAGCTTCCTGGTCTTGTCCGGAACCGGCTGTTGAATCCGGTTCAGCTGCAGGTAGCTGTCGAATTCCGTCTCGGTGATCGGCTGACCGTTGACAGTGGCGACCACCTTGCCGCTGGTTACCGCGCTTTTCTTGTGACACGCAGTGGCGAACAGGGCGAAGCTCACGACCGCGAGCAGGATCAATGGGCGCGAATATTTCATGGATTGGCCTCTTGTTGGGTGTGCAATCTGTTGTTTAGAGTTCTTCGGGCGAGAAGGCGCGTATGCTGAGCGCGTGAATCTGCGACCGCATGGCATCGCCGAGCGCCGCGTATATCATGCGGTGACGTTCGACCGGGCTCCTGCCGGAAAATTGCGGTGAAACCACGGTGACCGCGTAATGGCCGCCGCCGCGGGCGCCGGCATGCCCGGCATGCAGGGCGCTTTCGTCGACGACCTCAACGGCTTGCGCCTCAAGGGAGGTGCGCAGCTGCTGCTCGATCGCCGCGGTGCCTGCGGTCACGGCAGAACCTTGCGGAACGGCCGGACCGTGACCTCGGCGTAGACGCCGGCGTGCACGTACGGATCGGCATCGGCCCAGGCCTGCGCGTCCCCGAGCGAGGCAAACTCGGCAACGACCAGGCTGCCGCTGTATCCGGCTGCGCCGGGATCTTCAGCATCCAGGGCGGGGTAGGGTCCCGCCAGAAGCAGCCGCCCTTCGTCGCGCAGCTTTTCCAGCCGCTGGAGGTGGGCCGCCCGCGCAGCCTTCCGTTTGCCGAGACTGTCGGGCCTGTCCTGCCCGTTGATCGCGTAGAACATCGTCATTCTTCCTTTTGCGCTTCGGCCTGTGGCTGATCCATGTGCTTCGACAGGAACAGGGCCTGTGCCGCCGCGAACACGAATGTCAGTGCGAGCGAACCCCAGACCTTCATATTGACCCAGGTCTCGAGGCGCACGGCTTTGCTGTGCTGCAGGCCGTAAAAGAACGCAAAGTACAGATTAAGGATGCCCATCAGCAGGAAAAACAGCGCCCAGCTCAGGTTGTAGATCTTCCATATGCGTGCCGGCAGGGAGATCTGCTTGTCGAGCAGATGCTCCGCGGCTGTTTTGCGGCCGGTCATCTGGCTTCCCAGGAACACGGCGGCAAAGGTCCAGTACAGGATGGTCGGCTTCCAGCGGATGAACGTATCGTTGTGCAGTGCCAGCGTGAGCCCGCCGAATACGCCGATGACCGCCAGCTGGATCAGGTACATGGTTTCGAAACGCCCGTGCCGGTACCGGTACCAGGCAACCTGCAGGAACGAGCTGGCAATCGCCACTGCCGTGGCGACATAGATCCCGGCCAGCTTGAAAGCCAGGAAAAACAGAAAAAGCGGAAAGAAATCAATAAATATCTTCATACGCCCGGGTCTGCCGGAAAAGAAACATTTTCGCACGTCGCCGCAGCAGGGGCAACGAGGCCGCCTAATGGAGTACCGGGCGGCTCCACGCTGACCGGTAACGTTCCATGACCGCGCGCACGGGTGCCGGGTAATCGAGCGCCTCCATCTGCTGCATGCCCTGCTCGAAAAAGCCGGGAGCCTCCTCTGGCAGGGCACGTACCAGCTCGTCGAAGACCTGCGTCATGAGGGCCGGATTATGTGACCGGGTTGCCACGATACCCCGGTTCAGATGCAGCAGCCGCCATGGCCGGCCAGGGTTGGTCTTTTCCATATCCTGCTGTATGAAGCTGTCGCAGGCGTGGATCACTTCGCCCATGAACCGCGCCATCCGCTCGAGTTCTCCGGCTTCGGTTGTGCGGTTGGCCGTATCCGCCAGCGCGTTCACCACGGGTTCGGGCGAGCGGATGCGGCCGTGGTGGCGGATTGTCCAATCCGCGATCGTCAGGGTCGTCATTCCGATTTCGAAATAGGCGTCTTTCAGGCCGAGCTGCTGTGCCCAGGCTGCGAGGTCGGCGAGCAGATTGAGGCCGTAGTCCCCAAGCTGGTTCACGTCATCCATCAGGATTGGACCGGTTTCTCCTTCCTCGCGGTCGAGATTGCTGGCCACGGACAGAAATTGCTCCAGCGCGTCAATGAGTTGTGTAGGGGTAACCTGATCGCTGGCAGCAGGTGCGCGGCGCGCATAGGCGGTCCGGATCTGGGTCGCGGCCACCTTGAAACGCTCGGTTGCTGCCGGCAGCGCGGCGATCAATTCCATGGAGACTGTGGCCAGGTTAATTATGTCGACCATGCATGATACTCTGATTCAAACTCCGGACGAGAGGCGCGCACTCCCCTCCGGCCGGAGCGCCACGCACAGGGTAGCCACGATCGGCTGGAGGACGCGCCCGAGATATGCCGCACTACGATTTGCATTCCCATACGTATCATTCGGACGGCACACTGTCGCCGTCCGATCTGGTGATGCGCGCGCGCTGCAACGGGGTGGATGTCCTGGCCGTGACCGATCACGACATCACGACCGGTATCGGGGAAGCGCGGACCGCAGCGGATGCCGCGGGGGTCGTGCTGGTGCCGGGCGTCGAGATTTCGGTGACCTGGGGTGCGCAAACCATCCATATCGTAGGCCTGGGCATCGATACGGATGACGCTTGCCTGCAGGCCGGTCTGGTCGAACAGCTCAGATTCCGTGACTGGCGCGCCGAGGAAATCGGCCGGCGGCTGGAACGCAAGGGTATTCACGGGGCCTGTGCCGGAGCCCGTGCCCGGGCGCGCGGTGTGCTGATCGGCCGCACCCACTTTGCCCAGTTCCTTGCAGAGGAAGGCCATGCCCGGGACGTGCGCGATGCGTTTTCGAAATACCTGGTGCGCGGCAAACCCGGTTACGTTCCCGGACAGTGGGCCAGCCTGCCGCAGGCGCTTGGCTGGATTCGTGCCTCCGGCGGCCAGGCGGTGATCGCGCACCCAGCGCGCTACAAGTTGAGCGCTACCCGTCTGCAGCGGCTGTTGACGGAATTCAAGGAATCGGGCGGAGCGGCGATCGAGGTGGTTTCGGGCAGCCACAGCCGCGACGATTGTCTGCGCTTTGCAGCGCTGGCGACGCGTTACGATCTCATGGCTTCCTGCGGGTCCGACTATCACGGACCGGAGGCGCCGTGGATCGATCTCGGCAGGCTGCCGCCGCTTCCGGAGTCCTGCCGGGCGCTGTGGACCTCGTGGTGAGTGGCCGGTTCCCGGCGATACAGTGTGCTGCCTGATTGCGACCCTCAGGGTCGTCGCCCGCAAACAGGTGTATGTCCCCAGCGGGATGCCCCATAATGCACCGTGCGTACTTTTCGGCGGGGCCGGCTTCGGATTGGCGCCCCGGGTCTCTGGGCGGGGTGGACAGAAACGGGCGGCAGGCCGCCGCGAAGCGCATTATGCCGGAGCGGGGCGGGCGGCATTAGCGCACGGCAGCCGGTGGGAGCAGCAGAATGACCCAGTACTTCCAGATCCATCCGCAGAATCCGCAGGCGCGCCTCATTCGCCAGGCGGTGGAAATCGTGCGCAGCGGCGGTGTGATCGCATATCCGACGGATTCGAGCTATGCACTCGGCTGCCATATCGGAGACAAGGCAGCCATGGAACGCATCCGCCGCATCCGCGCGCTGGATGACCGCCATGATTTTACCCTGGTTTGCCGTGACCTGACGGAAGTCGCGCTCTACGCACGTGTGGGCAATGCGGACTACCGCATCCTGCGGGCCAGTACCCCCGGCCCCTACACATTCATTCTTCCGGCGACGCGCGAAGTTCCGCGGCGCCTGCAGAATCCGCGCCGCAGGACCATCGGGCTGCGGATCCCGGCGCATGCCATCGTTCAGGCGCTGCTGGCGGACCTGGCCGAGCCGCTGATGAGCGTAACCCTGATCTTGCCGGGGGAGGAGCTGCCGCTGGCCGAGCCGCAGGAGATACGCGAGCGTCTCGAGCACCAGCTCGATCTGGTGGTCGATGGCGGCAATTGCGGCTGGGAGCCGACCACGGTTGTGGAACTCAACGATGGGGTGGCAAGGGTTACGCGCAGTGGCAAAGGAGATACCGGGCCGTTCATGGCACGTCTGCCGGAGTGACGAGCCGCGCGTGGCCGCGGGAGGGACGGCCTGATATACTGCACGCATGCTGGATCAAATTCTCGGGATACTGCAGGCGCTCACGCCTCCCCAGCTCATTTCCATTCTTGTCCTGCCGGTGCTGTTCGCCATCATTGTTCATGAGGTCGCGCATGGCTGGGTGGCCAAGCGTCTCGGCGATCCGACCGCGGAGCGCCTGGGCCGTCTGACCCTGAATCCCATCAGGCATGTCGATCCGATCGGGACCATTCTGGTGCCCGCAGTGCTGCTGTTGCTCCACACCGGGTTCATCTTCGGCTGGGCCAAGCCGGTGCCGATCACCTGGGAGAACCTGCGTCATCCCAAGCGTGACATGGCCATCGTGGCGGCCGCAGGCCCGGCAGCCAACCTGCTGATGGCGCTGTTTTGGGGACTGGTCGTAAAGGTCGGCTCGCTGATGCCGCCCAGCGCGCTGTGGGTCAGCAAGCCGCTGCAGTTCATGGGATTGGGCGGCATCGCAGTGAACGTGCTGCTCATGGTGTTCAACCTGCTGCCGCTGCCACCGCTCGATGGTGGCCGGGTGGCGGTGGGATTGTTGCCCGGCCCCTGGGCCTGGCGTCTCAGCCGGCTCGAGCCCTATGGGTTCGTGATCCTGCTCGCCCTGATGTTCACGGGGGTTCTGTGGATCGTCATCGGTCCGGTGGGCAACTTCTTTGCCCGGCTGGTGGCCATGGTCGTGGGACTCGCCTGAAAATGAGCAGTATTCTCCCGGGTCAGCCGCAACGCGTGCTTTCGGGCATGCGTCCGACCGGACGTCTCCATCTGGGCCATTACCACGGAGTGCTCAAGAACTGGCTGAGGCTCCAGGCCGAATACGAGTGCCTGTTTTTCGTCGCCGACTGGCATGCGCTGACGACCCACTACGACGAACCGCATGTCATCGAGGAAAATGTCTGGGACATGGTGACGGACTGGCTTGCGGTAGGCGTCGATCCGGCGAATGCCATATTGTTCATCCAGTCGCACATCCCGCAGCATGCAGAACTGCATGTGCTGCTGTCGATGATCACACCGCTGTCCTGGCTCGAGCGTGTGCCGACGTACAAGGACCAGCAGATCAAGCTCAAGGACAAGGATCTGTCCACCTATGGCTTCCTTGGTTACCCCCTGCTGCAGAGCGCGGATATCCTGATATACCGCGCCGGGCTTGTGCCGGTGGGTGAGGACCAGGTTGCGCACGTCGAAGTCACGCGCGAAATCGCGCGGCGGTTCAACTATCTCTATGGCCGTGAGCCGGATTACGAAAATATGGCCGAATCGGCCATCGGCAAGCTGGGCAAGAAGGCCGCAAAGCTTTACCGTGAGCTGCGCACGGCCTATCTCGAGCGCGGCGACGGAGGGGCTCTGGAGACCGCACGTGCGTTGCTCGACAAGCAGAAGAGCATCACGCTCGGTGACCGCGAACGCCTGTTCGGATACCTGGAGGGCGGAGGGCGGGTCATTCTGTCCCAGCCCGATGCGCTGCTCACCGCAGCGTCCAAAATGCCGGGACTGGACGGACAGAAGATGTCGAAGTCATACGGCAACGTAATCGGCCTGCGGGAGGCGCCCGAGGAGGTCGCCCGCAAGATCCGCACCATGCCGACGGATCCGGCGCGTGTGCATCGTACCGATCCCGGCGACCCCGACAAGTGCCCGGTCTGGCAGTTCCATCTGGTCTACTCGGGCGATGCGGTGCGGGAATGGGTCCAGCAGGGCTGTCGCAGCGCTTCCATCGGCTGCCTGGAGTGCAAGCAGCCGGTGATCGACGCGGTGCTTGCGGAGCTGCGGCCGATACGTGAACGTGCCGCAGCGCTGGCCGAAGACCCGACGCTGGTGAAGAATATCGTCTCTGACGGCTGCCGGAAGGCGCGCGATATCGCGGAAGACACCATGGTCGACGTGCGCCGCAGCATGGGGCTGGGGTATAGTTGATGGACGAGCCGGTGCAGGAGAACGAGATACCGGTGCAGGGCGAACCGCTTGCCATCGTGCAGGGCCAGGCGCTGATGCAAATGCCGCAGGATCTGTATATTCCGCCGGACGCGCTGGAGGTGATTCTCGAGACCTTCGAGGGACCGCTCGACCTGCTGCTTTATCTCATACGCAAGCAGAACCTGGACATTCTGGATATTCCGATCGCGGAGATCACGCGGCAGTACGTGGAGTATGTGGAGCTCATGACCCGTGTGCGTCTCGAGCTTGCCGGAGAATATCTCGTGATGGCGGCGATGCTGGCGGAGATCAAGTCGCGCATGCTGTTGCCGCAGATGGAGGATGAAGAGGAAGAGGATGACCCGCGCGCACAGCTGGTGCGGCGCCTGCAGGAGTACGAGCGCTATCGCCAGGCTGCCGAGGACATCGACAACCGGCCGCGCGTCGGGCGCGAGATCTATCTCGCGGTCGTGGAGTGCGATACCAGGCCGGTCAAGCGCGTAGAGCCGAACGTCACGCTGTTTGAGCTGCTCGACGCCTTTCGCGGCGTATTGCAGCGTGCGGAAATGTACCGCCATCACCGTGTTATGCTGGAGGCGTTGTCGGTGCGGGAGCGCATGACCCGGATACTGGGATGTGTCAACGCCGAGGTGTTTGTGGAATTTGCGGCACTTTTTGACATACAGGAGGGCAGAATGGGTGTTGTGGTCACGTTCATGGCGCTTCTGGAGCTTCTCAAGGAAAACCTCCTGGTCCTGGTGCAGAACGAACCCTACGCGCCCATCCATGTCAAGGCGGTTGCCTGATGACTGATGCCAGCACCGAACTGAAGAACATCGTTGAAGCAGCGCTGCTCGTTGCCGGGCAGCCGTTGAGCGTCGACCGCATGCTGGCACTGTTTCCGGAATCCTCCCGGCCGTCGCGCGAGGAGATCCGCGCAGTCCTGACGCAGCTCGATGCGGATTATGCGGACCGCGCAATGGAGCTGCGTCAGATCGACCACGGCTATCGGCTCCAGACGAAAGAGCGCTACGCCGAATGGATTGCGCGCCTGTCCGAGGAACGTCCGGTGCGTTATTCCCGTGCCCTGCTCGAAACGCTCGCGATCATCGCTTACCGCCAGCCGGTGACCCGCGGTGAGATCGAGGATATCCGCGGTGTCGCGGTCAGCAGTGAAATCATCAAGACTCTTCTCGGGCGCGAGTGGATACGGCAGGTCGGGCAGCGCGAAGTCCCGGGGCGTCCGTCCCTGTACGGCACCACGCGTGGGTTCCTGGAGCATTTCAATCTCCGGACCCTCGATGAGCTGCCGCCGCTGGCCGAGCTGCGCGATGTGGAAAAGGTCGGTGCCGGTCTGACAGCCGGTACGCCGGAGGAGGGCTTGGATACCGAAGCACCGGCGGCGGATCCCGACGAGGATATCGGCGAGCATGCTGCTGCGGGGACCGGGGATGTCGAGCCGCTGGTGTCCGAGGCCAGCGAGGTGCAGGAAGTCAAATCGCAACCCGTGGCCGAAATGGATGCAGTATCCGATGGCCCGGAGGCCGCCGGGCCTGATACCGGGGAGCCGCAATCTCTGCCGGGAGTGACTGCGGTGAAACTGTGAGCACGGTCACGCACAACCGCGCAAAGAACGCCGCGCGGCGCACCGCTGCCCCGGACGGAGAAAAGCTGCAAAAGGTGTTGGCGCGCGCCGGCATCGGTTCGCGCCGTGAGATGGAACGCTGGATCGAAGAAGGACGGGTTTCGATCGACGGCGCCACCGCATCGCGTGGCGATCGGGTACGGACCGGCCAGCTGATTCGCATCGACGGCCAGCTGTTGTCGGCGGGTGTGATGTTCGGGGCGAAGCGCCGTATCCTGCTCTACAACAAGCCGGAAGGCGAGATTTGCACGGCCTCCGACCCCCAGGGCCGCTCTACCATATTCGATCATCTGCCGGTGCTGCGAAACGGACGCTGGATCGCGGTGGGCCGCCTGGACATCAATACCCAAGGACTGATCCTGTTGACGACCGACGGCGAGCTCGCCAACCGGCTCATGCATCCGAGTGCCGGTATCGAGCGCGAATATGCCGTCCGTGTTCTGGGCAGGGTGCAGCCGGACACGTTGCAGCGGCTGCATGACGGCATTGTGCTCGACGACGGAATGGCCCGCTTTGACAGCATCACGGACGCCGGCGGCGAGGGCGCCAATCATTGGTACCACGTCACACTCAAGGAAGGGCGTAATCGCGAAGTGCGCCGGCTCTGGGAAGCGGTGGGGCTGAAAGTAAGCCGGCTGATCCGGGTGCGTTACGGACCGGTGACGTTGCCGCGCGGCCTGCGTCCCGGGCGCTGGGAGGACATGGAACCGCCGGCAATGGGCGCTTTGCTGCACAGCGTCGGCTATGTTCCCGCGGCCCCGGAGCAGCGGTCCGGGCGCCGTGCCGTACATAGTGCAGGCAAAGGCGCCGGCAAAAAGTTCGCCAAGCCGCAACGGCCCACCGCGGCTGCCCCTCGCCGCACGGGGCTGCGCGGCAGGAAGCGCTGAAGCGGGGCGGTGTTCGAGTTCGCCACCCACGCGTGCCGGCCGGTCGGCAGAATCGCCCCTCCGGGCCCGGGTCGCAGCAGTGCCGGGTTCCTGCTCTGTATCGCAGTGCGCTGCTTCCGGAAGATGCAGGTTGCCCAGCGGCTGGGTGACAGGAACCGGTTTGCGGACCTCCGCCGATCTGGTGTTGCGCCGCATGGGTGATCGGTTAAGATGTCTTTGTCATGGACATGGTGCTTGCAAAACCGGCCGACGCACGCCGCATCGCGGTGATGTCGCGGCAGTTCGTGGAAAGGGGTCTGCCGGGATGGTCCTGGAACGAAGCGCGCGTGACCGGTCGTATACGTGATCCTGAAAGCGTTGTCGTGACGGCACGACTCGCGGCAGGCATTGCCGGCGCCGCGATCATGCACTTCGCCGAATCCAGTGCACACCTCAGTCTTCTGGTCGTCGCGCCGGAACACAGGCGCTGCGGAATCGGGCGCCGTCTGGTGGAATGGCTGGAGGCATCGGCGCGCGTTGCGGGCACGTTTGTCGTGAGCCTGGAGGTGCGTGCCGCAAACCTGGCCGCCCGCAGTTTTTATCGGAAGCTGGGTTATCGCGAACTGGTGTGCCTGCCGCGTTACTACAACGGGATCGAAACGGCGGTGCGCATGAACCGCGATCTGCGTTGCTGCCGCGTACCGGATACGACCTGAACGCCAGCACGCCGTAATCGGCCGCGCAGGGGTACGGTGAAATTTCGGTTTGCCTCCAGAGATTGAATTTCCCGTCCGCACACCCGCCGTGTTCCGGCGCCAGGGGTCCAGACTTCGGAAACCCACCGGGGAGTCGGCTGCCCGGTATGAAGCGGAGCGGGACGCCTGCGGCGTGTTCGCGGGTGGGCAGCCGGTATGCATCGTGCTTTTGCGCGCCTGCCGGAAATCGGAAAGGAATGTCCGCCGCAATGGTACCGGGCCGGATCGATGGGTGTCCGGCGATCGAACGATCGCGCGCCGTGGTCCGGCAGGGCGGATATTCCGGGCGGCACCGCCGCCTGATGCCGGTGTCCGCACATTCGCCCCGGATTCGCCTCCCGTGCAGCGCAGGCGATCATGTCGTTCCACCGCCTGAAGTGTGTACAATTGCGCGCCGGGGTCGACCCGGCGATTTGCCCTGAGGTGTTCGATGACGCGGAAGATACTCGTGATACTTGGTCATCCGGCCCCGGCGAGTTACTGCAGTGCCCTTGCCGATGCCTACGCACAGGGCGCCGGGGAATCCCGGGCCGAGGTTCGGCAGCTCGTGCTGGCCGAGATGAAGTTCGACCCGGTGCGCGCCGTTGCCGGACCGGTCGAAGCCGATATCGTCCAGGCGCGCGATGCGATCCGGTGGGCAGAGCATCTCGTTTTTGTCTATCCGATCATGTGGGGCACCATACCCGCGCTGCTCAAGGGGTTCATAGAACGTACCTTTGTGCCCGGCTTCGCGGTGGATTTCCCCGCCAACTCGCGGTTCTGGGACAAGCTGCTTAAAGGCCGAAGCGCGCGCCTCATCGTCACGATGAACACCGCGCCGTTCCTGTACCGCTGGGTGTTCGGCGAGCCGGCCCACAAGACAATGAAAAGAGCGATCCTCAAATTCTGTGGCGTCAGTCCGGTGCGAATCACCGAGATCGGGCCGATGCGGTCCGCAAGCAAGGAACGGCGCGAGGCCTGGCTGGAGGACGTGCGCAAGGCTGGCAGGGCGCTTGTCTGACTGCCTGCCAGGCGCGCGGTGAAGGGTCTGGCGCGTGACCGATCGGCTCAGCAGCGCTCACGGTCCTGCAGACGGCGTTCGGCGACCACCAGGTCGGCGGGCGTGTTGATATTGAAAAACAGATCGGCATCGCCGGGCCCAGTAAACCGCACCTGATCGCCGTGTTCGGCCAGCCAGTCGCGCACGCTTCGGCCCCCGCGCTCGAGGAATGCCGCAAGGTCGGCGGCGCTTCCGGGTGCCCAGAGCAAAGCCAGCGCGTGCCGCATCCCATCGCTTGGGTAGGCGCAACGCCCGCGGTCCAGACCGGCGCCGAGGCGCTCGACCAGGTTTGGCGGAAGGAACGGCAGATCCACCGCGACGGTTGCAACATAGCACTCCGGCCACGCGCTGAGTCCGGCATGGATACCCGCGAGCGGTCCGAGCGATCCGGCGATGAGGTCAGGGAATACGGCAACGGTCGCCGGTTCCGTGCCGCCCGTCCGATAGCGGACGGATCCGGAAAAATCCTGCAGGCACGATGTGAAGCGTCCGGTCTGATCGTTGCTGCTGACCGCGATGGCATCCACCTGCGGTGCAAGCTGTGACAGCGCGCGCTGCCACAAGGGTTTGCCGCGAAGCTCGATAAAGGCCTTGTCCACACTGCCGAAGCGGCGCGAGCGCCCGCCCGCCAGCACCAGACCACGAATAGAGACAGCTGTCATGATCTCATATTGCCACATTGGATGTGCTGCCGGCAGCACGGTTTTGACCCCGCAGCCGTGAGCCGGAAGGCGTGTCGGGCGAATCCCGCCCTGCTGCATTGGCGCGGCCTGTCTGGTAGAGTCCAGCTCGGCGCTTTCGGACCGGTCTGCGGAATGAGGCGTGACCCCGCGCGTCGTACCTCATGCAGACTGCGCTGCGGGCTCGAAAGGATATGCCAGAGAAAACCTCCGAGAAGAGGCCGATGACGAAAGATAAAATTCCCGCGCAGCCGGGCCCCAGGCGCTGCCCGCGCGCAGCTTGCGGGCCCGACCGTTCCCGTGCGTGGCGCAGGCTGCTGCCGTGCATGGCGCTTGCCTTGCCGTTGATCCTCGGGGGATGTGCAACCGTTGGCCACGGCCAGTCGTCGGATTCCGCAGATGGATCGGCATACGATCCTTTGGAGTCCTATAACCGTGCAATTTTCAAGTTCAACGATCAGTTCGACAGGTTCGTGCTCAAGCCGGCCGCGCAAGGATACAGCTATGTCCTGCCGCAGCCGGTGCGAAACAGCGTCACGCGCTTTTTCAATAACCTGCTCGAGCCCACGGTGATCGTGAACGACCTGCTGCAGGGAAAGCTCGAGCGGACGGCGTCGGACACGGGGCGTTTCGTCGTCAATACGACGGTCGGGGTGGTCGGTCTGTTCGACCCGGCCAGGCGGCTCGGCCTGCGGCCGCACGAGGCCGACTTCGGCATGACGCTTGGCGTGTGGGGAGCGCCGCCGGGCCCCTACATCGTGTGGCCTATCCTCGGACCGAGCGATCTGCGGGACAGCTTCGGGCTGATCGCCGACTATTACACCTATCCGGTCAACTACCTGAACAGCGGCACGGCGCGCTGGAGCCTGCGGGTGCTGGACGCTGTGAACACGCGGGCCAACCTGCTGGGTACCAGCAGTGTGCTGGAGCAGGCGGCGGGGCCCAATATGTATTCGTTCGTGCGTGAGGCATATTTTCAGCAGCGCCTCAATCTGATTTACAACGGAAACCCGCCGCAACCGAAGTTCCCCGGCGACGAATCGCCGGACGACAGCGAACCGCCAGGCAGCGGTGCCGCGCCCTCTGCTCCGGCGGCCGGTCCCGGAACGCCGAGCCACTGATCGGGACAGTGCCGCGAGGTTGACGCGGCATCTGCACGTGGGGGTATGATTTGAACCGGGCTGTCCGGACCGACTGCTATGCATGCCATCAACCGATTTCTGTCCCGCGTCGCGACCTCTTTCGCGATAGCGATCCTGCTCGGCGGGGCGGCATGGGGGCGAAACATGGAAAAGCCGGCCATGCCTCGAGGGGGCCACATCATGAAATTCACGATCACTTCGCCGGCGTTCAAGGCGCATGGCGAGATTCCTGCCAGGTATACCTGTGACGGGGAGGACGTTTCGCCGCCATTGAATTGGAGTGGAATTCCACCGGGGACGAAGAGCCTTGCGCTTGTCATGGACGACCCCGATGCCCCCGACCCGGCGCATCCGAAGATGACGTGGGTGCATTGGGTGCTTTACAACATCCCGCCCGACACGAGCGGCCTGCCCGAAGGCGCCGGAGCGGCCGATCTGCCTGCTGGAACGCGCGAGGGAGTGAACGACTGGCACCGTACCGGCTATGGCGGCCCCTGCCCGCCGATCGGGAGGCATCGCTACTTCGAGAAGCTGTACGCCCTCGATACGGTCCTGCCGGATCTGGCGAAGCCGACGAAGGCTGCACTGGAGAAGGCGATGCATGGGCATGTGCTGGCCCAGCAGGAGTTGGTTGGAACCTATCAGCGCTAGCGGCAGTGACCGCACCGGGTCGCGTGTCTACCGGGACGATGGCTGAGGTGCCGCTGGTTCGCCACCGGACCCCAAAGACATGCTTCGGTCTTGTCGCACTTCCTGCCGGAGTTCATTTCGACCAGTAGTTTGCCTTGTCAGGGAAAATCCACCTCACTCCGCCACGCGGATCCTTGCAGTCACCGTGGTATCGCGGTATCAGGTGGATGTGCAGATGCGACAGGGTTTGTCCGGCTGCGGCGCCATCATTGATCCCTATGTTGTATGCGTCCGGGCTGAATTCCTTGTCCAGGAAACGTTTAGCCTCATCCAGAAGGGACAGTAACGACCGCCGTTCTTCGGATTGCAGTTCGAAGAACGAACCGATGTGACGTCGAGGAATGATCAGCGTGTGACCGGGTGAAACGGGAAATCCATCCTGGATGGTGAACGCGAATTGGTCGGACAGGATGATTCGGTCAGCGGACAGGTTGCAGAAAGGACAGGAAGGTGGCATGACGAATTATCTGTCCCGTGTTTCCATGGATAGGTGTCCTCTGGGGAAACAAAAAAGAAGGGGCGAGGCCGCGCCGGACTCGCCCCTGTTCCTGTTCCCCTCTTCCGGACCTGCCCGGAGTGCGGGCAAGGCAAAGATCAGGCCTTGGGTGCCCAGGCAATGCAGTAGCCGTGCGGGCTGATCGAACCGGCTACGACCTTGCAGGTGCCGTTGGCCTTTGGGGACTTGCCCGGAATGAACTGCATGCAGATGCTGCAGTCCTTGTTGCCGTTTGGATGGTCGCGATACTGCATGGCGGCCTTCGGGGCCTTGCTGGCCAGAGCCTGCTTCGTTGCCATCAGCCCGGGCACGGCCGCTACGCCTGCAAGCACCGCAGCGCTTTTCAGCAGTGAACGGCGGGAAACCTTTTTGTTGAAGCCATCTGTCATTTCCATTACCTCCGTTAAGTGTTGCGAATGCATTGAACTGCCGCGCGGCGCGGACCCGGCCGCCTAGGGAGACCACGCGCGGCTGCCGGGGGAATGTGTCTCCGTCTCACCGCATCGCGATGCGGTCTCCCGGTCCTCCAGCGAGGAGTCATTAGAATAAACCCCGATTGCGTCCCGGTCCATGGTTCTAGAAGCCGCAATCCGACTACGGGTTCCTATCACCCGTACGGTCCGTGTGCTGCACACTGGAACGTCCCTCCAGCCTTCGCGCTTCCGCTCAGACGAGCCCTGTGCAATTCGCCATTAGTCATGCACATCGCGCCAGTAGTTCCTTTTCAGCAGGTAGGCGAGCAGAGACAGGAGAATCAGCACGCCCAGGACATAGGGGGCCAGTTCATGGCGTTTGAAGTAGGAGGGGTCACTCGCATACCGCAGAAAGGCAACGATATCTGCGACCTCTCTGCGATAGGCACCCGGGCTCAGCCGCCCTTTGTGGAGTACCTTGCCATCCTTGCTGTAGATGCCGCCCCATGGCGCCAGCACGTTCGGCATGGCAACCTCCGGTACCAGTCTGTTATTCCATCCGGACGGTCGTTTGGGATCCTGGTAAAAGGACGTCAGATAGGTGTAGATCCAGCGCTGGCCCTGGGCGCGCACGATATGGCTGAGGTCGGGTGGCGCGATGCCGAACCATGTCTTGGCGTCCGTCCGGGTCATGGTCGGGCGCATGCCCTTCAGAAAGTTGGCACTGGAGGACAGCATAATGGACTTTATGATCTGCGCCTTTGGCATGCCGAGATCGGTCTCAAGCCGCTCATATCGCAATGAGTGAATTGAATGACAGGCACTGCAATGATCCGCGAATAAAAGGGCGCCTTTCATCACAGTGGCCTTATTGAAAACGTATTTTGGCGCAGCGAGCGTTTGCGCATGCGCCAGGCCGACGTTACCCGCGAACAATATCGCCGCCAAAAGGCCTATCCATACTTTTCGCATTATTTTGTCACTCTTTCCGGCACAGCCCTGGTTGGTTCAATCGAACTTATGATCGGCAAGAGAAGATAGAAGCCTATATAAATGGCCGCACCCAGTCGCTCGATCAGAAAGTATTTAGGCAGGGGTGGCTGCTCTCCGACCCATGCAAGAACCAGGAAGGTAATACCCATGATGATGATCATCGCGCGGTACCACGGCCGGTATCGGCTCGAACGAACGGGATTTCGGTCCAGCCAGGGCAGGAAAAATGGCAATATGATCGCGAGACCCATGACCCCGATACCGAGGTATTTATTTGGGATCGCACGCAACATCGCGTAATAGGGCGCGAGATACCAGGGTGGGGTGACGTCCGGCAGGCTGACCATCGGGTTGGCGCGGAAAAACGTGTTTTTCTCCAGAAATATGCCATGCATGGTCGGGGCGTAGAGGATGATGGCGGCAAAGATGGTCAACCATACCCCGACGCCGAAAAGATCCTTTACGGTGTAATACGGATGGAATGGAATGCCATCGAGCGGAACGCCGTTGGGGCCTTTGTGTTTCTTGATATCGATGCCATCGGGGTTGTTTGAGCCCACCTGGTGGAGCGCCATGACGTGCATGACAATGAGGGCAGCAATAATGAGGAACCACAACACCACGTGTAGCGCCAGGAACCGCTGCAGAGTCGCGGTACCGATGCCAGGCCCGCCACGTGCGAGCGTCGCAAGCTGCGGTCCGATGAACGGAATTGCATGCACGATCGACGTGATCACCTGTCCTGCCCAGTAGGAAAGATTGCCAAAAGGGAGGACATAGCCGAAGAATGCCTCGCCCATCATCATGATGTAGATCACGTATCCGATAATCCACAGCAGTTCACGCGGTTCCCGGTACGAGCCATAGAGAAGGCCGCGCAGGATGTGCGCATAAAGCAGGATGAAGATAAGTGAAACGCCGTCCACATGCATGTACCGGATGAGCCAGCCCCACTTTGTGTCGTACATGATGCCTTGTACCGAGTTGAAGGCATCCTGGCTCGTTGCCACGTAGTGCGACATCAGCAGGAATCCGGATAGCAGCTGCAGAAAAATCATGAGCAGAAGCAATGAACCGGCGTAGTACAGGATGTTGAAGTTCTTGGGAGCATAGTATTCAGTCATATGTTCCCGCATCAGTTCCCGTGCCGGGAACCGCTTATTGATCCAGTCACCAAACGTGCTCATGCCACTCTCCCGTCCATTGTGCGCAATCTTCTCTCAGCAGACATGCGCTTTGGGGTACATATCAGTGATCGTTATGGATGTGCCGTCCTTGTCGAAGTCATATTCCGGTATCGCCATGTTGTGGGGTGCCGGCGAACCCTTGAGGACACGGCCCGAGACGTCATACATCGACCCATGGCAGGGGCAATGGAATCCCCCTAGCCACCATGGAGTAACGCTCGCCTTCTCGGGGCGATAATGGGGTATGCAGCACAGGTGTGTGCAGATCCGGACCATGACCAGCCATTGCGGTTTCCGCGACCGGTACACGTTCTTGCAGTAAGGCGGCTGCTGGGGCACGGCGCAATCCGGATCTTTGAGCCGGCCCTGTGTCGCCACTTCTGCGAGGGTCGCCAGCAATTCAGGCGTTCGGTTGACAATGATCACCGGCTTTTTCTGCCATGGAACAGTCAACTGCATGCCCGGCTCTATCGGGGCGAGGTTTACCGTTGTCGATGCCGACGCGGTTTCTGCAGCCGTCGGTTCCAGGGACTCGACCATGGGCACCACCGCTGCCCCGATGACCGCCACCCCTACCACGGATGTCGCGGCCGTCAGGAACCGGCGCCGGCCCAGGTCGGGTTTGCTGGTCATATCCCCAACTGTCTTTGCCATGCCTTCACCTCAACCTCAACGATTGTCTCGAACGCCCATTCCGGCCCGAGTCTCTGCTTTCCTCACACCCCGATGTATCCCGCCCGGTCGCCATTTGCCCCGGACCATTCAGACGGTCCTGCAGCGCGCGTCGGAACTCCGGCGGATCCATTCCTGTGCCTTCCACACACCATTCTGCGGGCGGCCGTCCGGACCCATGAGATAGAGATACATGGGTATCAATGTCTCCGGACACGGATATCCGGCAAGTGGCGCCCCGGGATGCGTCCGCAACCGCATTGCGGTGCGGCAAGAACCGGGATCCAGAACATGCACCCGGATCGCGGTGTTGCTTAATTCCTGGGCCAGCATAAAGCCGAGGTTTTCGACGCCGGCCTTGCTCACCGCATAACCGCCCCAATATCCCTTCGGGCGCTGCGCGCACTCGTCGCTGGTAAAAACCACCGCGCTATCGGCGGCCTGCTTAAGGAGTCCAAGGCAGGCCTGTGTCATCAGAAATGGCGCCGTCAGATTGACCCGTAACGCAGTTTCCCATGCGGCGAACGGATGAAATTCAAGCGGGGTCAGCAATTCAAGTTCGGCGGCGTTGTGCAGAATGCCTTCCAGATGTCCGATCTGCCGGCCGATATTTTCCGCCAGATCGCGATAATCCTTTGCAGAGGCGCCCGCAAGATCCATGGGATAAATTGCCGGCTCACGGCCGCCCTGTTTGAGGATTTCGTCGTATACCGCCTCAAGCTTGGCAACGGTGCGTCCGACCAGGATCACTTCGGCACCATGTGCGCTGTAGGCCAACGCCGCCATGCGCCCAAGACCGTCGCCGGCCCCGGTGACCAGAACAGTCCGTCCCTTCAACAGCTCCGGTGATGGCGAGTAGGAAGCCAATGGCTGTTTCCTTAGAGCGTGCGGGTGAATGCCGCGACCTCTTTGATCTCTTTGGTTGTCAGCTTTGCGGCGATCGTCTGCATGATGCTGCTCGATCCGTTAGTGCGCAGCCCCTGCTTGAAATAGCCGAGCTGGGTCGCCACATACGCGGCGTGCTGGCCGGCAAGCCGGGGAAAGAGCGGTGGCAGGCCCCGTCCGGTCGGACCATGGCACGCCATGCACGCAGGTGTGTTGGTGCTTGTAATTCCGCCCATGAATATTTTTCGTCCCGCCGCAACCAGCGCTGCCGGCTCTGTGCCCGGCGCTGGCCCCTTCTGGCTGGCGAAGTAGCGTGACACCTCGGAAATTTCATTGTCGGGTATCGTGGCCGCCATTCCCCACATGATGGATTTGGCAAGTGGGTCGGCACGCGTATGATCTTTGAAAGCCCGGATCTGCGCAGTAAGGTAGGGGGACCATTGGCCAGCCAGGTCGGGAAAAGTGGAGGCCACGGAAACACCGTTGACGCCGTGACAGGCGGCGCATGTCGCAACGATCGATGGAGGTTTCT
The DNA here is from genome assembly GCA_021819085.1 of Pseudomonadota bacterium. GTDB lineage: Bacteria > Pseudomonadota > Gammaproteobacteria > Acidiferrobacterales > UBA6901 > JAJYCY01. The sequence continues at coordinate 54,385 of JAKASJ010000012.1, read as the reverse complement.
TGGCTGCATGTGCAGCTCCGGTCAGAAGAAGGACCGCACCCGCTACGACACCGATTTGCCTCAGCCACAGATTGCTTGTCATTACCACTCCTCACGCTTTCGTTTTCTATGATTCCGATACTCTTCGCTGCAGGGTTCCTGTCCGGACAAAGTCCGGTTCCCGAAGGAAGCCGCCCCTGTTCCGCGGATCCGGTTGACGGAATCGCGCCCGGCTGCCTGCAGGTTCCCGCCGCAACCGGCAATCCGGACGCGCAAGGCAGTGCCATTGCGGCAGATGCGCGCGGTTGCGCATTCCGGGAAGAACCCGCCCCCGGGTGTGCAAAGCCCACGCGGGCGGGGCGGACGCCGGTGCCACCGCACGGGGCAGAACACAAACGGGCTGTGACGGCCACGTTACGACAAGCAGCCGTCACGACCCGGCCTTGTCCATATCCAGACCAATTGAAAATCCCGCCGACTGCGTAGCAGCGCAGCGATTCGCCGATTCGGCCCATCGATCGATTGCCAGGGCGCCGATGATGTTGCCGACGACCGCGGTGTCGGCGACCGGAAATCCGTGCTGCCGAAAGTCGGTCGGGCTTGAAACCCCGGCGTTCATGGCATTGCTCCGTTTCGCAGGACAGTCCGCAGCGCTGCCCGTGATGGCCCGCGGCTTTTTCAGTATGTCCGTCAGAGCGCGACTAAAGCAAGCTTCATGCCATAAGAATTTTCTGATAAATCAACGGTCCGTGCCGGCGATGCGCGTACGGCCGGGTTATTTAGCCCGTATCTGGTGGTTAGGATCCACCTTCCCGGCCGACCGGGCTGCGTGTGCGAGTTTCGCTTCCAGGTATTCCTTAAGCACCAGCGCGCTGTTGTGGTGAATGTCGCGCGCGCTGTAGCAGAGCGTGACGTGATGCGTGCGTGCTGCTTCGAGGATTGGCTGCCATGCGGGCGGGTGTGCATCCAGCTCTGCGCGATAGCGCCTTCGAAATTCCGTCCACCTGCCCGGATCATGGCCAAACCAGCGACGCAGGGCCGTGCTCGGGGCAGCCTCTTTGAGCCAGCCGCCGCTCAGGTCCAGGGATTCTTTCTTTATGCCGCGCGGCCACAGACGTTCGATCAGGAAGCGAACCTCCTTCCTGCGCCCGGATGGATCATCGTAGACACGCCTGATCTCGATCATGGATCTCCTCCGCCATTCCGTTGCGCGCCCCCGGTCACTGCATCGGCAGCCGGCGATTGCGGATCATCTTCGGGGGGATAGCTCAGGCGTCCGGCGCTGACACGGGCGAACGGGGTCAGCACATGCAGCCGCAGCTGGCCGGGGCCGAGAATGTGGGCGACCGCCAGACCGCCGACAACCAGGGCATCGGCGATAAGCGATCGATGGCAACGCCATGGAACCGCTTCCGCGCACATCAATGCGGTCCGCTCGCCGGTGGCCAGTTCGGTCACCGTTCGCAGCGCCGCGTCAAATTCCGGCGTCAGCATGTAGTCCGCGTATCCCCGGAACGACGCGTTTCGCCAGCCGCCATTGGGTGATCCGGGCAGGGGCCGCCGGCGGCCGCCGAGGCCGGTCAGATGCATATAGCGGATGCCGCCGTCGCCCAGCACGTCGGCCAGCCGCTCACCGTTGAATTGCGGATTATGGCGCGAGTACGGGAATGAGCGCACGTCCACCACACAGCTGACCCCGTTGGCGCGCAGCAGCATGAGAAACTCCGCGAGCGGCCGTGCGGAATGTCCGATGGTAAACGCGGTTGCCGGCGGGTCAAGCGCAGCCCGGTTCAAGACAGGTCATCCCGGGCCACGAGCCTGCCCGCCGGAACCCGGCCGGGGCAGCGGCGAGGCGCTTCTGCGGCCGTCACCGGGTGCACGCTGCATCCGGTGATGCACCGACTGCTGCCGGCGTCCCGGCCGCGATAGACCCATAGTTGCTCTGCCAACGTGCCTCCGTTCCGCAGCGGGAGCATACGGGCGGCAGACGGCCGTCTGCTGACGCTCAATATCAGCCGGAGATGCGGCCCCTGAGGGATTCGGCGTCGACCTGGCCGGGTGCCGAAATCAGCCCACGCGCTGCGTCAATCTGGCCCCAGGTGTTCCACAGCAGCACGCCGCGCACCCTGCCCGATCTTAGGTAATAGACCACGCCTTTCCGGAATGGCTCAGTCCAGTCCTCAATGATATCGTAATCCGATGCAAATTCTCCGACTGCCTCATAGCCAAAGTCAAACAGGTCGGAATAGAAATAGGGCAGGTGGTCGTAGACTTCCGATTCCCCGGCCATGTTGCGCCCGGCAACGGTGCCCATGGAGTTGGCGTTGTCTTCGTGCTCGACACGCCGGCGATGTCCGAGCGCAGAGCTGTAGAAGTTGGCGACATCGCCGGCGGCGTAGATGTCCTCACGGGTCGTGCGCAGGTACTTATCGACGATGATGCCGTTGTCAACCACGAGTCCCAGAGCCTTTGCCAGGCTGACCTCGGGTTCGATTCCGATCCCGGCGATGACGGCGTCGGCGTTCAGGGTCTTGCCGCTGCGGGTCGTGACCGCGGTCTTCGCGCCGGTCCTGACGACCGCACTGACGTTCTCCTCCGGCAGCAGGTCCACGCCTCGGTCGCGGTACTGGGAATTGAGAAATCCGGACAGGCCGGCGGGAAAGATGCGCGCTCCCAGCCCGCGCTCGGGAAAGATCATGGTGACCTTGGAGCCGTACATCGCCAGCGCCGCAGCGATCTCCGATCCGATGAAACCGCCGCCGATGACGATGAAGCTCGCGTGGTCGGCAGCGAGTGCCCTTACGCGCAGGTAGTCCTCCATCGTCCGGAAGTAGATCACGTCAGGGTCGGCGAACGGCAGGTGCCGCGGTGTGCCGCCGGTCGCAAGCAGCAGTCTGTCGCATGTATACACATTTCCATGGCCGTCGCTTAGGCGTTTTCCGTCGCTCACTACCGCCCGCGTATTAAGACGCAGTTCGATGCCAAGCTCGGCGGTATTGCGCCAGATGGAATCCAGCGGCTTGCCAGCCCACAGCTTCTTGCTCAGTGGCGGGCGGTCGTAAGGCGGATGGGGTTCACTGCTCAGCATGATGAGCTTTCCGTCCTTGTCGAGTTCCCGTATGGCGCGTGCCGCGGCATCCGCGGTCATCCCGCCGCCGACGATCAGGTATTTGCACCGGTTATCCATGTTGCCTCCATCTCCCAGCGCTGTCGTTGCTATCGGAGATCCCGGGTCCCGCGCTCCTGCGGTTGCAGCAAGAGTGTACCGCCGTGTCTTATCGCGGCGATACCTGGCAGGGCACAACCGTGCTGCATGGCCGCCGGAATGCCGGCTTTTACCGCGGCGGGCTCGGCGGAGGTCGCCTGCCATTCCGATGATGGCCGGTTTCCACCAGCCGTGCCGGAGCGAGCCCCGCTGCCCGGCCGGCGATTGCCGACGCGAAGGGTTGCGCTCCGCGCCGCACTCGCGCCGACCGGCTGTGTGCAGGCCGGGTAACGGCGCGACTCTATATACTACTGCTTCCCGGGATCGGAGCCATCCACGCCGATGCGCCTGCCGGTCACGACCCGGGCGGAATCCATGAATTGCCGGTGAGGCTTGCACGCCGGGCCCGCCGTGCCGGCTCGATCGCGTTACGGCAGCCGCATCCGGCTACTGTGCCGAAGGCGGTTCCTGTTTATGCGTCGATGCGCGATCGGCAGAGGGTGAGGACTGCACGCTTCCCCGGGCACCGGCGTCTGTTCCGAAGCCGGTCGCACGGCTGTTCCACGCCGCGCGGCAAGAGTCGGCCGTGGCGCCGAGCCTGTGGGCAGGCCGGCGGCCGCGGTCGGCCGCCGTGATGTCAGTTGCCGGGCCGCGCGAGGTTGTACTTCTGGATGCGGTAGCGCAGGGTCTCGCGCGTCGCCCCGAGTGACCGCGCGGCGGCAGTGACGTTGAAGTTGGTACGTTCCAGGGCACGCTGGATGATATGGCGATCCATGTCCTCGAGCGCCATGCTGCCGTCCATAGGCAGCAGAAGGTGATCATTGTGGTTTGCCGTCGGGCTTGCCGCTGCAGCGGCAACCGGAGCGGCGGCACTGCGAAGCTGCAGCCATTGTTCCGGGAAGACTTCGCTTTCGGCGAACAGCACGCAGCGCTCGACGACGTTGCGCAGTTCGCGTACGTTGCCCGGCCAGTCGTGGGCGTGCAGCTTGCTCAGGACCGCCGGCGGGACAAACTTCACTGATTTTCCAGCCTTGGTATTGAACTCGGCGAGAAATGCCGGTACCAGATCATTCACATCCTCGCGACGCTCGCGCAGGGCGGGAAGGTGAAGGTGGAATACGCTGAGGCGATGAAACAGATCCTGCCGGAACCGGCCGGCGCTCACCAGCGATTCGAGATCGCGGTTGCTGGCGGCCACGATCTGCACCTCGACTTTGATTTCCCGGTCGCCGCCGAGGCGTCTTATGGCCCGGTCCTCGATTGCCTTGAGCAGCTTCGCCTGCAGATCCAGGTCCATCTCGCCGATTTCATCCAGGAAAAGCGTGCCTCCGTGCGCCTGCTCGAGCAGGCCCCGGTGCCGCCCGCGCGCACCGGTGAAGGCGCCCGCCTCGTGTCCGAACAGTTCCGACTCGAGAAGTTCGCGCGGCAGAGCGGCGCAATTGAGCTCGACGAGGGGGCCCTCGCGGCGTGCACCGCTGTGGTGGAGAATGCGCGCCGCCAGACCTTTTCCGGTTCCGGTCTCGCCGCTGACGACCAGTGTGCTGAACGGAACATGGCTGAGCTTGGTGAGCATGTTGCGCACTTCGCTGGCGGAATTGCTGTGCCCGAGAAACGACGAAACCGGATATTTGCGTGACTGCGCTGCAGCCTCGTCCTGCAGACGGCGCTGGGCACGACCGCTGCGCGCGGCGCCCGCCACGATCATGTCGAGCCGATCCTGGTCACAGGGTTTCTCGACAAAATCGAACGCACCCAGACGCAGGGCGCGCACGGAATCCGGTACGCTTCCGTAAGCAGTGAGGAGAATCCACTCCGCGCCCCCACGCTGGCTGTGGATCTTCTCGAGAAGATCCAGCGCATTGCCATCCGGCAGGCTCATGTCAGACAGCACGACCAGAGGGTCGATACGCTGGTCCACAATCGCGCGCTCGGCATGCGCGAGGGTGGTCGCAACCACAACCTCCCAGCCTTCTCGCCGGTAATGGCGTGCGAGTTCGGCTCCAAGAAGGATTTCGTCTTCGATTACCAGTAAAGTGTCAGCCATTGTGAAGCTCTCCGCAGGGTAGATCCATGATGACGCAGGCGCCGTGAGGTGCCTGATTGCAAATGTGCAGCTCGCCGCCGATATCGGTGACGAACCTTCTGACTGTTGCCAGCCCCAGGCCGGTTCCATGCTCGCGGCCGGTGACGAAGGGCCTTATACCGGTGTCCAGCAGGTCGCGCGGGAAGCCCGGACCGTCATCCCGGATCTCGAGACGAAGACGGTGATCCTCCTGCCGGGCATCGATCGCAACCGTTCCGGGTTTGCTGTCGAGCGCCTGAGCCGCATTCAGAATCAGATTCAGCAATGCCTGCCGCAGCCGGTCCTCCGGAAGGCGGCAGGAAAGGCTCGGCACGATATTGCACTCCGTGCGCACATGCTCGGGCAGCTGGTAGCGTGCCAGGGCCAGCAGTTCATCGACGACCCTGGCTAGCGACACGACCTTCATCGGCTCCGGCGCCTGATGCGCGTCGCTCAGCACATCGTTCAACAGGCGCGCAAGACGCTTGAGTTCGGCAATGACCAGATCGATGCGCGCGACCTGGTCGGTGTTGGCCATCTCCTTGCGCAGATTGGTAAGCGTCATCTGGATGGCAGCAAGCGGATTGCGCAGCTCGTGCGCCAGACCGGCGGCGATCTCGCCGACGGCGGCGAGGCGCTCGGCACTGGCGAGATTGCGCTGCTGTTCCAGCAGCGCCTGGGTTGCAGCCCGCACGTCCTTTTCCAGAGACTCCTGACGCGCATTGCGTGCCTCCTCGAGGCGGGCAAGGCGGCCGACGAGCTCGTTGTAGTTCTCAAACAGCGGTCGGAGCATGGGATCGACATTGCTGACGGGCGCGGCGCTGTAGTTCTGCTGGGACAGCATCGTCATCAGCGAACGCAGGTTGTTGAGCGGAAGCAGGATGCGATGGCGCAGGAAGAACAGCGTGAGGATGGCAAGCAGGGGAAACGCGATGATGACCATGAGAACCACGTGGAATTCCATTTCTGTATTCCGGTACACCCGCGCGACGAGCCGGTTGTGGGCATGGACCTCGTCGAGCAGGACATTGCGCATGAGACCGAGCGCCTCGATCGCCTTGGCCCGCGGCGAGCCCCGGCGGTCCGACAGCAGAGTCTCGATCCGCCTCATGCGTGCCGGTGTCTTGGGCGCCAGATAGTTGTCCAGGGTGCCGACCGCCGCGAACTGGCTGCGCAACTGCCTGAGGGTCTGTTCGCTAACCGGCTGTTTGTTGCCGATGCTTTTTACGAGGACCTGTTCAAGGTTAAGCCCGGCGTTTTCGATCCGGCTGACGAGTGCCCGGTGCTGTTGCACCGGCTCGAGACGCTCGAGACTGCGCCAGGACATGCTCAGAAGAAGGCCAAGTGCGATCAGCAGCAGTACTGCGGACACGATCGCGGGCAGCCAAACGGATCGGACAAAAAGCGTACGCATGCGCCGCGATTCGGGTATAGGCATGTCTGTAGCCTCCGGTCGAACAGCTGATTCGCATGCGGACATGGCGTTACCCCGACTTGGTATGTGTCACAGGATGCAGCCGCCGTGCGGGACCGGACATCCCGGTCACACGGCGAGGTCTGTCCGGGAAGCGCATCGAGGCAGCGCGCCGATCCGCAAAAGGCGGAACAGTCTGGCGATTGCCTCGCCGGGGTATCGACAGGCGCGGGCAGTTCCGGCCGGCGGGTTGCCACCGATTTGGTGTTGCGGGCCGCTGAGCGCGGGATGCAAGTGATAGAAAGTTCATGTCTGATAGATACTTGCCGGGCCCGGCAGTTCCCCGGGGTGGCAATCCGGCGGTGCGCAGCCGGACAACGCCACAGACGAACGGCACTGCCCGGATCGGGGGCGCAGCAGTTCGGAGTGGGCAGACATCACGCGGTCCGCCGGGCCAGCCTTTTGATGCGACCGGGAATACGGGATCTGTGATCCATGACCGGGAGTCAGCAATCGCTGTGCCAATCCATGAAAGCTATATTAAACAGTCAGTTATTTGATTTCCGGCGGCCCGGGGCGCATTTCTGAGTGGGGTATTCCACCAATAGAGGTGGAGATGACCCGGTTTGCTGCGCAAGTGATGCCCGCCGTCGCAGGGACGGGGGAGCGCGACACGGCGTTCGCTGTGGAGCATGCCGCGATCGGCCACGGTGAGCGGATGGGCGGAGGATGTGTGAGGGGGAAAGAATGTTCGACGCAGTTCGGCAGACCCGGGGTGGCGGAACGCGTTTAAGGCGACAGACCGTCCGGACCATCGGGAGGACCCGGAGCGGGGAGAGCGCAGGGATCGACCCGGGTCCGACGCAGGGTTGGCGCATTCTTTCGTGGAGGCCGCCGATCCCCGGGAACGGTTGGTCCACTTGCGGCCGCGCCATGTGTGGCTTAAGGGTTCCTGCGGATGACTCGACCCGGCGGACGCTTGACCAGATGGCAACGTTCTTATCGCCCCGCGATATTGTCGACAGCGGCGGCAACAGCGACGACAAGGATCCCCTGCGCCGGGCCGCGGCGCTTGCCCGGCATGGCATCCGGTGTGTCGGCGCCAGCGTCTCCAGGTGGTATCCGGGGTCTGGAAAACGGCCATGCCCGGAGGGTGGGTAGCGAGACCGGCGCTGCCACTGCGACCGTGCGCTTCCGGACGCTGCTTGCACCCGCGCCGCAATCCGGCGGGTGGCACTGCGGTCCCTCCGGCGCCGGGCACTTCGTGAAGATGGTTCGCAACGGCAGCGCGCGATGCGCGCGGGATTCGGCGGACATGCTGTGGGCGAGGACGCCAAATGATGCGCGTGCACGGCCTCGGCGGTTGGCGGCAAAGCCGCCATCGGCGGAGCGCGCACTGCCGCAACACCGGTTTTCCGATCCGGATTCCGGCTTCGGATAGATCAGCCAGTGGCTTCTTGCTATCCTGCGCATGTGTTCGAGCGCCGCACCGTGAGCGGGCCTTGATCTCGGCAGTCCGGGCTTCGCAGAAGCCAGCACCACCTCATCCGGTACGGGCGGTTGCGGCAGTACGTTACATAAAACCATGGAATCGCAATTTGTATCGTGATCCCGTTCGGTCCGCTGCCTGGCGCGCCGGAGCGTGCCGGCACCGGAAGATCCGGACGATCGTTCTGCATCCGCTTCGGCGGCTGTTCGGTGGCGGCGGTCGCACGTGGTGCAACAGGCTCTGGAATCGGGTACTAAGATATGAATTCTGCGGCCGCGCAGCGGCAGATCGTGCGTTGGCATCTCTATCCGGATGCGCAAGCCCTGTACGAGCGTGCAGCGTGTGCCATCGAGCGCATTGCGGGGGAAGCCACGTCCGAGCGCGGAGTGTTTCGGATTGTGCTTGCCGGAGGCGGCACCCCGCGTCCGCTTTACACGCGGCTGACTGCGATCGATGCGCACTGGAACGCGTGGCATGTCTACTTTGGCGACGAGCGCTGCCTGCCCGGTGATCATCCCGATCGAAACAGCACCATGGCGTCTGCTGCCTGGTTAAGTCATGTTCCCATACCGGCGTCCCAGATTTACGCGATCAGGTGCGAACAGGGCGTGACTGCGGCGGCGCAGACTTACGCTGCAACGCTTTCGGGCATCGACGTCTTCGATCTGGTGCTGCTCGGACTGGGGGAGGATGGCCACACGGCAAGTCTGTTCCCGGGCGCCGAGTGGGGCGCACACCCCGGGGCGCCGGCGGTCTTGGCCGTGGTGCGGGCGCCCAAGCCACCGTCCGAGCGGGTATCCCTGAGTGCCCGGCGTCTGAGTGAGGCGCGCGAGGTCATGGTCCTCGTCACCGGCGAGGCGAAGCGTGCGGCGCTCACTGCCTGGCGCGCCGGGGCGAACCTGCCGATCGGTGCAATACGCCCGGCCGCAGGCGTAAACGCACTGCTGGAGCCGCATGCCTGGGAATCCGCGTGTTCGCAATCTTAGGCTATAACTTATCGATAGCGAACGGGGATTTTTCTTGACCAATGCATCGATTCCTGGAATTTTCCGGAGCACTTGCCGGCGGCTGGCTGGGCGGCTGGCTGGGCAACTTTGAGGGACTGGTTACGGGCTTTGTGGTCGGCAGCATCGGGGCCGCAATCGGTGCAATCGCGGTGCGTCGATTCATCAGGGGTTATCTCGGCTAAGTCCGGCGTGGCAGGTTGTCGCGTGCCGACGTTCCGGGCTGGCGCATGCGGTCCATGCGGTCCATGCGGTCCATGCGGTCCATGCGGTCCATGCGGTCCATGCGGTCCATGCGGTCCATGCGGTCCATGCGGCCGCCCCGCCTGCCCTGACCTCTGCCGCGGGATCGGGTCCGCATTGCCATCCATGCTGGTCATGTTTGTGCGGTTCCGTACCGACGCGAACCGGGAGGGTTACCGCGATGAGCGAAATCAAGGCGGATTTTACCGTGGACACAAGCGGGACGTGCTGTCCCACGCCCATATTGGAAGTGACGCGTGCCGCGCGCCGGATGAAGGCGGGCGAAATCGTTGAACTGGTCGCTACCGACATCGGTTCGCGCATGGACATACCGCTGTGGTGCCGGCGCACCGGCAATGAACTCCTCGCCCAGGAGGAGCGCACGGGCGTGCTTTATTATTACATCCGCAAGCGGCACTGACCGCGGGCTGGCCCGCTTCATTCAGTGTGCGCTGTCTTTTGCGCCTGTTGGCGGCTCGACCAGAAAGTGCGTGACGACTGGCGGCGGGGAACCGATGTGGAACGAACGCGCATGGTCGAGGATATGCCGGTCGGATCTGGTTACCCGCGCATGCTGGCGCAAATGCTCCAGCCACGACTCGACGACGAACACTTCGGTATAGCGGGCTGGGTCGGCGACATCGCTCAGCACGGCCCAGCTGATGGCACCGTCGCGCATGCGTATGCGCCGTACCGGCTGCATCGCGCCCAGAAACTCGGTCTTCCGGGCCGGATCGACCCGGTATTCCACGGTCACGACAACCGGACCATGTTCCGGTTGCGGCTCGTTGACCGGTTGTGGCATGGGCCAGTGAAAGGACGGAGTGAGATCGATCTTTTCCATACCGTGAAGACGCAGATTCCGCGTTGCCAGAAGTCCGAGGCAGGTGCAGGCGGCCGCGGCGGTTAGCGCTGCCGGTATGCTCCACAGTGATGCGACGTAGCCCCAGAATGCGCTGCCGATCGACATTCCTCCGAAGAATACGAGAATCGAGACGGCGAGCGCTCGTCCACGCACCCAGGAGGGCGCCACCGCCTGGATTCTGGAGTTGAAGGTGGAGATCAGGGAAATCCAGGCTGCGCCGCAGGCGAAGACCGCAAGATCAGCCACCGCATACAGCCGTACCCATGCGAGCGCCACGAGCCCGGCGGCGAACACCAGGGTAGCTATGGCGAGGAGCACGTCGATGTTTACCCGCTGCCGCAACCGCGGCAGCAGCGTCGCAGTCGAGACCGCGCCCATCCCAAATGCTGCCAGCATGATTCCGTAGCCGCCCGGACCGCGACCGAACTCGAAACGCGCAATGGCCGGAAGCAGGCTCCACAGTGCGCTGCCGAAAAGAATGAAGGCGGCAAAACGGCCGAGCACAATGCGCACCGGCGGAGTATGCCGCACATAGCGCAGCCCGGCGCGAATTGCCCCCATCACTCTTTCTGCCGGCAGTACACTCGTCTCCGGCGCACGCCGCCAGCGGTACAGGACGACGATGACCCCCCCGAAAGACATGGCATTGAACAGAAAGGTGACGCCCGGGCCCGCAACCGCGATGAGCAGGCCACCGATCGCCGGCCCGACGGCACGTGCCAGATTCATGCCGGCGCTGTTGAGCGAGACCGCGTTGGTCACTTCGGATTGCGGCACGATCTCCGGGATGATCGCCTGCCACGCGGGGGCGTTGAGCGCACTGCCCAGACCGAGCGCAAAGGTCATTGCCAGAAGAATGCCGGGCGTTGTCAGTCCGGCTATCGTAAGGGCGCCCAAGGTCGCCGCCGCGGCGAGCATCCAGAACTGGGTGGCAAGCAACAGCCGCCTGCGATCAAGGACGTCCGCCAGGGCGCCGGCCGGGAGCGCCAGCAGAAAAATCGGCAGGCTGCTTGCAGTGCGCACCAGCGCTATGGTGGCCGGCGAAGGGGCGATCGAGGTCATGAGCCAGGCTGCACCGACGTCCTGCATCCAGGTGCCGATGTTCGACGCGATCGTTGCGATCCACAGCGCGCGATAGAGCGGCTCGCGCAAAGGCGCGAACAGCGAATTATCCCTGCCCTGAGAGACCGAGGTGGGCATCCTAGTTTTTTCCCCACAACCGCCGAGGCGAAGGTGCCGGCGTGCGCCGCGCCAGGCGCCTGCCGGCATCCGGCATCAGGTGCGCAATGAGGGCTGGTGCGCGCTCAATAGTTTGACCGCGCGCAGCAGCTGCGTATCCCTGCTGTGCTGCAGCTGCTGCGCGGTCATTCCGTGTTCGGCATCCGGCTGCAACGGACTGACACCGGCCGGAAGCGCCACGACCTGGCTTGGCGTGATGCCGTGATGCCAGAAGCTGCGGCCGTGCGGGGTGAGCCATTCCTGTACCGCCAGCACGAGCGCCGAGCCGTCGGAAAGCGGATAGGATTCCAGCACCGTTCCGGTGCCGAAGGTGGTTTGCCCGATGAGCCTGGCCCGGCCGGCATCCCGCAGCGCGCCGGCAACGATCTCCGCCGCGCTGGCCGTTCCGGAGTTGACCAGCACCTCCATCGGCAGCATGAATTTAGGTGTCCCGTGCCGAACCGGCACATTGCGCACCTGGCCGCGGACGTTTCTTTCGAGCAGTACATTACCGTGCTCGAGGAACAGACTTGCCGTATCGATCGCCTCGTCAAACAGGCCGCCGGGATCGTTTCGCAGGTCGAGTATGACCGCCTTGGCGCCCTGCGCCTGCGCCGCTTCCAGCGCCTTGGCGAGCGCTTTCGCCGTTCCCTTGCTGAACAGCGCGATGCGCACGTGTGCAATGCGTGTTCCGGGCAACATATGCCAGGTTACGCTGCTCAGCCGGATATGCGCCCGCACCAGGTGAAACTCGCGCACCTTTTTGGTTTTCGGATCGCGGATTGTAAGCGACACGCGTGTTCCCGGTGGTCCCTTGATTTCCCCGACCACCTTGTTGATCGGTTGTCCGGCGATGCTTCGGCCATTCACCTCGAGGATGATGTCGCCGGCCTCAAGACCCGCTCTTTGCGCAGGCGAGCCGTCAATCGGAGCAACGATCAGAAGTTGCCGCTTCTTCATCTGCACTTCGATGCCGATCCCCGCAAACTGGCCCCGCAGGGATTCGCGTTCCTCGCGCACCATGCTTGGCGTGAGGAATGTGCTGTGGCCGGTATCGCCCAGGGAGTTGACCATGCCGGAGATGGCCCCATAGGCAATGTGGCGCGGTATGACCGCGGCGCGATCGACGTAGTGCTGCTGTATGGTATTCCACGCTTCGGCCATCAGCCGGAAGTCCGGAACCGCCTTGGTGGGGACTGAGCACGCCCTGACGATGTCGGACACGGACTGGCGGTCGACCGCAACGCCGGTCACGATTCCGACCACGAACGTGAGGAACAGCACGACAGCCAGTCGCAGCCGATATGAGTAATGCCGTGGAGTCATGTCTTCTTCTCTTTATCCCAGGGGACGTCCGGGTTCGGACACGGTCCACCCGAACGGGAATCTCCCAAGCCGCGGCGATGACCGTCCTGATAAGGAATCGCAATTACATCCATGCCGGGTGCCGCTACTATACCCTTGAATCATGGAAATTGAAGATGGCGCGATGGGCGCTGCAGGATTTTTAAGTGTATCAATTTCAGGGAAGTTCCTGGAAACCGTGGGGGAATGCAACATACTTCTGATTATGGCAGAGGGCGACCCGCCGGTCGCGATCCCGGGGGGCAGGAGGCTGTGCTGCGGCAGGCGAGAGCACGTAGCAAAGCGGGGTTCCCGCGTCCGCCCCCGCTGTCGGGACTTCGAAGCCGGTGCTGCCGATGTCCGCGAAATGACCGGTTCCGGCCCGGCTCACCGGATCCGGGCCGCCGGTTCCTCCGGTTTATGTACCTTTTTCCGGCTGGGGCGCTATATTGGGAAAGACGTACGTCAACGAGACAACGGCAGACCGGCCCCTTTCAGCACGCGGAGTCGCCGACAGACGGAACAGCCATGAAGCCATCGATGCTACTCAGTTTTGACGCGGCGGTTCATATGATTTTCGGCATTGGGCTGATGTTCTTCCCGCGCATCCTGATCGGCGCGCTCGGCATCGCACCGCCGGGGACGGCATTCTACGCGAGTGTCCTGGGCGCTGTGCTCACCGGGGTGGGACTGGCCCTTCTTGCCGAGCGCTTTCGGCGGATTTTCGGCATTCCCGGCCTCGGCTCCGGAGGTGCGATCTGCATCAAGATCTGTACCGGCGGCGTGCTGACTGCATGGCTTGTGCATGGCGGGCTGCCAATCCCCGTGCATGGCTATGTGCTGCTGTGGCTCGTCACGTTCGTTCTGCTTGCCTTGAGCGGTGCCGAATTCTGGATTCAGCTGAAGCAGAACCGGGATGGCGTGGACCGCCGCAGTGGCGTGCTGCCCTAGATTCTGCCGCCCCTGGTCAGCGCGGATCCGGTCGAATTGTCGACCTGCGGGCTGTTGATCCGCAGGTCCCTGGTTCGAGCCCAGGTCGGGGAGCCTGCGCAAGGTGACAAGCCTGAGTTCATGGTGCATCGCGGTCGCGGCTGGCAGGCTGTCGATAGCGGGTACCGGCCTATTCGCTCCAGCCAGCAGCCGACCCCACCGATCCGCGACTGGCGCCGAGACTGGCAGCAGGCGGCCTTCGAACCAGCTGGTGAGTTCCTGTTCCAGCCACAGGCGCAGCTTCTCCTTGGGGAAACAGCCGGGATGGGCTCTTCGGAGATACGCGCCCATAGCGGATTAACGCCGGCTTCTCTGCCATGGTTTTGCCATGGTTTCCGGGTAAACCCAGGCCATATAGGCTCATCAACGGTACTAAGAATAGCTAGTTAAATCAGGTCGTTGCCAGTATAACAGGGCACGAGTGCTTGATAGTTTTTCAACTGTTATGCCGCGTAGCGACGATCGGGGCCGCTGTCGCACAAGCGGATTGCTCCGGCGCTTCTGAATCCCGTGGAAATCGCCGGTCCGATAGCTCAATGAATCCTGCACCCTCGCCCGGTCCGTACGCGGGCGAGAAGCAATCCGGTGACGTTGTGTGACCGCCTGATCGCGAATCTCGAGTCCCGCTCGTGGAACCGGGCCGGTGCGGCCGACCGACGCCAGCGACCACCACGCCGTGCACATTGCGGGCTGGTTTCTGCAATGCGGCTTCGCGCCGCGAGCCAGTGACCTCCGCGAGGCACGCGGCCACTGCGCGTCACAACGCTGTGTCAGCCGCCCACGGCGGGGGAAGGGCATGGCCAGGAGATCGGACTGCCGTTGCGGTCAGTGCCGGTGCCGGTGATGAAGATCCGGGTAGTGCTGATGGCTGTGCGACAGCGGCGGATGAAAGTGCGGGTGTGCGTGCGGTTCGCGCCCGTCCCATGGAAAATCATGCGTGTGCTGATGGTGTTCGTCGTGCCTGTGGCCATGGTCGTGCGTGGTGGCGTCATGCCGGTGGAAATGCTCATGGTTTTCGTGCAGGTGCAGCCAGACCCCGAACGCCATGAGGCTGGCCGCGGGCCAGAACAGTGATCCCGGATATTCTCCCAGAACCGCAATGGCCGCAGCAGCCCCGACGAAGGGTGCGAGTGCGAAGTATGCGCCAGTGCGGGCCGCACCGATCCGGCGCAGCGCAAGCACATACAGCATGAGACTGAGCCCGTAACCGGCAGCTCCGACGGCGAGGGCGCCAGCGATCCCGCCGGGATGCAGATGCGTTCCGCTGAAGAACAGACCGATGCCGATGTTGACGGTGCCCGCGACCAGTCCCTTGGCCGCCGCTATCTGCACCGGGTCGCGCGCTGAAATCTTGCGTGTCAGGTTGTTGTCGACCGCCCATGCCAGACATGCCGCGACGACTGCGAGCATGCCCCAGGATCCGCCACCCCTCGCGTCGGAGGCAGGCCAGGCCAGCAATGCGCCGGCGACCACGATCGCAACCATTCCGAGGGCGATGCGCCGATCGAAGTTTTCCTTGAACACAAACCATGCGAGAAGTGCGGTAAACACGTTCTCGAAGTTCAGCAGCAGCGATGCAGAGGCGCCGCTCGCCGAGCGCAGTCCGATCACGAACAGCACCGGCGCAATGATCCCGCCGGATGTGATTGCCGCTGCCAGCGTCGGCAGATCGGCAAGGGTGATGCCGGCCTCGCGACGGATCTCCCGGTTGAACAGCAGCCGGCGCAGTGCGCGAAAGCCGAGCAGCGCCGTTCCCGAGCCGAGATAGAGCAGGCCGGCCAGCAGTACCGGGCTGATTTCCCCGGCCAGCAGCTTTGCCAGCGGCACGCTGGTTCCGAACAGCAGCGCCGCCACCACCGCGTCGGCGATTCCGGAGTCGAGACCAGACATGGGTTCAGGTGATCATCCGAAGTTGCGATGCCGTTATGGTAGCCAAATCGGGCGTTGGCCCCAAGACGGCTCCGCCGGCACATGCCACCCAGCGCCTGTTCGATCCGTATGTGTGTTCCCGTAGAGCGATCCGCATCGCGGGCTGCTACCAATCTGCGGCATGCGATGCATGCAGCCTAGCAGCCTGTCGGACTTGAAGCCGTGCTCCGCGCGAATCGACCATCCCGATTCAAATTTGCACACTTCTTAATCACTTTTCGCTCCTCAATCTGGAATTTCGGCGCATTCCACGTTTTTTCGCCTGACTTTACGCTCGCTGGACGGATTGTGGATGCAATGCGGCCAGCCGTTTCAAATTCCACGTGAGGCACACCAGCGTCCATTCGTTGCTGACGTTGACCAAACCCCGCAGCATGAACTGCCTGAACTTCATCACCGACTTGATGATGCCGAACACCGGCTCCACCGTCTGCTTGCGCAGCGCGTAGTGCTTCCTGCCCGCCTGCGTCTTGAGGGCATGTTTCATCGTATCGACCGCGCTGGCACTCGCCGCCAGCGCCGCCGGCTCGGTGAAACGTTCCTGCCAGTGATGGTGATGGCCTTCACGACCCGTTGCAATCAGCGGCTCGACCTTTGCCTGGTGGCAGGTGTCGACGTTGTCCGCGCTGAAGTAGCCGGTATCGGCCAGGAGGCTGGCCGGGGCATTCAGTCCTTCGGGCAAGACCTTGAGTTTGTCGAGCATCGGCGCGACCTGTTGTTTGTCGTTGGCCGCCTGGGCCACGGCGGTTACCATCACCAGCATGGTTTCGGTATCAACGATCGCCTGGGCGTTGTAGCACTGGTCGAAACCGCCACCCGCCACTTTCATGATGCGCGACTCGTCGTCGGTGAGGTTGGCTTGATCTTCCGCACGCGGCGCTTCACTCGGCGGCACGGGCGGCTTGCCGCCAGGTTTCCTGCCGGTTTTCGCCGCTTTCTCTTCGCGCGCTTTCAGTTTGGCATCGAACTCGGCTTTCTCGCGCACGTAGCGTTCCCTGGCACGGGCTTCGATCTTGGCCTTGGCCGCTGCAATGGCGGTGAGCTGGTCTTCCCGGCGGGCGATCTCGGCGGGAACGCAAAGCCCTTCGGGTAATTCGCTCTGGTCGGCGGATTCGGCCAGGGCCAGGAGTTCCTGGACTTCCTGCCTGAGCCGGGTCTCGATTCTGCCCGCGTGTTCGTAAGAGAGCGCGCTGTGACGGCTGGCGTTGGCGTGGAGTTTGGTGCCGTCGAGGCTGATGCTGCCGAATTGACTGAGCCGGTTGGCCTGGGCGATCTGCAGGACTTGCACGAAGAGCGTCTGGAACTCACCGCCGAAGCGACGGCGGAAGCTGGCGAGCGTGTCGTGGTCGGGATGACGGTTGCAGGCGAGGTAGCGGAAGGCAATGGAGTCGTGGGTGGCCAGCTCTATGCGGCGGCTGGAAAAGACGCCGGTGGCGTAGCCGTAGATGAGCAGGCTCATCAGGCTGGCGGGGTGGTAGGCATCACTGCCGCGTCCGGCGTACGCGCGTTCGATGGCGCAGAGGTCGAGGCTTTCAATGACGTTGGCGATGTAGCGCGCCAGGTGGGTCTCGGGCAGCCAGTCTTGCACGGAGGGCGGAAAGAGGTAGACGCTGTCGCGGTCTATCGGAAGGAAACGAGCCATGGGCATCATCCGCAAAATGAGTGGATGGATTTTACCAGCTCAAGGGACGTAAGTCCGACAGGCTGCTAGGATCGGTCCGTCCCGAGCAGTTCCATTTTGAGCCGGGAGGTAGGCGGTTTTGGACCTATGAAGACCAGAAGATAAAGGTCGGCGAATGCCTTGCCGGGGATCGCGAGCGTCTTGGAGTGACCGGCGAGAAACGTAGAACCCTTGCCCGGTTCATAGGTGAATACCAGCCGTTCACCGTCCTTCACGTTCGGAAGGAATGCCAGGAACCGGTCTACGGCCGATTTCTGCGCAGCCATCAGTGCCGGTGCGTTTTTTGCGAAGGCTTCGCGGTAAGCCTCCACCAATTTGGATCGACCGATATCACGCACGAACTGCATAACCAGTGCCTTGGGCGCGTTCGCATCGATGATTGCTGCCGGGTTGGTGCTCGGCCGGATCAGATAGAGGCCGCCGACGTAGATCTTGAAGAAATACTTGGTGCGCAATCCGATCCCGTTCAGCCTGAGCGGGGTATTGCCCACGGTCAGGGTATCGCTCAGGTGTACGCCGGCCAGATTAGCGGCCGGCGCCGTCGCGGGGGCGAGCGCCAGCAGCAGGGTCATCATGAGTCCGAACGTCCGTGCCTTGTGGTGCATCTTTAGGCTTTCCTCTATGTCTAGCCAGGGCCCTGACCGGGAGCGCGCAGGGCCTTCGTGCGGGGGCAATCCCCCACCGTGCCGGATTAGCGCACCACTCGGTAGCCGTGTCAACGCCGGGGTCGGCGGTTTCCGTCACAGATCCAGCCCCGCGGTATTGCCGGGCGCACCCCGGCCTCGTCGGTTCCGGACCGGCAGCGGCCGGGGGCCGCGGTTTCTGCCGATGCCGGCGGGGCTTCTTTGCCCGGCCGCGCAGGGTGTGCCCGCCCGGGGGGTGCAGACACACCTTTCCTTTGGGAGGCTGACGGGATAGAATTCGCCATTTTTCGCGGGGCCAGCGCCTGATTCCTTGGCAGCGGCCGGTGTAGTTCGAACCCTACAAGAGGAACGGTACCGAATGGTTACAATCCGCCTGGCGCGTCGTGGCGCCAACAAACGCCCTTTTTACTCCATCATCGTGGCAGACCGCCGGCGTGCACCGAACGGCGACAACATCGAGCAGATCGGGTTTTACAACCCGCTGGCGACGCCGAACGAGGAGCGTCTGCGTGTCAACATGGAGCGCTACCAGTACTGGCTGAGCAAGGGAGCGAAGGCGTCCGATCGTGTTGCCAGCCTGGTGGAGCAGAGCAAGACCTCTTCCTGAAGGGTTTCGTGGCCGACCGGGTGCCGCCTGAAACTGCGGACAGCGGGCTGGTCGTCATGGGCCGCGTGATCGGGGTATACGGTGTGCGCGGCTGGGTGAAGGTCAGGTCGCACACACGCGATCGTGCAGGCATTCTTGACTATGATCGTTGGCTGGTGCGGCGGGCAGACCAGTGGCAGGAGTTCAGCCTGGCTGAGGGCCGTGTTCACGGCGCAGGCCTGGTAGCGCGGCTGGAGGGAATTACGGAACGCAGTGCGGCCGCGCCCCTGGTCGGAGCGGATATCGCCGTGCGCAAGTCGCAGCTGCCGGCGCTGGAGGGCGGCGCCTATTACTGGACGCAGCTCGAGGGCATGAAAGTCGTCAACGTCCAGGGGGTCGAGCTCGGCAAGGTGAGCGGTCTGTTCGAGACCGGGGCGAACGACGTGATGGTCGTGATCGGGGAGCGTGAACGACTGATTCCCTTCGTGCGCGGTGTCATACGGAAGGTCGACCTTGCCGCCGGCACGATGCACGTCGACTGGGATGCGGATTTCTGACGGCGGCGGATGCGGGCGGGGCGGCATGAAGATCGATGTCATCAGCATCTTCCCGCCGATGTTCGAGGCACTCACCGCGTATGGAGTGACGGGCCGGGCGATCGAGAACGGCCTGCTGGACGTGACGGTGTGGAACCCGCGCGACTACACGACGGACCGTCATCGCTCGGTGGACGATCGTCCCTATGGCGGAGGGCCGGGCATGGTCATGCGGCCGGAGCCGCTTGCTGCGGCGATCACCGCGGCCCGGGCCGGGAACCCCGGTGCCGGCGTCGTATATCTCTCGCCCAAGGGACGGCGTCTGGACCAGGCAGGCGTGCTCGAGCTTGCCGCGCGCGACAGGCTGATCCTGGTGGCGGGCAGGTACGAAGGCGTGGACCAGCGTGTGCTGGATACGGAAGTCGACGAGGAGTGGTCGATAGGAGATTACGTGCTTTCGGGCGGCGAGCTCGCCGCGATGGTGCTGATCGACGCGGTCGCCCGCCATCTGCCGGGCGTCCTCGGGCATGAGCAGTCGGCGCAGCAGGACTCGTTCGCGGCGGGGCTCCTCGAATGTGAGCACTATACGCGACCCGAGGTTTTTGCCGGGCGCGCGGTGCCGGAAGTGCTTCTGTCGGGCGACCACGAGCGGATCCGGCGCTGGCGCCTCAAGCGGGCCCTGGGGCAGACCTGGCTAAGACGCCCGGATTTGCTGGAGCAGCTGCGGTTGGATGATGAACAGCGGCGACTGCTGGAGGAATTCCGGCGGGAGCACAGCGGAGACACGGGTTAACAAAGCGAAGTAAATCGGGAGCGATACCATGAGCAAGATCATAGACGAGTTGGAAGCGCAGCAGCGCAACCGCGAGTTTCCGGATTTCGTGCCGGGAGACACCGTGGTGGTACATGTAAAAGTGGTCGAGGGCGAGCGTGAGCGTCTCCAGGCATTCGAGGGCGTGGTGATCGGCCGCCGCAACCGCGGTACGAACTCGTCGTTCACCGTGCGCAAGATGTCCTACGGCGAAGGCGTCGAGCGGGTGTTCCCGCTATACAGCCCGGCAGTGGCCAAGGTCGAGGTTAAGCGCAGGGGCGATGTGCGCCGCGCCAAGCTCTATTACCTGCGCGATCTGACCGGCAAGGCCGCACGTATTGCCGAAAAAGTCTGATCTCGAGGTACACCCGGCTATGCATGTCGGGTCATCGGCTGATCGGGTGTCAGGTCCACGGCCTGGCACCCGTTTTTTTTCGGGGCAGCATTCCGCTGCCGGTTATCGTGCTCCGGTGAAGGCACGCACCGCTGCGCGCAGGATGCTGTCGTGGTCGCTGATCGCGCTGGCGTGGTTCGCGCCGGCAGCATCGGCAGCATCGGATGGAGCGCTACAGCGTGTGGCGGCGCTCGTGAGAGGCGGGGCGGCGGGGCTGGCGGTGCGCCTGATAGACCGCGATCAGCCCTCGCCGCAGCACGCCGCCCAGTGGATGGCATGGGAAAAGGAGCGCTACGCGGCGTACGCCGCGCGTCGCGACTGGAGCGCGTTGTCGCAGCGCGCCTGCAGTTTGCCCGCCGGTATTCCGGATGATTTCAAGCAATGGGCGCTCACCCGGGCGGCGCAGGCACAGCTTTCCGCCCACGACGGAGCGGGCGCGCGGCTGTTCCTGAGACGCCTGCTATGGCAGGAGCGGGGGACGCCGGAGGCGCTCGCCCGCTGGCGCCGCATGGTCATCCGCTCCTACCTCGTGGACAATGATCTTGTCGATGCACAGACGGCGGTTGTGCGCTACGAACAGGATTTCGATGTCGGCAGCGACAGCTGGAGCGCGTTGCGCGGAACAATCCTGCTGAGGCTGGACCGGAACCGTTCCGCCATGTCGGTACTGGCCGGTGTGCGGACTTACGAAGGGCGCCTGCTGTTGCTGCTGGCCGGACTGCGCAGCGGCAACTATGAGCCGGCGAGGGTCCTGGAGCGCGCACTGGATCTCGTCCGTGAAACCGCGCACAGGCCACGGCTCCAGCGTCAGGCATGGATCCTGGCGGCGTACGCCGCGGAGCGTGCCGGCAACGCACCGCAGCGTCTTTCGGCATTGGAGCACGCCCTGGATTTTCCGCGCGATACCGGCGCCGGCGATCCGCTGTTTCGCGTTGGCCCTGACGACCTGTGGAACGCCTACGACAGGGTGGCGAACAGCATCGGCAACCGGTCGCGGCTGCTTGTCGGAGACGATGCCGCATGGTTCGCCAAGGCCGAAGTGTACGGGCGTGATTACGTGCCCTATGCGCGCGCTCTGTATGCCTTTCTCGCGTTTCACGCTGGCAGTCCGAAGACGCAGGTACTGGCGTGCGAGAGGCTTGCCGATTCCCTCTATGCGGATCATGATGACCGGCTGGTGCGCGCCCTGTTTACCCGTTCGTCGCGCTTCAAGTCCCTTGACCGCATTCCCGATCCCATCCGCTACCGTCTGGTCGACCACGCCATCGCCGATGGCGATATCGCCTTTGCCGGCCGGGTGATGCAGACCCTGAAGGACCCGCCGCCCGGGGAAAATGCCGATGAATGGGCACTGCGGCGCGCGCGGGTGCTTATCTATGCGGGGAATTTCCAGGCCGGTCTCGCGTTGCTGGGCGGTGTGCTTGGCAAGAAGGCGGCGCTTGATGATCTTTTCGTGCGGCACTATCTGCAGGTGATTTTCGAATTGCAGACGGCGGGCGTGAACCGGGCGTCCGGGGTTCTTTTGAAATCCCTGTTCCCGCTGGTGAAGAATCGGGAGATCCGGCGCCAGATTCTGTTCTGGATGGCTGATTCCGAGAAGGCGCGCGGGAAATACACGCGGGCGGCAGAGCTTTATCTTCGCTCTGCGACCTATGACGGGAACGCCGCGACCGGCGACATGTGGGGCCAGACGGCACGCTACAATGCGGCCTATGCCCTGGCAAAGGCGGGGTTGATCGCGGATGCGCGTGGCGTCTACCAGCGCTTGCTGCGGTCCACGCGCAATCCGGACCGGCGTGCCGCAATTGAACGCAGGCTGCAGCAGCTATGGTTGCTCAAACCGCAGACTTCCGCGCGCTGAGGCCGGCGCTGTACGGGGTGACCGCCGCCGTTTTGCCGGCAGCAATCGATTGTCATCCCGCTCCGGTACTGTGCAGGGTTCCTCGCGTCGTGCTGGCCGCTCCCTCATGAACGGCTTCGACTCCGCAGTCCTCCGCGACACCACGGTGATCGAGCGGTTCCTGGACTCGCTGTGGACGGAGTGCGGGCTGAGCAAGAACACGCTCGGTGCCTATCGCAGCGATCTGCTGGCCTACGCGCGCTGGCTTCGCAGCCGTGATCTGGTACTCGGTGCCGCGGTACGCGCGGACCTGCAGGCATACCTGGGGTACTGCCTGAACGCCGGCGCGAAGCCGCGCACAACGGCGCGGCTGCTCTCCAGCATCCGGCGTCTGTACCGCTATCTTCTGCGCGAAGGCGAGGTGCAGGAAGACCCCACGGCCCTGATCGAGACGCCGAAGCTCGGGCGTCCGCTGCCCAGGTCGATCACCGAGGAGCAGGTGGGCAGACTCCTGGCATCGCCGGACACGGCCACAGCCCTGGGGCTGCGTGATCGCGCGATGCTCGAGACGCTCTACGCCACGGGGCTGCGTGTGTCCGAGCTGGTGGGACTGACGCTTTCCCAGGTGGATCTTGATGCAGGCGTCGTACGGGTCATCGGCAAGGGCAACAAGGAGCGTCTCGTTCCGCTCGGCGAAGAGGCGGTTGCGTGGCTGGATGGATTTCTCGGCGACGGGCGCAGCCCGCTCGTGCGCGGGCACGACACCGACGCACTTTTCCCCACCGCGCGCGGCGCGGCAATGACGCGGCAAGCGTTCTGGTACAACATAAAGCGCTACGCGCGTGCCGCCGGTATCGGTGCGGCGCTCTCGCCGCACACGCTGCGCCACGCCTTTGCAACCCACCTGATCAACCATGGAGCGGATCTGCGCGTGGTGCAGATGCTGCTTGGCCATGCGGATCTTTCCACCACCCAGATCTACACCGAGGTCGCGCGCGAGCGGCTGAAGACTCTGCACATGCGCCATCATCCGCGCGGATGATGGCGCCTCGCGGCGCGAGGCTTCCCGATCAGCTCCGCCGCAGGTTCTTCAGGTGACGATAGACGTACCACAGTGCCGCAGCGAACAGGATGGCAGCGATGATCACTTCGGAGCGGTGGAAATAGGGGCCGAGCGTATCCCAGTGATTGCCGAGTTTCATCCCGATCCAGGCGAGCCCCAGGCACCAGATGAAGGAGCCGACGAATGTATAGATGTTGAATCGCCATATCTCCATGCGGCTGATCCCGGCGGGCAGGGCAATGAAGGTGCGGATCACCGGCAGCAGCCTCGCTATGAAGATGGTGATGTCGCCATGCTTCTGGAACCAGCGGTCGGCGAGATCAAGGTCATGGTGCGAAAACAGGACGTATCGCCCGTATCGCTCCACCATGGGACGGCCTCCCAGGGCGCCAAGGTAGTACGCGGCGAGCGAGCCGATCTGGCAGCCGATCGCACCAGCGAAGGCGACGGTCCACAGTTTCATGGTGCCGGTGCTCACCAGATAGCCGGCAAATGGCATGGTGATTTCCGAGGGCAGCGGGATGCAGGCGCTTTCCAGGGCCATGAGGAACACGATTCCGCCGTAGCCGAGCTGGGATATGGTGCTGATGACGAATGTCGCCAGCAGTGCGATGATTTTTGCGATCATGAAGAGAGTTTCCCGAAGGAGACGTCAGGCGGAATTCCCGGCGAATTTGCGAACGCATGGCGTATGCCGGCTGTGCAAGGGCAGCGGATGTCCTGTCCGGTCTCGCGCGGATCCGGGCAGACATGGCGCTGCAGGGCAGTGCGATCCATGCGGGCGCCGGCCGGGAACTAGTTGAACCGCAGCGGCTGGCCGCGCGCGTCGTCGCGAATGCGGCCGTGATCGAACACCACGCGGCCGGCTACCACCGTGTAATCGGGCCAGCCGACCAGCTCGCGGCCTGCATAGGGTGACCAGCCGACGCGCGTAAACAGTTCCTCGTTGCGAACCGCCCTGGCGTGCGCCAGGTCGACCAGGGTGAGATCCGCATCCCAATCCTCGAGGATCTTGCCCTTGTTCGGAATTCCGTAGGCCTGCGCCGGGCCATAGCACATCCAGCGCTGGATCTCGGCCAGGGTACAGTGCCCCGCAGCCATTTCCGTAAGCATGAGCGGGAGCGAGGTTTCCACCCCGGGCATGCCGGAAGGCGACTGCGGATAGGGGCGGCGTTTTTCCTGCAGGGTATGGGGCGCATGGTCGGTGGCGATGAAATCGATGATGCCATCGTGCAATCCGGCCCACAATGCGGCATTGTCCCGGGCCGTGCGTATCGGCGGATTCATCTGTACCAGGGTGCCCTGGCGCCCGTAGTCGTCGACATTGAGAAGCAGGTGATTGGGAATCACCTCGGCCGTGACCCATGACGGCTTGTCGCGCCGCAGCAGGTCCACCTCTTCATGCGTGGACAGATGCAGGATGTGCAGGCGGCGGCGGTATTTCTTGGACAGTGCCAGGGCCAGTTCCGTGGCCTGCAGTGCGCTCTCGTTGTCGCGGATTTCGGAATGGGCGGCCACGTCGGTCCGTCCGGCAAACTGTGCCTTGCGTTCCCGGACGCGCGCCTCGTTTTCCGCGTGCACCGCGATCAGGCGCGTCCCGTTCGCAAAGATTCGCTCCAGGTCGTGCGGCTCGCTGACCAGCAGGCTGCCGGTGCTCGCGCCCATGAAAATCTTGATGCCGCAAACCGGTGCGGCGCGGTTGATTTCCTCGAGGTTCTGCGGTGTTGCACCGATGAAGAAGCCGTAGTTCACCACGCACTTGCTTGCGGCACGCGCGAGCTTGTCGTCCAGCGCCTGCTGACTCGTGGTGGGGGGGTCGGTATTGGGCATTTCCAGGAAGCTCGTTACGCCGCCGCGCGCCGCGGCGCGCGAGCCGCTCCCGAGGTCTTCCTTGTGTTCGTTGCCGGGCTCGCGGAAATGGACCTGCGGATCGATGACCCCGGGCAGGAGCAGACGGCCGGCGGCATCTATGCTTTCCTTGCCCGTCACATCGAGCGTTGCAGCGAGGCGCGCGATGCGACCCCCGGCGCAGGCGAGGTCGGCGGCGATGGTGCTGCCGTCGGGCTGGGCGATGACGGCGTTTCGGATGACGAGGTCGTACAAGCGGAGTCTCCAGCTACAAAAAAGGAGACGGCCCGTCCCCTGTTTTTACCCGGTGGCCGGATGCGCGCGGGTGCCTCAACCCATCTGTTTTTCGCGGATCTCGTCCAGCGTCTTGCAGTCGATGCACAGAGCAGCGGTCGGGCGTGCCTCGAGACGCTGCACTCCGATTTCGACGCCGCAGGTCTCGCAGTATCCGTAGTCGCCGGTGTCGATTTTGCCCAGTGCTTCCTCGATCTTCTTGATGAGCTTGCGCTCGCGGTCGCGATTGCGCAACTCCAGCGACATGTCCGTTTCCTGGCTGGCGCGATCGTTCGGGTCCGGATGGTTCGCCGTCTCGTCCTGCATGCTGTGCACGGTGCGCGAAACTTCTTCCAGCAGTTCCTCCTTCCAGGCATTGAGGATGGCGCGGAAGTGCTCAACCTGCTTCTTGTTCATGTATTTCTCGCCCTTTTTCTCCACATAGGGTTTGATCCCGTGGATCAGGACGACGGAAGAAAGCTCCTTTTTTTTGTGTACCGACATCGTTGCTCCTGCCAAAATCGGTCGAGTAGCCAAAAATCAAGCGCGCATCTATACCAGAAAAAGGGGGTGGGGCGCAAGGATTGCGCTGCAAAAAGTGCGCCACGAAGAAGCCGTGGGAAAATAGGATAAAATAGGCCCCATGTTTTCAGCTACCGAGGCAAAGGCATGGTGTTGACAACCCTTATATTCGATGTCGATGGGACATTGGCGGACACCGAACGCGACGGCCATCGGGTGGCGTTCAACCAGGCTTTTGCCGAGGCTGGCCTGGACTGGAACTGGGACAGCGACCTGTATCGGCGTCTCCTGGCGGTGAGCGGGGGAAAAGAGCGCATCCGCTACTATCTGGAACACGTGCGACCCGATCAATCGGTGGTGGACAATCCAGCCGGATTCGTGGCCCGCCTGCACGCCGCCAAGACCCGGATTTACACGGATATGCTGGCGCGCGGGGTCATTCCGCTGCGTCCAGGCGTGCGGCGGCTTCTGACCGAAGCGCGCCGCAGCGGGCTGAGGCTGGCAATCGCGACGACCACCACGCCGGACAACGTGACCGCTTTGCTCGAGCATTCGCTGGGCCCCCAGTCGCCCGGCTGGTTCGAGGTGATCGCCGCCGGCGACGTGGTGGCGCACAAGAAGCCGGCACCGGACATATACTTCTACGCCATGCAGCGCATGGGCGTGTCTGCGCACGAGTGCCTGGCGTTCGAGGATTCCGGAAACGGCCTGCGATCGTCCTGCGCGGCCGGGTTAGCCACCGTGGTTACGGTCAGCGACTATACGCGTGACCACGATTTCGACGGCGCTGTCCTGGTGCTGGACAGCCTGGGTGAGCCGGATCAACCGTGCACCACCATCCATCCCGGCCGTATCTCGGGCAGGTTGCCCCTGTTCAACGTCGATGTCGCCCGCAGCCTCTTGTCGCACTGACGCCGGTACCTGGCATCCCGTCCCGGCTCCCCCGGCGGAACCGGAACGGGTCTGCCGTCGTGACGTCTCCACCGAGCCGCGGTTGCGGCCGCGGAACCCGGGCAGCTGCGGCAGATCGCAGCCGCCACCGGCCGTCGCATGGAGTCTGTGAGCTCGTGAAACCGCTTGCCGCGCGCATGGCCGGGATCGCGCCTTTCCACGTGATGCAGGTGATGGGGCGTGCGCGCGAGCTCGAGGCCCAGGGCAGATCCATCATACATATGGAGATCGGCGAGCCCGATTTCCCGACCGCGCCCGGGATCGTCCGTGCCGGCATTCTCGCGCTCGAAGCAGGGCACACGCATTACACTCCGGCACTTGGTCTGCCGCAGCTGCGCGTGCGCATCGCAGCGAGCTATCCGGACGGGGCGCGTCCCGATTCCGGACGGATCGTGGTGACACCCGGGGCATCGGGGGCGCTCCAGCTGGTTTTCGGGGTGCTGATCGAAGCCGGCGATGAAGTGCTCATGGCGGATCCGGGTTATCCGTGCAACCGCCACCTCGTGCGGTTGTTCGGCGGTGAAGCGCGACTGGTGCCGGTGGACGAATCGACGGGCTACCAGCTCACGGCAGAGCTCGTGCGGCGCCACTGGTCAGGGCGCACACGCGCAGTGCTGCTGGCCTCCCCTTCGAATCCCACGGGTACCGTCGTGCCGACGGCCGCGATGGCGGAAATAGTCGACACGACGCTGCGCCTGGGAGGCAGACCGATCATCGACGAAATCTATCTCGGCCTGACCTATGACGGGGAGGCTGTAAGCGCCCTGGCGCACTCGGACGAGGTATTCGTGATAAACAGCTTCTCGAAGTACTACGGCATGACCGGCTGGCGCGTCGGCTGGCTGGTAGCGCCGCATGATTATGTGCCGCAGTTGGAGCGGCTGGCGCAGAACCTTTTTCTTGCGGCCAGCACACCCGGGCAGCATGCGGCGCTCGCCGCGTTCGGGACTGAAGTGGACTGCGAGCTCGTACGGCGGCGCGAAATCTTCCGGCAGCGCCGCGATTACCTGCTGCCGGCCCTGCGCCGCCTCGGCTTTGCGATCCACGCGACGCCGCAGGGAGCATTCTACCTCTACGCCGACTGTAGCCGCTTCACGCGAGACTCGAAGGGCTTCGCCTTCGATCTGCTGGAACAGGCCGGAGTCGCCATCACGCCAGGCCTGGACTTCGGCGAATTCCGGCCGCAGCAGCATGTGCGCTTTTCATACGCCAATACGATCGAGAACCTGCGCGAGGGCGTAAGAAGAATCGGCAGTCACCTGGGTGTTGATTCCGGGTAGCGCCGACCTCTGGGCCGAGGCGCACACGGGACCACTTCTGCGCGTGTTTTTGCCGGCCAGCAGCGCCGACCGCGTTGCCGCAGCGGCTGCGCACTACAACTTCAGCAGCCCCCCCAGATGACCAGGCAGGTCGCGCTCCGCAACCTCATACAGATCCTTGTCCAGGGATCCGGTGACCAGCTTTGCAGTGTGTGCGTCGAGTGCCGCGCGCAGATGCCCAAGGAAATGCGGATCGGCAGCCAGCACCAGATGCTCGAAGCGGTTGGTAACGCGTCCTTGCTCCAGTACTTCGGCAAGATGCTGCGCGAATGCGATCGCGATCTGCTCCTTCGGGTCGGGCGATTTGCCCACCGTATGGCGGCTGTGAAAGCTGTCGAACAAACGCCCGCCTTTATCGCTTGTGATCTGCCCGTTCTTCAGCCGTCCCTCGGGATGCGGGATTTCCTCCAAACGACGTAGCTCACCACCAGGTCGATCCTGCTCGTACAGCCGCGCGCCCGAGCGGTGCGCCAGCAAAACCCAGGTTCTGTTCATATCGCCCGCCTTTCTGAGACGTCAGAGAGTACGAATTGTTTTTCTAGTGTGCCGTGTCGCGCAGAGCGCCGGCATGATCTGGATCAAAAACCATCCCGGAGCGTTGCAATCCCGGCCGGACCGATCCGGGGAGCCTGCCGGATCCTTCCGACGGCGCCGGTGCCGGCGAACGCACGAACAGCCGGGTATCGGGCGCGCCCGACGTTAACCCGTTGCCCGCCGAAGGTCCGGAGCACGTCAGTTCCCAAGCCTCTGGCATGGTCCTTGCTGATTAATTTATCAAAGGCCTGAATGGGGACCATGGGCCTCCGGGGAGGTTCCGATGAACCGCATTCTGAAACCGAGTTCTTCGCTGGCCGAGCGGGTAAACGGATTGATCCGTCAGGCCGAAAGCACGCACCCGGAAATGCGTGAGGTGGCAGCCATGGTCTATGTCGGCGACATCTACGTGATGCGCGAGCAGACCGTTCCGTCGAAGGACGCCGGATGGGCGGGTCAGCAGTACACCAGCGAGTTTCCGGAAGGTCTCTAGCAGCGTGCCGGCCGTGCCGGGCGCGTAAACCAGGTGGGGTGCACGGACGCGAGGATTCAGCGTCCGCGTGGCATGCCGCAGCCGTGTCTGGGCATGCCAGCCAATCCAGGGATGGATTGCGCCCCTTTTTTTTCGCGGATCCGGCCTACTCGACGGGCGTATCCGGGCTGTTCCCCCATTCGGACCAGGATCCCGGATAACCGGCGATCCGGGTGAAGCCGAGGCTTTTGAGCACGATAAAGGTGTGCGCCGAGCGATGGTGGGTCTGGCAGTAGGCGATAACCTCCTTGTCTTCGGTGACGCCAAGCGCGCCCAGCATGCGACGCAGCTCCGCCGCTGGCTTCAGGCGAAGGCTGTTTTTCTGGTCGATGGCGTTCACCCAGTCGAAATTGATGGCTCCGGGTATATGTCCGGCGCGCGCGGCCAGGCGCTTTTCTCCCCGATACTCCTCGGGCGTCCGGGCGTCGAGCAGCACGATACCGGCTGTCCCCAGGTGGTCCTTAATATAGTCCTTGGTGACGAAGGCGGTTGCGGCGCCGCGCACGGGGTAGTCGGACTTTGCGCGCGGCCGGATTTCCTGCGTCAGCGGCCGGTGCTCGGCGCTCCAGGCCTGAATTCCCCCGTTAAGCAGCGAGTATCGCTGGTGCCCGATGACCTCCAGCGTCCACAGCAGTCGCGCGGCGCGGCCTCCGCCTTCATCGTCGTAGGCCACCACATGATGGCCGGAATTCAGTCCGATGCCGGAGAACAGCGCCGACAGCTGTGCCGCTTCCGGTATGAGCCCCATGACTGGCGGACGGGTAGCGACAATCTGCGCATAGTCCAGGTGTACGGCGCCCGGAATATGGGCGCGGACATAGATTTCGGGTTTGCACAGATCAATCACGAAGATCGTGTCCGAGGCAAGCCGCTTCTCAAGGTCTGCAGGCTCGATGATCAGGGGTACGGAAGTCTCGCTCATTTCCCTCGTCCGGTGCGGTGGCGAGCCCACGGAAGACGGGCCGCTGAACTAATGATTCTAGCGTGGATGCGCTGCCCGCAGGTAGCCGAACGTCTCGACGCAAAGGGGTTCGCCCGTCCGGATTTTGATCCCCGGCATTTTCTGTGCAATCCTTGTAGGGTCGGTGGCACGGCTGTTGGCGTGTGCCGCCCGGCGAGCGGCATAATTTCGGAGCAGTCGGTGGAAATTTTCAAGGTCTTCACAATCGAGGCGGCGCACCGGTTACCCAACCTGCCTGAGAACCACAAGTGCCGTCGCCTTCACGGCCATTCCTTCCGCGTGGAGATACACGTTTCCGGATCACTTGCCGAGCGCGAGGGCTGGGTGATGGATTTTGCCGATATCAGCCGCGCATTCACTCCGGTCTACGAGCAGCTGGACCATCATTACCTGAACGAGATCCCGGGGCTGGAGAATCCGACCAGCGAGCATCTGGCACGCTGGATCTGGCGGACGCTGCAGCCGCAGCTGCCGCAGCTGTCGAAGCTGATTGTGCGCGAAACCTGTACTGCCGGCTGTGTCTACACGGGCGAATGACGTCCGGTGCAGCTGTGAAATGAGCGTGGAGCGAACGTGGAGCAAGAGGAATCCCCGATAGAACTGCAGACCGCGCCGCGGCCGGATGCGAGCGTGATCTGGCTGCACGGGCTCGGCGCGGACGGGCGCGACCTCGCCACCCTCGTCCCGGAGCTCGGACTGCCACGCGCCCTGGCCGTACGTTTCGTATTTCCGCATGCGCCATACCGCCCGGTGACCATCAACGCCGGACAGGTGATGCGCGCATGGTATGACATCGAATTGACCGATACCGGATTCAACCAGAAGCTGACCCATATCCGCGAATCGGAGGCGATCGTGCGGAATCTGATCGAAGCGGAGGTGGCGCGCGGCATCCCGGCGGAGCGCGTGGTGCTCGGCGGGTTTTCCCAGGGAGGCGCGATAGCGCTTTTTACGGGGTTGCGTTTTCCGAAACGCCTCGGCGGGATCATGGCCCTGTCCTCCCCCATACCGCTTGCCGGCAGCCTGATGGGTCAGGCTGAACCGGCCAACCGGCTGACTCCGATCTTCATGGCGCATGGCACCTACGATGGCATCATCCCCTTCGCCACGGCGCAGGCAGCGCATAACCTGCTGGTGGGAGGCGGCGCAAGCATCGAATGGCACGAATATCCGATGGAACACTCCATCTGCCCGAGTGAAATCAAGGATATCAGCCGCTGGCTGGCAGCGCGCCTCGCAGGCTAGCAGCCCGGCGTGCCGTCCAGGCAGATGTGCCGGGACACTTGGAAACCGCGGGTAGCGGGCGCATATACCATGCAGGAAGGCATCAACGATGGAGAGCAACCGCTGTCCGTTTGAAAAAGCGATTCTCAGTACCCAATTCCTGTGCGAGAAGGCTGTGCATCATTATGTGGGCGAGCGGACCGGGGTGGCGTGCCAGTCTGCGGACGCCCGGCATGACTGCGTGACACTGCTGCTGTTGCTGCGCGAGGCGTCGCGCTTCGCGCTCAAGGTCACGGATACGGCGCGCGAGCTGCCTTTCGGCAAGGAAATGAAAATTGTCTTCGGCGGCCTTGCCGCACTGCAGGCACTGCTGCGTGAGGAGCATCCTGCCGGATCCGACAGCATTCATTCATGGGTACGCGCAGCGAAGCTGCGTTACGGAGCTCTGGAAAATTTGCCCTGCCATGAAATGGTAAGGTATGTCGCTGCCTCCAAGCCGGGGCGGCGCGGTCCCCGCGTGTGATGCGGGCTGTTTCAATTTATCTGCCGGCGGCGTCCACTCGGGTGCGCAGCTCGCAGCGGCCAGACGTAGGATCATGAACCAGGAAGACGGCAGTTTCGGCAAACTAGGTCAGCGGCAACCGCAGTCGTGGCTGCGTTATCTGGCGCTGGTTCCAATCGTGGCAGGCGTCGCCCTGTTTTCGGTATTCTTTTTCACGGCGGTCATCGCCCTGTTCCTGCTGGCGACACTCGGCTTCGGTGCGCGGACCTGGTGGTTGCGCCGCAAGCTGCGCTCCGCTGTGGTCGGTGCGCACGGGCTTCGCGATGAGCCGCTCGAAGGAGAATACAGCGTGGTCCGGGAGGATGACCGCCAGAACGAAGGCGCAGAGCAGCGGCGCAGCCGGCGCTGAGCGTCGGTTCCACGCTCCGTCTCCGGCCTGTCGCAGCGCCGGATCAGTGCCTCAGCCGGTAGCCCGGATCGAATTCCCTGAAATTAAACCCGACGTTGCACTTTATGCCGATTGCCGGTCCGGCGACCGTCGCGCATCGACGCCGATTCCGGCTCATCGCCGTGGCGCGAAATACGCCCACAGGCTGGCGACCACGATGATGATCGTGGCTCCGAGTTCCGCACGGCGGGGAAGCCGGGCATAGACGAGCCGTTCGGCATAATGGGTGATGAAGCCGCTATGGTAGGCTTCGACATTGCCTGCCAGGGAGCGCAGCCAGACTTCGAGGTAGGTTAACGGGCAGATCCACGAGCAGCTCTGCAGTGCGACGGAAAAGGCCAGCGCGCCGAGGTGCAGCCACCGCACCCACCGCCAGCGGCGGCCGGGAATCGCACCGAAGATGAGAAACAGAATCCACCCGAGATGCACGACCACCACGATATCGGCAAGGGTCTGATAAAACATTTCCGGAATCCCTGCCGCCGGGTGAGGGAGCGGGTCGGGTCGTGCCGCTTACGGAACGACCTTCAGCACCCCGTGCATGCCACGGGCTTCGTGGCTCTTGCCGAACCAAGGCTTCTTGTCGCAGTACATCTTGTAGCTTCCGGTCCGGGTAGGCGTGAACGTCACGCTTCCATTCTGGCCGCCGTGTAGGTTGACCTTGAAATTCACGCCTGCGGACGGTGCCTTCACCACCAGATCGTGGGGAATCAGCCAGGCCTGGTTTTTGATCACCAGGGTTACGGGACGGTTGACCGTGACCGAGATCTTGTCGGGTTTGATGTAGTAGCTCCCGATTTTCACGTCGATCACCCGCGGCGCAGCCGCCAGACTGACAGCAGGCGCGCCCGCGGCCAGCACTGCGACCGCCGCCAGCGCAAGGAAACGGGGAGTTCTGGTCATCATCGGAGCTCCTTGTTAACCGGATATGGCGGGGCAACCGGCGCGATGCCTGCGGGGAACAAGGCGACGGGTCACCGTGCAGGATGCAGAACCCGTGCGGACGGTCCCTGCGTTCCGCCCGGCGGGCCGCGAAGCTTACGCTAGCACACCGACTTCAACGGTTCAAAACCGTCCCGTTGGGCGAGGGGTGGCGGTGTGGATAAAGACCCGGGGCTGCCGGGAGGCGGCAATGCGGTTGATTCGGGAGCGGTTTCCGGCCGATAGCGGTGGCAGAGGCGGCCGTGGCTAATTCAGCGCCATCGACAGCTGGTTTCGGTAGCGCTTGACCAGATCCCCTTTGCCACCAAGCAATGTGAAGATCGTCAGCATCGTCTTGCGCGCGGCGTCATCGCGGAACCGACGATCATGCCGGACGATTTCCAGCAGCAGCGCGAGGGCCGATTCGTAATCGCCCTGCAGCACCTTGTGCGCGCTCAGCTGGTAGCGTGCCTCGCTGGCCTCGGGTTTCGCGGCAATGATCCGCGCAAGTTCGTCTGGCGCGGGGCTGCCGGCGGCGATGTGCGCGATTTCCAGTCGCGCGAGCATTGCGGCCGCCTCCGGCGCTGACTTCGCGGCGCGCGACAGGCTGTCGAGCATGCGTTCGCCGTCTTCCACGCGGCCCTCGGCCAGCAGCAGGCCGGCCAGCTCCATCTTGACGTGGTCGTTTTCGGGATCCATGTCGAGCGCGCGCTTCAGAATATCAGCCGCCTGGCGCGTCTGATTGCTTTCGAGCGCCTGCCTGGCCTCGTGCAGGAGGGTGTCCGACGGACGCGGCGCGTGGCGGTCGATGATTTCGCGGATGACCGGTTCCGGCTGCACGCCCATGAATTCGTCGACCACCGCCCCGTCCTTGAACAGCTTGACCGTTGGAAGACTGCGTATGCCGTATCGTGTGGCAAGTTCCCGCTCGACGTCGGTATTGACCTTGGCGAGATAGAACCTTCCCTGGTACTGATCGGCGAGGCGTGCCAGAACCGGCATGAGCATCTTGCAGGGCGCGCACCAGGACGCCCAGAAATCGACCAGCACCGGAGTGGTGTGCGAGCGGTTCAGGACCAGCGTATCGAAGTCGGACTGCGTGACATCCGCGACATAGGGTGAGTTGGTCATGATCAAGAATCCAGATGGTTTCGGGCTCACGATATGCGGGCCGCCACGGCCGATATCAAGGTGGCGATCTGGAACAGGACCTGCCGCTGCGTTTACCGGTGCCGGCCGGCCAGAGAGGATTCTGTCCGCCAGCCGCACTGCGCCCCGGACCCTCTGGTGCGACGGATACCGGCTGGCACCGGTGCATGTGTGTCATCAGAAACTGGTGCCGCTCCGTTCACGAGAACCCGTGGAATTTCGCGGCCCGGTAATTGACCGTATGGCGCATGCCCTTCTCGATCCATCTGGGATCCGCACTGGCACATCCGGGGTCACTTTTCGCGAACGCACCCCGAGAGCTGGAATCTTTTTCAGGCGCCAATGCGTCCCGGGGCGGGAGGCCGTGTGGTCCGCACCCAACTGGATGTGACGGGTGTGTAGCGCAGCGACGGAGCCCCGGTCCGCAACGGAGCGGCTGTCGAAATTGATTCGCGGCAGAGCCGATCTCGCCCGACCGGTTGTCGGCCGCCCGGACCCTGGCGCCATCGCTGCCCTACATTTCGTTCGGCCGGACAGGCTTCGCCGGTCCGGCCGTCATGCCGTGTCCTTACGGACGGGTGATGCGAAGTTCCACACGACGGTTCTGCGCACGCCCGGCCGCAGTCCGGTTGGATGCGATGGGGTCGGCCTCGCCGTATCCCTTGGCAGATAGACGCGCGGCATCGATGCCGTGACGTACCAGGTATTGTTTCACCGCCTCTGCCCGGCGCTGCGACAGTCTGAGGTTATAGGAGGCTTTGCCTGTGCTGTCCGTATACCCGGCTACCTCGGCGTCGATGTCAGGATTGGCCTTGAGGATGTGTACGGCCCGATTCAGGGTGCTCCGGGACACCGGCAGCAGATGCGCGGAATTGGTGACGAATTGCACGCCTGGAAGCTGGATGATCCGGGGGCTTGCCGGGGCCGGCGGAGGCGGAGGTGGCACCGGTGCTGCGGCGGGTTCTTCGGGTGCAGGCGCCGGCGCAGGTTCGGGTTCAGATTCCGGCGCGGGCGCAGCGCCGAGCGGGATCTGCAGCCCGATGCTCGCAATAACGTCGTTATAGTTTCCGTTTCCGAATGTGTGCAGATCCTGGACGCCGACGCGGATCGCGCCACCCCACGCCCACGGGGAGGTGAGGAAACCGAGCCCCAGGGTTCCATAAGGCTCGGTTTTGCTGCTGCCGATGCTGTTACGCTGATCGTTGGCGCCTGCGCCGACCAGAACGAAGGGTGAGAACAGCTTCGGCCGCTCGTTGAAGAACCACAGGCCATTCAGGCCGTAGGCGGTCTGGTGAAACGAGCCCAGCGAGCTGTTTTTATAATCAAGCTTATAGTCGATCGCACCGAATTCCAGATTCCACTGGCGACTCACGGGCTTGCCGAGATCGAGTTGCCAGCCACTTCCGTTTTTGGTGGCCTCACTGCTGTCCGGCCAGGTATAGGTGTACTGGGGTGTGATATAAAAGCGATCGTCGTAGTTTCCGCTGTCGGCTTTCACCGACGTACTCAGGGCAACCGAGACAAGCGCAGCGAATACCAGGAAAGAAGTTTGGTGCGGTTTCATATCGTGTTTCTCCTTGAGTTTGACTTTGCGCGTATGATCCCTGCGCTTTGCAGCCCGGAGAGACGTCACGTATTAATCTTTAAAAGATGTGCTTCGAGCCACCGTACGTCATAATTTTCCGCAGGTCACCGAAGTGGTCGTGCCGCGACCGGAGGTCTAGCCATTCCATGGAGCCTCTGTTGGCGGTGGATGCCACCATGACCACTACTCTATACCTCGATTTCTCAAACTGCACCTATATTGCACTGCTGCATTGCGGCCGTTGTGTAATGCGCCTTGAATCCGTCTCTCTTTTTTTGATATGAATTACGGGAAAGCCATGCCGATGTCGTCAACGGGAATCAAGGGACTGGCTACACGGATTCATTCCAAATCCGGATGCTCCATAAACCCCCCATTCTTGATGGAAACCATTTCGGAAAACTGATGCGTTGCGGATTCGGTGGGGGAGGCCGATTTCCGTTTGACAAGATTCCGCACGTGTTCGGTTCGAAGGCGATATGAGAATCGAACTGCAATTCACGGGCCGGGCGGTCAACGAATGACAAGGCGTCGGTTTCACGAGGCGCATGCTCGAACATCTGGAATTCGACAGTTCTTTGTGCGGGCACGCACTGCCACTGCCGGCAGCAATCGAAGTTGCTATCCGGAGCAACCTATCCTGCAGAGCATGTCAAAACCTTTTCCGTGATCGATCCAGCTTGGCCGCAGCGCCTGCTCCGTGCCGGGCCCTGAAGGAATATCCGGTCCTGCCGGTCATCGTCCCGCGCGGCCGACCCAAGGCGCCAGGTTTATCCTCCTGTGCCTCCGGACGAGGCCGGGGTTCGACGCGGACGGTGTATTTCAACTATAGTTGAATGAACTACGTCAAATGTCTCCATGCATTGTCGACCAATGGAAAAAGCACAGAGACTGGTTGGCATCTGTGTTCGTGTCATCAGAAGCCAGCGCAGGCTTACTCTCGATGGGCTCGCCCACAAGGCCGGTATCACCTATCAGTACCTCTCTGCCATCGAGAACGGACGGGAAAATTTCTCGATCGAGGTGATCGAGCGCATCGCGCGTGCTCTGCGGATCTCGCTCAGGGATTTTTGCATGCATGCATTCCAGTGCAGGGATCCGGATCTGATGATAGAACGCCTGCGCGAAGGGGTGATTGTCACTGATGCCGGGTTCCGGATCCTCCAGGTCAATTCCGCCTATACCGATATGACTGGCTGCGGAAGCCAGGAGGTGATCGGAAAGACGCCGACGTCTCTCCAGTCCGGGAAGTACGACGAAGCCTTTTTTGCAGCGATGCACGGAGCGATTGAACGCTCCGGACTCTGGTCCGGCGAGATCCGGGGCCAGCGCCGGAATGGCGAGACCTATTCGGCGGTGCTGGAAATCATCGCAGTCACGCCGCACCGGGGCATGACGCCTGCTCGATACCTTTGGATCTTCTCGGAGATCGCTGTCAGTCACGCTGCTGGCAGGAGCAGGTCGCGGGCTTTTCAGGACATGAAGCCGGAGAGCTAGTGGCGCCCGATCCGGAAAGGTTCAGGAAACGGACGGCACGATTTTTCAGGGAACTTCGTCCGACCGTTCCGGATCTGGTCGGACAGGTGCTGAGCACGGCATCGCATTCGCCGCTGTTCAGGATGTATCGGGCCCGTTTCGTGATTTCACGTGCGCGCGCGGTGGCAGCATTGTTTGCGGTCCTGACGCTACTGTGGATCGTCGTGGACGTGATGGTTTTCCCGCGCGCGATTTATGTACCGATCGTGTTCGCACGGTTGATCGCGAGCGCCGCCTTCGCAGGCCTGGTATTCTCTTGCCGCTGCCGGCCAAGTCTCGGCAACTCCTATCGGACGATGGTTCTGCTGTATCTGATTCCGTCGGCGTTCTATCTCTATTCTGTGCACGTCTTGCAAGGGGCACAACTCACGTCGGTGGGAACGGCCGTCGCGATCGGCTACATGTTTCTTCCGTTCGCGCTCGTGGTGGGTCTGAGCATCTTCCCGCTCACGCTGGTCGAGATTGTCAGCCTTGCGCTACCACTGATCGCAGTCGCAGCGTTTCCGCTGGGCACGCTTCCCGGGCTGGACGGAGCAATGGTGCTGTGGTTACTGCTGCTGGTCGTTTTGATCAGCGCCGTGGCATCCATGAGCCAGCTACAGCTCATGTACGAGCTGTTTCAGGGTTCGGCCTTCGACCCTCTCACGGGAGTGTATAACCGGCGTAGCGGGGAAGAATTCCTCGTTCAGCAGTTCGACTTGGCGCGCCGTTACGGCTATCCGCTGTCGCTGGTGTTTTTGGACCTCGATGACTTCAAGCGGCTCAACGACGTTGACGGCCATAATGCAGGCGACGCCGCGCTGCGCACGACGGCCCGGCTGCTGCGCGCGAACATGCGCACAAGCGACATTCTGATTCGCTGGGGAGGTGAGGAGTTCCTCCAGGTGCTGCCCCATACCGATATCAACGAAGCGCAGCGGCAGCTCGGCCGGTTATGCAAGGACGGCAAGTGTCAGCTGTGCCCGCGCGGGGACGGAACGGTCCTGACCTTCAGCGCCGGGATTGCGGAGCTTCTGCGTGACGGTATCCCTCTTTCCGCGGATTGGCGGGCATTGCTGGCCTTGGCCGACTGGCGCATGTATCAGGCCAAGGCGAGAGGCAAGGCGTGCATCGTAGCGGCCGGCACGCAAGCGCCGGCAGGGGACCGGCCGCAGGATCACCGTGACCGGGAGCACTGAAATCACGGGGAGGCATGTAACCTGTTGGGGTAATGACGCTCCCCAGGGGGCTCGAACTTCTGTTTTCACCGTCAGTCTGTTCAACCTTTGCTAGCCTGGCGCTTCGTGGAGAAGACGCCGCAGACGTCCAAGGCCGGCATGGAGATCGCGAAAGCCCGATTCAAACGGTTGATTGCATCGCGTCATAGGTTCCTAGGAAGATGACCCGCTCTTCCGATAACGTGTTCGCCGATCTTGGCTTCGGCAAGGAAACTGCCGAGAATCTGCGGATCCGCGCCGATCTCATGATCGAGATCCGGGATACATCCTGCGCAAAGCCCTGACCCAGGCACGGCCGCCAAGCTTCTTGGTGTGTCGCAGCCGCGCATCAGCGATCTCGTGCGCGGAAAGATCACATTGTTCACGATCGATATGTTCGTGAACATGCCCGCGCGTGCCGGCAGAAAAGTGGTGATACAGACCCAACGTGCGAAGGCAACTTGAGTCACCCCATGGGTGGCCCCGATTAGGTGAGTAAATTAGCCCTTACCCTGGTTCCGGATTGGTGCCGCTAGGGCGGCGCCGCAAAGATGAAAAAGCGACTTCTCTTTTCTCGCCGGTTTGCTCTGCATGATCGTTGCGGGACTGGCCATCCTTGTAGCCCCCGACTCCAGGTATCTTCCCAGGGGATTTTTTTACGACAAGCGGGATTCTCTGGAGCAGGAATCGCGCTCCTTAAGGAGGGCATCGTGGTATCCGAGTATTGGCGTGCCGTGATCAAAACCTGGGCCGGTCCTGTCCTGATGCTCCGGTGATCGCCGGGCGGAGCATCTGCGCGAGTGACTGTCCCTTCAATACACCAATGTGCGAGACCTCTTTCATGGAGCCGCGTTTGCCCGGCGTGACCTCCTTTTCGTGCTGCTCCAACAGGTCCGGCAGGGTAGTGGAGTCCGATTGCGAACGGCCGATGAAAGCGCCCCGGTTCCTCTCGTGCTCGATGTCCCGTGCCGAGGACTGCGCTTCGGATTGACTATCGAATGTCCGGGTCTGCTGCCGGTAGCCGCGCCGGCGGATCAATGCCTGCCCGGCAGGCTTGCCGTGCGGTCCAGGACGCCTTAACGAACGCCGCCATGCAACCCCCTCTTTTTTCACGGGAATCGCAGGGTGGTCGCAAAGTCGGGGTCAGGCGGCCAGAAAATTCTATAACTGATTGATTTTAATGGCGCTCCCTAGGGGACTCGAACCCCTGTTTTCGCCGTGAGAGGGGGCTCAAGCCCCGACGCGGCGCAACACCGCGCAACCGTTTTTTCCGAGAATCAATCACTTACCGCGTGTGACCTCGCGTCCCGTCGCGCCTTTTCGCAAGCTCAGTGTCGCAGGATTGTCGCATGGAATTCGCGACCCAAACACCCGGATACGCGGTTACGGCGTAACCGGCAATGAGCCTGCGTGTGCCACCAGTCAAAGTCGTGTCGCTTAGGCAACGACCGAAACCTGCTAAACTTTATGCGTTGTCGCGATACCGTCACCAGCACCCGTGCGTGAGCGACTCACACCGCCACGGGTACGCAACACGGCGACGGGGGAAGCGGGTCCACCGCAGGATGAGCCTGCCGGAAGGGCGGAACCCAAGCCCCAAGACGCGGCACTGCCGACGATCTCTCTCGACACACGTCGAGCGCAACGGCGCATAGCGCCCATTCCGACCAACGCTTTGAGCGAAGTCGGGGTGGCGCGTGCCCTCTCGGTCATACCCACCACACCTCGCAGGGATGGGCCTATGACGCAGCATCCATCGCAACACGTTCTGACGTTACCCCGGGTCGCGGAAATCATCGGGAAGAATCCCGACTGTTGGCGCCGGGTTTAAATTGACCACCTGTGCCGGGATAAAATTGACCAGGTGATTTCGTCGTGAGACGGGAATGCCTCTGAAAGAAGCCAGCCGTTTGAATTTTGGTTTCATTTCATCTTCTGGGTAATCATCACGGCATATCTTGGCCTAGCCACGTTGGCCGATTTCGTGTCGCTGGTGAGGAAGCGGGACCTATGAGTCGAAGGGAGCTCTGTTCCGAGTGCGCGGCAAAGGCGGCGCGAAACCGCGCAAAGTCGGCCTGGGCCATCGCCGATAAGACCGGCGGTCGAGCGCCGTGTTACGCCTCTTTTTTCACGCGATAGGTTGCATACCAATAATATTGCAATTCCTGGAATTGGAAACTCTCCGCCTGTGCTCCAAGGTTGAGCTGTAACTCCGTTTTACTCGGATAGTTCTTGATAATCCGGTGCTCCGTCCCATCCGATAGTCTCCTGGTCTGGTAAGTGTTTCCGAATTTATCGCAGTCCGTGATAGGTGTGCTATTGCCGGGGATATATCTGTTGTCAACGAACGCCACTAAACTGCCAGACGTCAGCGGATGATGCAGCGATTGCAGGAAGGACGTAACCGATTCCTTTGGAATATGTGACCACCAAAAAGCAGCGAAAGCCGCCGTGTATTGGCCGGTGATCTGCGAAAGGCGAAAGGCATCCGCCTTCTTGAACTCAACCTTTCCCTCTGTAATGGGTTTTTGTCTGGCAATGTCCAGGACCTCATCGCTAACGTCCAGTGCGGTAACGAACGTTGCTTTCTCTGAGATTACTTGAGTCCAGAACCCGGTCCCACACGCGACTTCCAATACAACATGAGATGCAAGTAAAGGGCCGACGATTTCTTTCAGTCGTGCAAGATCGTTCTGCCTTTCAGGCTTTTCATAAACACGCTCGTACTCGCGCGCACGCATAGCATAATATCGGGCAATTTCGTGTCCATTGCTCATCGCCATTGCGGACTCTACGTTGGCCAAAGCACCATCTCACGACAAATTCCGCATCTCGTCAACGTGCGTCGCCTCGCTGCTGCGCGCTCTCTGGCCCGCAGCGGCAGGAATATTCTTGACTGATTCTGCCGAGTTGATTCGGTTATATTGCCCCGGAGCTGAGCGCTCCGAGACAGGCGGCTGAAATGGAGACACAACAGGGACGCTTTGCTGCTGCTGTTACCGACGTTTCAGCGCCAGCGCGCGAACGGGTTCTCTTCCACTCAACGGCCGCTGCTACTACGGCAGGAAAGAAAGCGGGCGCTGGTCGGATCACTCGGCGAGGCGTGTGGCCAGGCAGACTGAGTCGGGGAGGCCCGCTCGTCGGCGCGAGCGGAGGTCAGCGGGGGTGCCAGCCGAACCATTTACCGCAACGTCAAAACCGGCGTGAGGTAGAGGCGCGCCTGCCTCGGTAGGGCCAGCGCACAATCCAACCCGGTAGGGTGCGATTGTGTGTGCAGTCTCACCCGACCGGGTGAGCGCCAATGTCCGCTTCTGTCACCGTCCGACCCGCATAAGTCCCCATCCGTCCCTCTGATCAGTGACAACTCGGTGACAACGAAAGCCCATTCACGCTCAGCCAGAGATCAACGCGGACGAAGGCGCTCAGACGCGGACTTCGGAGGCTTAATCGTGCCCGAGGGGGTGGAGCGGACGCTCTGCGCGCCTGACCGTCGTCGCACGGCGGGTCAAAGTGTTTTGAATCCGCCCTGGGCCGGTTGTCCGGCTTCCGGGGGTGCGGCTTTTTCAGGTGCGGTCCGGATGGGTGATGGCCTGCCGTGCGCCTGCGATGCAGGGGGCACCAGCTGCTTGGCCTCGATCTTCCGGGTCACCCGGGCGTAGGCGTTCGCCAGCGCCCGGGGTGCGGCCTTCGTTTCCAGCCCCATCGCCTGCGCAATCTCCGCCCAGGTCCAACCGTGGGTTCGTGCGTCGGTGATGGCCCGGTATTCCCTAAGCACCCGGGCGCCTATGCCGCGCGCCCCAGGCGGATACTCCCGCTGCAGCTTCTCAAGTCCCATGTCTCTACCTCCAGATTCTTGTGTCCTCATATATAGGGCGGTACGGAAATTCACGCCGTTTCATCAACCAGCCTACTCGTTCACGCGTTTTCGTGAAGCGACGTACCGCAGTACGTCCAAAGTACGCGCGTTCGCGGGTTTTCATTTTTCGCGGTACGCCGAAGGGATGGCGAATACACATCCGGGGTACGTTGCTTCACGGGTTTTCCGCAGAAGGTATGTCGGGGGTACGGACGTTCACGGGTTTTCCATCTGACGAATCTGGCGAGACGCCTACCGCGAGCGGTAGGCTGCACACACAATCGCACCCTGCGGTGCGTTGTGTTCCTGCGGAGCAATCGGGGGCGTTCCTCGTGACGTTCCGACCTCGAGGGCGCCACTGTACTGGTCCCGCCGTGTGTCCCACGTAACACACGTCCGGTTCCGCTGCCTTCGGCCCCGCTTTCGGTTCGGCTTGGTTTGAGGGCATCCGCGCCCGTTCTTCATTCACGGCATTTTGGCGCGGTGCCGACGGTGCGGGGCGGCTCATGGGCACAGGTTTGTCCGAACCCGTGCCGCATCGAGACCCCTGACCGCGCACCGATGTGAAGACACCCGCCGCTCCCCGGCGGGGGCGGGTCCTGGGCCAAGATCCAGACAGGAACGCAAGACGGATTGAAGCGTGCGGCGTCTGATGCGCACCAGGACGCGCACCGTCTCCCCGTC
Source organism: Pseudomonadota bacterium (assembly GCA_021819085.1). GTDB lineage: Bacteria > Pseudomonadota > Gammaproteobacteria > Acidiferrobacterales > UBA6901 > JAJYCY01. The sequence goes on along the minus strand of JAKASJ010000012.1, from coordinate 11,047 downwards.
CCGTAGGACGGGCGCGTGTGCTTTCACTGTTGTTGCTGTTCGTTCGGCATCCCGGTTCGGGGCGGGCGGTGGGGCGAAGCCCGAAGCCCGTCCCGCCGCCTATAGCCCTATAAGCGTGTTACCATACAGCTCGGTAGCGGCATTTGTGTATATGATTCAGGGCACGGACGGTGGGAATTAAGGGGAATAGGGAGACCACCGATGGGCGTTTCTGCGGATAAATAAAACACCTTGAACTTTTGCCAAAAATGCCGATAATTACAATGTATTTGCCCCCCGCCCGACTTGCCTTGGTGGCCCGGGTGGGGTTATCCGCACAAAGAAGCCCCGTAGGGCAGTATTGCCGTACGGGGCTTGTCGTTTCCGGGGCATGCCATGCCTCTTGAGCCACAGAAGATCCGCGCGGTTGCGTTTGTCGACGGACAAAATCTCTTTCATTCCGCCCGCGAAGCCTTCGGTTACACCTATCCCAATTACGACGTAGGCAAGCTCGCTCAAGCGGTGTGTACCGCCCGGGGTTGGCAGCTTCAGCAAACGCGTTTCTATACGGGTGTGCCGGACCTGCAGGATCACCCTTTCTGGCATGGGTTCTGGTCGAACAAGCTGCTCGCCATGCGCCGCGCGGGCATCGTGGTGTTTTCGCGAGCCTTGCGTTACCGGAATCAGCGTGTCGTGCTGCCTAATGGAAACGTGCACACGTTCCTGGTCGGTGAGGAGAAAGGCATCGACGTGCGGATCGCCCTGGACATTATCCGCGGGGCGCACCGCACCGAATATGACGTTGCGCTGGTATTCAGCCAGGATCAGGATTTGTCCGAAGCGGCGGCGGAGATCCGTGTCATTGCCCATGAGCAGAACCGCTGGATCAAGGTGGTCAGCAGTTATCCCGTCAGCCCGACAGTACGCAACCGACGCGGCATCGACAAGACCGACTGGTTTCCTATCGACCGCACGCTGTATGACTCGTGCGCCGACCCTAGGGATTATCGTCCCAAGAAATCCTAAAGGTATTGATAACAATTCTTAGGGTTCCCAACGGAATCGATAGTGCGCGCGCCGAGGGAATAGGTAGGGGGGGGAATGGACCGTTCCGAGCGATTCTACAAAATCATGAATCTGCTACGCGGCGCAGGGGCGGTTCCGACTGCGACCCTGCTGCGGGATCTGGAGATATCGCGTGCTACCTTGCACCGCGACCTCGAATACCTGCGCGACCGGATGGACACACCCATTGTCTACGATCAGCTCCGGTGCGGTTATCGTCTCAACGATCCTGCGCCCGGCGCACTGCGCCACGAGCTACCGGGGCTATGGTTCAGCAGCCGCGAAGCCCACGCCCTCCTTACCTTTCATCACTTCCTCGAAAGCTTAGAACCCGGCTTGCTCTCCCCGCATATCGAACCGCTCAAAGAACGCATCCAATCGCTGCTCGAAAGCAAAGATCAGACACTCCAGGAAATCGCCCGCCGCATCCGTATTCTCGCCCAAGCCGTGCGTCACACTGAACCGGCGTGCTTTCAATTGGTAGCGCACGCGCTGCTGGCCCGCAGGCGAATGAGCTTCCACTACCACGGCCGCGCCCGAGGCAACATCACCGAACGGACAGTTTCGCCGCAGCGGCTGGCGCATTACCGGGATAACTGGTATCTCGACGCATGGGACCACGGCAAACGGGCGTTGCGCACCTTCGCCGTCGAACGTATCCGCGAGCCGCACCTGCTCGATGAACATGCCAGGGACATTTCCGAGGAACGCCTGAATCGCTACTTCACCGAAAGTTACGGTATCTTCTCTGGCTACCCGAGGCGCAAGGCCGTCCTGAGCTTCTCGCCCGAGCGCGCCCGTTGGGTGGCCGAAGAACTTTGGCACCCGCAGCAGAGAGGCCACTTCGAGGACGGCCACTACCTCCTCGAAATCCCCTATTCCGATGACCGGGAACTCGTCCTCGACATCCTGAAACATGGGCCCGACGTTGAGGTCCTGCGGCCGAAGTCCTTGCGCAAGAAAGTCTTGGAACAGCTTCTTCGCGCGGCTTCAAGGTATCGGCAATGACTGGGCGGTCTCATCGGATGAGACAATACACAGTGTACAGTGTAGGAGAAAAGTACAGATCAGCTGTCCATAAAAACATCTAGCACGTCGAAGAGACCGGCAGAAAGAAACCCGATGAACCACCACAACGAACATTTGCTTCGCTACTGGGGCAAAGCTGACCCAGCTTATCCCGGTGAACCGAAGTGGCATCCGCTGGTTTATCACTGTCTGGATGTAGCGGCCGTTGCAGCGGCTTGGTGGGACACGAGTTCAGTTATCCGTCGTATATTCCTTGCTGCGTTGGATTGGCCTGAACAGCAAGCAAACCAACTGCGTGCCCGGGTGTTGTTCTTTTTAGCGTTGCACGACCTCGGCAAGTTTGATGTCCGGTTCCAACTGAAAGCGCTGGAGGCGTTAAGGGTGTCATGGCCAAAACTGAGCCTGGACGATGTGGACGAAAGTCTCGTCCGAAATTTTGATCACGGATCGGCAGGCTACGCCTTTGCTATGCGTGAAATCAGCGGTTGGGTCGGCGAAAACATGGCTGGTCATCGGGATGGTTGGCGGCCTTGGGTTGCTGCGGTAACTGGGCATCATGGCGATATTCCCTCTGGTACTGACAACTATGGTGAGGAGTACGCCGAACAACACATAATGGAACATGACCGGATGGCTCGACATACATTCGTATCGGAACTGGCCAGTCTCTTCCTTGCCCCGGAGGGGTTAGAGCTACAAGACTTGCTACCAGCGTGTTCATCCAGCGCTCAAGCCTGGCTGGCGGGCTTCTGTGCCGTGTGTGACTGGATTGGGTCCAACACCGATGCATTCCGCTACCGCCACCTGAAGCCCTACGCCACTCATGCTGCTTACTTCGAGGCAAGGTTAGGAAATGTTAAGTCTGAAGGATGGTTGCACCGCTTCGGACTGCTTGCACAAGTGGGCGACTATGGTGGCGTGACTGAGCTGCTCAATCAGAAGGCAGGGGAATCACCGCGCGGAGTTCAAGTTCTCATGGATGATCTGCCACAAGCGCCGGGGCTCACTCTAATTGAAGCCCCCACCGGAAGCGGAAAAACCGAAGCTGCACTCGCTTACGCCTGGCGACTGCTCGCGGCTGGTGTGGCGGATTCTATCGTGTTCGCACTCCCCACTCAGGCCACAGCCAATGCCATGCTCACCCGTGCCGAGGCATTTGCGGTGCGAGTGTTCGGCATGGCGAATATTGTGCTCGCCCATGGCAAGAGCAAATTGAATCCTGAATTCGAACGACTGGTGGCTGCCGGGCAACGGAGAACCGCCCAGGGCAAGGAAGAAGCCGCCGTCCAATGTGCCGGCTGGCTTGCCAGCAGCCGCAAACGAGTGTTTCTCGGCCAGGTGGGTATCTGCACCGTGGACCAGACACTCCTGTCCGTGCTGCCGGTGCGGCACAAGTTCGTGCGCGGCTTTGGCCTCAACAAATCAGTACTCATTGTGGATGAAGTGCACGCCTATGATGCCTACATGCATGGCCTGCTCAGTGAAGTGCTGCGCCGCCAGAAGGCTACTGGTGGTAGTGCGATTCTGCTTTCCGCCACACTGCCCGCTGGTGTGCGTTCCAAACTTCTTGAAGCGTGGGAATCCAGTGGTGTCGGCGATGCGCCTTACCCAGCGCTGTGGCACGCCACACAGGGTGTCGCTGCTTGCCTGACTGTGCCCGATGACCAGCACCCCGCCAGACGTGAAGTTGAAACCGAATGCCTAAAATTGCTCGGCGCATTCCCGGATGATGCACTGCTCGACCGTATCGTCTCGGCTGCTGAATCGGGTGCGCTGGTCGCGGTGGTGATGAACTTGGTAGACGACGCCCAGCGACTTACCCGCCTGTTGCGTGGTAAAACTGCGCTACCAGTGGACGTATTCCATGCTCGTTATCGCTTCATAGATCGGCAACAAAAGGAACAGATTGTGCTCGCGCATTATGGCCGCAAGGCGGCGCGGGATGGCGGGCGCATTCTGGTAGCTACCCAGGTAGTAGAGCAAAGCCTGGATTTGGATTTCGACTGGATGCTTACCCAGATTTGCCCGGTGGACTTACTATTCCAGCGTTTGGGGCGGTTGCATAGACATGCGCGAGACGATCGCCCTGCTGGTTTGGAGTCACCCCGCTGCTCGGTGCTCTCGGTACAGGGTGAGGACTACGGTCTGCACGAGCTAATTTACGGCAATACCCGCGTACTGTGGCGCACAGAGCAACTCTTGAGCAAAGCTACGCGTATCGTTTTTCCCGAGGCATATCGGGATTGGATCGAACAGGTTTACCAGCGCGACGACTGGGCTAACGAGCCAGAAATAATTGCGCTTGACTACGACAAATTCAGCGTCATGCAACGCACCCGAGAGAAAGACGCGCAGCGACTCACCACCATGACCGTCAGCAATTTTCGCGATGAGGATGACCGGATCACCGGCCTTACCCGCGACAGCGAGATGTGTATCACTGTTCTTCCTCTCCAGTTGGATGGCCGTTTGCTCAATGGTCAAGCAATGGGCGGTCATGACGAGAGCGCGCTGGCGGAATCCTTGAACCTTAACGCTGTCCCGGTACCTGCCAGTTGGAATAAGCGGCTTGCCAGTTGCCGCCGCGACGAAGACGGACGCGTGCTGCTGGAAATGGCGTCTGATGGAGACGGCAACTGGGTAGGCATGGGGGAGAAATTTCGATATTCGGAAGATCTTGGACTGATAAGGAGGAGCGATGAATCTGCTTGAAGATGCCTGGATTCCCGTACGCGCCGACGGCGGCGCAGGAGCATTCCGATTGTTGACCTACCAGGAGTTGCTGTGCGAGCCAGGCAACTGGCAAGTCAGTCTGCCGCGCGATGATCTGGAGCTAGCTTGCGTGCAATTGCTGGTGTGCATGACCCAGGTCATGTTCATGCCGGAAGACGTCCCAGCTTTGCGGGCGAGGCTGGGCACGCCCTTGTCGCCGAAAGATTTCGCCACCGGCGTGGAGCTCTGCCGGGACTGGTTTGATCTCGACCACCCGACCCAGCCATTCATGCAGTCGCGAGGGGTGAAAGCTGCCGAGGACACCCCTATCCAGAAGCTTTTGATTGGCTTGCCGGAAGGCAACAACCACGCTTTTTTCAACGAGGTGGGAGAGGTGCGTCGCCTCTCTGGTCCCTTGGCGGCAATTGGCCTGTTTAACCAGGCATCCAACAGCCCCAGCTTTGGCGGCGGTTTCAAAGGCAGCCTGCGGGGTGGCGCGCCGATTACCACTCTGGTAGCCGGAAAAACCTTGCGAGATACCGTTTGGCGCAATGTGCTGACACGGCCCCGTATCGCGGAGCGTCAAATCAAAACACTAGGGTTCGATCAGGATCAGCCGACTTGGGTCCAACCCATTACAGTGAAAGAAACCATCCACTGGGACGAAATCGGCTTGGTGCGTGGCTTGTTCTGGCAACCGGCGCGGGTGGAGTTGGTGAAATCAGAAGTGGTCGCGCCCTGCGACGTACTGGGCGGCGAGGCCGTGCCGGTGTACAGCGGCTTTCACAAGGAAAAATTCAACTTCACTGTAGAAGGCGTGTGGCCGCACCCACACGGTGCTATGACCATGAGCCTCAAAAATGGTGCACTGGAACAGAAGTTTTCCAGTTTCACCACCATCGCCCCCGCTTGGACATTGCTGTCCGAGTTTGTCGTACCTAAAAACATGAACGACTCTGACGCCAGGGAGGGATCGATTCCCGCAGGCCCCATCACCCAAGCCAATGAACTTAACGAAGGGGGTATGCATCTGCTGATTGGCGGATATCGCACCAAGAAGGCATCCGTATTGGAACGCCGCCATGAGCTGATGAGCCTCGCTCAAGGTTGGAGCGACGACAAAGGTCGCCTGAAACAACTGGTTGAGCTTGGCAAAGAGGCGAAAAAGGCACTACGCGGCAAGCTTTTTCTTGCGAGCCAAGGTTACGACGATAAGAAAAGAAAGATCAAGCTTAAGGGCATTGGCGCGGCGATCCACGAAACCGCCGAGAAACTCTTTTACGCCCGCACCGAAAGCTTCATTCATGAGACCTTCTCGAACGAGCTGACCTTCAAGGAGTGGAAAGCCGCCAAGGCCGGCTTTACCAAACAACTGGCCATCCACTGCCGCGCCATTTTCGAGGAACTGACTGATCCCTACGCGATGAAGCCGGAGCTGATCCCGGTCATCGCCTGGGCGCGGCACCGCCTGAACACCGATCTTGCCAAACTGACCAAACTGATGGAGGAAGCATGACAGCCGAACTTCCGGATTTCGCGGCGCTGAAAAACCGCTTCGACGACGAAAAATTCCAAACTGGCGCCCGTGCCGAACTACGCCGCGTGGCCGAGCCGGATGATGTTGCACTGACCCCTGCGCTGTACCGGTTGTTTCCTGGGCAAAAACCGGATGATCGCCACTTACGGCTGGCGTTTTTGTTGCCTTGTTGCAAACACGCTGCCAAGGCTAAATCACTGGGCACACAACTGGCCGAGGCCAAAGTCGCCGAGGCGCGGGTCTTGCAAGTAGCGCGTGCCCATGCGCCGCTCGATATGGTGCAGTTGCGACGGCTCTTGACGCATATTGAACCCACCGTAGATTGGACAGAGTTTGGCCGCATGGTCTGGTACTGGAACGATAGAGCCAAGCGTCAGCTCGTCGAGGACTTCTACATCGCCCGCTTTACCCCTGCCAAAGGAGAGAAAAAATGACCACCAAGAATTTCATCAATTTCCACGTACTGATCTCCCACAGCCCGTCCTGCCTCAATCGGGACGATATGAACATGCAAAAAACCGCCGTGTTCGGCGGGGTAAACCGAGTGCGAGTTTCCAGCCAGTCGCTGAAACGGGCCATGCGCACGAGCAGCTATTACGAAAGCCATCTGGGCACCGCATCCACCCGCACCCGTAAGCTTGAGAAGCTTATCCCGATATTCACCGAGGCGTTGCGTGACGAGTTTGAGCCTGCCTTGATCGCCAAAACAATGGAGCTTTTCGTCAGAGCCAAAGCCTCCGATGACGAAACGGATGAGGCAGAGGAACAGGAAGACAACGCGGGTAGTGGTGTCGGAAAAAGCACGAAGCTGGCAGTAGCTCCTTGGTCGATTGATGAAATTCGCGTGCTGTGCAACATCGTCCACGATGTCTCTCTGACCGAAGATGAAATTGCTAAAGCCAAAGCGGCGGCGGCCAAGCAAAAAGGGGGGAAGAAGAAGTCCGAGCAGGAGTTCATTGACGACACGCTCACCAAAAAGCGCGTCAAAGCGGTCAAAGAAAAAATCGATCAGGTGCGGAAGGCGATCGCCTCGGCGGTAGATATTGCGTTGTCAGGCCGAATGGCTACATCCGGCCTGATGACTTCAGTGGATGGTGCGATGGCCATCGCCCATGCCATCACCACCCACGCCGTGGAACCTCAGGATGTGGACTGGTTCACTGCCGTGGACGACTTAACCCAAGATGCGGGTGAAACCGGCGCAGGCCACCTCGACACCCAGCAGTTTTCCTCCGGCGTGTTTTACCGCTACGCCAGCCTCAACCTCAAGCAACTCCAAATCAATCTGGGGCTGCTGCCGGATATGAAAAGTGCGGAGACGGCGGAGTCGCGTCAGCGTGCGATGGACATCGCCCGGCACGTGTTCCATTTGCTCGCCACCGTGGTGCCCTCGGCCAAGCAGCAATCTTTCGCCGCGCACAACCTGGCGGACTTCGCCATTGTCAGTTTTGCCGATCAGCCCATTTCGCTTGCCAATGCCTTCGAGCAGCCGGTAAAGCGCGATTACAAGAATGGCGGCTTTCTGAAACCCTCCGTCGAAGTGCTGGCCAATTATTGGGCACAGATGAACCGGGCTTACGGCCTGAGTGAGCAGGCCTGTGCCTTTGCGGTGGAAGACGGGGTGAAGTTGGGCGAGAAGCCAACTCTGGAGTCGATCGCGGAAATGGAAGCCTGGATCGCCAACGGCGGACAGGCTTGAGGAGCCCGCCATGCCACGCTTTCTTATTCTCAGACTCGACGGCCCCATGCAGGCATGGGGTACCCACACCTTCGAGGACTTCCGGCCTTCGAATCTTTTTCCTACTCGTAGCGGCCTGCTGGGTCTATTGGGTGCCTGCCTCGGTGTAGACCGGCACGACCACGCGGGGCTGGAACAACTGGCGGCAAGCGTCGAATTTACCGTGCGGGTGGATCGAAGTGTGCTGCGGCCAGAAGCTGGGAAGTCCGTCACGAAGGCAGCTGTGAAACTACCGGATTACCATACCGTTATTGAAGCCCGACGTGCTAACCGTCTCCCTAAGAAAGGGGAAACAATCCAGAGCTGGCGGGAATATCTCTTCGATGCGGCTTTTACTGTAGCCATTAGCGAAAAATCCAATGCGTCGGTTACCCTTGAAGCTATTGCCCAAGCCTTGCGTCGTCCATGTTTTACGCCCGTGCTTGGTCGGCGCGCTTGTCCCATTGCGCGCCCCTTGATGGACGGCGGCCCCATAGAGGCCACAGACGCAAAAACCGCATTGACAAATGCGCTCCCCACCGGAGGTATGATCTATGCCGAAAGCGAGTGGGGATCCGAACAACCCATGCGAATTCGCGACGTGCCCATGCATGGGCGGCATCGGCAGTTCGGCACCCGACAGGTATATGTGCATAAGGAGGAGCCATGTTCCTGAGCCGCGTCGAAGTACCTTGGGATTTTGTCCGCAATCCCTACGGGTTTCACCGGCAGCTCTGGCGCATGTTTCCTGGTGAGGCGAGGGAAACGCGGAAAAATGGCGAAGAACCGCGCCAAGGCTTTCTGTTTCGTGTTGAAGAGAGTCAGCCTGGACGTATCGCGCGCTTGCTGGTCCAATCACGCCGACCACCGACTGCTGCACCGGATCTTGTGCTGGTTGGTACACGTGAAGTCAATCCACAGCCACAAGCCGGACAACGGTTGGCGTTTATGGTAACGGCCAATCCGATCAAGACCATCGCCGATACCGAACGCGAGCAGAAACCCGGTAAGAAATCTGACAAATGCCGGGTTCCGCTCATTCGAGAAGAAGATCAGCGTGAGTGGTTGATCCGCAAACTGATGGGTGCCGCCGAAGTCGAAGCGACAACGATACAAGTCCACCCGCCCCTTTACTTTCGAAAGGGGAATCGTGCTGGGAAACTGGTTACCGTGACATACGAAGGCCTCTTGCGGGTAACTGGCGCGGATACTCTTACTGCGCTGCTGGAGAGCGGCGTCGGCCCCGCCAAGGGTTTCGGCTGCGGCCTGCTGCTGGTTCGCAGGTTTTAATGATCCAGCTTGCCCTCACTTAGGCTTCGACGGAGGTTCCGATGAACTGGAGAAAACAGTTTGCGGGTGCGACCGCTGCCGATGTGCAAGGAATTGTGCCGCATGGCTGACTTACTTCCTCCTCTTAAACCGATAGCCGTCAAGGAAAGGCTTTCCGTTCTTTTCATCGAGAAGGGCAATTTGGATGTCCTCGATGGCGCTTTTGTCGTCGTGGACAAGACGGGCGTGCGCACGCACATTCCGGTCGGCGGTGTAGCGTGCCTGATGCTCGAACCCGGCACCCGCGTTTCCCATGCCGCGGCGGCGTTGGCGGCGCGGGTGGGAACGTTGCTCGTGTGGGTAGGCGAAGCGGGCGTGCGTCTCTATTCGTCGGGTCAGCCGGGCGGCGCACGTGCCGACCGGCTCTTGTATCAGGCGCAACTCGCGCTCGATCCGGCGTTGCGCCTGAAGGTCGTGCGCAAAATGTACGCGGTTCGCTTCGGTGAAGAACCGCCCGCCCGTCGCAGTGTTGATCAGCTGCGCGGCATCGAGGGGGCGCGGGTGCGCGAAATGTACAAACGAATCGCCGCGCAATATGGCGTGGAATGGAAAGCACGCAACTACGACGCCGCTGACTGGGACAAGGGCGACTTACCCAATCGTTGCCTGTCGGCGGCGACCGCATGTTTGTATGGTGTGACGGAAGCCGCGGTGCTGGCGGCCGGTTATGCGCCGGCAGTCGGTTTCATTCACACGGGAAAGCCTTTGTCGTTCGTATACGACATCGCCGATGTCTACAAATTCGAGACTGTCGTGCCAGTGGCGTTTCGCGTCGCCGCCAAGAACCACGGCAACCCCGAGCAAGCCGTGCGCCTGGGGTGTCGTGACGTTTTTCGAGTGACTCGTTTTCTGGAACGCATTATCCCTGATATCGAGACCATTCTCGCGGCGGGCGAGATCAAACCGCCGGACCCGCCGGAAGACGCTGTACCGCCTGCGATTCCAAACCCTGAGAACATTGGCGATGCTGGTCATCGTAGTTGAAAACGTGCCGCCGCGCCTGCGCGGCCGCTTGGCCATCTGGCTCCTTGAAATTCGGGCGGGCGTATACGTCGGAAATTATTCCGCTAGGGTCCGCGACTACATCTGGGGGCAAGTCGAGAAAGGAATAGGGGAAGGCAATGCGGTCTTGGCTTGGCGCACGAACAATGAGGCAGGATTCGATTTTGTGACGCTGGGGGGCAACCGACGGATACCGGTCGAACTCGATGGCGCAAAACTTGTTTCCTTTCTTCCGGTTGAGGAAGAAAAGGACGTTCTTTAACAATCTGGCAGTATGAAATCCTTATAGATCTATAGGTCTAGCAATCTCGGTAGATTCTTGATTGCTTAAAAACCGCTGGTACATCAGCGGGATGAAGGAAGCGTGTTCCCCACGCGCGTGGGGATGAACCGGCCTCGCTCGCTGCGGTGCCTGTGCCGTCGAAGTGTTCCCCACGCGCGTGGGGATGAACCGAATTATGCAATACCTATAGGGCGATTGATGTTGTGTTCCCCACGCGCGTGGGGATGAACCGCCTCACTGGCCGCCGTGCCGGTGCCGTCCAATGTGTTCCCCACGCGCGTGGGGATGAACCGGCTTTTGCCGCTCATGGATGGTTCGCTACGAGGTGTTCCCCACGCGCGTGGGGATGAACCGCCCGAGAGGCTTCGACCGCGGTCCGGGGAAGTGAGATCGG
>JAKASJ010000047.1 GCA_021819085.1 Pseudomonadota bacterium | reverse complement strand
ACGGATTCTACAATCCGCTGCGTCTGCATTCTTCGCTCGGCTACTTGTCACCCAACGAGTACGCATGCAGAATGCAACACGCTGATCAGTCCCCGTCTATGAGGTCCGCCGCGTAGGGACCACTTCAAGATCACCCCGACCCACATGAAACCCGGAAGAGCCGTAATAAAGAACAAACAGACGTCCTCAAGGGAATTTGCACTTTATGCGGGTCATCTGAGCCTGCCGTGGGTGGCCTGACAATCAACCCCTTGCCGGTTACCCATTGCCCGGAGTCTCAGGATGGCTACTCACAGTACACGGCCCTTTCCATCATGCGGTCATTAAAATTTCGAGGGGATGATTCGCTTCACGTTCTCGATCGGCCTGTATATCCAGATAGCCGCGTCGGCTATCTGGGTCAGGCCCCATATCTGGTTCTGTGTGATAACAACGCCTCGCCAGCAAGGCATACTGCCAACACGTCAATTAGACACGGCCAAGCGGCTGCGCTATCATTGTCTTACTTATCGTCTTACTGAAGTGAGACAGCGATGGACACCGTAAAGGTATCGAGCAAGGGCCAAATTGTCATCCCCAAAGCGATCAGGGAATCACACCACATCAAGGCGGGGACTGAAATGATCATCTCCGTCGCGGGCGACGAGCTGAGACTGACCCCGACCTCCGCCTTGGAGAAAACGTCGATCAAAAACGCCGCCGGCATTCTATATCGGCCGGACCGGAAATATCTCAGTGCAAAGAAAACCAAGCGGGCTATCGGGCGGATGATCACGGCTCAGGACAAGACGACTAGAACCCGATGATCGCGCTCGACACCAATATCCTTGCCCGCTTCCTGCTGAAGGACGACGAGAAGCAGTACCGAACCGCGGTGTTGCTATTGCAGAAGAAGCAGGAATACACGGCCCCGCCCTCGGTATTGCTGGAGCTGGTATGGGTGCTCGAGATCAACGACTGCACCCGAGAGGAGATCGTCAAGGGACTACGGGCACTCTTCGGGCTACCGAATTTCAAGCCGATGGAGTTCGAAGCGATGGCCCATGCACTACGGTGGTACGAAGCCGGCATGGATTTCGGTGACGCTGTCCACTTGGCGCTGTGTATGAAAACCACGGGCTTTGCGACCTTCGACAAGGATCTTGGCAAGCAAGCCCGGAAGGTGGCCGCATCCCCTCCCGTGACGGTGGTCTAAACAACCGCCATGGGCGGTCTGGGCGTGCTCCCCCCCGTCTCGGGAATGGCCTCGATGCGCTCGGTCCTCGCGTGACGCTTTGGATCTGGCAGACGCGACACATACCACCGCCAAGTTCTGGATGAATCTTCAAACCACCTGGGACTTGGCACAGGCAACCAAGAAGCGCCGCGCGGCCTGAACAACTTCGTTCTTTACCATCCACCTTGGAATGACACCACCACCTTGATATCAGATTGGGCGCCAGCACGCGCTTCAGCGCCTTGCTTGCGCTTCGTCATAGATGCTCTCCTCTTCAAGCGCATACCGCCTCCTGATGCTTGTGCTTTGGGTGGTGCCCGCGCGGACGGCTCCCGCTGGGTGGCCGGCATCGGGAAAACGATCGGGAGCTGCCCCAGGAGTCTTGCTGTGGTCGATCGCGGCAGATTCTTTCTTGTTCCGGGGTGCTGTAGCACGGCTTGGGCGATCCGCTCGATCGCGAACTCGATCGACTTTGCGCAACAGCTGAGCTTCACTTCGGTCGCGGCCCAGTCCTCTGTCAGCAGGATCGCGTCCAGATATTTCCGTCCTGCCTCTGGTATTTTCTGATCAGGGCGCACCGCTGCGTTTCTCGCACCGCCTCCCCCAACACCGCGTCAAGAAATCTTTCGGTGTCGATCTCTGCGGCGGTTCGCAGGTCGCACTTGCCCCCGATCCACTCGATGTGTCGCGTGAGCGTCGCGGGGTCGATGTGGACCGGTATGGGCTTCCTTGGGGGGTCATGCCGCATGTCCATTGCGTCGTTTCCATCTCAGTGCAGCATAAATGCAGCATAAACCGGGGTTGGGAAGGCTAGAAAAACGTAACTTATTGATTTCAATGGCGTCCCCAAGGGGACTTGAGCCTTATGCGAGTGAGTTGATTTTGCCCTGGGTAGCCTAGCAACCATATTGGCCACATCACAAATGGGGTTTATGAAGCACTTACTCAGGATCAGCAACAATTTCCTGTGCCGGGATATCCCGAGCCCAGTAGGTTAATCTGATTACGAATCGCCAAAGATCGCCAAACGATGCATTATCGTGCGATTCCATACTCCTAAATGCATGATCTTAAATAACTTAAATCACTTTGCTTTGTATCGAAATGTACCATGGCACACTGGAGTGCAGCACATTTACAGCAGGATTGCAGCACAGAATCAACCTCACGCTACTGCTCTCGGCGACACTATTTCAGGATCGCGGAGCACCTCCGGACGATTCGCAGCGATACGAATCAGGGTCTTCGCCGCCCCGGATGGCTCGCGTCGTCCCTGCTCCCAGTCCTGGAGCGTCCGTACCGACACGCCGAGCAACTTTGAGAATTGCGCCTGCGACAACCCAGCCTTGGTCCGCGCCGCCACAATGGGCGACACCTTGATTTTGCGAACGCGTCCGCGGCGGCCCACCTTCATCTCGCGCACGGATTGCAACAGCTCCTGCCCGAGATTGCGCTTGGCATCGCGCGCGCGCAGTTCTTTCTCCGACTTAGGCATCTTCAATTTCCTCTTTGATCTGTCGTAACACATGGCCGGGAATGTTGTCCTGAACGTTCTTCGCATAGATCAGGAGTAGCCAGATTTCCCCATTCGCCAATCGGTTAAAGTAGATGACCCGCACGCCGCCGCGCTTTCCCATGCCTTACGCACCCAACGTACCTTCCGGCAACCACCCGATCCGGGAATGACGTCGCCAGCGTCCGGATTCTGGGCGATCCAGGCGGCGAATCCACCGCGCTCATCCTCGGTCCAATAGTCAGTGACTAGTCGCGTAAAGGTTGGGGTCTCTATGACCGTCAGCATATTGAACCGATTGTACGGCAATGCCGTACTAAGTCAAATGGCAGCGTGGGCGGAGGATGATCGATAAGGGGGGTGTCCGGCAAGGCGTCGAGTGTTGATTTGCGTTTAAAACTGACCCCCGCGGGGTCAGTGTTAGCTGCAACTCAACAGCCTGAACAACTTCATTCTTTACCATCCACTTTCATCGTGTTGTCAGGCTGAGCTTACCGTCGAGAAAAGCGTTCGCGCATTCATAGTGCCAGTTTGTCCTGGTTCTAGTGTGAAATCGCTCGAGCGAACATCCCGGCGCCTCGGGACGGCGTGCGGCATTGTAAAAGATGGTCTTCGGGCTTTTGAAGTACCGTGTAAGCGCGCAAAACAGCGGAATGTAATCGATGCCACCGAAGAAGAGGATGGACTCGTGGCTATCAGCAGGCAACATGCACAGATCGCGATAGGTGTCGGACTTCACTCGGCGCTTATAAGTTTCCGCGCTCGCACTAAAAGTGATGTCGTAACACGGCGTCAGGAAGGACGCGCTGATAAGCCCCCATCCAGCGGAAAGAACATAGGTCTTCCTGATCCCCACCTGCTCAACGAATCGACGGTAAATCGGATTTTCGTAAAGTTCGTACGCAGGATAAAGACCCAGAGGATTGTCATCTGGCGTGCGGTTGTATTGCAGCAACGCCTCCCTCCATGATGCCCCGTCCTCACGGCGATCGTCGGGACGGGCATAATGGAATTCGGTGGTCGAAGGAGCCTTGCCCGGATCGGCCACGAATTTGATGCGCGTGCCGTCCTCTTTTCTGGAGAACCCTGCGTCACGCCGCTTCCTTGAAGCGCACTGAATAACAACGATCATATAGGTATTTCCATCTCTGAAACGAGGTACTCCAAGCGGTAGAGGAATGCCGGGTCATACGGTTCGTTGACGTAATTGGAGTTCCAGAGTCCCGATTTGCGCACGCGCTCTCTGTTGCATTGATGACCGAGCCAACCTGAGGTTGGCGGATCCAGGGACGGCTTTTCGTAATTACTGAGCAGAGCGATCGCGTTGCGTTCGATGTAGCCGCGCGCGCTACCTGCTCCGGGTTCATCGTCAATCGCAAGCCAGATAAATGGCATGCTTCTTATGACGCGACTCACCTCGACCTCCAGAGAATTTTCCTTTGCGCGGATTTCCCGGGTGGCCGTACTACCTTCGCCCCAAGTCGGGAAGTCTCCACCGCGTTGCGCGATCAGTGCGGTCCCCACGAATAGCCTGAAGATTGAACCCCGGTGATTGCCACCACCGGTTCCTGCTTGGCCGCGGTGTTGCGACAGTCGGGTCCAGAGCGTTGACCGCGATGCGGGCTTCAGGGCATGAGTCCCGACCCGCACGATCCGAGGACCGACACCCGTATCGGTCCGGTTTTCGCCGTTCTCCCTGAAGAAATAGATACCCCTTTTTGGCCAGTACAGCCGGCCGGAACTGCCACTTAACGTGCGCGCACCGCCAATCTTTCGTTCCAGGTCGCCGAGTAGCGAATAGAAGCGCTGTATATGTTCCGCACGCTGATTTCCCATAACCAAAATATACTCCCACGCCCCGCAGGATTTTTGACCACAGTACCACGCAATAGATCTCCGGAATACGGTGACGACTTCCATTTACGAATGCCGATGGCGAGACCGGATGTCCGAATTTTCCTTGCATTGTAAATTCGATCCGCCTTTTTGCGTCAACACCAGAACAGCATAGGACGGCAAAACGAGAAAGCGGTGAGCCCATCATACGTCCCCCGCCCGTTCACGCATCGTTTCAGATGCGCGTTCCGGCCAAGGCGGTCAGTCTGGTAAATAACCCACCGGCTTGCGTCGCTGCGCTCCGAGGGTGACTGCTATCACCGGATTGCCTGACCACCTTGGCCGGAATGCGCACTCAGTGCTTCCATATTTGCCAAATTTCGACGAGAACAAGCCGTATGGACAGTACTTCATAGCGGGCAATCACCTCACCTTGAAACAAGTTGCAAATTTCAGCGCATAGTAATTCACTGGGTCACGATTAGTACAAGTAATCTCCCCAAACCCATCCCGAACCGTATGGCGTACTAACCTGCCACCACCAACCAGAGCTTGTTGAGGAGATTGGCGCCTTGGTTGGTCCGCCGTTAACCGTCACTATGGTGCCGTCTGGAAGATTAGCTATTTCTGCGGATGTATAGCCTGCAGCGCTCCTTAAGTTAAGCCCAATTCCGCCGGTATTACTGACAGTAGCCTGCACCGTTAGCGTTACTGACACTGTATTGGACTGTGTGTTGCCACATGTGTTTGATGCCGTGATGTAATAACTATGGTTACTCCCAGCTAAAAGAGCGGGAGGGGCTGGATTGTTGAGAAGGGTAGTGCCACTGACGGTGTCAATATTGACCCCATCCCTATAAATTGCATAACTAGATGTTGCGTTTGAAGATGAAGTCCAACTAAGACTTGCAGCAACACTGTGGGGAGAGCCGGTATCCCAATAAGGTGTGGCACTTAAACTAAACGCTCCGGGATCAGTACATGTAGATACAGCCCCGTCCTGGTTCACCGTCAAGGTTAGACCGGCGATCGTCAGCGTACCTGAACGCGGTGACGTCGAGGTGTTCGGGGCTACTGTGTAACTGATGTTGGCGTCCCCATTGCCGCTTGTTGGTGACACGTTAGTGATGAACGGCGCGTTGCTCTGCGCTGTCCGTGGGCAGCTTTGACTCGACGCGATGAGCCCATCGCCTGGGGAGAATGTACCCCCATCGGCGGGAACGCTCTGCGTTGTGTAACCTAGCGAGAAGGTGCAGGCAGCCGCGGTACCCAGCTGGCTTACGGTGAGCGTGGCTTGCCCCGCTGTGATCGTGGCCGACCGTGACTGAGTGGAACTATTGGGGTCAACGGTGTAAGTCAGCGTTGCTCCCGCGGTTCCGCTCGATGGCGTAATGTTATGCACCCACGCTTGGTTGCTGGTTGCTGACCATGTGCACGAAGGGTCAGACGTGGTAAGAATGACTTGTTGCTGCCCACCGCTCGCATCGATCGATTCACTAGACGTATTGAACGAGGTGGTGCATGTTGGCGTAGATGCCGCCGCTGGCGTCTGGAAATAATAAAGTGCACTGGATCTGGAGCAGCCGGAACTGTTGCAGGCGAAGACGTACCACCGGTACTGTTTGCCGGGGCCCAAGGTGGCGGCCATGGACGTGCCGCTGGTGTTGATCGTTACGATATCACTGCCAGTAGCGATGTCGGTAATTCCACCCATGTAAAGTTGGGCTCCGCCGGAGGCGCCCCAGCTCACGGTGACCGTGCTGCTTGCCTGCGTCTGTCCCGGGCTGCCCGTTGAGCCAGGACTCAGGCCCGTCGGAGTGGCGGGGATACTGACGCTACAGATAGTGAAGGGCACCGTAATGATTACGCCATTGGACTGGGTAGCGCCGAATGGGTTATTCGCCACGATGTCGTAGGAATAGGTCTGCCCTGCCGCGACACTGGAATCGTTGAAGCTCGTGCCGGTAATACCTGACTGGAAGAGAGATCCGTTGCGATAGACATCATAGGTAACACCGCCACTCGAAGCTATCCAGGACAGCGTCGCCTCCGGAGCCCCGGGCGATGTCGTGTTACAGGTCGCATCGCCACTCATGGAAAATCTGCCGGGCGCCGTTGAGGGCGGCATGTAATTCACCGTGAACGCTTGTGTTGCGGTCGCACCCGTCGTGTCCGTCAGGGTCACCGTCCAGGTGGTGAGCCCAGGGGGATCGCCCGGTAACACGACCACCGGCGCGAGCGTCATCGACGAGCCGTCCGAACTCGGCACAACTTTGGAGTTCCAGTCTAGGTCGCTTTTGTACCATGTTTTGCTTCCAACGGTGGAGCCACTCCAGTCGAATCTGATTTGCGTCAGATTGCTGAAGTTGGCACCCGTTGCTGTCAGCGTCGGTTGATAGGGCGCCGCACTGGTTGACAACGAGACGGGGGTCAGGGAAGTGAAGCTGAGTGGGGTCGGCGTATTGCCAGGGTTGCCCGGTGCCGGATTAGTCGTGCCACATACGGCTGCCGGAATGGTGACCTGTACTACGTTACTCCATGTCGTTCCATTCGAGTTGATGGCCCATACCTTATAGGTATAGGACTGCCCAGCAACGAGACCCCGATTATCAGTAAAGCTAAGTTGGGAGGCGTTTAAATTAACGCCGATCATGCTGCCGTTTCGAAAAACCCGATAGTAAACAACGCCATCAGCAACAGACCATGACAGATTCATAGCCGGAGTAGCCGCGCTGGTTGTGTCACAAAAAGGGTTACCCGCGATCACAGAAAAAGCTGTTGGCGGTAACGTAGTGGCTCCAGAGGTCGGCGGCGTTGTGCCCTGAGCGGGGACTGCATCGGTTCGAGACGATGCCACTATCTGCCTGATATCAGCGAGCGTCCCTGAAATACCTCCAGTCGGAGACTGGAAATATGCCATGTGGTTTGATGCAATTTTGGAACCTGTCTTGATCAATGTGTCCCAGCTTAAGGGGTCATAAAACCTAACAAGCGCACTATCGAAAGCCGCCCACTCGGCAGCGGAAATAACACATGGCAACGGCGTTGGATCCGCAGAAATAATTCCATCATAAAGATTGCCGGCGCAATCTACGTATTTATTCTTTACCTCTGAGTTATTTATTCTCGCTGATATAACGTCATCCTTACCCCAATAGTTTGTCCAAGTCCCCACATTTGTCGGCACTTGAATTGGCCCAATGTATTGCGAGAATTCCGAAGGAACATTATGTAATACCCAGTCACCTACTAATACCCCAAGAGTGGGCACCCCTGGAGTGGGCGGAAAGGGCAAATAATAGTTCTGGCAATCCCCCGTTGTAATACTATCTGGCGCCAAGCATTCAACGGGTGTACCGAGCGTAATTAGATTGGCAACCTTTATAGTGGGATCATAATTCCCACTATGTGGGTCCGAGAGTTCACTAAGCGCAAGATACGCTATTATCCCACCCCAGCTATGTGCGACTATGTTGATAGGCCCTGCTGTCTCTCCATGCTCGGCCGCTAATTTATTTCTCCCATTCGCATTCTCCAGTTGCGCTATTAATGTTGCTATTGCGGTTTGTGTGTCTGGTGCGTCTGGTATTCCTGACCAGGAAACATTGGAGTCCATAATACCGAGTTTGGGGGTCACGAGAGCAAACGATTGATCGATCCCCGGGACACATGCTTTTTTGAGATTGTCTTCAACATACTCGTCGGACATGCCACTACCGGAATCCCACAACACCTTTGGATCAATGCCATTAACAGCCAACGTCGTCACATTTAAAGGTCCAAATGGTATGCAATTGCCTGCGGAATCAGTAAGGTTTGCATTATTTCCTGTGATCGCAACGCTAGTATGATCCAAGATGGCGTCCTGCCCGACGCCGTTGGCAACCATGGGTGTCGTAATCGGATCGAGAATTGCGGGATCCAATCCATTGGATGTCAGCAACGGTACAAAATTTGAGATAACGTTTGTTCTTCCATAATCAAGCGTAGAATTCCCGATCTGTGAAAAGTCACCACTTTTAAAAATCGTTGAAGGATCCGTTCCTCCGGCCGCTTCAAAAACCTGCAAGTCAGTAAGCGGCGTAATGTTTGCGGTACCACTCGCAAGCGAAGCGGAAAATAGCGGCATAGCTCCGGGTATACTGGGCTGTACCTCCAGCATCACCGGGAATTGTTTGCCGCTAACGTCAAATGAGTAGTTCCCATTGGTGTCGGCCGTGGTGGTTTCGGCCACGCCCGCGCTGTCCTTGAGAGTGACCGTGGCATTTGCCAGGGGTGCGCCCGCTGCTGCTGTCCCGCTTAGGATGTTTGTGCCAGAAGCGGGGGAACTGCCGCCTCCACCACCACCGCAACCACTCAAAGCCATTGTGGCAAGAAGAGCGAGCGCGAAATGATTAAGGAAGAAACGGGTCGCTGATCTCAGAGAAATAAATATGCCATGTTCGTCATTTTTCATGGCCACCTCCAGAGTGGCGATGCTTAAATCTGGCTTTGATAAAACGTTCCGTCTCTGCGCTGCCGGTCCTTACTATATTTGTCCCGAATCCGATTGCTCCGCGGACGTGGTGCTGTCGCCGGTTTGATCAGCACCAGAGTCACCCTCAGTCAATTCAAGGCAGCCGACTCCCCCAGTCGAGGATTTTTCAGAAACGGCAGAGGAGTCAGTGAAGATAGCTGTACTACAGAACCCAAACGGCCATGCTGCCCGGTGAACAAGATTCCGGTGGAAGGAGAGGAACGTTGCCTTACAGAAAGCGGCGGCTGTCAAGATTGATGTCGCCTGAAACATTCACGCCGCCTCGCGTCGTGTGCTCTGCCCGGCGTCTTCGGCCGGGCGGTTGATCCACACTTCCGTTGGCAGTGACCAGTTGCGGATGTTTTTACTCCAGCGTTCGGGATGGCTCAAACGCGCCTGGGTATAGACTGCAGTGCGGTGTGCGAATATCGCCGTATCCTTTCCCTGATGCCGTTCTGCTGGGCTCACGAACTTGAGATTGCGGTGCTTGTGTTCGTGGTTGTACCAGCGCGTGAAGCCGAGCACCCAGGCGCGGGCTTCCTCGATTGTGGCAAACGCCCCGGATAGGTCGGCCGGTACTTACACGTCCGGAAGAGGCTCTCGGCGTAGGCGTTGTCATCCGACACCCCCGGGCGGCTGTAGGAGCGGCGCACCCCGAGCGCATCAAGGGTCACCACGAAGGTCGAGGCCTTCGTGGGGCTGCCGTTATCCTGATGGAGCACCAGCGTATCGCGGGGCACGTCTTCGCGCATCAGCGCCTGCTCGATCAACTGCGCGGCCAGTTCCCCGCACTCCTCCGTGTGCACCTCGTGGGCGATGATCTTTCTGGAGTAGACATCGAGTACGAGATAGAGGAAGTAGAACATCCCCTGGATGGGACCCGGCAGATACGTAATGTCCCAGGCATAGAGCTCATTCGGCCCCTTCGCGCAGTGGCGCGGGATGGTGCGCCGCTGCGGGGTGCGGGCGCGCCCCCGGTGGGCGCACTGGCCGGCTTCCCGCAGAATGCGGTAGACGGTCGACTCGCAAGCCACGTAGGTTCCTTCATCGGCGAGCCGTGGCACGATCTGGGTGGGCGGGAGGGCCGCAAAACGCGGCTCGTTGACCACCCGCAGCACCTCGGCGCGCTCCGATTCCGAGAGCTTGTTCGAAGGCACGGGGCGCAGGGCTTCCGGACGGCGGTCGGATCGGACGGCGCCCTCCTGCGTCCAACGTTGAAGCGTGCGCAGGCTGATGCCGACCTGCGCACAGGCCTTCTGCCTCCGGGCACCGGAATCCACCGCCTCGTTGATCAGAGAAACTGCTGCCTGACGATCTGGGGTGCTGATCATGCGTCCTCTCCTTCTCCCCAGGTAAGTAGACCGGGGAATTTCGCCCCCAGCCCCTCTCAGAACCGGACGTGAGTCTCTCAACTCATCCGGCTCCCATTACCGAACCGCTTCCACACTCATACGCCAGTGGACAAACAACTGCGGATGGCTTCCCTTTATGCGCTCAAGCCATAGGGCGCTACGAGAGCGACTGCCGCGTAGCGTGCGATATTTGTCCCGAGCCCACCGCATGAGGATCGCGTCGAGGTATCGGGCCAATGTGCGCAGGGCTGTAGGATAAAAGGCTCCGTAGTAGTTCCACCAGCCTTGGAGCACGGGATTGTATTGCGCTGCCAATTCCCCGAGGCTCGCTGGACTTTGATGGGGCACACGCCATCCCTTTACGGTCTGACGCATGCGCTTCAAAGCTGCTGTGCTCACGCCCGGCAGGAAGCTCGTAAACACGGTGAGCTGCTGCCGACTCTGGGCCGACCGCGGCCGGAACGTGAAGCCGAGGAAGGTGAATTGATTGACAGCATAGGTCTGACGCCGATTACTGTCCCGGCAATAGACTACTTTCGATTTGTCGGGATGCATGGTCAGTCCACAGGCACGAAGCCGCCCACCAATAGACTGCATGAGAACTTCTGCCTGACGCTGATCGCGGCAATGCACCACCGCATCATCTGCATAACGAGCAAAAGGACATTGCGGATGGGTCCGCTGCATCCAACAATCGAAGGTGTAATGCATGAACAGGTTCATCAGCAATGGACTGATCACGCCGCCTTGCGGGGTGCCCCGATCGCGGGGCTGGCGTTCTCCGGCTGCAGTCTCAAACGGTGTCATAAGCCACCGCCCGATGTACAACCGAATCCAGGCTTCGCTGATGTGACGTGAAACGGCTTTCATCAAGAGATCGTGATCGATCTGGTCGAACGCCGCCTTGATATCGAACTCCACGACCCAATTATATTGCCAGCAACGGCTTCGAGTGATTGCCACCGCCTGTCGTGCTGAGCGGCCCGGCCAATATCCATACGAATCCGGATGAAATATTCGGTCGAGTCGCGGTTCTATAAGGAGTTTGACGGCCGTTTGCGCCACCCTATCGGCCACCGTGGGAATCCCGAGCGTGCGCAGGCCTCCGTTAGCCTTGGGAATCTCGACCTGTTTCACGGGCGGCGGGAAGTACGACCCCGACGACATCCGATTCCAGATCTTATAGAGATTACCCGCCAGGTTCTGCTCAAACATCGTCAGCGTTTCCGCATCAATGCCCGCAGCCCCCCGATTGGCCTTCACCTGCTGATAGGCCTCCCACAGCAGACCCTTTGCAATACCATACGGCTTGGTTGGTGTCATGCCGCTCCTCCCCTTATCGAGTTGGCAGCCGCCAGCAACCAGGTAACGCCACCCCTTCGCTCCCCGCCCATTACAGACGGTTCGTCACTACTACGGGCAGCTCCGCCCCTGATGGAGACATCGGTATTCTTTCTCATGGTGTTTGCCACTTGTCATTTCCCTTATCATTCCCCATCAGGTTCTCCCGTTCCCTACCAAAGCCTGCGTTGAGATCATGCCGTCTTCACACCGGCTGCCATCGGGTCCGTAAACAGGTTGCGTCCCGACTCTTCCTGGGGTAGCGATCCGACCCCAGTTTTGACAGCACTTGGCCTAACGATGCGTCATCGAACGGTTTGCTTTCGCTCATCTTCTCAACCCGTACCTGACACCTTCATCGGTGCCTTTTCCCAGTCGCTCACCACCACGCCTTTTGAACGCAGCAGCACTGGGTGGTTTGATGCCAGCCCCTGCAGGCCGACACCGGAAGGTCCTCTTCCATCTTTGGTACAGCACCTCGGACTATTTCTCTCCGAGTTCGGGACACACGATCGCCGCGGCTTTTTTTCGAAGCGTTAACAGGGCGGCGGTTTCGGCCAGGGCCTTTTCCTTGCGCCTGAGTTCGCGTTCAAGCTCCTCAATGCGTTTTTTGTCGGCAGCCTTGGCCACGCGCAGTTGTTTCAACGACACGACCCCGCCGGCACATGGCCCCCTCGGCTGCTTCCCGCCAGGCCTTGATCTCTTCGGGATACAAGCCATTCCGCCGGCAGTACTCGGCAAGCTCCGCTTCATTGAGCGTGGCCGTCTCGGCGACCACGGCGATCTTCTGGGTTGCCGAGCGCTTCGTGCCCGATGGGTGCTTCCCGGGATGTTTCGACTTTCCCGCCACGATTCCGTCCCTTCCAATGGCCTTCTTGCGCCAATCGTACAGCGACCAGGCCGAGATGCCAGTCTCCTGCGACAGTTGCCGGATCGACAGTTCCGGGGATTCCAGCATCCGGCGCATCACCGACTCCTTACGTTCCACTGCGTACTGCGTCACGGTTCAATCCCTTTCCGCCCCCACAAGGATTAACAGAAGAGGCGACAACAATCCTGGCAGCGGGGGAAAGATACGAACAGAATCTCCCCGCTGGCTTCGCGGCGCGTGCGGCACTTCCCCGTGTCAGAGCCCCCGGAGGCCAGCATGGACAATGCCCGCACTGGGCATGGCTGTTATTATTGTGGCTCCCCATCCCCTCTTCGCCCGCAGTGCGGGTCTCCTGCTGCCTTACTTTTCGTATGTGCGCCGGCCCTCGGTATGCGCAACGGGACTCCAAGTCGCCCTTGCGCCCTCGGTCTCGGCGCACTCTTTGTGCCTTCGCATCCGCTGCGGCACGCCGCGGCCGCCCTGCGGTCGAGCCGCGCGCGCTTCCAGCGCGCGCGAGGCGCTCGCCCTGGCAACGGCTGGACGGCGTTTCGGGTGTCCTTGCAGGTGGCCTTACGGCCACCCGCCCGGACTCTACGCCTACCGCGGACTACTCGCCTCGGCGCTTCGCCCCTTCCCTGGCTCGCAGCGAGAGTAGTTTACGAAGGGCAGCACTTGAACGACCTTGTCTTCCAGGGAAGCCAGGGCACAAGGTTTCTTACCGAACCTGTCCCTCTCCTGCCGACGATCCCATTTCAGAACCGATACGGCTATTTGAAGATCCCTGATTCTTTTTTCACTTTGGCCTCCCCGATTTTTTCGAGCAGCACCTTCTCGCCAGAGGAAACGTTCCGTCTTGCATCGGCCTGGGATTGAATGACATCTGTCTGAGCATTCTGCTGTTTCAGCTGAGCATTGATGAAGTCGTTCTCCCGAGCCACCCGGGCTTTTTCGGCCTGAAGCTGCAGCTCCTGCTGCTCGATCTGCATCGCCCGAAGCTTGTCTTCATAGCGCTCGTTATCCTTCCTTTCTGCGATGGCCTCGGCTTCTTTTTTTTTGGCGATGGCGAGCGCAGCGGCGCGTTCCGCTGCCCTTTGCTTCTCAGCCTGCCGCATCTGCGCGAGCGCAGCGGCGCGTTCCACCGCTTGTCGCTTTTCGGCTCGCCGTCTCTCTGCCTGCTGCTTTGCCTCAAGCCGCTGCTGCTCTGCATGTCGCACTGCCTCTTGCTGTTGCTGAACGGCGTACACTGAATTGATCTGATCGGTCAGGGAGGACTGGGCGAACGCCTGTGTCACCATAAGCACAGTGACAGCGACAACGAGCAAAATCACTTTCATAAGATCTCCCCTTACAACTTGGTGGCCACTTTAGGACAAGTCGCGTTCGGCTGGATGCGGGTATTCATCGGAGAAGTGGAAATCATTACCGCCTTGCCCGGAGTGAACTGGCAAAGTTTACCGACCTGTGCCGAGTTGAGGGTACGACCGCCGTCCTGATAGGTGATGGAGACTCCCGCCACCAATACCTTTCCTGGCTCAAGAGACCCCGCACCGGCCCCCACTACGCCGCCGGCAACAACACCGAGCGCCGAGTTCCCTGGGGAGTGACTGCCGACGTTGTTGCCGATCGCCGCGCCCAAGGCCGCGCCGAGGATGCCGCCGACAAGCTGAGCTGTCTTCTGCGACTGGGAATTATCGACCTCGACCTTGGCCGGCATCACCGCGAGGATGGTGATGACCTTGGCGGCCTGGGGAGAATTAACCTGACCAGCTTGATAGACGTTTGCTGCCAAGTCTGCGCCAGGAGTCTGGCAGCCCGCAAGCGCGATGGCGGTGCATATCGTGCCGATTGGCAATAGACGGTTTTTCATTATCCCCTCCCCACCTGATTTTTATCTGTGTTTAACGTTGAAGATACTGGTACTGCTTGGCCCTCGAACCCCTTGCATTCACTATTCAGAGTCGCCGCGATTCTCCCACACGCGGATCCTGAGGCAGCTCCCTGCGGATTGCGGCTCCTGCCGACCCTGATTCCGGAGCGAGCCGGTCGGGTGTTGTCTCCGACAGTCCATGGCGGAAAGAGAGCCTCGTACGCCGTGCGAGGCACGTGCGTGCGGGATGTCCTGCACCACGGCGAAATTAGAGTGCTCTCCCTGGCCCGTACTATGAGCGCAAAGTGTGCGCGAACTCTATAGGTCGAATGACCTATAGGTTTATCCGGCAATAGGTGAAATGATTACTCTGAAGCGGGCAGGTCCGTCATAACTCAAAGCCGGCTTCGGGGAGGGGGATGCGCGCTAATATGTGCGATTTCGTGCTGCGTCTGTACCGGGGAAGCCGGGAGTGCGACGCTGCCCGGTTCATGGAGTGGGCGCTCGATCTCACCCGCGCCCTTATCCCCTTCGACTCAGCGGTGTGGGCCATTGGCGTAGCCGGAGTGGGTGTGCACAGTGCCCACCTGGATCATCTGCCGGCGGAGATGTTTAAGCGCTGGGAATCGGAAAGACGGAATAATGCCGAGTTCACCGCGCTCATCGAGGGCTCGGGGACGGAGGCCACCTGCCGCTCCTCAGTGGCACGATCCGCAAACGCCCCGCCCGCGCACCGGCATTTTCTGGAATTCTGTCAACACTATGAGATCGGTCATGCGCTGTGCACGACCACCCGCAACGCGGTCACCAATCTGCACCACTTCCTTTGCCTCTACCGCTCGGCCGCCCATAAGGCCTTCAGCGCCAACGATCAGGAAATCAAGATGTTTCTGGCGCCTCATCTGGTGGAAGCCCGCAACAACAACCTTGCCGCGTATTTCGCGACGTACAAGGAAGCAGCCTACCGATCGGCGATCTGCGACCGGTTTGGACTCCTTCACCAGACGGAGCCCGGATTCACCGATCTGTTACAGGCGGAATGGCCCGACGTGCGACATCCTTATCTTCCCGCTGAACTCAACGAACTGATCACCCGAAACCGTCAACGGGTCTTCCAGGGGGCTTCGATCGTCGTCAAGACGGCCCCGCTCGGGGATCTCGTCCACCTTCAGGCCAAAAGGCAAAACCGGAGCGGGCAGCTGAGTGCCCGGGAGCGGCTCATCACCAAGCACCTCGTTCTGGGCGAGACCTACAAACAGATTGCGCATGCGCTCGACCTCTCGCCGTGCACGGTGACCAAGCACGTCAATGCGATCTACAAGAAGACCGGTGCCCGCAACAAGACGCAGCTTGCCAAGATCATCGAGGAGGCGAAACGGCGGGGCTGAGGATTTCCGCGTCCGCCCGCCGCCGACGATCTTCGGGAAATCCACACCAGTGCCCAGCACAGGTAGGCGTAGCGCCATGAACAGGCATCGTCACGGCACGAATCCAAGTCTGCGTCTGTCGGCGGCTGTCCAGGATTTGTGCAAGGCAATCCCCTCGCCCTCGCGGCGTGCCACCGAGGGGCTCCGAACCTCGTTTGCCCACAGGGTTATCAACCGCAACTGGGGATAGTTTCTGGCTGGCGGGGTTCCGTCCCGGCAATCCGGATCCGGTGTGCCAGAGAAACGCTTCGGCCACGCCGGCGCATCGATGGCGCGGGGGAACTCCTGGCTCTTCATCCGCAGCCCGCGAAGGCGAGAAGGAAGTCCGTAACGGCTAACTTTGGAATAAAACCGTACCACCCCAGCGCCCCCCGGGGCGGCATGGCGACGTATACTCCCGTGGCAATATGAGACATCCCTCTCACCACGCTAGGATCGGGAGATATTTGCGATGAAGAAGGAAGAAGCCAAAAAAAGTTCCTCGAGGCCGCTGAGCTCAAACGTCAAGGCGTAGGCATCCGCGAGATCGCGCGACGGCTGGGCGTGCGCCGCGCCACGCTCATTGCCTGGCTCAAGCAAGAGACGTATGAGGAGAGTCGCGGCTGGGTCAAGGGAACGTTACGTAAATATACGCCGCTCGTGCGTGAACGGGTGATCGCCCTGAAGCAGGCACGCATCGATCAGCAGAAGTACTTCCTCGGCTCCCCGTACGTCCAGATGGACTACGTGAAGCACTACCCGAAGGCGGATCCTCCCTCGCTCTGGTTCATCGATGAATCGGTGCGCAGGGCGGG
>JAKASJ010000046.1 GCA_021819085.1 Pseudomonadota bacterium | reverse complement strand
CTGCCCATCGAATGCACGATACGTCCGTCGACAGGGTACGGCAAGTCGTTCGAAGGCTATCTCTGGAACAGATCCCGCATCTTACTGAAAAACGAGCGAGAGTGCATATGTCTCAGCGCCGCTGACCACTTATCCTCTGCAAGCAATTTTCGTTCGAGATCCGTTTCTTCTCGTCTCATGAGTTCCAGGACTCTTGTGTCCTCGTCATCCTCTAGCCAGTAGCCATGTTGGTTCGGACAGAATTCCATCTCTAGATCAAAAAGCCTGTACTGAAACCTCTGTAAGAGTGCGGTGCATTCTGGGCACTTATCAGTCGTAGCGGCTGAACTGAAAACCAAAGTTCCTTTCCAGTGATCACCGAAGTCGAAGACTTCGTCTTCCAGCTCTCCCAGTTCCACGTGTTCGAACCACATTCCTTTGCAGGACTGACAGTAGTTGACTTTCAGCTTGTGCCGCTCCGTTGGCAGCATATCGAAATTGCATCTAGGGCATTTCACTTGCGCTTCCGCTCCTCTCGCTCGCTAACGTGCGGCAAATCGCCATTCTTCTATCAATATAAATGACATCGCACTGGCGCTCAAGGGTGCGATGTTTCACGCGGCCAGCCAGTTTCCGGTCCTCGGCTATTGCTGCCAGTGACCATCTGATGCACCAACGGCCGGAATGGAAACGTTATCGGACATTGGCACGGATAGGTGGCTTGAGCGACTGCTTCGATAAAGCGCGCCGTCAGGATCCGACCCACTGCGGTCAGACTGACTTGCCAAATGCAGCCATTCAAAATGACTTTTTTGGGAGCAAGACGAGGATATTTCCGAACGATTGCAGGCCTACTGTCTCTTCCAGCACGATGCCGCTACGGTTGAATAGACATGTCCATTCCTTCGATGTTCGTTCGCGGCCTCGCGACCCAATAAACATCTGCATGTCGAACGAGGCCCCAGTTATATCTGCACCCACCTCCGGCAGGACCATTTCCAGTAGCGCGATTCGCGCACCAGTGTGACCACAGGCATTGGCGACATTGCGCAGAACGGTGATACAGGTGTCGTCATCGAAGCCATGCAGGATGGCAGAGAGCAGGAATATGTCCCTTTCGCTCTGTGCTGGCGGAATCGAAGCCAACAGGTCGCCTGCCTGAAAGTGCAGCCGTTCCACACAGCTCGTCCCGTTGGCAGCCCAGTAATGCTCTGCTTCGGCAATCACTTGGGCGCGGTCCACCACTAGGGCGGTCAGGTTGGGGTGTCGTTTCAGAATAGCGAGCGATTTGGTGCCGCGGGAGCCACCAACGTCAATGATCCGCTCAAAGCGCCCCCAGTCAAAATCGGTTGCAAAACTGTCCCCGGTCAGCGCCTCGACGCTATCCATGGCTTCGGAAAACAAGGTATCAAAGTCGGCGTGGTGGTCAAGGTAGGCGAACAATTCCTCGCCATAGGAAAGTCGAAAGGGTGGCACGCCCTCCCGCACGCCCTGTTCGAGCTGCTCATACCAGGGTCGGCTCATCGCTTCGGAGTTGTGCATGAGGATCATGGCACGCACATTTTTCGGGTTGTCCGTGCGCAGGAAGGCGGAGAGCTTGTTGTTGCGGAATACGCCCGGCGCCGCCTCCTCGAAGACGCCTATTGCGGCGAGCATGCGCAGCAAGCGTCCTGTGGCATCTGCATTGGCAGTGACGCGAGCGCCAATTTTGTTTGCGTCAAGCTCCTCGCCCCCTAGCGCGGTGGCGATGTCCAGCCGCGCGGCGACATAGAGCGCCCGGGACTGCCAGAAGGCCGAACCAATCTGCATAAGCCGAAACGGCGGTGGGGTGAGCTTATGGGGGATGGCTTGCAGCCATGAGGCGAACTTCATGGCTTTGGCGAAGCGACGCACGGCGCCAGAGTTCTTCTGAAATGACATTGATCTATCTCCACTATTTCGACGTGCACGGTGTCAACCCCGCCAAGAACAGGTGCCCATTGAAGGCAGCCAACGTTTCCAGAAACGCGGCGTCCATCGGTCGCCCTATTTGTTCCTCAAAGATTTCCTTCAGCAGTATTGGCGTCATCGCCAGACTAACAAAAGCCAATCGCAGGATGTCGGGGTCGATGCCGGAAGCGATCTGTCCTTGGGCTTTCAGATCGGACACCTTGCGGGCGCCGCGTGTGCGTCCGCGTTCCAGCAGTTGTTGGATGAAGCGCCGACCGGGTCCGTGGTTGAGAGCCAGCACCTTGAGGATCAGCTTGGGAAACTCGGGCCGGGCGGTCATGGTGTCATAATACAGACGCAGGAAGTCGGTAAAACCTGCTGTTGACGCTAGCATCGGGCCGTCAAGTACAGCCAACATCGGACTCAGGGTCTCACGGATCATCTCTTCGTAGAGCCCCTCCTTGTTGCCGAAGTAGTAGCGAATCATCGAGACGTTGGCGCAGGCCCTCTCAGCAATTAACCTGGTAGTGACTCGGTGGTAGTCGTCAGCAAGAAAGCAATCCAGTGCAGCCCTTACCAGACGGGCTCTTACCGGCTCTGTGGCATCCAAATTGTCCATGATCGGCTTCCCTCATGTCGAGCCGAAACAGGTTAACACTCACAGCGGCATGATTCGGTATAGTTTAGTCAATCAAGATTGAGGGAGTGATTGAACGATAAGCGCAGCGCTGAACGGCTGGTTTCGAGAGCGGCATGGGACGTCCGCTTTTGGCCGGATTCCGCCGACGGGAGCCTGGGTGGACCAACCCGGAGCGTTTTCGGGTATGAGACCGTACATACCCCGTAGTTGCAACTGAAGGTATCAACAATTAGCAATTGCTTATACTCGCTCGAAAGCCATTTTTCATTTGCGTGTCGAAGCGCTGACGTTCAATATTCCGAAAAAATCGGCAAAAGTTGCCGTAACCTTTGTAAATCAAATTGGCAGCGGCGCGGTTGTGCATGGACGAGAGGGTAGCCAAGCTTAAGACCCCGGAAGAGTGCGAGCGATTCGTAAAGAATGTGCTTGCCCGAAACCGCCGCGACCTTGCGGATGAAGCGCGAAAAAAATGTATGGTCCGCCCCCCGTTGGCAAGCGTCCTTTCGAAGACTGGATAAAACCGTTCGCACCAATGTATCCGGCCTCTCGATGGAGGCTGTCGCCTCCGGGCCCCGATGGGAATCCGCGCAGATTCGTCCTTATAAGCAACCCGGACTCAATCGCAGTCCACTTTTTTTCTCAGGTTCTCGAATCTGCCGGTAAACGGTTGTCGCCATCTCGTTCTTGACGCTCGCAAACGCAGGTAAGCCGGAAAATCCTTCAGGCGCCGAGGCGTCAGGCCGCCGCGCTGACCTCCTCGACCGGCGCCGGGGCCTGATACGGGATGCCTTTCGTCAGCACCGCCCAGGCGATGCGCGCGTTCTTCGCCGCCAGTGCCACGGCCACGACATTGGCGTGCCGGCGCCCCTGCAGTCCACACACCCACTCGCCCAGACGATCGGTGCGCCCCGCACTGTGGCGCAACACCGCGCGGGCCCCGTGGATGAGGAGCGTGCGCACATACGTGTTCCCGCGCTTGGAGATGCCCAAGAGCTTCGGTTTGCCTCCGGTGGAGTACTGGCGCGGCACGAGCCCCAGGAACGCGGCAAGCTCGCGCCCGGAGCGAAAGGCCTTCCCATCACCGATGGCAGCGATGAGCGCGGTGGCCGTGAGCGGTCCCACCCCGGGGATCGTCATGAGGCGTTCGCACGCCGGATCGTTGCGGGCCTCGCGCTCGATCTCGCTGCTCAGGCGCTTGATGCGCTCATCCAGACCGATGAGTGCCTCGCGCAGTTCACAGAGCAGCGCGCGCATACGGTCGGTGAGGCCATTCTCGGCATCCTCAAGAAGTCCGGGCAGTGCCGTGCCAATGCGCGAGATCCCCTTGGCCACGGGGATACCGTACTCGAGGAGGAAGGCGCGGATCTGGTTGACGAGCATCGTGCGTTGCGCGACGAGTCCCTGGCGCACCCGATGCAGCGCCTGAGTGTCGCGCTGCGCCAGGGTCTTCAGCGGCACGAAGCGCATGGTGGGGCGCGTCACGGCCTCGGCAATCGCCTCGGCATCGAGGAAGTCCGACTTATTGCCCTTCACGTAGGGCTTCACGAACTGCGCGGCCATGAGTTTCACGGTGTGGCCGTGTTCGCCGAAGCGTCGCGCCAGGTGCTGGGAACCCGGGCAGGATTCCATGCCGATGAGGCACGGCGGCAGATTGGCGATAAAGCGCATGAGCTTCTCGCGGGTGAGTTTCTGCCGCAGGACGGGATGCCCGTGCCCATCGCATCCGACGAGATGGAAGGTGGATTTGCCGATGTCGATCCCAAGCGTTTTAATGTCCATGGATGGTTCGCCTCCTTCGGTTTGGCGGGTGTATTCAAGCCCCACCAGTATGGGCCCCTCGAGGCCGGAAGAAGAGGGGCGGACCATCCCATTAGCCATTGAACTGCGTGCCGCCGCGTATGGTGCCAGCACCGAGGCAGAGCGTGAGTGCCTTGAGGCAGTCTATGCCTATGAAGAAGTGCTTACATCGAAGAACGGCCGGAAAACGCGTGCCTCACGAACGTGGCAAATGATAAAACGGCATGGGATCTTGGGTGCCGTCGAACGTGCTGTAAATCGTAAAGAGGAAACGGTCGGTTACACCGTGCTCCTCGAAATCGGCCTGCAGGACTATGCCTTTGAAGCTGTTGTACTTCGGTATCCCGAGCTCTTCTCTATAGAGACTATACAGCGCTCGAGCGCTCGCATTGCTGGGTGGAAACGCACGTAGCCCCTGGCCAACGGTGCGGGCACAGCGGAGGCCGTATTTACCTATCCGGAATATCGGTGGCAATGAGGGGGAACGATATGCCAGACCCAGCATTTCGGGCAGAAGTGAAGCAAGCGATCGAAATTTACGAGAACACGATCGGACGTGCCGCGGCACGCACCCGGCGAATGATCGAGCAGCTCGGCGAGATCGAAGCGCTTTCGCGGCTCATGGTTAGCGCGGAGCTACAGCAGGGTTTCAAGGTTCTTCGTGATGAAAAGCAGCTTGATAAGAGCTTTGAAGCGCTGGTGATACGATTCCAAGACCTGTTCAGACCTGATGTTGTTGAGGCCGCACAATGGCGGTTAGCAAATCCGTATAAGCTGTTTTAGACGCACTTAATGAATCGAGCTGAGCCACCCATCATATATCGGCCTCGCTGAGGCAGTGCCGCAAAATTGTTACGAATGTCCGATTGTGACCGGAGGCGGCATAATCGGCCGGAGCGGTTCAATTCAGCACGATCGTCGGTGCTCTAGTTCGGTGACACGGAGACCTCGCCATGTTTACTTGTGTCAATTGCAGAAAAGAAAAAGCGGACGATGAGCGAGGTTCCGTGGGCTGGTTGGCAAACATCGGCTTTCTTTTCATTGCAAAGATGCCATGGTGGCCATCTGATATCTGTAAAGAGTGCAGCAGGCAGGTTCGCCTATTCGGCATCGTCGGCGTTATTATCGCAGTTGTTATCGGCACGATTGCGGTCATCGGAAATTGGTTATCGTGAACCATTGAAGGATGAACTTTTACACTATGCCACCGGGTGTCCGCTTGTCCGATCGGCTTAACGTATCGCTAGCGCCATGTTGAAAGCAGCAATCGTTTCTGGCCTTATGGCGTTTTTATCGTCCATCCTCTTCCGGCTAGCCCTGTGGAGGAGACCATGCGAGATGGACGGGTCCAGAAGTCCTTGCATGCGCTATTACGGACCGCGCTTTGCTATGCCTCTGACTGGACTTGTGTTTCTCTTCATAGGGCTGATCGAATTACGCAACCCCGTGGACTATCGCTATCCTGGAAACCTGCTTCTCCTCTCATATATTCCCATCGCCGCCGCAACACTCGCATTCGTGTTTAGTGCATTCTTTTGGAGCTACCGAGTGTCGATTAGGGGTGACGTTATTGAGAAAGTGATCTGGCCAATTCGAACGTTGCACCTTCCACTCAAGGATTTTGTCACGCTTAAAGAGACTGACAAGAGCGTGGTTATTTTCTTTACCAATCAACGAACATTGAAACTGAAGGCACTGCTTTCCGGACGTCCTCACTTCATCGACCACATTAAGGTCCTCACCAGTAGCTCCGGACTCACCGCCTCGCTTCACTCGCCCGGTGACCGTGCCACGCGTTGAATGTCCGTTCTCCAGATGCCATGAGTGTCTGGTATGGCCGATTATGCACAGTCCTCGATTATGTGAAGTTGCGGGTCGAAACGCACGCCAACCGTTTATTGGCAGCGGCCAGCATGCATTCGACCTTCACATAATCACAGCGTCTTCAGGAAGTTGATCAACGAGTCGGGCGCCTGGTAGCGCTGGATCTTGGCCTCTGGTTCGTGAAGCCTGGCCAACGCGCGTTCTTTCATCGTCAGATCTGCCTCGACGTAGTGGTGAGTCGTAGTTGGGCTCTCGTGTCCGAGCCAAAGCGCGATCACGCTGATATCGACGCCGGCCTGCAACAGATGCATCGCCGTGGTGTGACGGATCGTGTGTGGCGAGATCCGGCGCATTGCCAAGTCGGGGCTTGTCTCTGTTGCAGTCTTCACTGCCAATACGAGTCTTTGGTGAACATTGTTTCGTGTCATTGCATGCCCGCTGCGGTTTGGCAGCAACGCTGACGTGGCAACGAATTGCGGATTCCGCTTCAACCAGGCCCGGATCGCCTTGATGGTCGAGCGCCACAGTGGAACGCTACGTTGCTTACGGCCCTTGCCATGTAGATGCACGCAAGCCGCACTATCATCGAGTACCGCCTCTCCGACCTTGATCCCGGTAATCTCCGACACGCGCGCTCCAGTGTTGTAGAGCAGCAGGAACAGCACATGGTCTCGCTGTCCAGTCCACGTACCATCCGGTGTACCAATCACGGCCAGCATCTCCTCCCGGGACAGGTAGCCGAACATGGGTCGCTCGAAGCGCTTCACGGGCACACCCAGTGCGCGCTCAATCACCTGCAACGATGACACATCCCGATGAGCGGCGAACTTCAGAAACGACCGCAGTGCGGCCAGGCGTGCATTGCGGCTACGCACGGAATTGTGCCGCTGGCGCTCCAGGTGATCGAGGAAGGCGATGATCAACTCCGGTGTAATATCTGCCAGGGTCATCGCGGCCGGTGATGTTCCCAGGCGGGACTCGGCAAAGCCGAGGAAGAGCACGAAGGCATCGCGGTAGGCCGCGATGGTTTGCAGGCTGAGGGAGCGCTGCTGGGTCAGGTACTCGGCGAAGTAAGCTTGCACGAGCGCGGCAAATGAAGGTGGTGTCTTGGGTTGCTTACTCATCGCCATCTCCCGAGAGATCGGCAAAGCACTCGAACTTGCCGCCGGCAAGCGCCATCAGTTCGGGCACGGCCGTGAGATACCAGTACGTGTAGAAGATCTCGGCATGCCCCATGTAGGTCGACAGCGCCAGCATCCTCTGATCCACGTCAATGCCTTCGGCATGCCAGAGCATCATGCGCCGGACGGCAAAGGTGTGTCGATAATTCCGCCGGCGGAATTACCGCCATATGTTGTCTGGCATCCCCGCATCTGCCTACCCACAATGCACTGCTACAAGGGCCCAGTAGCGTGCGTGCGGGTGATCACAGTTCCTGCGTGTGGCGTGGAATCGGGAGCTGGGCATCTCAGGATGGAGCAGAGGAGTCGGGGCAGCGCAGCTCCGGTCGATGGATCGGCAGCGCAAGAGCAGTGACCGGCTTCATAACAAACAACGCGGAGGATAACCTCATGAAACGTCCGCTCGATGATTACGTCCGTTCGAAACGATTCCGGCCGCTGCTGACTGTCGGTCTGGCCTTCCTTGCTGCACTGGCTGCAGGCACGTTCTCCGGGACGTCATTTGCCGACGGCGCGTCGGTTGTCCGTTCCGATCATATCAGCGCAGGCGATCAGAAGGACCAGGTCCGGCTGTTGTGGACCAATGATACGCACGGCTACTTCATGCCCGTGTACCATGCCGAGGCCAATGAGGCCTCCGCCTATCCGCGGCGCGCGGCCACCGAAGGCAAGGTCGGCGGCTATGCCTACATCGAGGCACTGGTGAAGCGACTTAAGCCGCAGCGGCTCAATGCGCTCTTCATGGATGCCGGTGACACCTTCGACGGTTCCCCGATCGCGCAGATAACAAAAGGCGCGGGCTGCATACCGGTGATCAACGCCATGGGCTACGATGCATGGTCCCCGGGAAACCGGGACTTCGCCTACGGCGAGGCGCAGTTCCTGCACCTTACCTCCATGATGACCGTCCCCAAGGTGTCGAGCACCCTGCGCTACGCGAACACCGGGCAGCTCGTATTTCCGCCCTATCTGATCAAGCAGCTGCCGACGATGAAGGTGGCGATTATCGGGCTGACGCATCCGCTGATGACAAACGGATTCGTGCTGGGCAAGCAGCTGGCTCCAAATGCCTCATCTGCCGGATTCAAGGTCGCAGGCGAAATAACGGCGCTCGTCGCCCAGATCCGCGCGACCTATCATCCTGACCTCGTCGTTGCCCTGTCGCATTTCGGCTATCCGCAGGACGTCAAGTTCGCGTCCCAGCAGGCCGGCGTCGACGTCATTCTGGGCGCGCACACGCACCACAACGTCTTCAAGCCCACTATCGTCAAGGGCACCGACGGGCATGATGTGATCATTGTGCAGGCCGGTTCGCACGGCAAATTCCTTGGCGATCTCGATGTGTACGTGCACAATCACCACGTCTTCAAGTATCACTACCGGATCATCCGGGTGATCGACAAGAAGATCAAACCTGATCCCGCGGTTCTTGCCATATCCGAGCAGGCCTACGCGCCGTACAAGCAGTACTTCGACCGGGTGATCGGAAAGACCAGCACGATCCTCGTCCGCAGAGGGCAGGTGCAGGCCTCCATGGAGAACCTGATTACCGATGCCTACGCGTCCATGTACGGCGCTGAGATCTCCGCTTTCCCGGGAATCCGTTACGGTACCACCGTCCTGCCCGGCAACATCACGGTCGGTGACGTGTGGAACATCGTGTCGCCGAACTTCGGCAACAACGGCATGTACGTCGGGACGGTGGATGGCAATTTCGTCATAAAGAGGCTGAATACGGCCCTCAACTCCGAATACGGCGTTGACCCGTACAACTGGCCAGGCGGTGATGTGACGCGATTCAACCACAACGTGCAGTACACCTACGATGTGAATGCACCCGACAATGGGCATCTGGTCAACCTCAAGGTCGGCAACGACTATCTGGTGCAGAACGGCCAGCCGGTGCCGGCCAACCTCCAGAAGATGTATACCTACGCGGCCTCATTCCCGGCAGGAGCTCCGTACTCCACGCCTCCGGTTCCGGGGACGACGGCGGTCGATGAGCTCATCGCCTACATCCAGCAGCAACCGAACCAGACGGTGTCGCCGACGCGTGATGATCGTGCGGTCCGCGTTGATCCCTGTCTGCACGGCTGCCAGGGTGGTCCGAATGCCGCTGCCATCACCAACATAGGTGTGGCGGCGAGCTGCTACTCCTGGTCCACCCCGGGCTGCAAGGAAAACGGGTGGGTGAGCGGCTACATCAATGGCGGAATCCCCAGCGATAACGGGGGAGGACCCAGCGACAACAACGAGGATTGACCCCTCTCGGCAAGGGCGGCGGCAGGGCTGCGGTGCCTGCCGCCGAAGCCCTGCCCGGAACAGGGGCGTCTTGTCCGTGGATGAGGGTATCGCGCAACGACGTGCAGCCGTAGCCCGGACCCGGCGCCGGCGGCCGGCGCAGCAGCCAGACCGGTCATTGGCCAGGTCGGCGCACAAATGAGGCGTGCCACAGGGAGAGATAAGTAATTTGCGAGACTGCAGTACAGGTTATCGGCCCCAACCCAACTTGAGCAGGTGCGTTTATGTTGAACGGGTGTACGTTGAAACGGGGCAGGGTCAGCGCGCTCGCCACGCTCGCCCTTGCATTATGCCTGTGGGCAATCCCCAGGCCGGGATTCAGCCATGTGTCCATGCGCAGCGTCAGCAACGCATTCGTTATCGCGCACGGACGCCATCTCCAGTACTACGTCGGCATCCCGCCGTTCATCGCAAGGCTTCTCGGCAACGGCAAGAACCTGCAGTGGTATGCCACCTATTTCCGGGAAAATCTCAAGGTGCAAAGCGGGGGCGCAGTGTGTCCTCCGACACGGATCTATCCCATCGTTTCCGAACCTTCCGGGAATCAGATCCTGCATCTGGTGTTCAGCTGTCCGCACAAGATCAGGGACCTCAGCGTGCAGGACAACGGCCTGTTCCTGGATATCGACCCGACCCATACGCAGTTCATCAAGCTGGTGCGCGCCCGCAATCTGCATCACGTACTGGCGGACGGCATCCTCTCCAGCATGCACCCGGACTGGCATGTCGCGAATGTGGCCGTGGGCAACAGCACGTGGCGGGAATGGCTGGGAGATTGCTCCCAGTTCTTCCAGCTTGGGGTCATGCACATCCTCACGGGCTACGATCACATACTGTTTCTGTTGTCGGTGATTGTCGTGGCGGAAACCTTCCTGCAGACGCTCAAACTGGTGACGGCGTTCACGGTGGCCCACAGCATCACGCTCGCGCTAGCCTATTTCAGCATCGTGTCGCTGCCGGACAGGATCGTGGAGCCGTTCATCGCGCTGACCATCATCTATGTCGCCGTCGAAAACCTCTGGGTAAAGGACTTTGCCAAGGCGAGAAGTAGACGCTGGATGCTGGCTTTCGGCTTTGGCCTGGTTCACGGATTGGGCTTTGTATACACCCTGAAGGCGATCACTGTGTCCCGGCATGAGCTGCTTGCTGCCCTCGTGTCGTTCAATCTGGGCATAGAAGGCGGGCAGATGATCATCGTCAGCTTTGCGCTTATTGGCCTGTCGCTGCTGAGGGCCAGTCACTGGAGGCTGCCGATTCTGAAAACGGCTTCCCTGGGCATCGGCGGAGCCGGGCTGGTTTGGTTTGTCGCGCGGGTATATGCGCTTCTCTAGCCGGGTACGTGCAAGTCGAGGTACAGCGCCCGGTTGCGGCTGCGTGCACCAGGGGTTGCGGGTGCACGGATTCGTGCTTTTGGCTATTGCGGCCTTTGTGATGACCGCACCGGCCAGCGCAATGACTCTTTCGCAGATGCGCGCACTGCCCGGAGGGTCGCTCATCGAGCAGCGTGTGTTGCAGGTATTCAGCACCTATGGCGCACCGGCAGCCGTGGTGGATGGGGTGAATCACCCGGGAGGTTTGCGGGTGGTGCGCTGGCACGCGCTGCGCATGCGACTGGACAGCGGGGATTGGACACTCGTGTACTGCGGCCGCGCGGTATCTGTCGCGCAGGGGTGGCGGAATCCGGACCCACGCCTGCCGCCGGCCCTTGCGGGAATGGAGCAGCTGGAGTTCGTGGCGCGGGGCAATGCTGGCATCGTCACGATCAATGCGGCCGCACACAGGACGACATACAGGGTTCCCGACGATCTGCTGCGCGCCCACAAGGTTCTGGCAGTCAAGGCACGCCTGGCGAAACCTGTCGGACTTCGGGTGGTTGCGGACCGGTACGGTTACGGTTTCGGGTTCGTTGCCGGGGATTCGGGACGGCCGGTGGCACGGTATTGGATTTTTACGCAGAACCACGCAAGCGAAGATCCGATGCCGGTATCGCTGTATGCGGTCGACTTCACGCTTTCCCGCGACCGGCAGAAGGTGACCGGCTATGCCATATATGGCGTCGAGACGCCGTTTGTGGGCCGGAGGTTCAATGCCTACTACATCCACTATATTGATCTATTCAGCGACTGATCGCGGGGTGGGCATGAACCGTCGGGATTTGCGTAGATTGGCAATTTCTCGGGCGTGTCACGTATGTCCGTACAGCGAGCGGACGGTGCCGAAGGGCATTGTCATGGCGGACGGTGGAAGGAGGATCTTGTGATGAAGCGGTTCATGTTTCTGGCCGTAGTGATTTGCGGGTTCGTGGCGTCGGATTCTTGGGCTGCAAGCCCGGCCGCGATGGAGAATGCGCTGTTCACGGCGGCCGCCACCGGCAACCTGGTCCAGGCGCGGCTGCTCCTGAAGCAAGGCGTCAAGGTCGACGTTCGGGACCAGAACGGAGATACCCCGCTCCACTGGGCGGCAGGTCATGGCTATCCGGCAATGGTGAAGATTCTTATTTCCCGGGGCGCTGATGTGAACGCCCGTGACCGTCACGGCCAGACCCCCCTGTTCGGAGCGGACAATGCCGCTGTTGCCAGACTGCTGATCGCCCATGGAGCGCTGGTAAACGCCCGCGATATGATCGGGCAGACTCCGCTGGACCGGGCCGCGTGGGCCGGACGTATTCCGGTGATCAGGGTTCTGCTTGACCACCATGCACTTGTCAACGCCCGGGACATTAACGGATTCACACCGCTTGATAATGCGGCTTGGTCCGGAAGTGGCAGTCTTGCAGTAGAAGCGCTGCTGCGTGCCCACGGAGCGGTGCTTTCACGGGTTCCGGGGTCGATTCCAGCAGCGCCGGTGGTGCCGGTGCCCAAGATCAAAATGACGAGGACCGCTCTTGGCGCGCAATGAGGGGCAACCCGGGCGACAAGCTGCCGGTACGGGATCCTCGGTGAGGTGTCGTCAGCGGCGCGGATGGCGGATCATCAGGGTGGCCGGTCTGCTTTTCGGTGCCTTTCCCTGGCCTGCATGGTCTCAAATGGCGCTGTTCAGGGCTGTCGAATCCGGAAACCGGGCCGAGGCGGCCGCGCTTTTGCGACACGGCGCGGACGTGAACGTCCGCGACCGCTACGGCGAGACGCCGCTTTACTTCGCGCAAAGCGCCGGCATGGCGAAACTGCTCATCGCCCATGGTGCGAGCGTGAACGTGCGCGACCGGCACGGCTCTGCGCCCCTTGCGAGTGCCGCCCTGTTCGGTGACCGGGCGGTCGCGGCGCTGCTCATTGCCCATGGCGCGAAGGTGAATGCGTGGGACAACTCCGGCAGAACCGCGCTGTTTCTGGCCGGTAGCCAGGCGGTCGCGGCGCTGCTCATTGCCCATGGCGCGAGAGTGGACTCGATAAATGGCGGTGGCACAGCGCTCGATAACGCGGCCCGCTCGCAAACGCCCGAAAGCCCGGGGATCGCGGCGCTGCTCATCGCCCACGGCGCAAATCCTGGGGCGCAGGACCGGTTCGGCCGCACTCCGCTCTATATCGCCGCCAGGGCCGGACGCCTTGCCATGGCAAAGCTGCTCATCGCCCACGGTGCGGCTGTCGACACCAGGGATATGCGCGGCGACACGCCGCTTATTGCTGCATCGATGTACGGACATGCCGCCATCGTGAAACTGCTTATCGCACACGGCGCAGACATCAATGCACGGGATCGCGACGGTTACACGGCGCTGGGCCGGGCACTGGCTGCGCGTCATGCTGAGATTGCAGCAACGTTGCGCGCACACGCGGCCCAGTCCTGAGGGCGGGTATCGCTGGCGGCCCCGGGGTGCCGGGGTCGTGATGTGCGTGCCAATTTTGTCATAGGGGGGTCAATGCGCTGTACCGGTTTGCCGACTGCTTTGTCTGTGCTTGCGGCGGTGAGTCTCGCCGCCTGTACCAGGGGCACGCCCCAGGCGGGTGTCTGGACCTGGGTAAAGGGGGCCAGTGCAGTCGGCCAGCTCGGTACCTATGGGACACGCGGTGTAGCCTCGCCCATCAATGTCCCCGGGGCGAGGGAAGCGCAGGTATCGTGGATGGACCGCACCGGAAATCTCTGGATATTCGGCGGCACAGGTTTCGATTCGACCGGCACGTTCAGCTATCTGAATGATCTGTGGAAGTACAGTCCGATACAGCATGAATGGACCTGGGTCGGCGGGGCTGCGCAGGTGAACGAAGCGGGCCGCTACGGAACGCAGGGCGTCCAGGATCCGCGCAATATTCCCGGCGCCCGGCAGTCGGCGGTAGCCTGGCACGATTCTGCCGGAAACGAATGGATGTTTGGTGGCTACGGTGCCGATATCAGCGGGAAAACCGGCTATCTGAATGATCTCTGGAAGTACAGCCCGGTGACCGGGCAGTGGACCTGGGTGAGCGGATCGGAGCACGAGAATACCGCGGGCCGCTACGGCAAGCGCGGTGTTGCCGCCAGCGGTGATGTGCCCGGCGGACGTTATCTGGCTGTCGCGTGGACCGACGGCGCTGGGAATCTGTGGCTGTTCGGCGGCAAGGGTTACGATGCGGCGGGAAAGCTGGGCAACCTCAACGACCTGTGGAAGTTCAGTCCGGCGGAAGGGCGATGGACCTGGGTGGGCGGATCGGAGCACGTGAACGCCGCCGGCCGTTATGGACGGCTTGGTGTGACGACGCCGTCCGGTGCGCCCGGAGCGCGGCAGGGGGCGGCTGGATGGACAGATGCGACCCGCACTTTCTGGATGTTTGGAGGAATCGGCGAGGACGCAAACGGCACCGAGGGCAACCTCAACGACCTGTGGAAGTTCAGTCCGGCGGAAGGGCGATGGACCTGGGTGAGCGGCAGCCCGTACGTAAACGGCGGCGGACAGTACGGCAGACGCAATGTTCCGGCCGCGGGCAATACGCCGGGTGCGCGGTCCCTGTCAATCACCTGGACGGATCCGGCGGGCCACCTGTGGCTGTTCGGGGGTGTCCGGACGGTTCCCGGGGGTCCGTCCGGCTACTTCAACGATATCTGGGAGTACAGTCCGTCCGCCGGACAGTGGACCTGGGTGGGCGGCACAGCGAGACCGGACCTGCGTGGTGTCTATGGCCGGCGGGCAACAGCGGCAGCAGCCAATCTCCCCGGGGCGCGGCAGGCAGGCGCAGCATGGTGCGATGCCAAAGGCCATGTCTGGATGTTCGGCGGCTACGGCGTGGATTCGGTCGGCGTGTCGGGCAACCTCAATGATCTTTGGGAGTATCGGCCTGGCAAATCCGGCAAGTGAACGTGAGTCCGTGTCGGGCCGCCATTGCCGTAGCGTGACGAGAAAAAGCATTCCGCATTCCGACCTCGCCGGGGGTGTCGGACGGCCTTCCGAGCGTTGCGGGCCGGCTCAGTGCCTGCTCGGTGTTGCACCCCTCACCGGTCTTCACGATCCGGCTTTCCATCCCTGTGGTCCCGCGCAATCGCCGATGTGTCGGGTATGCGCCCTGTTTGCGCACGGGACGGGTATACGATGACTGGCTGATCGCCGCACGTGGTATCTATCGCGCTTCTATACGAATGTCTATGACCAACTTTAGACATTAGTCATCTGGTCCCCGCAAGAAACAGAGGCTACATTCCGAGCGTCATGCTACATGACAGAGAGGGCGTGACCAAACGTACCGTGCATCGAGCGCTGGAAGTGCCACGCCGGAGCAGGCACGTATCCCTCGAAGCCGGGGAAGTCCGACACGCCATGGCAAATGCGGTGAACGGCGTACCCAGCCGTGAACCATTCAGGAGGAGGAATAGCCGATATGAACAGAAAGACGGTAATGAACCTGCTTGTTCTGGGGGCGATGGTCGTGCTTGCCCTGCCGACCTTGGCGCGTGCAGACAGTTCCGACAGCCAAGGTGCGGAGCAATGCCCGGTTGGTCTGGTGAACGGACTGACGCTTGACCAGGAGTTCGGCCCGGGTGCCAGCATGATCACGCGCTGCATCAAAAAGCGCCGCCATGTGCGGGTCCTGTTCCAGATCAATCGATTCTGCGCTAAC
Source organism: Pseudomonadota bacterium (assembly GCA_021819085.1). Classification (GTDB taxonomy): domain Bacteria; phylum Pseudomonadota; class Gammaproteobacteria; order Acidiferrobacterales; family UBA6901; genus JAJYCY01. Next base: position 1,243 of record JAKASJ010000046.1, on the reverse strand, counting down.
AGCACTGTCGACAATGAGACGATGTCGCCCTTCAAAAGCACCTGTACGAGCCCGTATGCACTCGGCGAGATGATGAACGTAATACATGACTACGAAATCACCGAGGGCATGAAGCCGAGCGACTTCAAGATGATCGCTGTGGCATACGGAAAGGGCGGCTTCCTGTTGCTCAAGGGGAATCCGTTCCAAGCGCAGGTAGAGGCGCTTATGAAGGATGGTGTCCATTTCTACTTCTGCCAGAATACGGCGCGCGGTTTTATCAAGGCTGGATTTCTGCCCAACCCGCAGACCACCGGCATGCCGGCAGCGGACGGGCTCCTGGATGGCGTCACGTACGTGACCGCCGGGGTTTCGGCCATACTTGATTTCCAGGCTCTGGGTTATTCTTCCATCGCTCCTTAAGTTGGGTTCGTCGCGCACGGGCCTGGCTGCAGTGCGCAACCAGGCCCGTGCATCGTTCTGAAGCCCTGCGCCGCAACGCAAGGTATGGCCGTTTGGGATGGGGTTATCGGATTGCTCCTGCGCAAAGCGTGTCCATCTCGTTAATAGCATGCTTTTTCTGCGCGCTGGCCGGCAGCGCAGCACATAAATCCGCAGGATCAGCTGTCTGCAGCCCGTATGCCGAACCCGGCAAACATGCGACTGTCACGCGCCCGGCGATTGCATTGAACGCAGCAAAAGCCGTTTGAATCCGGATAGGCGCTGATCTGCCGATGGCGACAGGCGCGCATCATGGCGTACGGCCGCGTTCAGTACGGTGTGCCGTCCTTGTGCCGGAACCGCCAGTTCCCGTCGTTGTCCAGGACGGCCTGCAGGTCATCGTCCGGATATGATGCTGAATCTCCGGCGGTCCGGTCGCCAATTTCCAGGTAAAGAACGTCCCGGTCGGTGCGGTTGACAAGATGGTGGGCGTTTCCGCTGCCCGCTCTGAAACCGGCACACATGCCCGGAGCGAGCAGCGTCTCGCCTTGATCGGAGATCAGAACCGCATTTCCCGACAACACGTACACGAATTCGTCCTGTTTCGAGTGGGCGTGACGAAGCGCTGAGATGGCCCCGGGGACGAGGCGCGTGAGGTTCACACCGAAGTTCACTAGCCCGAGGACATCACCCAGCGGGCGCTTTTCGCGCCCCGCCATGCGTGCGGCGAATGGTTCAGGATAGCTCGAAGGTCTGTTTCGCGGCGCTGCCTCGAGAGCGACGATGGCCGTCTGTGACTTGATTCGCGACATCAGGGCCCATG
>JAKASJ010000078.1 GCA_021819085.1 Pseudomonadota bacterium | reverse complement strand
CGAAGTCAAATCCGAAGCTGCGCTTCACCTCGTTGGCGCATTTGCTCACCCCGGAGTTCCTCACGGAAACCTGGAAGCAAATGAATCGGCGCGGTGCGAGCGGAGTCGATGGTGAGACGACGAGGGAGTTTGAACAAGACTTGGACACACGAGTTCAACAGCTATGTGAGCGCTTGAGGCAAGGGACCTATAGGGCTCCGCCGGTACGCCGTGTGGAGATACCGAAGGGTCCTGGCAAGGCAGGTACGAGGCCGCTCGGAATTCCGACTGCCGAAGACCGCCTGCTGCAACGGGCGGTTGCGCGGCTGTTGGAAGCGGTGTTCGAGGCGGATTTTCTGGAGTGCTCGTATGGATTCCGGCCTGGACGTAGTCCCCATGGCGCCCTTCGAGCGTTGCGTGGGATCATCGTCACGAAGAAGGTTGGACACTTATTCGAGGCCGACATCCGCGGCTATTTTAACCACATCCAACATGATTGGCTGCAAAGGATGGTTGCTCATCGGATTGCAGACCCGCTTATCCTGCGCCTGATCGGCAAATGGCTGAACGCGGGGTTCATGATGGGAGGAGTTGTCACGCGAACGGAAGAAGGGCACGCCGCAGGGCGGGCCAATCACTCCCCTTACACAAAAGGTAATTTTGTCCGCTAGCCCTGCTTGGCGGTAGATTGCCGCCTTGCGGAGGGGCCTGCTGCGGGACTGAAATGCTATGGCGAATGGTGATGGTTTCGTCTCCTATCGGGAGGTCTTTCACAACCAGCCTGACGATTCTCTGCCGCTCAGTGATACTCAGCGTATCAGCAGCGCCACGCAGGCGGGCAAGGAACGCGGTAAGATTCTCCGCCAAGCGCAGAAAGCCTGCTCGATCATTGGCCTGGTCGGCGAGTGCCTGCAACTCAGCACGGAGCGTCTGTTCGCGCTGGCGTAGTGCTGGCATACGCTCACGCAACTGCTCGATCGACATGAGTGCTTCCTGGTAGGCGCTGAGAAGGCGTTCGATGCCTTTACCCACATGCACCAATTCTCTTTGCAGACTCTGCTCGCGCTTTTGGGCCGGATCGGACGAGCGCGCTGCCGCCAGCCGACGATCCAGTTCTTGCTGTATGAGCGTGGGGTCTTCCAACAGCTTGATGACCTCAGCCCAGACGATTTGATCGAGCATATCCTGGCGGATGAAACGGCCGTTATCGCAAACAGGGCCGCCCAGTTTGCGCCAGCTGTCCGAGCCAATGCATTTGTAGTAGTGGATCTTGCGGGCACTCGTTTTCGTCGATGTGCGCGAGAAGGCGTAGCCGCACTTCTGGCAGCTGACCATCCCCTGCACGATACTTGGCTCGATGGTGCGGCGGCGTGATCGTACTTTATTCTCTCGCAAAAGCTCCTGGGCACGAGCAAAGCAATCTTCGCTTATCAGCGCCGGCACAGGGATTTCGATCCACTCATCGCGAGGTCGTTCGTGGCCGGCTGTCATGCTGGGCGTAATCACACCCCGCCGACGCTGCGGACGGATGATGCGTGTCCGAGAAGAAGCGCGCGTCTTGCCGAAACAGGCAACACCACGATACGCAGAGTTGCGCAACACGGCCCAGACGGTCGAGCGTTCCCACCGGGCGCTTGCTTTCCGAGTCGGGATGCCTTCGGCATTGATCCGGCGGGTAATCTCACCGATGCTGAGGCCATCCGCCGTGTACATTTCATAAATACGCGCGACCACACGAGCCTCGGCTTCAAGCACGACGTATGCAGCCGGTGCCAGGTCGTTCTTGCGGACATAGCGATAGCCATACGGAGCGCCGCTCATCACGCTGACCTCACCGGAATGGGCACGGTGTCGCTTACCGCGGCGAGACCGCTCCAGTATCTGTGCCCTTTCATACTCCGATATCATCCCCTGGAATTGCACAAGCAGTCGATCTTCCGCACTGGCTCCCTGCGGCGCTTTGACAAACTGCGTCTCCACTCCGTTGCGGGCCAGTTCCTCAATCAGCAGAATCTGGTACGCATGCTTGCGGCTCAAGCGGTCCGGCGAGTATGCCAGCACAACCTGGATCTGCCCTTCAGCGGCCAGATCCCTCACACGCTCAAGCCCCGGCCGTTCCAGCGTCGCTCCAGTATAGCCATCATCTTCGAAGACCCACTCCTTGGGCACCTCCAGATCGTGCCCCTGGGCAAACTCGATCAGCGACGCCGTCTGGCTCGCTATCGTGTGCGCTTCCCGCTGTTGGTCGGACGATACTCGTGCGTAGATCGCTGCCATCCTCATGATCGAACTCCTTCACACTGCCGCCGACGGGGCGCTCCCGAATGGGTACCGGAAGACTGTAGGCTTGGGCGAGTTTTGAATCGTGTAAGCGGTCAAACAGATACTCAACGTGAACCTGAAGCAGGTCGGGCGTTGGGCACCGCTTAGCCATGCCTTCTCTGAGTGTTTAGAAACATAGTCAATGCCCGCGTCACGACGGCTCCGATGGTCAGCCCACTGCTTCTCGCATACACACGGAGAAGGCGCGCCGTTCGCGCTGGAACCTTGAGCGTGATCGGCACCGTAGCCTCGGTGACCTCGACACGTCGCTGCAGATGTGCCGCTTCCTCCAGGTATCGGTAGGCTTGACGTTCCGACAGGTCGAACTGTCCAGACAAACGCTGCATGGCCGTGGACAACGGTGTATTGCGCTGGAGCATGGCATAGGCTGCGTTCAACCGCCGAGCCTTGTCCGTTCTGGTCGATCGTGCCATTTGCCATAAACGTATTGCCTCTTAAGGCGCAAGTCAAGCACTGAGACACTACTTCGCCAACCCCTCACTACCCGTTCAAATTCAAAATTACCTTTTGTGTAAGGGGAGTGATATCGCCGCTGTTGTCGAACCTCGTGCTCGACCAACTTGACCAGGAACTGGAGCGGCGCAAGCACTGCTTCGTGCGGTACGCGGACGACTGCAACATCTATTATGTTCGCAGCCAACGGGCAGGGGAGCGGGTGAAGCGGAGTATCGCCAGCTTCATTACGCGCAGGCTCGAG
>JAKASJ010000011.1 GCA_021819085.1 Pseudomonadota bacterium | reverse complement strand
TTTCGAATGGAAATTCACGCGCCATGACCTTGAGGTGCTTCTCTCTAAAATCCAGGCGCACGAGCAAATGCTCGCCCAGGCTGCGTGAGCAAATACGTCACCGAATTTATGGGCCAGGGTACTTAGTATGCAAGGACGATCGATCATCGTTGCGGCGGAAAGATCTTGCCGGGATTGAGAATGCCCTTGGGGTCGAACTGGCTCTTGATGCGACGCATCAGACCCAGGGTGACCGGATCTAGGGCGCGATCGATATAATCGCGCTTTTCCCGTCCGATACCGTGCTCTCCAGACAGTGTGCCGCCCAGAGCGAGCACCAGATCGAACACCGCGCTCACCGCCGGGCGTGCGCTTTGTTCCTGGCGCGGGTCCTGGGAGTCGTACAGCAGGTTAACGTGTATATTGCCGTTTCCGGCATGGCCGAAATTGACGACCGGGATGCCATAGCGCCTGCTCAGGTCGCCGAGTCCGGCGATCAGGTCGGCTATACGTGAAACAGGGACTACGACGTCTTCATTGAGCTTGTTCGGAGCGATGGTCCGCAGGGCCGGAGACAGTGCCTTGCGCGCAGCCCACAGCTCCTTGACCTCCTCTGCAGAGCAGGCAACCCTGGTTTCCAGCAAGCCGGCACCGCTCAGGGCCGCAGTGACCGCCAGCAGCATGGCGTCCATGCCAGATTCCGGCCCATCCACTTCAATCATCAGCAACGCCCCCGCACCGTGTGGCAGCACAACGCGCGAATGGCTGCGGATGATATCGATGGCTGCGCCATCCATCATTTCCAGGGCGCACGGGGTGACCGGCTGGGCCATGATGCGCGCTACCGCCGCAGCTGCGTCCCCGACCTGGGCATAGGCAGCCTGTAGTGTGCGCTTACTCTCGGGGAGAGGCACGAGTCTTAGAACAGCTTCGGTAATCACGGCCAATGTGCCTTCGGAGCCGATAAGCAGTCGGGTCAGATCGTAACCCACGGCGCCCTTTGTGGTGTAGGTGCCGGTGCGGATCTCCTCGCCGCCGCCGGTGACGGCGCGCAGTGCCAGGACGTTTTCGCGGGTCGCGCCATATTTTACGGCGCGCGGGCCGCCCGCGTTCAGAGCGAGATTGCCGCCAATGGTGCAGAAAGCCGCACTCGTAGGATCCGGGGGCCAGAAGAATCCGTCAGCGCGCGCTGCATCCTGGACGGCCTGGTTGGTCACGCCGGGCTCGGCCGTCAGCGCCCGGTTCACCGTGTCGACACTGGTTATCCGGTTCATGCGCTCGAGCGAAAGTACCACCCCGGCACACAACGGTACGGATCCGCCACTGGTACCCGTGCCACGGCCCCGCGTGGTCAGCGGAACCGAATGCTCACAGCACAGCCGCACGATGCCCGCGACCTCGGCATGCGTTGTGGCAAACACGACTGCATCCGGAGCGGTGTGTTTGCGCGAGTTGTCATATCCGTATACCCAGCTGTCCGCAGGATCGGTAAGCACGTTCCGCCCTTCAACGAGCGATCGGAGTGCCTGCACGAATTGGGGCGAAAGATCACCCATCGACCGGTTCCTGGATGCCTTGAGCGCGGTGCTGGCATGCTCCGCCCCGCAGTTCAGTTGACGTATTCGAACAGCTCGACCACGCGTGCAACCCCGCGCACGTTCGCGGCCGCATTGGTGGCGAGCTGACCTTCCTGCTGCCTTACCAGACCCATCAGATAAACGTTGGAATCAGACGTGACTACCTTGACGCGCGTTGGATCGAGCCCCTTGGTGGCGAGAAACCGGGCTTTGACCTCCGTGGTTATCCACGCGTCCTCGGCGCGATCGGCAAGCGTGCTCGGCGGTGCGATCTGGATCTCGTTTATGATGCGCCGGATGCTCGGTATGGTCCTGATTTTTGCGAGAATTTGGTCGCGCAGATCCGGGGTGGGGGCCTGTCCGGTCAGCAGCACGATGCCGTTTACGGAAGTCACACTGACATGGACCTTGCCCTTGAATTGCGGCTCGGTGTCCAGAATACCGGTGGCCTTGAGTTCGACGGTCGTGTCGTTGACCATGGAGCCCAGCGTGCGCCGGTCGTGCACGACCGCGGCGCCGGCAGCCGCGCCTGCGACGATCACGGGCGCGCATCCCTGCAGGATACCTGCGAGCATAATTGCCGCAAGGATGCGCTGCGCGACTGACGAAGCACGTATTGCCGGCGAACGGGTGCGGGTCATAATCGAGCCTGCTCTTATCCTAGAAGCTGATAGTCTATCAGTTCGCTTAGACAGTGAACCACCAGGATGTGTACTTCCCGGATTCGCGCGGTCGACTCGCCGGCGACGCATATGTCCACGTCTCCGCTCGCGAGCACGGCTGCTAGCTCACCGCCGTCGCGTCCATTCAAGGTGATGCAATTCATGTCGCGAGAATGTGCCGCCTCGACGGCGCGCGCGAGATTCGGAGAGTTTCCGGTGGTCGAAAACACCACAAGAACATCCCCGGCATGTCCAAGGGCCATGACCTGACGTGCGAATACGTCGGCAAACCCATGATCGTTGGCGATCGCCGTCACCGTGGCCATGTCGGTGGTAAGCGCAATTGCCGGCAGGCCCGGTCGTTCGTGCGTGTAGCGGTTTAGAAGATGCGAGGAAAAGAGCTGGGCGCAGCTGGCAGAACCGCCATTTCCGCACAGCAGGATCTTGTGCCCCGATATCAGCGTCCGGACCATCATCGCTGCTGCCGCGACGATCAGCGGAGTGAGAGGCTCGAGGCAGCGCTCCACGATTTCGGCATGGTGTGCGATTGCAGTACGTACGTGGCTGCCAAGATCATCGTCGGTGGCCACACCGCTTGTCGCCTGACCGGTGGCGATGATGTTTTTGCGGGTTTGCTTCATGGAGGCGTTTCAGCAGGAAGGCCCGCAAATTCGGCTGTAGCGGCCGATTTGCGGGCCTGCAGGACATGCCGGTTTTGCGGAGGCTCCCACCATGCCTTCAATGTGCCGGAATGGATGGTGAGTCGATTCCAGCGCCATCATCCAGGGCGAACTGGCCCTTGTAATTTAGGAATGTGTCCAGAAGCTGAGGAACTCCGTGCTGGAACTGTGCCCAGAGCAACTGCCGGCGGACGCGTCCGTGCGGTCCAATGCTCAGGCTGCTGGTTACGCCATCGAAGTGCACGCCCTGCTCCGAGCTAAGGCGGTTCAGCTGCGGAATAACCGCATAGGAGTCGATGCCGAGTGCATAGAGTCTATCGAGGGCAGTGTGTGCGTATTTCCAGTCGCCATGCTGCAACTCGGTGCGCAGTGTCTTGATGCTGCCATCATGGATCAGCATCCACGGCATGTCGCCGAACATGATTCCATCGAGATCGGTATCGCGCATGGGATCTGTCTTGCCGGTGAATATATGCGAAGTCGCATATACCGGAATCTGCATCGCACGATAATAGTTGAGCTGGGGCTTGATCAGGCGGCCGTTCTGGGCATCGGCTTCAAGGAAAATCATGTCGATATCCTTGCGCGGCCTGGGATCAAATTTCAGCTTTATCTTCAGCAGTTTTTTCAGCCGTTCGTCGCGCTCGTCACTTTGGGTGATATTGAGCAGCTGCTTTACCGGCTGCGAATAATCGCCGATGCCGGGCTGATAGGCTACCGAAGTCAATACGATGCCGCCAAGCCGCTGCCAGGTGTCGCTGAAGCCATTAGCAATGCGCAGTCCCCAGGCGGTGTCGGGGTACAGAATAGCCGCACGCCGATGGCCGTCAAGATAGGCACGCTCCGCTACCTGCTTGGCCTCCTGCTCCAGTGACAGGCCGAACTGGAATACCTGTTTCGATGGGTCAATCTTCTGGTTCGTGCGGCTCAGCAGCAGTGTCGGCACCCGCAGATCATCGGCCTTGACCAGCTGACTGACAGCGTCGTGTCCGAGAGGACCGACCACGAACTGGGCTCCATTTGCCACCGCGGCATCATAGTATTTCGTTATCTGCGTGGGATCCGGGCCGGTGTCGTAGACCATGATCATCGGTTTGTCGGGATCGGTGTTGGCTGCGTCCATGGCCATGAAACCGTCCCGAACGGCTGCCGCCTGTTTCGAGAACTCCGAGGTCAGGGGCAGCAGCAGCGCAATTCTGTTGATGCGTCCGATGATGCCGGGCACCGGGCTCGCCAGCGTCCTGATGAAACTGTCGGTTGCAGGATGATTGGGGTGGGATTTTCGCCAGGCGCTGACAGCCAAGGCGAGCTCATTGGGGTCGCCGGAGTTATCGGAGACGGCGATCGCGAGCTGCAACCAGCCGATGAGCACGGAATTGCGTGCGCTCCCCAGCGCGCGTTTCAGATTGGTGCGGCTGAGGTTCTGCAGAATGTGCCAGAGCTGCAGCTGGTTCTCAGTAATCTCTTTGCCGCTAACAATGAATCGTTCGCGCGCGATAAGGTCGTTGACTGCATTGATCGGGCGATTGATCTTGATCTCCGCCCCTGCGCGGGCCTGGAGGATTTCAGCCTGCAGCGAGGGATCGAGATTGCGCATCCGGGCTGCCTGATCGAGCAGAGAGATGGAGTGCCGAGGACGCCCTTCGAGAGAGGCGATGCGCGCCTCCAGAATACGCTTGCGTGCGAGGAAGGAAGGCGCAAGTCCTGTAGTATCTACGGAACGAATCTGCGCGCGCGCCTCGCGCACTTGCGCCGCTTTGACGAGTGCATCCACCGCCCTCAGCTGAAAGCGCTGCCGCTCGGGTGGGGCCGCGATCTGCGCAATTCGCAGGTAGTCATGTGCGGCAATGACATATTCCCCGGCCCGCTCAGCGCGCTCCGCGTCTCTTGCGGTCAGCCGCGGCACCAGGGGTTGCAGTGGCCCGGGGGTTTGGCACCCTTGGAGGGCCAGAAAGCCGGCAAGAACGAACAATGCTGCCCGGGCACGGGCGGTGAAAATCGGTTTCATTAGGGGATGTCGTATAAACTGTGGCGACAGTATCGTAAAGTGGAGGCGCATGTGTCAAACAAGCCCGGTGCCTTGTATGTGGTGGCAACCCCCATCGGAAACCTGGAGGACATGTCGCCGCGCGCAGTCCGGGTGCTGTCGCAGGCGGACCTGATTGCTGCCGAGGATACCCGCCACAGCGCTACGCTGCTGCGGCACTTTGGGATCGATCGGCCGGTTGTCGCAGTCCACGAACACAATGAACGGATGAAAACGCATGAGTTGATTCGCAAACTGAGCGCAGGTCAAAGCATCGCCCTGATCAGTGATGCCGGCACGCCCCTGATCAGCGATCCCGGGTTCAATCTAGTACGTGCCGCGCTAGCCGGGGGGATTCCGGTTGTGCCGATACCGGGTCCTTGCGCTGCGATTGCAGCGTTGTCGGCATCGGGTCTTCCGTCAGACCGCTTTGCCTTCGAGGGGTTCCCGCCGGCAAAGGCCGCAGCACGACGGGCGAAATTCGAGGATCTTCGTACCGAGCCCCGTACCCTGGTTTTTTACGAGTCTGCACACCGCATTGCCGAATGTCTCGACGATCTGGCGGCTGTTTTCGGGCGTGATCGGGCCGGCGTGCTGGCGCGCGAGCTTACCAAGCAGTTCGAGACCGTGCGCAGTGCCACGCTCGGGGAATTAAGCGACTGGGTGCGGAGCGACGCAAATCAACAACGCGGCGAAATGGTGGTATTGGTTCACGGGTTGCCCCGCGACACCGGTCAAAAGATCGATGCCCATGCAGACAGGGTTGTGCGTGTTCTGCTCGCAGCACTCCCGCTCAAGCAGGCTGCAGCGTTAGCGGCGGAGATTACCGGCGTGAAGAAAAATCTACTCTATGCCCACGGGCTAGGTCTGGCCCGCTCCGCGGATTCCGGGTCTGCGAGCCACGACAAATAGATCAGGCAATCCGGACTATACGACCGCGATCGGCGTATAATAACCCGCGGAGTCGGCCAGACAGCCGCCGCGCCCTGCGCGGAGGAAAGTCCGGGCTCCACAGGACAGGGTGCCAGGTAACGCCTGGGAGGCGCAAGCCTACGGAAAGTGCCACAGAAAATATACCGCCTAAGCGACGTCGGCGTGTCCGGTGTTGCCGGTAAGGGTGAAATGGTGCGGTAAGAGCGCACCGCGCGGATGGTAACACCCGTGGCAGGGAAAACCCCACCCGGAGCAAGACCAAATAGGGGAACTATGGTGTGGTCCGCACCGTTCCCGGGTAGGTTGCTTGAGGCACGTGGTGACGCGTGTCCTAGAGGAATGGCTGTCCACGACAGAACCCGGCTTATCGGCCGGCTCCACTTTTTACTTTAAGTTCTCTATCTAATTTTTTGTATTTCTAGCCTTTTATATCCAACGTTTCGACCTACTTATGCCTGCCTGCCGGTGGGAAATCACCATTGGCAGGCCGTTTGTCACCGATTGATGGGGCTCAATTCCGTAACTTGCTGTCGCCAAAAGGAGAAATCCGTTATCCGGCACGCATTTTTCTTGACACTCGTTCCCCGCCCTATCTATAGTGAGTGTGAATTTGTGGGAAAATGTGGATAATTGTGGATCAAGGCAGGTGAACACGGGAAAGTCTACGAATGCTGCGCGGTCTTAACGAACTTAATCTCGACAGCAAGGGTAGGTTGGCAATTCCAACCCGCTATCGTGACACGCTTGATCGCCACTGCGAGGGGCGCATGGTGGTGACGGTGGACCGCGACCGTTGCCTGCTGCTCTATCCGCTGCCTGATTGGGAAGAGATTGAGCGCAAGCTGGTGAAACTACCGAGTTACAACGAACCGGCGCGCCGGCTGCAGAGACTGCTGATCGGTCATGCGACCGAATGCGAGCTGGACGGCAGCGGCCGGATACTGCTGCCGCCGCCGCTGCGGGAATTTGCCAGCCTCGAAAAAACGGTCGTAATGATCGGGCAAGGAAACAAGTTCGAAATCTGGGATGCGGCGGCCTGGAATACGCAACGTGCCGACTGGCTGGCGGCCGGGGCTGGGAACGATGCCATGCCACCGGAACTTGAATCGCTGTCTCTCTAGGTGGGAGAAGTGGATGAACAGTCTCATCACCCGGTCTTGCTCGAGGAGGCGCTGGCGGCACTCGAGCTGCGGTCCGAGGGAATCTACGTCGACGGCACTTTTGGCCGCGGCGGTCATGCGCGGGGGATACTGGAGCGGCTGGGTCCGCTGGGTCGCTTGCTGGCGCTAGATCGCGACCCGGAGGCGGTGGAGGCGGCTCGCATGATGTTTGCGGGCGACACGCGTTTTGAGGTCGTACGGGGGCAGTACTCGATGATGGGGCAAGCGATTGCTGATCGCGGCTGGACTGGAGAAGTTAGCGGCGTCCTGCTGGATCTCGGCGTATCGTCACCGCAGCTGGACGATCCGCGCCGCGGGTTCAGCTTCCGCCATGATGGGCCGCTCGATATGCGCATGGATCCTGACAGCGGATTCTCGGCCGCGCAGTGGCTCAGTAGCGCGCCGGAATCGGAACTATCACGGGTGATTCGCGACCTCGGTGAAGAGCGTTTTGCCCGCCGCATCGCGCGTGCTATTTGCGCGGAACGCGTTCGCCAGCCGATTGCCACCACCGGGCGCCTGGCGCAGATCGTCGCTGGTGCGGTACCGACGCGTGAGCCTGGACAGGATCCCGCGACGCGCACTTTTCAGGCGATCCGTCTGCACATCAACCGTGAACTCGAAGAGCTGCGTGCAGCATTGCCGCAGGCTGTTCAGGTACTGGCGCCGGGCGGGCGCCTGGTAGTTATCAGTTTCCACTCGCTTGAAGATCGAATCGTCAAGGATTTCATGCGCACCGAGGCCCGCGGCGATCACTTTCCCCCGGACCTGCCGGTGCCGGCGGCAATGCTCAGTCCACGATTGCGCGCTGTGGGCAAGCCGATTCGGCCGGGTGACGAAGAGCTCAGACGAAACCCGCGTGCACGCAGTGCCGTGATGCGCGTCGCCGAGATGCTCGATGGATAAGCGCCTCGTGGTTCTGATAGTCGCCGTGATGGTTTCTGCGCTGGCGGTAGTTGATCTGCGTGAGCGTAACCGCATGGAATTCGTTGAGCTGCAAACACTGCGCAATATGCGTGAAAACCTCAATGTCGAGCGCGGCAAGCTGCTTCTTGAGGAAGGAGTCTGGTCTGAGCACCGGCGCGTCGCCGCATTGGCGCGGACGCAACTGGGGATGGCCATGCCGGCACCGGATCAGGTTGTTATTGTTGAGGTCGGCGGAGGTCATCGGTGAGCGCGGCAGCGGGCGGCAGAGCGGGATCCCGCTACTGGATCGTGCTGTCGACGATGTTTGCCGGGTTCTGTCTGCTTGCGATACGCGCATTCTACCTGCAGGTTGTGGAAGCCAGCTATCTGCAAGACCAGAGCGATGCTTCCCATCTTCGAATCATCGAGGACGACTCGCATCGCGGGATGATCCTCGATCGCAACGGTGAGCCACTCGCCATCAGCACGCCGGTCGACTCGGTCTGGGCCAATCCAGAGGAATTCGCGCAGGGCCGCGGCAGCTGGCCGGCCCTTGCCAGACTGCTGGGCATATCGCTCTCCGAGCTGGCTCAGGCAGTCAAGCGCAATGCGGGCCGCCAATTCATGTACATAGAGCGCGAGATTGCTCCACAAACAGCCAGGCGCGTCATGGCTCTTCATATACCAGGGGTTGCCCTGCAGCGTGAGTATCGCCGCTATTATCCGGCCGGTCCGGTTACCGGTCAGCTGATCGGCTTTACCAACGTGGACGACGTGGGGCAGGAAGGAGTCGAACTCGCCTACAACAGCTGGCTGCGTGCCATCCCGGGCAAGGAGCGCGTATTGCAGGACCGCTACGGCAATATCGTGCAGCCGGTTGAAAGCATCTCGTTGCCGGTACCCGGCAAGAACCTCACCCTTAGCATAGATCGGCGCATACAGTTTCTGGTTTACCGCGCGCTCAAGGCGGCAGTCAAAAAGTTCCATGCGCACGCAGCCAGCGCGGTCGTGGTCGACGTCCGTACCGGCGAGGTGCTGGCCGTAGTCAACGTGCCGAGCTTCAACCCGAACAACCGCAGCGGTCTGCGCAGCAGCCTGGTTCGTGACCGCGCCGTGACAGATGTGTTTGAACCGGGGTCGACGCTCAAGCCGTTTACCATCGCCGCTGCCATGGAAACCGGAAAGTACCGGCCGGGCACGCTGATTAATACCTCTCCCGGAAGCATCCGCGTTGGCGGCTACACCATCCGCGACGATGAGGATTCCGGCATTATTTCGGTGGCCCAGATCATCGAGAAATCGAGCAATGTGGGGGCCACTAAAATCGCTCTGTCGCTCGATCCCGAAACGATGTGGAACATGTTCCATCTGGTAGGATTCGGGGCGCCTACCGGCGTAGGACTTCCCGGCGAGGCCTCCGGATTCGTCAGGCCTTTCCAGCAATGGGTGCCGTCCGAACAGGCAACCATGTCTTTCGGTTACGGAATCTCGGTAAGCGTAATGCAGCTCGCGCAGGCCTACGGCGGCATCGCCAACGACGGCGTGATGATGCCGCTGACGATCCTCCGGCGCGACCAGCCGGTTGCCGGCAGACGCATCATGACTGCGACCACGGCGCGGGAATTGCGCTCGATGCTCGAACTAGTCGTCAGTAATGGTGGCACTGCGCCAGCGGCCGCCGTGGCGGACTATCAGGTGGCCGGCAAGACCGGAACCGCCCACAGGCTCGGTCGCGACGGCTATGAGCCAAACAGCTACTTCGCGTCGTTTTCGGGCTTTGTGCCGGCCAGCGACCCCCGCCTGGCAATGGTGATCATGGTGAACAATCCGCGTGGTGGTGACTACTACGGAGGCGAGGTTGCGGCCCCGGTCTTCAGCAGAGTGATGACCGGTGCTCTGCGTCTGCTCAATATTCCACCGGACAATCTGCCGCATCCGCAGCGCTGGGTTGCGCAGGCGCCCGCGCCGGGTATCGGCGGCGGATTCGTGCGTATCAATGCGCAGGGCGGCGATGCCGGCGCGGGAGGCAAGTTGTGACGGGGATGCGGCTGAGCCGGCTGCTCGATGGTCTGGCGGACCTCGGTCTGGGTTCCGACCCGGAAATCCTCGGGATCAGCAGCGACAGCCGGACGATCGAGCCGGGCTGGCTGTTTCTTGCCGCGCCCGGTGTCCGTGGTGATGGGCGCGAGTATGTCGGTGGCGCGATTGCGCGTGGCGCTGCAGCCGTGGTGTTCGAGCAGGATGAGAAGCTGTCCTCTGGGGCGCGGTTTGCGCCACCCGCGATCGCGGTACCCGCGATCCCCGTGTCCGGGCTCAGGGATCGCATCGGACTCATCGCTGACCGGTTCTTCGGATCGCCCTCACGGAAACTATTCGTAGTCGGGGTTACCGGAACCAACGGCAAGACGACCTGCACACATCTTCTGGCCCAGGTACTGGACGAGCCTCCGCGGCGCTGTGGCCTGATTGGAACTCTGGGAACCGGATTTCCGGGCAGACTCGATCCGGCTAGTCACACCACTCCCGATCCGATCAGCGTGCACCGCCTGCTTTCAGATTTCGTCGATGCGGGTGCAGCGTGGGCGTGCATGGAAGTATCGTCGCATGCCCTTGACCAGGGACGTGTCGAAGGGGTTGCCTTCAATGTGGCGGTGTTCACCAACCTCACACGCGATCATTTGGACTATCACGGCACGATGGAAGCCTATGCCCAGAGCAAGCTGCGTCTGTTCGGTTTCCCCGGCCTGCAAGCGGCTGTCATCAACAGCGACGACACCGTCGGATGTCAGCTGGCGAAAACGGTCGGGCGAGGCCTGAGGGTTACGACTTTCGGGCTTGGTGAAGCCGACGTCCGCGCGACCGAGGTCATGCCGACGCCTGACGGCCTGAGCATGCAAGTGTCGACGCCGGCCGGTGCGGCAACGCTGCGCAGCCCGCTGATCGGACGATTCAACGCGATGAATCTGTTGGCAGTGCTGGCGGTGCTGCTGGTCGCAGGTATGCCGCTGACACGTGCCGTGGAGCGGCTGGCACAGGCACGCCCGGTCGCCGGAAGAATGGAGCGGTTCGGTGGCGGTGGCGTGCCGCTGGTGGTGGTTGATTATGCGCATACGCCCGACGCCCTGGAAAAGGCGCTGGCGGCACTGCGCGAGCATACCCCGGGGCGCCTGTCATGTGTGTTCGGCTGTGGTGGCGACCGCGATCGCGGCAAGCGGCCGCAAATGGGCAGGATTGCCGAGGATTTCGCGGACATCGTGATCATTACCGACGACAACCCCCGCCACGAGCCGCCGGACCAGATCATCGCCGATATCGCCAGCGGTATGCATTCAACTCCAACCATCGTGCGGGATCGCGCGCGCGCGATCGGCATGGCGATCGGTGGCGCGAAGGCCGGCGACGCAGTCCTGGTCGCGGGCAAGGGCCATGAGAATTATCAGCAGATCGGAGACAGACGCGTGAAGTTCAGCGATAGGGAGGTCGTGATGCAGATCCTGGGGGTTGCCGCATGATGACCCTGGATGCCGCAGCGCGCGTGCTGCACGGCAGCCTGTCCGGCGGCGACGCGGAATTCACGGGTGTGGGCAGCGACACCCGCAGGCTTGCGCGTGGAGACCTGTTCGTCGCATTGATTGGCCCCAGCTTTGACGGTCACGACTTCCTGACCGACGCGGCGCGTGCCGGTGCTGCTGGAGCCATCGTCAGCCGGGCCGCGGACAGCGGGTTGCCTACAGTACGCGTTACCGACACGCGTAGGAGTCTCGGAGCGCTGGCAGCATATTGGCGAGGCACCTTTTATGTGCCGCTGATCGCAGTTACCGGGAGCAACGGGAAAACCACGGTCAAAGGCATGCTGGCATCGATCATGGCCGAGACCGGCACCGGCCTTGCGACCGAAGGCAATCTCAATAACGACATCGGGGTACCTCTGACCTTGCTGCGGCTGCGCGCCCGCGATCGCTACGCAGTCGTCGAGATGGGCATGAACCACCCGGGCGAGATCGATTACCTTACGCGCCTCGCCCGGCCCACAATCGCGCTGATTACGAATGCGGCCCAGGCACACCTTGCGGGACTGGGCAGCGTTGCTGCGGTGGCGCGCGCAAAGGGAGAAATCTTCGCGGGCCTGGATGAAAACGGCATAGCTATTATCAACGCCGACGACCCGTATGCCGAGCTCTGGCGCAAGTTGGCCGGTCATCGGCGGCAGTTGAGCTTCGGGCTGAAGTCTGCCGCCGACGTCAGCGCCGATTATGAGCTCGATACGCTGGGAAGCGCGGTACGCCTGAAGACTCTGGAAGGGGAGGCGGACTTGCGACTCGCCCTGCTTGGCCGACACAACGTCATGAACGCTCTTGCCGCAGTTGCCGCTTCCATGGCCGCCGGAGCAGGGTTGCACGATATAAGAAGCGGGCTTCAGAAGCTGAAGCCCGCTCCCGGCAGACTGGAGGCGAAGTCCGGCTTCAAGGGCGCACGCGTATTGGACGACACGTACAACGCCAACCCTGGATCGCTCGGCTCCGGCATAGAGGTCCTTGGCCACGCCAACGGAGAACGCGTGCTGGTGATCGGTGACATGGCCGAACTCGGGGATGCTGCGGAAGAGATTCATAGCCGCGCCGGCGAGCTTGCGCGGCAGGCAGGCATCCACCGTCTGTACGCTATCGGTGCGCTGACCTGGCCGACTGTCCGGAGTTTCGGAACCGGCGCCCTGCACTTCGATCAGCATGATGCCCTCGTGGAAAGCCTTCGCAATGTCATGCATCGGGATATGACCATTCTGGTAAAGGGATCGCGTGTGATGCACATGGAGCGCGTCGTGCACGGACTTGTGGATGACGATGATGGCGGCCGGAATGCAGCCGCGGGCGCAGATCTGGACAAAAACGGGGAGAGGACCTCTTAGTGCTTTTCTACCTATTCAAGAGACTGGCACATGACATCTCGTTCTTCAATGTCTTTCACTACCTCACGCTGCGCGGCATCCTCGGGGTGCTCACTGCGCTCGCGATCTGCTTCATTGTCGGCCCGATCATGATCCGCAAACTCAGCCAATACCAGATCGGGCAGACGGTGCGAAACGACGGCCCGCAGAGCCATCTCACGAAAGCCGGGACCCCGACGATGGGCGGGGCGCTAATTCTGGTCGCCGTGTTTATTACCACGCTGCTGTGGGCTGACCTGACCAATCGATTCGTCTGGGTGGTTCTGTTCACAACTTTTGCCTTCGGCGCCATAGGATGGGCAGACGATTACAAGAAGCTCGTCAGCAAGAATCCGCGCGGGATCGGTGCCAAGGCAAAATACTTATGGCAATCCGCGGCGGGTCTCAGCGCCGCGCTGTTCCTATATTATACGGCCCGCTCACCAGTCGAGATCGAGCTGATCGTTCCGTTCTTCAAGCATGTGGCTATCGGCATGGGCCCATGGTTCATACTGCTGACCTACTTCGTGATCGTGGGATCGAGCAACGCTGTCAATCTTACCGACGGGTTGGACGGCCTGGCCGTGATGCCGACGGTAATGGTGGCAGGCGCGCTTGGAATCTTCGCTTACGTGACCGGCCACTACCAGTTTTCACAATACCTCGGAATTCCTTACATCGCCGGTGCGGGCGAAGTGCTGGTGTTTTGCTCCGCGTTGGTTGGCGCTGGTCTCGGGTTCCTCTGGTTCAATACCTATCCGGCAATGGTGTTCATGGGGGATGTCGGAGCGCTCGGCCTGGGTGCAGCCCTGGGGGTCATCGCCGTGGTGGTGCATCAGGAGATTGTGCTGTTCATCATGGGCGGAGTATTCGTGATGGAAACCGTGTCGGTGATGCTGCAGGTGGTGTCGTTCAAGCTGACCGGGCGTCGCATTTTCCGCATGGCGCCGCTGCACCATCACTTCGAACTCAAAGGATGGCCGGAGCCGCGCGTCATCGTGCGTTTCTGGATTATTACCCTGATCCTGGTGTTGATCGGGCTTGCGACGTTGAAGATTCGCTGACTATGCAGGCGGCATGCATGGCACGTAACAATCCGCAGACAGCGCTGGTACTTGGACTCGGTGCTACGGGCCTGTCCTGCGCGCGCTATCTGAGCGCGCACGGCTACCGGGTGCGGGTCGCGGACAGCCGGTCGGCACCGCCGATGTTGTCGTCGCTGCGATCCGAGTTCCCTGACATGCCGGTGCATACCGGACCATGGGACAGCCGTGTTTTTCGCGACGCGGACCTGCTTGTGGTCAGTCCCGGTCTATCGCTGCGCGATCCGGAAATTGCCGCCGCTCTGGCCGCCGGCGCGACCGCAGTCGGAGATATCGAACTGTTTGCGCGTGCGGCTACCGCGCCGGTCATCGCGATCACCGGCGCGAACGGCAAGAGTACGGTGACAACCCTGGCAGGCGAGATATGTCGTGCGGCCGGACTTGATGCCGCAGTGGGCGGGAACATCGGAATACCGGCGCTCGATCTGTTGCGCCACCCCGAGCCGGATGTCTACGTCCTGGAACTCTCGAGCTTCCAGCTCGAGACCACATTCAGCCTGAATGCCCGTTCGGCAACGGTGCTGAACATAACTCCCGATCACATGGATCGCTATCGCAACATTGAGGAGTATGCCGCTGCCAAGGAACGTATTTTCCACGGCGACGGGGTGATCGTGCTCAATCGCGACGATTCGCGGGTGATGGCCATGGCCAGGGTGGGTCGGCGGGCGATGTGCTTCGGGCTGTCGCAGCCGCGCGATGAATCCGATTACGGTCTTGTGCGCAAAGGCGGCGACGACTGGCTTACGCGTGGCGCGCGCGCCTTCATGCCAGTGGCCGAGCTGCAGCTTGCGGGACGTCACAATGTGGCCAATGCGCTGGCGGCGGCCGCGCTGACCGACGTGATCGGAGTCCCGTTCGACGCGATGCGGCGTGCGCTTTCCAGTTTCAAAGGCCTGCGCCATCGCACGGAGGTGGTGGGTGAGCGCGACGGGGTGCTATGGATAAACGATTCCAAGGGCACAAACGTCGGTGCGACGGTTGCAGCACTGAACGGCATGGATCGGCCGGTTATCCTGATCGCAGGCGGGGATGGAAAGGGTGCTGATTTTTCACAGCTGCGCGGCGCGGTCAGGGATCGGGTGCGCGGCATGGTGCTCATCGGGCGCGATGCTCCGTTGCTCGAGCAGGCGCTCGGCGATCTCGTTCCGGTAGTACACGGTGCCGATATGCGCGATGCGGTGCAGAAGGCTGCCGCCCTGGCACTTAGCGGCGATGCGGTGTTGCTGTCCCCGGCGTGCGCCAGTTTCGACATGTTTCGCAACTACGAACATCGCGGAGACGTGTTTCGCGATGTAGTCGCCAAGGTTATCGGATGAGCGAGATCGGGAACGCAGCCGTGCGGCATGCATTGCGGGTGGCAGAGCCCCGCGGCCGGCGCGCGCCCAGTTTCGCCAGGGATTGCGGACGATGAGCACCGTGCTGATCAATAACCGCAATACCAGGGCTGCCGGCCGGACCCGCCCTGCGTACGACCCGTGGCTGGTGAGCAGCGTGGGAATCCTGCTCGCGGTCGGAATTGTCATGGTGTATTCGGCCTCGATACCTACGGCAGAGCGGTATACCGGAGGCAGCTTCCATTTTCTTCTGCGTCACCTGCTCAGTATCGTGCTCGGCCTGGTTGCGGGCGCGCTGGTCATGCGGACCCGCGTCAGGCTGTGGGAACACGCTGGACCGTACCTGCTTCTTGCGGGGATAGGAATGATGGTGCTGGTCATGGTGCCGGGTATCGGAGTGCATGTAAACGGTAGCTCGCGCTGGTTGCGTCTGGGGTTATTCAAGCTTCAACCGTCGGAGCTTGTAAAGGATTTCATGGTTGTGTATGTCGCCGGGTACCTGGTGCGCAAGCAGGAAGAACTGCGATATTTTACCCAGGGCATTCTGATGGTCAGCATTGTCGTGGCCATAATCGGAGCGTTGCTTCTGCAGGAACCTGACCTGGGCACGGTTGTCGTGATCAGCATCACGGTTTTCATAATGCTGTTTCTCGGCGGCGTGCGATTTTGGCACTTCATGGTCGTGGTCGCGGCGGGGCTCGGTGGAATGATCCTGCTTACGATTTACTCGCCGTATCGCATGGCGCGCATCACCGGGTTTCTCCACCCGTGGGCCGATCCCCTCAACAAAGGGTTCCAGCTGACCCAGGCGCTGATCGCCTTCGGGCGTGGAGGCGTATTCGGAGTCGGACTCGGGGGCAGTGTGCAGAAGCTGTTCTATCTGCCGGCTGCGTATACCGACTTCCTGCTCGCCGTCCTGGCCGAGGAACTGGGCCTGATCGGCGTACTCGTCATCATTGGGCTCTTCGTCATCATCGTCTGGCGCGCATTCGTGATTTCGCGCGCTGCCGAGAGGCTGGGCCAGATCTATGGAGCCCGCCTGGCCCAGGGCGTCGGCATCCTGATCGGCGGGGAGGCGATGATCAACATGGGCGTGAACATGGGAGCGTTGCCGACCAAGGGGTTGACGCTTCCGTTCGTCAGCTATGGCGGCAGCAGCATGGTTGCCAGCTGCATCGCAGTTGCGTTGCTGCTGCTGGTGGATCGCGAAACGCGCCAGCGCCGGCCGGAGAAGACATGACTACGGTGCTGATCCTTGCCGGAGGGACCGGAGGCCACGTATACCCGGCGCTTGCAGTTGCCCGAAAGCTGCGCGATCAGGGCGTTGTGGTCGTATGGGTTGGAACACGCAGAGGACTTGAGGCGCGTGTGGTGCCGGCAGCCGGATTCGAGATGGAGTGGATCACCATACGAGGTATTCGACATAAGGGCTACACGTCATGGCTGCTGATGCCGTTGCGCCTGGCGGTTGCCATGTTCCAGTCGTGGCGCATCATGCGCCGTCTCCAGCCCGATGCCGTGCTGGCAATGGGGGGGTTCGTGGCTGCACCCGGCGGGCTGGTGGCGCGCCTGTTGCGTCGGCCATTGCTGATCCACGAGCAGAATGCAATTGCCGGGCTCACCAATCGCTGGCTTGCCTATGTTGCCGACACCGTGATGTGCGGTTTCCCGGAGGCCTTCGGGACTCTGCCCGGCGCGCGCCATGTGGGGAACCCGGTACGCGACGAGATCCTTGCACTGCCCGCACCGACCGAGCGCCTAGGCGCCCGTCAGGGGCCATTGCGCATCTTGGTGGTCGGCGGCAGTCAGGGTGCGCACGTGTTCAACACCGTGATGCCCGAGGCGATGGCAAGGCTTGCGCACCAGCTTTCCCCCCAGGTCTGGCATCAGGCCGGGCGCAGCGAGCGTGAGTCTACAGAACGTGCTTACCGGACATCGATGGTCGAGGCGCGCGTTACGGCATTCATCGATGACATGGCCCAGGCCTACGCCTGGGCTGACGTGCTCATATGCCGCGCTGGGGCGATGACGATCGCCGAGATCGCCGCGGCTGGCATTGCCGCCATCCTTGTTCCCTATCCGCATGCCGTCGACGATCATCAGACGGCAAACGCCCGGTTTCTGAACGACAGAGACGCAGCGGTTCTGGTTCCGCAGTCCGAATTCGATGCCGCGCGCGTCGCCGAGTTGCTCGCCGGTTTTGCCGCCAACCGCGAGTTGCTGCAGAAGATGGCGATCAATGCGCGTGCCTGCGCCATGCCGGACGCGACCGAGGCGGTCGCGCGCCTGTGTGTGGAGGCGGTCCATGCGTAACTGGGTAAGGCGCATTCATTTCGTGGGAATCGGTGGAGCCGGGATGAGCGGCATTGCCGAAGTGCTTCACAACCTGAAATTTGAGGTTTCCGGGTCGGATGCCCAGCAAAACGCCAACACACACCGGCTGAGCGAACTAGGCGTGGCGGTGCATATCGGGCATGACGCCGCACTGATCGGGGGAGTCGATGTCGTGGTGGTCTCGTCCGCGGTTGACGCTCAGAACCCGGAGGTCATGGCGGCGCACGCTGCCAAGATTCCGGTGATCCCGCGTGCGGAAATGCTCGGTGAACTCATGCGGCTGCAGCATGGAATCGCCGTTGCCGGCACGCACGGCAAGACCACGACCACCAGTCTTGTGGCAAGTGTTTTGGCGCAGGGTGGACTTGACCCCACGTTCGTCATAGGCGGACGCCTGAATAGCGCCGGAGCGAACGCACGTCTGGGTCGAGGCGATTATCTTGTTGCGGAGGCTGATGAGAGCGATGCCTCGTTTCTGCATCTGCAGCCCTATCTGGCCATTGTGACCAACATTGACGCCGACCACATGGGAACCTACGGCGGTGATTTCTCCCGCCTGAAACAGGCGTTCATCGACTTTTTGCACAATCTGCCGTTCTACGGTCTGGCGGTACTTTGCATCGACGACCCCGTAGTGCGGGAAATCATGCCCAAAGTGCACAAGCCGATACGGACCTACGGCCTCAGCGCGGATGCGGACGCCCAGGCGCAGGACATCGTGCAGCGCGGCATGCAGATGCACTTCACCGCCACCCTGCCGGGCATGCCGGGAGGGATGCAGGTAGTTCTCAACCAGCCGGGTCGTCACAATGTTCTGAACGCGCTTGCCGCGATCGTGGTGGCGCACGAATTACATGTTTCCGATCAGGCGATTTTCGACGGACTGGCAGGGTTTGCGGGTATTGGGCGGCGGTTCCAGATCAACGGCACGGTCGCGTTGGACGGCGGGGACGTGATGCTGGTCGATGACTACGGGCACCATCCTACCGAGCTTGCCGCTACGATCACCGCCGCGCGCGCCGGCTGGCCGCAACGCAGGCTGGTTGTCGCCTTTCAGCCCCATCGCTACACGCGTACACGCGACCTCTTCGACGACTTTTGCGCAGTGCTGGGCAGTCTTGATCCTGTGCTGATCACCGAGGTATACGCCGCCGGCGAGCTGCCCATTGCAGGTGCCGACGGACGCGCCCTGTGCCGGGCGATCCGCGCACGCGGAGGCAATCCCATTTTTCTGGAAAAAGTCGATGCACTTCCGGGTGTTCTGCGGGAGGTGCTTGCCCCCGGGGATCTGTTGCTGACGCTCGGGGCGGGCAACATCGGACAGGTTGCGGCCAACCTGCCCAAAACGCTGGTGGCCGGGACATGATGCCGCGGGCGAACACCGGGTCTGGTCTGCGCGGCACGCTGCGGCTGGACGAACCGCTTGCGCGGCATACCAGCTGGCGGGTGGGCGGTCCGGCGGACCGGTACTATGAGCCTGCTGACCTTGATGACCTGGTGCACTTCCTTCGGACTGTGCCTGCGCACGAGCCGATTCACTGGATCGGTCTGGGCAGTAATCTCCTGGTGCGCGACGGTGGCGTGCGCGGAACGGTCCTGTGCGTGACTGGACGGCTCAAGAGCCTGACGGCGGTTGCCGAAAATCGGGTTCGGGCGGAAGCCGGCGTTCCCTGTGCGCAGCTGGCCCGCTTCTGTGCGCGGCACGACCTGAGCGGAGCTGAATTTCTGGCTGGTATCCCCGGAACTGTCGGCGGGGCCCTCGCAATGAATGCTGGGGCCTTCGGTGGCGAGACATGGGGAATCGTCGCCGCGGTCGAGACGATAGACCGGCACGGCCAGATCCGGACCCGGCTTCCGGCCGATTACCGGGTTTCCTACCGCAGCGTTGTCGGACCGGACCAGGAATGGTTTGTCGCCGGCCACTTTCAGCTTGGCACAGGGGTTGCGGCCGATGGCAAGGCATTGATCAAGTCACTGCTTGCGAAGCGCGGCGCGACCCAGCCCACGCAGCAGCCCAATGCTGGATCGGTGTTTCGCAACCCTGCGGGTGATCACGCTGCACGCCTGATCGAGGCGACGGGCCTGAAAGGGACGTGCGAGGGCGACGCCTGTGTCTCCGAGCTGCATGCGAACTTCATCATCAATCGCGGCAAAGCCACCGCGGCCCAGATCGAACGCCTGATTGCCATTGTGCAGGAACGCGTTCTGGCCGCGCAGAACGTCAAGCTGGAGCCGGAGGTGCGGATCATTGGAGTCGAATCGTGAGTCGCGATCGGACCGGCACAGGCATGCGGCATGGGCCCTGGCTACGCGGCCGGGAGGAGGCGGGTGATGTTCCCTGCTGAGAACCGTGCGACCAGTTTCGAAGAGCCGTTGCTGTCCCAGCGCAACGTGCTCGTGGGGTTGATGATACTTGCGGTGTCCATTCCGGTGCTGTTCGGGATCAACTATGTGCTGCGTCCGGATACTTTGCCGGTGCGAAGCGTGAGTTTTGAGGGACCGTTCAAGCATGTTCGCAAAGAGGCGCTCGCGCGTGCGGTTGCGCCGGTGGTTTCGGGCAACCTGCTGCTTCTCAACCTGGATGCGATCAAGGCGCGCGCCGAATCGGTGCCGTGGGTCTATCAGGTTTCAGTGCGCCGTCAATGGCCGGGTGGGGTGCATATCCGATTCACCGAACAGACTCTGGCTGCGCAGTGGGGCGATGCGCTGTGGATCAACACGGCGGGCGATCTGGTGAACCTCCAGGGACGTCGCGGCCCATTGGATCTTCCCAAGCTGAGCGGCCCGGACGGCACGCAGACGCAGGTGTTTGGTCAGTACCAGCGGTTGAACGCGCTTCTGGCGCCTGTGGGCCTGCCCATCGTGAGTCTGACGCTCACCGCGCGCCATACCTGGAGGACTGTGGTTGACCACAACTTGCTTCTTGTTCTCGGACGACACGCGCTGAAGGCGAAAGTGACACGCTTTTTGACGGTATATACGCAGGCGCTGGTAAACCAGCGTAAATGGATGCGCAGGGTAGACCTGCGCTATTCAAACGGCTTCGCGGTGCAGTGGCGGGACCACGCGGGTGCTGAAATTGCTTCGGGCGCAGAGGGTTGAAACATGTCCAGAAAAGGCGACGAAAATCTGATCGTGGGCCTTGATATAGGCACTTCAAAGGTGCTGGCAATAGTTGGAGAAGTGTCGCCGTCCGGGGAGGTAGAGGTAATCGGTGTCGGCCACCATCCCTCGCGCGGCATGAAAAAAGGAGTCGTCGTGAATATCGAGTCGACGGTGCAGTCGATCCAGCGTGCCGTCGAGGAGGCCGAACTGATGGCTGGCTGCCAGATCCATTCCGTGTACGCCGGAATCGCCGGCAGCCACATCAGCAGCTTCAACTCCCACGGAATCGTCGCGATCAAGGACAAGGAAGTCGGCCGCGGTGACGTGGATCGGGTGATCGAGGCGGCGCGTGCGCTTGCCATTCCTGCCGATCAGAAGGTTCTGCACATCCTGCCGCAGGAATTCATCATCGACAAGCAGGAAGGTGTACGCGAACCGATCGGCATGTGCGGGGTGCGGTTGGAAGCCAAGGTGCACATCGTGACCGGGGCGGTGAGCGCCGCCCAGAACATCATTAAGTGCGTGCGTCGCTGCGGCCTGGAGGTCGACGACATCATCCTCGAGCAGCTCGCGTCCAGCTTGTCGGTTCTGACGGAAGATGAAAAAGAACTGGGTGTGTGCCTGATCGATATCGGCGGCGGCACCACCGATATTTCGGTATTCACCGAAGGAGCCATCCGCCATACGTCGGTGATTCCGATCGCCGGAGATCAGGTGACCAACGATATCGCAGTCGCATTGCGTACGCCGACCCAGCATGCCGAAGAAATCAAGAAGAAGTACGGTTGTGCGCTCACGCAGCTTGCCCGGTCGGACGAATCCATCGAAGTGCCCAGCGTCGGCGATCGCGCGCCGCGCAAGCTTGCGCGCCAGACCCTGGCCGAAGTTGTCGAGCCGCGCGTAGAGGAACTCTACGGGTTAGTGCTTGCCGACCTGCGGCGCAGCGGTTTCGAGGACATGGTTGGCTCCGGCATCGTCTTGACGGGGGGCAGTGCCAAGATGGAGGGCATGATCGAACTGGCCGAGGAAGTGTTTCACATGCCCGTGCGGCTCGGTATTCCGCAGTACGTGGGAGGCCTGAGCGGCGCGGTGCATAACCCGATTTACGCGACGGGCGTCGGTCTGGTGCTGTTCGGAGCGAAGGACCGCGACGGCAAGCACTACGACCTGCATGCGCGCCGGGAGGTCCCGAGCCTAAGCGGGATGCTTCACAAGATGAAGAGTTGGTTTCAGGGGAATTTCTAGCAGCAGAGCAGCGAAACGGGACAAAACTGTCTATTCGGATCAGCCACAGGAGACATATCATGTTTGAACTCATGGATACCTACGGTCAGCAGGCCGTTATTAAGGTGATAGGGGTCGGCGGTGGAGGCTGCAACGCGGTCGATCACATGGTTGCAGCCAACATAGAGGGCGTGGAGTTCATTATTGCTAATACCGATGCACAGGCCCTGAAGCGATCCGGGGCGCGCACCGTCCTTCAGCTTGGAGCAAATCTTACGAAGGGGCTCGGTGCTGGCGCCGATCCGACCGTGGGCCGTCAGGCGGCGGTCGAGGACCGGGAGCGCATCGCCGAAGTCCTCAGCGGAGCCGACATGGTGTTCATCACAGCCGGCATGGGCGGCGGAACTGGCACGGGCGCTGCACCGGTGGTGGCGCAGGTGGCGCGCGATCTGGATATATTGACGGTTGCCGTGATCACCAAGCCGTTTCCTTTTGAAGGGAAAAAACGCATGGCGGTGGCCGAACAGGGAATAAAGGAGCTCAGCGAATTCGTCGATTCGGTAATCACCATCCCCAACGAAAAGCTCCTGTCCGTGGTCGGCAAGGGAGCCAGTCTTCTCGATGCCTTCAGCAAGGCGAACGAGGTGCTCCAGGGGGCGGTCCAGGGCATTGCCGAACTGATCACCCGTCCTGGCCTGGTCAACGTCGATTTTGCCGATGTGCGTACCATTATGTCTGAAATGGGCCAGGCCATGATGGGCTCGGCCAGTGCACGCGGCGATCAACGGGCCAGCGAGGCGGCTCGCGCGGCGGTATCGAGTCCGTTGCTCGAAGATATCAACATCTCCGGTGCGCGGGGCATTCTTGTCAACGTGACTGCTGGCCAGGACCTTTCGATCGGAGAATTCGAGGAGGTGGGCAATACGGTCAAGGAGTTTGCAGCCGAGGACGCCACCGTAATTGTTGGAACTGTGATTGATCCCACAATGCAGGGTGAGATGCGTGTCACAGTCGTTGCAACCGGCCTGGGGCAGGGTCAGAAAAAGAGCACCCCCTACAAGGTCATAAAAACGGGAACCGGAACAACAGATTACGAGCAGCTCGACACGCCCACCGTGATCAGGAATCGGCGTGTCGTGGAGCCCAAGGCGCTGACCGAGGCGGGAATGGAGTATCTGGATATCCCGGCATTCCTCAGAAAACAGGCGGACTGAGGGGTATCTGGCGTATATTTGCCAGAAATGGGTTGGAGACAGGATGTACGCGTGACCTGCCCGTTCGTCGGGGATGGCTTACCGAAGTGCCGACAATGCCTGGAAAAGGCTGGACAATAGTCTATGTTTACCTTTAAATTCAGGACGCGGGGAACACGAAATACTTGTCGAATCAGCGGCAAGCGCCATTTAGCTGTTCGGCGGTTCAGACTCAATCACTGGCAGACCACCGACTTGCGGGAAACGCGACGTAGTTTTTTGCGTCTTCGGAAATGGAGAGGACAGGCGGCAAGTTAAGGAAATGATTAAACAACGTACTCTGAAAAACGTGATCCGCGCCACGGGCGTAGGGCTCCATACAGGCGACAAAGTTTATCTCACATTGAGGCCGGCACCGGTCGATTCGGGGATAGTCTTTCGCAGGACCGATCTGGCCGAGCCGGTTGAAATCAAGGCCCGCCCCGAAAACGTAAGCGACACCCGTCTTTCCACCACGCTGGAAAGCCGCGGAGTCAAGATATCGACGGTGGAGCACCTGATGTCGGCCTTTGCCGGACTCGGGATCGACAATGCCTATGTCGATGTCACGGCTGCCGAAGTGCCGATCATGGACGGGAGCGCCGGTCCATTCGTGTTCCTCATCCAGTCGGCAGGTATCGAGGAACAGCCCGCGCCCAAGCAATTCATGCGCATCAAGAAGAGCATTCGCATCGAAGATGGTGACAAATGGGTCTGTTTCGAACCCTGGGACGGGTTCAAGGTTTCCTTCTCCATTGATTTCGATCATCCGCTGTTCCGCAATTCTACCCAGGTCGCCAGCGTGGATTTTTCCACGACCTCTTTCGTCAAGGAAGTGAGCCGTGCCCGGACCTTTGGGTTCATGCGCGACCTCGAAGCGCTGCGGCAAGCGGGGCTGGCGCGCGGCGGCGGACTGGACAACGCCATCGTGATGGACAGTTTCCGGATTCTCAATGATGACGGGTTGCGCTACGAGGATGAGTTCGTCAAGCACAAGGTGCTCGATGCCATTGGCGATCTGTATCTGCTCGGACATCCCTTGATTGGCGCGTTCAGCGCGTATAAGTCTGGCCACGCGCTCAACAACCGACTTTTGCGTGCGTTAATCGCAGATCAGGAAGCCTGGGAGCTTGTGTCCTATGCTGAAACGGACAAAGCGGCCATTTCGTTCATGCGCACCGCACCAGCCGTCTGATTCGTGGCGCCCGCGTGCGGCGCAGTCAGGGAAGCGAATCGCAGCATCATAATAATATATAGAAACTTGAAAGAGCGGCAATGAATGTAATTCTCGTTCCAAAAAGCGTCGGCAAGGGGCGGCATATCAGCTTGAGCCGGCACCAGACGTTGGCGTTCGCGCTAGCCGTGTTGGTAGTATTGCCGGCCCTGATTGGGATCACCGCATTTCATATCGACGCCATGCTCAGCGGGTCGCGGGACGGCTATCTCGCGCGTCAGGCGCGTGAACTTTCCAGGCAGCAGCGTGAGATCGCCGATGCACGCCGCAATGCGGAATTGCACCTCGATGCGCTGGCGCAGCGTCTGGGACTGATGCAGGCGCAGATTACACGGCTCGATGCCTTGGGCGCACGTCTGACGCACATGGCTGGGCTGGACAAGAGTGAGTTCAACTTTTCTGAGAACCCGCCGGTGGGCGGTCCGGAGACGGATCTGGCGCCGAGCGTCTCGGTTCCGGATTTCATGAAAACCCTGGACAATCTGGAAAAGCAGCTGGACAAGAAGGGACCGCGTCTGCATGCCCTGGAAAGCGTGCTGATGGACCGGCAACTTCAGGCCGAAGTGTCGCCGGCCGGATGGCCTACGCGCGGTGGCTGGATCTCTTCAGGGTTCGGTCCACGCCTAGACCCCTTTACCGGTCGCCCGGAGTTCCACGAGGGGGTCGATATCGCTGCGCCGATGGGTACCCCGATCTTCGCCATGGCCGCCGGTGTGGTGAGCTTTGCCGGTCTCGATGCCGGCTACGGGAAGATGGTCCAGATCAACGATGGGGATGGTCTGTCCACGCGCTATGGCCACACGAGCAAGATTCTGGTCAAGGTCGGCGAGTGGATCAAGAAAGGTCAGGAGATCGCCCTCGTGGGATCCACCGGCTATTCCACCGGTCCGCACGTGCATTTCGAGGTGCTGGAGCATGGCCACGAGGTGAATCCCATGCCCTATCTGCGCTCTTCCGCTTCCTCCTCCTAGCGTTCCGGGTTGGGGTCCGGCAGCAGATTTCCGCGATCGGCCTGCCCCTTGTATTTAAGTTCCGGCGTTTTTCCTCCATAATCCGGCCTTCTCCACTGCCCCCGCAGGGTCTTCGGGTATTGATTCATGGTCGTAAGCCTACTTAACAGAGTATTTGGAAGCAGAAATAGCCGGTTGATCAAACAGATGATGCGGGAAGTCGTCCGCGTCAATGGGCTTGAGTCCGGGATTGCCGTGCTTTCAGACGCCGCGCTCGGCGCCAAGACCATCGAATTCCGCAACCGCCTTGCCCACGGCGAGAAGCTCGATGATCTGCTGCCGGAGGCGTTCGCGGTCGTGCGCGAGGCGTCCAAGCGGGCCCTCGGCATGCGCCACTTCGACGTACAGCTCATAGGCGGCATGGTACTGCATCAGGGCAAGATCGCCGAGATGCGCACCGGCGAGGGCAAGACACTGGTTGCCCCCCTGGCCGTATACCTGAATGCCCTGGCCGGAAAGGGCGTACACGTCGTGACGGTGAACGACTACCTGGCGCGGCGCGATGCCGAGTGGATGGGCAAGGTCTATAACTTTCTCGGGCTGACGGTGGGCGTGGTGGTCTCTGGACAGGACACCGCGACCAAGCGGGCCGCCTATGCCGCCGACATCACTTATGGCACCAACAATGAGTACGGGTTCGATTACCTTCGCGACAACATGGCGTTTCGCGCCGAGGAAAGGGTACAGCGCGGCCTCAACTTCGCCGTCGTTGACGAGGTGGACTCCATCCTGATCGATGAAGCCCGTACACCGCTTATCATTTCCGGTCCCACCGAGGACAATACGGATCTTTATTACAAGATAAACGCCATCATCCCCAAGCTCACCCGTCAGGAGGCGGAGGACGGCCCCGGCGACTACAGTGTCGACGAGAAGGCCCGTCAGGCATACCTCACGGAGGCAGGCCATGAAACCTGCGAGAGGCTTCTCGTTCGCGCCGGGATTCTGGACGAAAGCAGCAATCTCTACGATGTTCAGAACATCTCGCTGATGCATCACCTCAATGCCGCGCTGCGCGCCCATGCGCTTTACAAGCGGGAGGTCGACTACATCGTCAAGGACAACGAAGTCGTGATCATCGACGAGTTCACCGGACGCATGATGGCAGGACGGCGCTGGTCGGACGGTCTGCATCAGGCAGTCGAAGCCAAGGAGGGCGTAAAAATCCAGAATGAGAACCAGACGCTTGCCTCGATCACCTTCCAGAATTACTTTCGCATGTACGGCAAACTGTCCGGCATGACGGGTACGGCCGATACCGAGGCATTCGAGTTCCAGCAAATCTACGGTCTCGAAGTGGTTGTCATCCCCACCCACCGTCCGATGATTCGCAAGGATTTCGGCGATCAAGTCTACCGCACCGCCCAGGAAAAGCACGACGCCATCATCGCCGACATACGCGATTGCAACGGCCGTGGCCAGCCGGTGCTTGTCGGTACTGTCTCCATAGAGAGTTCTGAGCACCTGTCCCGGTTGCTGAAAAAACAAGGCATCGACCACGAGGTCCTTAACGCCAAGCAGCATGAGCGTGAGGCGCATATCGTTACCCAGGCAGGCCGGCCGGGCGCCGTGACGATAGCGACCAACATGGCCGGCCGAGGAACGGACATCGTGCTGGGCGGCAACATCGACATCGATCTGGCGGCGGCCGCCGGGGACAAGGAGAAAGAGCAAGGCATCAGGGCGCAATGGCAGAAGGTGCACGACCAGGTTCTCTCCTCCGGCGGGCTGCATGTCATCGGCACCGAACGCCATGAGTCGCGGCGAATCGACAATCAGTTGCGTGGACGCTCCGGACGGCAGGGAGATGCGGGATCAAGCCGGTTCTATCTTTCGCTTGAAGACAATCTGCTGCGCATCTTCGGGTCGGATCGCGTGTCCGGCCTCATGCAGAAGCTCGGCATGCAGCCAGGGGAGGCAATCGAGCATCCGTGGGTGTCGCGCGCGATCGAGAATGCGCAACGCAAGGTCGAAAGCAGGAACTTCGATATCCGCAAACAGTTGCTCGAGTACGATGATGTCGCAAACGACCAGCGCAAGGTCATCTATGAGCAGCGCAACCGCCTGATGGAGGTTGATGACATCTCCGACAGCATTACGGAGATCCGGCGCGACGTGGTCGATGAGCTTGTCAGCAATTCGATTCCTCCCCAGAGTCTGGAGGAGCAGTGGAACATCCCCGAACTCGAGGAGAATCTGGCCCGCGAGTTTGATCTGAGACTGCCGATTGCGCAGTGGCTCAAGGAGGATTCGACGCTGCACGAAGAGCAGCTGCGTGCGCGTATTCTCGCGGAGCTTGAACGTGTCCATGCCACGAAAAGCGCCACGGTCGGTCCCGAGGTGATGCGCAATTTCGAAAAGGCCGTCATGCTGCAGGTTCTCGACGCCCAGTGGAAGGATCACTTGGCGGCCATGGACCATCTGAGAGAGGGCATACACTTGCGCGGCTATGCGCAGCAGGATCCCAAGCAGGAATACAAGCGTGAGGCGTTCGAACTGTTCTCCAGCATGCTGGACAGGATAAAGCGCGAGGTCATCAGCCTGGTGACTCGGGTCGAAGTCCGCGAACCCGACGATGTGGCGCTGCTCGAGGCCCAGAGGCAGCATCCTGGGCAGATGCAATTCGAGCATCCTTCGGTGCAGAGCGAATCCGATGATCAGGAGGTGGCGGTCGCCCCGCAGCAGCCGGTGGTGCGCACGCAGCCGAAGATCGGCCGCAACGATCCCTGCCCATGTGGTTCGGGAAAGAAATACAAGCAGTGTCACGGAAAATTGACCTAGGCCCGGGCACGGTCTCGGGGATGCCGGAATTTTCCCGGGCAGTGCCCGCCCCGGGGATTGAAACAGCGTTGCTCTGAGCCATGGCCGTCAATCTTCCTCCGCTGACCGAACTGCATCCCGTTTCCGGAATCCGGCTAGGCACCGCAATGGCCGGCATCCGCAAGAGGGATCGCCGCGATCTGGTTGTTATCGAATGTGCCACCGGAACCCGTGCCGCCGCGGTTTTCACGCAGAACCGGTTCTGTGCGGCCCCGGTGCTGGTTGCGCGCGGGCATCTGGGTGCGGCGCAGCCGCGTGCCCTGGTGATCAATACCGGTTATGCCAATGCCGGGACTGGCGAACCCGGCATGCATGACGCAGTCGCCTGCTGCGAGGAGCTCGCGCAGCGGATCGGTGTGCGCGCCTCCGAGATTCTTCCCTTTTCCACCGGTGTGATCGGTGAACGGTTACCGGTCGAGCGAATTATCGCGGGACTTTCGTCCTGTATAGCAACGTTGGATGAACGCGGATGGGCCGATGCCGCATCCGGAATCATGACTACCGATACCCTGCCCAAGGGAAGTTCCGTGTGCGGTGAGATTGGCGGTACCGTCGTCACAGTAACCGGGATTGCGAAGGGGTCGGGAATGATCTGTCCGAACATGGCGACAATGCTCACATTTGTCGCGACCGACGCATCGGTGGGGCAGGCTGCCCTGGACGCGTTGGTGCGCAGCGCGGCACGGGTTTCCTTCAACCGCATCACGGTAGATGGCGACACGTCGACCAATGATTCGTGCATTTTGCTTGCCACCGGACGCGCCGGGAATCCGCAGATCGAGCGACCGGAAGGTGCGACGTATCAGGCATTGAGCGAACTGGTCACGCGCGTCTTCACCGAGCTCGCCCAGGCTGTCATACGTGACGCTGAGGGCGCCACGAAATTCATTACCATCGAAGTGAGCGGCGGGCGGAGTGAGGACGAGTGTCTGGAGGTGGCGCAGACAATCGCGCACTCACCGCTGGTGAAGACCGCATTCTTCGCGAGCGATCCGAATTGGGGCCGCATTCTCGCCGCAGTGGGCCGCGCCCGGATCGGGCGGCTGGACGTCGGGTCCGTGTCCATTCATCTCAATGGCGCGTGTATCGTGCGCGGCGGTGCGCGTGCTCCGGAGTACACTGAGGCGCAGGGTCGGGCGGTGATGGCCGAGGCCGAGATTACGCTGCAGGTGGATCTCGGTGCGGGGTCCGCCACCACCCGGTTATGGACCAGCGACCTGTCGCACGAGTATATACGGATCAATGCCGAGTACCGGACATGACGGTGCAGTCATGGCCGTGGTGGCCGGAGTCGTCACCGACGCTGACGGCCGGGTATTGATCGCGCGTCGTAGCGCTGGCAGCCATCAGGGCGGAAAATGGGAGTTTCCGGGCGGCAAAAAGCAGCCCGGAGAGAGTGCATTCGATGCGCTTGTGCGCGAACTGATGGAAGAGCTCGGCATCGCCGTCGACACCGCACATCCGTTGGTCAGCATCCGGCATGCCTATCCCGACAGGACGGTCCAGCTTGAGGTCTGGAGGGTGGACCGCTATCACGGAATCGCGCATGGGCGCGAGGGCCAGCCCGTCCTCTGGGTTGCTGTGGAGGACCTGGACGGATTCGA
The DNA here is from genome assembly GCA_021819085.1 of Pseudomonadota bacterium. Lineage (GTDB taxonomy): Bacteria > Pseudomonadota > Gammaproteobacteria > Acidiferrobacterales > UBA6901 > JAJYCY01. The sequence goes on along the minus strand of JAKASJ010000011.1, from coordinate 56,148 downwards.
GTTTCCCTTGGCCGACCGGCCGGTGCTGCGGGCGTTGCGATTGCCCGTATTGTATCTTCTTACCGACTCGCGCCGCTTCGGACCGGAGGTGTTTCTTCGGCACCTCGAGCGCGTTCTGCTTGCCGGAGCGAGACTGATCCAGCTGCGTGAGCCCCATCTCTCCCCGCAGGACTTCCGGGCCTACGCGCTGGAAGTGATCGCGCTGTGTCACCGCCATCAGGCACGGGTGCTGTTGAATGCCCCGGTCGAGTGCGTGCTCGAGTGCGGTGCCGACGGCATCCATCTCAACAGCCGGCGACTGGAGCAGTTCGAGACGCGGCCGCTGGATGACCGCTACTGGGTGGCCGCGTCCTGCCACGATTCCGTGCAGGTGGAGCGGGCGCGCCAGCTCGGCGCAGACTTCATCGTCTTGTCACCGGTACACCCGACCCAGTCCCATCCGCTGACCGTGCCCCTGGGTTGGGATAGGTTTGGGGCGCTGTGCGCAGCTGCCGGGTTGCCGGTCTATGCCCTGGGCGGAATGCGCATGGAAGACCTCGGCAGCGCCCGGCGTGCCGGTGCCCAGGGGATCGCCATGCTTAGTGGGGTGTGGAGCGCGGCCGTGCCGGAGTCGGTGGTCGCCTCGCTGGCGTGAGGGCTGGGGCGAGCGCAGGCGTCTAGCGGGTCGCGGGCGGATGCGGTTCGGCACCGGATAACGCGCGATAGAGTTCGTGCAGCCGGTCTACCTGTGCCTGAACCTGGACCAGGTCAGCGTCGTTGATGATCACATCATCGGCCAGGCTCCTGCGTTCAGAGGAGCTGATCTGGGCCGCCACGATCCGGCGGATTCGATCTTCGCTCAAACCGCTGCGCTTCCGGACCCGTTCGATCTGCTGCTGCTCATTGCAGTCGACCACGAGTATCCGGTCGGCGAGGTCCTGCATGCCTGCCTCGATGAGGAGCGGAACCACGATGATGCAGTAGGGTGCGTGCAAAGCCGGAACCCGTTCGACGATCTCGTGCCGCACCCGGGGATGGACGATGGCCTCGAGGCGCCTGCGCTCGTCGGCACTGTCGAAAATCCGCCCGCTCAGACGTGGCCGGTCGATCTCGCCGTCCGCACCGAGGATTTCCGTGCCGAACGCCTCGACGATTTCGAGATAGGCGGGCTGACCGCGCTGCACCAGACGGTGCGCGATCTCGTCGGCATCGACCACCGGCGCGCCGTGCGCTGCGAACATTCGGGCTACCGTGGATTTCCCGCTTCCGATGCCCCCGGTCAGGGCGACGCGCAGCATGGTGTCTGAACTCAGCCTGTGAAGTGTGCCAGTTGCAGGTAGTAGCGGGTGAGCGCTCCACCCCACAGGATACCTATCCAGCCTGCGACGCACAGAAAGGGTCCAAATGGCATCGGCTGTGCCCGGTCCCGGCCCCGGAACAAAATGAGACCAAGGCCGGTAAGGGCGCCGACCACCGATGCCAGCAGGATGATCAGGGGCAGGCTCTGCCACCCGAGCCACGCGCCCAGTGCGCCAAGCAGCTTGAAGTCCCCATGCCCCATGCCATCCTTGCCGGTGACGAGCCGGAACCCGTGATATACCAGCCACAGCGACAGATAGCCTGCCACGGCCCCCGCCACAGCCGCGTGCAGCGAAGCAAACACATGAAAGCTGTTGACTATGAGTCCCGCCCACAGCAGCGGCAGAGTGATGGCATCGGGCAACAGCTGGTGATCGAAATCGATGAATGCGAGCGCCACCAGCGCCCAGGTCAGCCCGCACGCTGCGGGGGCCGCCACAGCGAACCCGAAATGGAAGGCGACCGCCGCGGCCAGGCCGCTGGCAGTCAGCTCCACCACCGGGTAGCGCGGCGAGATGCGTTGCCCGCACGCCGAACAGCGGCCACGCAGCCAGAGGTAGCTCAGAACCGGTATGTTTTCCCAGGCGCGGATGGTGTGGCCGCAATGCGGGCAGCGCGAACCCGGGAACACCAGATTGTATGGGGAATTGTCCTGTGCGTCGGCCGTCTCGCCCAGGAGTTCCCGGCATTCACGCCGCCAGCCGCGGGTGAGCATGACCGGCAGGCGGTGTATCACGACATTGAGAAAACTTCCGATGACCAGTCCGAGCACGCCCGCGAACACGATCCACATCGCGGGGTAGGCCTGGAAATAGGATTGCAGGTACATGTGCAGCATCGTGTCACCTGCCCGGCCGTGCAGGCGGAGCCCTTATACCACCGAGGCGAGCTTGAATATGGGCAGGTACATGGCGATCACAAGGGTACCGACAATAACACCCAGTACCACCATGATCACGGGTTCCATCAGACTGCTGAGAGAGTCGACGGCGTTGTCGACCTCCTCTTCATAGAAATCGGCAACTTTCCCGAGCATGGCGTCGAGTTCGCCGGATTCCTCGCCGATGGCGACCATCTGGATCACCATGTTCGGGAACAGGCCGGTGTGTTCCATAGACGACTGCAGCTGACTGCCGGTGCTGACCTCGGCCTTGATATCCACGATGCCGTCATAATACACGCGATTGCCGGCGGCACCGGCCACCGCTTCAAGACTTTCCACCAGCGGAACGCCGGCTGCGAACATTGTCGCTAGGGTACGGGCGAAGCGAGCTATGGTTGCTTTCTTCACAATCTGCCCGACCACCGGGGCCCGCAGGATCATGCGGTCGAGGGTGTGCTGCATCTTCACCGAGCGTTTATAGGAATATCCAAAGAAAAATATCGCGCCAATCAGGCCGCCGAAAATCGCCCACCAATAGCTCCGGAAGATGTTGGAGATATGGATCACAAGCAAGGTCAGGGCGGGCAGTTCGGCGCCGAAGCTCTTAAACAGGTTGCTGAACTCGGGAATCACGAAAATCATCAAAATCGCCGTGATGACGAACGCCACAACGATTACCGCGGATGGATAGAACAGGGCCGATTTGATCTTGCCCTTGATTGCCTCGACCTTTTCCTTGTAAGTGGCCACCTTCTCTAGGATTGTATCGAGAATGCCCGCCTGTTCGCCTGCTGCGACCAGGTTGCAGTAAAGAGCATCAAATTGAAGCGGATGCTTGCCGAGGGCGGTGCTCAGGTTCGTGCCGGATTCTATGTCCTGCCTGATCGATGCCAGAAGTTCCTGCATGCTGGGATTGTCATGACCCTTCCCGACGATCTCGAATGACTGCACGATCGGTATGCCAGACTGGATCATGGTTGCGAACTGGCGCGTAAATATCGACACGTCTTTCGGGGTGATGCGGCGCTTGCGTTTGAACAGCGCCGAGGCCTGTTTGCGTACTTTCAGGGGATTGATGCCCTGACGGCGCAGAACGGCGTTCACATAAGCCACGCTGATGCCCTGGGTTTCGCCCTTAAGACGCCGCCCTTTCTTGTCGACGCCCTCCCAGTTGAAGGTGCTGAGCTTTGTTTTGGCAGTCTGTGCCGCGGGTTGTGCCATGATGGTTATTGGTTGGTTACGCGTTCGATTTCCGCAAGACTGGTGACGCCGTCGCGGACCTTGTTCAGAGCCGACATGCGCAGGTCGGGAATGCCATCCTTGCGTGCCTGATCCTCGATGTCGAGCGCAGTCCCGCCGCGCATGATGATCGCACCGATTTCCTCGGACACTGGCATGACCTGATAAATGCCGACCCGCCCCTTGTAGCCATCGGTGCACTGGTCGCAGCCTATGGGCCCATACAGCTTAAGGTCCGCGACCTCGCTTTCATTGAAGCCTGCCTCGAGCAGTGCCGGTACCGGAATGTCCTGTGGTTTCTTGCAGGCCGGACACAGCCGCCGGGCAAGGCGCTGGGCCACGATCAGGTTTACCGCCGACGCGATGTTGAACGGTGCTACACCCATATTGGCCAGCCGGCTCAGGGTCGCCGGTGCATCGTTCGTATGCAGGGTAGACAGCACCATGTGACCGGTCTGCGCCGCCTTGATGGCGATCTCGGCGGTTTCAAGATCGCGAATCTCACCTACCAGGATCACGTCCGGATCCTGACGCAGAAATGCACGCAGGGCGGTCGAGAACGTAAGCCCCGCCTTGTCGCTGACGTTGACTTGGTTGACCCCGGGAAGGTTTATTTCCACAGGATCTTCGGCGGTGGAAATGTTGCGGTCGGGGGTATTCAGGATGTTGACGGCGGTGTACAGGCTGACGGTCTTGCCGCTTCCGGTCGGCCCGGTCACGAGCACCATGCCGTAGGGGCGCTCGATGGCCTCCAGGAACAGCTGCTTCTGTGCCGGTTCGAAACCGAGCTTTTCGACCCCAAGGGTGGCGGACGCCGGGTCCAGGATGCGCATCACCAGTTTTTCGCCGAACAGAGTCGGCAGAGTGCTTACGCGGAAATCGATGGCGCGGTTCTTGGAGATCCGCAGCTTCATGCGCCCGTCCTGGGGGATGCGGCGCTCGGCTATGTCGAGTCTTGACAGGATCTTGATGCGCGCCGCGATGCGGCCCGCCAGGGCCAGGGGCGGGCTGGCCACCTCGTGCAGCATCCCGTCCTGGCGAAAGCGGACACGGTAGGACTTTTCGTAAGGTTCGATGTGGATGTCGGAAGCACCGTGATTGATTGCATCCATCAGCACCTTGTTCACGAACTTGACGATCGGCGCGTCATTGACATCGTTTTCGTCGCTGGTTGATCCTTTTGCCTTGGAGTCCTCATCGGAGGAGATCTCGAGCCCCTCCAGGTCGTCGCCGCCGGCGAGATCCATCAGCGTCGTGTCGGCTGCTTCCAGACATTTGTCGATGGCGGCGCCGAGCTTCGTTTCCTCGACCAGGATCGGTTCTGCCCCGAGGCCGGTATGAAATTTGATTTCGTCCAGAGCCTGGAGGTTCGTGGGGTCGGCGATCGCCACGAACAGTTTGGTGCCGCGCTTGTAGATCGGCAGCACGCGATGACGCCGGATGATCTTTTCATCCACCAGTTTTACTGGTGCCGTTTCCAGGTCAAGAGCGTTGATCTCGAACAGGGGAATGCCGAATTCTTCGGATGCCGCGCGGGCGATGACCGCACTGTTGAGTTTTTTGCTTTCAACGAGCTGAGAGACGAACGGAAGCTTTTTGACAGCCGCCTCGTTTTGCAGGCGTTCTGCGTCGCCCGCGCTTAACAGCCCATCGCGCACCAGCCTCAGCGCCAAGCCGCTCAAGCTGTTTGCCGGATTCGGAGTTGCCATATCCCTTTGATCAATAATTGAAAAGATGTTGTCGGGGCGAGATATCGATGTCTTTTAATCAATATTAGATGAGATAATCCGGTTCGCCAATCCTTTATTTCATTTCGTGCATCACGGCAGGTTGTCTGGGGCCGGTTTCCGGATTGGACAGCAATATCATCATATGCGGTCTGCGGCCGGAGCAGGTGCCGTCCGCCGGCATTTATTCTACCTGTGTCGGTTCGGCGGCCCGGCGATCCAGTCCGGTTCCGGAATGCGGAAATACCATACCCGGCCGAACGGGAACGCACTGGCGGTGCGTGGCGGCGCGAGTCTGGCCTTCCTGCGGTGATCGCGGGCAGATCGTGCTCAGGATTGTGATAGAAAGCCGCGGACAAGCCGCAGCATGTGGAACCTGATCGACCCGATGAACCCGTCAGCCACCGAACCGCGGTCGGATCCATCATCGGGGTTCCGCAACTCCGGGACCGGCGTCAGGCCGTCATTGCCAAACGGCCACCCGGCGAGGGCGTCTCGCCCGGATGGCCGCGCACGCCCGATCGCACGAACCGGCGTTTCCCCAGCGCAGAATCCCGGCAGTGCGGCGGGTCCGCGCTGCCGCGGATACCGCAATGATTGCGGTCCGGTCCAGGGGTTGAGCTTCCGTTTGGCCCCCGGGCGGTTGCTCGTCACCAGGATTTGACTGAGATCATGGTTCGTCAGGTGTTTCAACCCTAGTATGATCGTTGACAGGGTTGGTGGGATAGATTTAGACTTATTCTAAATAAGCATATTCGCTTATTTGAAGAGTCTGACAACATGGAGACCTGAATATGAAAAGTCTGAAGGGCAGCAAGACCCACGAGAATCTGAAGTACGCCTTCGCCGGCGAATCCCAAGCCAACCGCCGCTACCTGTATTTCGCCTCCAAGGCAGACGTCGAAGGATTCAACGATGTCTCCGCCGTATTCCGCTCCACCGCCGAAGGGGAAACCGGCCATGCGCACGGGCATCTCGAGTACATGGAGGCTGTGGGTGATCCGGCCACCGGCCTGCCGATCGGAAGCACCGGCGACAATCTGAAATCGGCCATCGCTGGCGAGACCCATGAGTACACCGACATGTATCCCGGCATGGCCAAAACCGCACGCGAGGAAGGCTTTACCGAGATTGCGGACTGGTTCGAGACCCTCGCCAAAGCCGAGCGCTCTCATGCCAACCGTTTTCAGAAAGCTCTGGACAGTCTCGGCAAGTAATCAATAGCGCCGCGGGGCGGGTTTCCCCGTCCCCAGGCGCGGTTGTCGGCTGGGCTGTCAGGCGCCGGGATCGGGCGACGCGCCGCGATGCGTTACATGAGCCAGTTCAACCATGGGCAGGGCAGATTATGGCTGTAACCACTCAGGGTGGCCGCGAAGGGAATCTTGAAGCCCCGGTACGCCATCCGCTGGATTGGAAGAATCCCCAGTTCTACGACGAAGGCGCCCTGATCAAGGAGATGGAGCGGGTCTTCGACATCTGCCATGGTTGCCGCCGCTGCTTCAGTCTGTGTCAGGCATTCCCGACGCTGTTTGACGCCATCGATGCCTCCGAGACGATGGAACTCGATAGTGTCCCGAAGTCCGTGTTCTGGCAGATTGCGGACCACTGCTATCTGTGCGACATGTGCTACATGACCAAGTGCCCCTACGTGCCGCCGCATCCCTGGAACCTGGACTTTCCGCACCTGATGCTGCGCGCCAAGGCGGTAAAGTTCCGCAAGGGTGATACCCGAGTGCGGGATCGCATCCTGACAAGCACCGATACGGTCGGACGTCTGGCAGGCATCCCCGTGGTCGTGCAGTTCGTCAACGCCGCGAATCGAAACGGTCTGTTCCGCAAGGTGCTCGACAAGACTCTGCATGTCCATCCCCGTGCTCCCGTACCGGCGTATCACAGCGATACTTTCCTCAGGCGGTGGCACGATGACAGCGCCGTAGCGGCACAGGCCGAGCCCACTACCGCCACACGCGGGCGCGTGGCGCTGTTCGCCACCTGCTACGGCAATTACAATGAGCCACGGCTGAATGATGATCTTGTCGCGGTGTTTCGCCATAACGGCATCCCGGTCACCGTTGCCGAGAAGGAGCGCTGCTGCGGGATGCCGAAGCTTGAACTCGGTGATCTGGGTGCAGTGGAACGTGCCAAAGAGGTCAATATTCCGCTATTGGCACGCCTGGTGGACGAAGGCTGGGACATCGTCGCACCGGTGCCTTCCTGTGTGTTGATGTTTAAGCAGGAACTGCCGCTGATGTTTCCCGAGGATCCGGACGTCGCCAAGGTGCGCGCTGCCATTTTCGATCCCTTCGAGTACCTGATGCTGCGTCACAAGGACGGCAAGCTGCGTACCGATTTCAAGCAGCCGCTCGGCAGGATCTCCTACCATGTCGCCTGTCATCTGCGGGTGCAGAACATCGGCATGAAGACGCGCGATCTGCTGCAGCTGGTGCCGCAGACGCAGGTCGATGCGATCGAGCGCTGTTCCGGACACGATGGAACCTATGCGGTCAAGAGCGAGTTCCACGAAAGCTCGATGAAGATCGCAGGACCGGTGGTCGAGCGCGTGCGGCAGGCGGCGGCGGATCACTTCAGTAGCGATTGCCCCATGGCGGGGCATCAGATCGAAAACGGTCTCGCCACCGGAAAGGCGCCGGAGCACCCGCTGTCTCTGCTGCGCGCAGCATACGGGATCTGAGCGCGGCATTTGTCCGAGGCAGCAGCCAGCCCGCATGACCGGCGTGAACTATTGGCTTCAATAGCTGAGGAGATGATATGGCAAGCGAGGGCTATCACGAAACCGAGTTGCGCGAGGAAACGCGCGACATGCATCGCGCGATCATTTCCCTGATGGAGGAACTGGAAGCAGCTGATTGGTACAATCAGCGCGTTGACGCGTGCAAGGACAAGGAGTTGCGCGCGATCCTCGCGCACAATCGTGACGAGGAAAAGGAGCATGCGGCCATGATCCTGGAGTGGATCCGTCGTCACGATCCGGCTTTTGACAAGGAGCTGCGCGATTATGTGTTCACCGACAAGCCTATCGTTGCCCTGGAAGGGAAGCACAAGTCGTAGGGTGTGCCCGTGACTGACGCCGATACCATTGCTACGCAGAAACTCACCCGCGAGGGTCTGTTGTCCTTGGAGCAGTACGACCGGGTGCGCAACGACTTTCGCGCCACCGTGATGGCGCACAAACTCAATCGCAGGGTCCCGATCGGACCGCACGCGACCCTTTACTTCGAGGACGCGCTCACGATGCGTTACCAGGTGCAGGAGATGTTGCGTGCCGAGCGGATTTTCGAGGCACAGGGCATCGAGGAAGAGATTGCAACCTATAATCCGCTAATTCCGGACGGCCGCAACTGGAAAGCCACCTTCATGATCGAGTACGCGCGAGAAGACGAGCGCCAGGCGGCGCTGGCAAGCATGATCGGCGTCGAACGCAGGGTCTGGGTGCGCGTGGCGGGATTTGATCGTGTCTGGGCGATCGCCGACGAGGATCTGGAACGTGCCACATCGGAAAAGACCTCATCCGTTCATTTTCTGCGCTTCGAGCTCGATCCCGCCATGGTGCAGGCCGTGAAATCCGGTGCGGCACTAGCCATGGGCATCGAACATCCCGCCTACTCCCATTCCGTCGAGAAGCTGCCGGACGAGGTGCGCGCAGCACTCGCGCGCGATTTATCCGGCTGACGCTTTGTGCGCGGCACGCTATAATGCGCCGCCAATGACAGAAGCCAAGCTGTTTATCGTGGTACCTAGAGCATGCGGGCAGCTGGTCGCAGACCGGTCGCGCATACATCCGCGGCATTCCGTTTATTTCGGCAGCGTTTCCGCTTCCGGCACACCCCTTCCGGTCCGATGAGCCAATCCTACGACGCGTCTGCAATCGAGGTACTCACCGGCCTCGAGCCCGTGCGCAAGCGCCCCGGGATGTACACTGATACGCAGCGCCCGAATCACCTTGCCCAGGAGGTCATCGACAACTCGGTGGACGAGGCAATTTCCGGTCACGCTAAGCGCATAGACGTGGTGCTGCACAGCGACGGCTCGCTGGCGGTGACTGACGACGGCCGTGGTATGCCGGTGGACAGGCACAAAGGCGAAGGCGTTTCAGGGGTGGAGGTGATTCTTACACGCCTGCATGCCGGCGGGAAGTTCTCGAACAGGAACTATGATTTTTCCGGCGGATTGCATGGTGTTGGCGTGTCAGTGGTCAATGCCCTGTCGAAGAAGCTCGAGGTGTACGTCCGGCGCTCAGGCAAGGAATACAAGATGACGTTCGCCAATGGGCAAAAGACCGCGGAGTTGAAGGCGACCGGATCGGTAGGTGCGCGCACGACTGGCACCACCGTGCGCTTCTGGCCGGATGAAAGGTTCTTCGACAGCCCGAAGTTTCACGTCCCGAAACTCAAGCACGTGTTACGTGCCAAGGCGGTGCTGTGTCCCGGGTTGAGGATCACATTTTCCGACGAGTCCGATCCCGCGAACAGCGAGCAGTGGTGTTACGAAGACGGACTGAGGGATTACCTGCTCAGCGAAGCGGGTGGGCAGGAACTGATTCCGGCCGAACCGTTCGTCGGCCAATTCAAGGACAATGACGCCGAACTCGACTGGGCGATCGTCTGGGTGCCGGAGAATGACCGGCCCCTGATGGACAGCTATGTCAATCTGATTCCGACTCCACAGGACGGAACGCATGTGAACGGCTTCCGCCAGGGCCTGACCGATGCGCTGCGCGAATTCTGCGAATTCCGCAATCTGCTGCCACGCGGAGTGCGGCTTGCGCCTGAGGACGTCTGGGGGCAGACCGCCTACGTGCTTTCTTGCAAGCTGCGTGATCCGCAATTCTCCGGGCAGACCAAGGAGCGCCTGACCTCGCGCGATGCCGCCGCCCTGGTCGGCTCTGTCGTCAAGGACGCGTTCGCCCAATGGCTCATGCAGCATGTCGCGGACGCGCAGCGGATCGCCAACCTCGCGATAGATTCGGCGCAGGAACGGCAGCGCACCGCAAAACGGGTCGAACGCAAGAAAGTCGGCAACGGGCCGGCCCTGCCTGGCAAACTCGCCGACTGCCTCTCCACAGACCTGGCCATGACTGAGCTTTTTCTGGTCGAAGGCGACTCCGCCGGAGGGTCGGCCAAGCAGGCACGTGACCGGAACTTTCAGGCAATCATGCCGCTGCGCGGGAAGATACTGAATACCTGGGAGGTGGATCCTGCACAGGTACTTGCTTCTCAGGAAGTGCATGACATTGCGGTGGCGCTCGGCGTGGATCCGGGTTCAAGCGACCTCGGCGGCCTGCGTTACGGAAAGGTTTGCATTCTGGCGGATGCCGATAGCGACGGAGCGCATATCGCGACGCTGCTGTGCGCGCTGTTCGTGCGGCACTTCAAGCCGCTGGTGGCCGCCGGCCACGTGCATGTGGCGATGCCGCCGCTGTTCCGTGTCGATGTCGGGCAGTCGGTGTATTACGCGCTCGATGCGGACGAGCGCAGGCAGGTCCTTGAACGGATCCAGAAGGAAAATCCACGTGCGCGCCCCACCATCACGCGATTCAAGGGCCTCGGCGAAATGAATCCAATGCAGTTGCGTGAGACTGTCATGGATCCGAACACCCGCAGGCTGGTGCAGCTGGAAATCAGGACCGGCGACGACACCAACCGCATCATGGACATGATGCTTGCCAAGAAACGCGCTCCTGACCGCAAGGAATGGCTGGAGAAAAACGGCAACAAGGCGGAAGTGACCTGAGTCCCCGGCATTGCCTCGCATTGCTGCATTCGGTCGGCGCCCGCCGGATCAGGTCCGCGCCGGGGTCGGCATGACTCCGGCAGGACAGGAGCCCTTCGACACTACCCAAGCATGGCCAGGTAACGAATGACCAAGAAAGCATCCGGAAAGCCACATTCCGGGAAGGACAAAGCCCCCAGGCGCGCCAAAGCCGCCGCCATCGAAGCGCGACTGCGCATCGCGCAGGTAGAGCGGCTGCCGCTGGCCACGTTCACCGAAAAGGCCTACCTGGACTACTCGATGTACGTGGTCCTCGATCGCGCGCTGCCGAACATCGCCGACGGTCTGAAGCCGGTACAGCGACGGATCGTGTATGCGATGTCCGAGCTCGGGCTCTCTGCAGCTGCCAAGTACAAGAAATCGGCGCGCACCGTTGGTGATGTGCTCGGCAAGTACCACCCGCACGGCGATACCGCCTGCTATGAGGCGATGGTGCTGATGGCGCAGCCATTCAGCTACCGCTATCCGCTCATCGATGGCCAGGGAAACTGGGGCTCTCCCGACGACCCGAAATCGTTCGCTGCCATGCGCTATACGGAATCGCGTCTGACGCCCTTCGCCCAGGTGCTGTTGTCGGAACTCGAGCAGGGCACGGTCGAGTGGCAGCCGAACTTCGATGGCACTCTGGAAGAGCCCAGAATCATGCCTGCGCGTCTGCCGCATGTGCTGTTGAACGGTACAACCGGCATTGCCGTCGGTATGGCCACGGACATTCCGCCGCATAACGTCCGCGAAGTGGCGGCCGCCTGCGTCCGCCTGCTCGAGAAGCCAGATTCGACCACGGGCGAGCTGATGAAGCATATCCAGGGTCCGGACTATCCCACTGAGGCCGAGATCGTCACGCCCAAGGCTGAGATCCGGGCCATGTACAACAGCGGCACGGGGTCGATCAGGGCGCGGGCAAAGTGGCAGCGCGAAGACGGGAATATCGTCATCAGCGCCCTGCCGTGCCAGGTCTCCCCGGCCAAGGTCCTGGAACAGATCGCGCAGCAGATGCAGCAGAAGAAGCTGCCCATGGTCGAAGACCTGCGCGATGAGTCCGACCACGAAAATCCCATCCGGCTCGTGATCGTTCCGCGCAGCGGGCGGATGGATCCGGCCGAGCTAATGGACCATCTGTTTGCGACCACCGATCTGGAGCACTCATACCGGGTGAACCTCAACATGATCGGCCTCGACGGGCGGCCGCATGTATTCAGCCTCAAGGAACTGCTCGGCGAGTGGCTGACTTTCCGCATCGGGACTGTGCGCCGTCGCCTGCAGCACCGTCTGGACAAGGTCACCGCACGCCTCCATATACTGGATGGCCTGTTGACCGCCTATCTCAATCTTGACGAGGTAATCCGCATCATCCGCGCCGAAGAAGATCCCAAGCCGGTGCTGATAAAGCGCTTCAGTCTGTCCGACATCCAGGCCGAAGCGATCCTCGAGACCCGGCTGCGCCATCTTGCCAAGCTCGAAGAGATGAAGATCCGCGGCGAGCAGAAAGAGCTCAAGACGGAGCGTGAGGAGATCGAGTCGATTCTCAGGTCGAATCACAAGCTCCGGGACAAGGTGCGTGATGAAATCATCTCCGACGCCGAGGAATTCGGGGATCCGCGCCGGTCGCCCCTGGTCGAGCGCGGCGAGGCCAAGGCGATTGACGTGGCGCAGCTGCTTCCGACCGAATCCATTACCGTGGTGCTTTCGGAAAAGGGATGGGTGCGTGCCGCCAAGGGCCACGAGGTCGATGCCCGTGCGCTTGACTACAAGACCGGGGACCGGTTCCTGCAGTCTGCACGTGGAAAGAGCAACCAGATCGTCGTGTTTCTCGATTCCACCGGACGCTCGTATACGCTGCCGGCGCACAAGCTGCCGTCGGCGCGCGGTCACGGAGAACCCCTGGCTTCGAGCCTCAATCCCCCGCCCGGGGCCACCTGGGCAGGTGTCATGATGGGTGCGCCGGAAGACCTCTATCTGGTTGCCTCGGACGCCGGCTACGGTTTCGTCTGCAGCCTCGGCGATCTGGTCACCGACCGCCGCGCCGGCAAGGCGGTGCTCAAGGTGCCCAAGGGTTCGAAGGCATTGCCGCCACAGCGAGTATCGGGCGTGGAGGACGACTGGCTCGCGGCCGTCACCAACAAGGGCAATATCCTGGTGTTCCTGGCGGCCGAGTTGCCGCGCATGGAGAAGGGCAAGGGCGAGAGGATGCTCAATATCCCCGCTTCCAGGGTCGCCAAGCGTGAGGAGTATCTCGCAGGCGTTGCCGTTTTCCGGGAAGGCCAGTCCCTGGTTCTGCGTACAGACAAGGGCGAGCTGGTGCTGCATGCCGGCAAGCAAATCGATCAATACATCGGCGAGCGCGCGTTGCGAGGGAGTCGTCTGCCGCGCGGGTACCAGGAAGTCACTGACATCGAGACGCAGACCGGATGAGGGATCCGGTGCAGCGTATCCAGGCGCATGTCTGCCGTGGAGCGCATCGTCCGGGCGTGGCAGCGAATGCGTGTAGAATACCCCGCCTATGCGGATGGCGGCGATCATCGAATATGACGGCTCGGGTTTCTGCGGCTGGCAGCGGCAGGAAGGCGCACGCACCGTCCAGGGCTGTGTGGAGGAGGCGCTCGGGCGGGTCGCAAACGAACCGATCCGCGCAACCGTAGCCGGACGAACCGATGCCGGGGTGCATGCCTGCGCACAGGTGATTCACTTCGATTCGAATGCGGCGCGCAGCGGTCATGCCTGGCTGCGCGGAGCCAACAGCAATCTTCCCCCGGAAATCGCACTGCTTTGGGCCGCGGAGGTTGCGCCTGGTTTTCATGCACGCTTCTCCGCTACCGGACGCGAATACCGGTACGTGATACTTAATCGCAGCGTGCGGCCAAGCTTCCTGGCCCGGCGCGTGAGCCACGAATATCGGCCGCTTGACGTGGCGCGCATGCAGTCGGCTGCGGGGCAACTCATCGGCACCCACGATTTCTCGTCGTATCGGGCCGTCCAGTGTCAGGCAAAGTCTCCGGTGCGGGAACTGCGCCGTCTCGACTTTGAGCGCCGCGGCGATCTTGTGATCATGACCGTGACGGCCAACGCCTTTCTCCACCATATGGTGCGAAATCTCGCGGGTGTGCTGATGGCCATCGGTGCCGGCGAGAGGCCGGAGCACTGGGCGTGCGACGTGCTGGACGCGCGCGACCGCACCGTTGGCGGCATTACCGCTCCCGCCGAAGGCCTGTATCTGACGGCGGTGGAATATCCGGTGAATGACGGAATTCCCCGGCTTCCGCCCATCTCGGGCCTCTGGTAAGCTGGCCGGTCGGGTCTGGATAAGCATGCGTACACGCGTAAAGATTTGCGGGATAACCCGCCTAGAAGATGCCTTGGCAGCGGCCGATGCTGGCGCCGATGCGATCGGATTCGTCTTCGAGGAGCGGAGCCCGCGATTCATCGAGCCGCAGCAGGCGCGTGCCATCGCTCTGGCTCTGCCCCCGTTTCTGACGATCGTCGGGTTGTTCGTGGACGCTCCTGCAGAGCGTATCCGCCAGGTTCTCACCGAAGTGCCCCTGGGCTTGCTACAATTTCACGGCCAGGAGGACCCGGGAGAGTGCCGGCAGTACGGGCGGCCGTATCTCAAGGCGGTTCATATGCGAGACGGCTCGGAGCCACAGCGCGCGCTGCGCCTGTACCAGGACGCTTTGGCGCTCGTTTTTGATGCCTACAGCCCGGAAGCGGCCGGCGGCATCGGTCGCCGCTTCGACTGGCGGTGGTTGCCGCAGGGACTTGGCCGGCGCCTAATTCTGGCCGGCGGGCTGACCTCCGAGAATGTCGCCGAGGCCATCCGCGAAGTCCGGCCGTTTGCGGTGGACGTGAGCAGCGGAGTGGAGTGCAGCAAGGGGATCAAGGATGCGGCCAGGATCGACGCGTTCATGCGAAGTGTCACGATCGCTTCAGGTGGAGCACGTTAAAATGGGTTATGCACTGCCCGATGAAGGTGGGCACTTCGGTAGGTATGGTGGACGGTTCGTTTCGGAAACGCTGATGCGGCCGTTACTCGAGCTGCAGGAAATCTATGAGCGCCTGCGCCAGGACAGTGCTTTTCAGGAGGAGTTCAGCGAGGATCTGCGTCTCTACGTCGGACGCCCGTCGCCGCTGTATCCGGCACGGCGCCTTACGGAGAAATTCGGCGGTGCGCGCATATATCTGAAGCGCGAAGACCTCAATCACACCGGCGCGCACAAGATCAACAACACCGTGGGCCAGGCGCTGCTGGCGAAGCGCATGGGGAAGACGCGTGTCATAGCCGAGACTGGTGCCGGACAGCATGGCGTCGCAACGGCTACCGTTGCCGCACGCCTCGGTCTTGAATGTGTCATCTACATGGGCGCCGAAGACATCCAGCGGCAGGCCATCAACGTATTCCGCATGAAGCTGCTCGGCGCGAAAGTCGTGCCCGTGACGTCCGGTTCGCGGACCCTCAAGGACGCGCTGAACGAAGCCATGCGCGACTGGGTCACCAACATCGAGAACACGTTCTACATCATCGGCACCGTGGCGGGCCCCCACCCGTATCCGGCCATGGTGCGCGATTTCCAGGCTGTGATCGGAAAAGAGGTGCGCTACCAGATTATGGAATTCGAAGGGCGTCTGCCGGATGCGCTGGTCGCCTGTGTGGGTGGCGGATCGAATGCCATGGGCCTGTTCTACCCGTTTCTCGATGATCCCGCGGTTGCGCTGTTTGGCGTCGAGGCTGCGGGCAGGGGGCTCGCCACCGGGCAACACGCGGCATCGCTGTCGGCAGGACGGCCCGGAGTTCTGCACGGCAACCGCACCTACCTGATGGAAACCGACGACGGCCAGATCATCGAGACCCATTCGATTTCCGCCGGCCTTGACTATCCCGGGGTTGGCCCGGAACATGCCTGGCTCAAGGATTCGGGGCGGGCGCGGTACGTGGCGGTGACCGATGACGAGGCCCTCGAGGCCTTCCACCTGCTGACGCGGATTGAAGGCATCATGCCGGCCCTCGAATCGAGCCATGCAATCGCCTATTCCGGGCGTCTCGCCCGTGAACTGGGCCGGGATGCGTGCATCGTCGTGAACCTGTCCGGGCGCGGCGACAAGGATGTGCATACGATCGCGGCACGTGAGGGCATAACCCTGTGACGAACCGGCTGGCAGATCGATTCAAGGCGCTTAAGGTCCGCGGCCGGACGGCACTCATTCCGTTCATCACCGCCGGTGATCCGGAGCCGAGGATTACGGTGCCACTCATGCATGCCCTGGCCGAGGCTGGCGCCGACATTATCGAGCTTGGTGTTCCATTTTCCGATCCTATGGCCGATGGTCCGGTGATCCAGAAGGCGAGCGAGCGTGCCCTGGCCCACCACATGAGTCTTGCCGGTGTGCTGGCGATGGTGCGCGAGTTCCGCTCTGAAGACCCGCATACCCCGGTCGTGCTGATGGGTTATCTCAATCCGGTCGAAGCCATGGGGTACGATCGTTTCGCGGCTGGCGCGCATGAGGCTGGCGTGGACGGGGTCCTGACCGTGGATCTTCCTCCGGAGGAAGGGCAGGAGCTCGTCACCGCCCTCAGGTCGCGCGGCATCGACCCGGTATTTCTGCTTGCGCCGACCAGCGATGCCGAACGCATACGGCGGATCGTGCAGCTGGCCGGCGGGTTCGTCTATTATGTCTCGCTCCGCGGCGTCACCGGTGCCGCTAATTTCGACCTGACCGAGGTTGCGCAGAAGCTGAGACTGATCCGCGCCCAGACGCATTTGCCGGTTGGCGTCGGTTTCGGTATCAGCAGTCCCGACGCAGCCGCGAAGGTCGCCGGGGTCGCTGACGCCGTGATCGTCGGCAGCGCACTGGTGGGGCGTATCGCCGCGCTCGCGTCCCAGCCCGACCGCATTGCGACGGAAGCGGCGGCGTTTGTCGCGCAGCTGCGCGCGGCGATGGACGGTGCGACCGCATCTGCGAGCGGATCGACTTCGGGGGTGCGGGCATGAGCTGGTTCGACAAGCTGCTGCCACCCAAGATCAAAAGCAGCAGCGCCGGCAGGAAGGCCGTGCCTGAAGGACTGTGGCGCAAATGCCCCGGCTGCAACGCAGTGCTCTACAGCGCCGAGATCGAGAGCAACATGGACGTCTGCCCGAAATGCGACTATCACATGCGCATCGGTGCGCGCCGGCGGCTCGATCAGTTTCTGGACAAGGAGCCGCGCGTGGAGATCGGGACGAACCTGCGTCCTGTCGATGCGCTGAAGTTCAAGGACAGCAAGCGCTACCGAGACCGCCTCGACGAAGCGCAGAAGACGACCGGCGAGCAGGATGCGCTGGTGGTGCTCCAGGGAAAATTGCTTGGTGCGCCGCTTGTTGCGGCGGCGTTCGAGTTCAGTTTCATGGGCGGTTCGATGGGTTCGGTGGTCGGTGAGCGGTTTGTGCGGGGTGTCAATGCCTGCATCGAACATGCCATGCCATTGGTCTGCTTTTCGGCGAGCGGCGGCGCGCGCATGCAGGAGGCGCTGCTTTCGCTGATGCAGATGGCCAAGACCAGTGCTGCGCTCACCCGCATGGGTGAGCAGGCACTGCCTTTCATATCGGTACTGACCGACCCGACAATGGGCGGCGTTTCCGCGAGCTTCGCAATGCTCGGGGATATTATCGTGGCTGAGCCCAAGGCGCTTATCGGATTTGCCGGTCCGCGCGTGATCGAGCAGACGGTGCGCGAAACCCTGCCCGCGGGATTCCAGCGTTCGGAGTTTCTGCTCGACCATGGCGCCATTGACATGATCGTCGACCGGCGTGAAATGCGCGACAGACTGTCAGTGCTGCTGTCGCTGTTCATGGACGCGAGGTCGAAGAGCCAGTTTCCAGCCGCGTGAATCCCGGGTCGCGCACGCCAGACTCCCTGGCAAGCTGGCTTGCGTGGATGGAGACGCTCCATCCCCGCGTGATCGATCTCGGCCTGGATCGGGTGCGAGAAGTCGCGGTGCGCATGGGACTCGAACGCCTGCCGTTTCCGGTGGTGACCGTTGCTGGCACCAACGGCAAGGGTTCGACGGTCGCGATGCTGGAGGCGATTCTGCACGAAGCCGGCTATCGTGTCGGCGCCTATACCTCGCCGCACCTTCTGGATTACAACGAGCGTGTTCGCACGGCGCGAATTGCGGCGAGCGACGCCGAGCTGTGTTCTGCCTTCGAGCGGGTAGAAGCGCAGCGCGGGCGCACCAAGCTGACCTATTTCGAATTCGGCACGCTTGCCGCCGCCGAACTGCTGCGCTCGCAGCATGTCGACATCGCGGTTCTCGAGGTGGGTCTGGGGGGGCGGCTGGACGCTGTGAACCTTTGGGACGCTGATGTTGCCGTGATCAGTTCGATCGGCATCGACCATACCGACTGGCTCGGCCCCGACCGCGAATCGATCGGACGAGAAAAGGCGGGAATTTTCCGTGCCGGCCAGCCTGCGGTATGCGGCGACCCGGCGCCGCCGACAACGATCGAGGAACGTGCCGCGGCCATCGGTGCCGATCTTCGGCTGGTGGGGCGGGATTTCGGATTTGAGCGCGGTGCGACCGGGTGGACTTGGCGATGCCCGAATTGCGGGACGGGGCGCATGCGTGCGGCGCTGCCTTATCCGGCAATGCGCGGCGACTACCAGCTTTACAATGCCTCGAGCGTGCTGATGGCGCTGGAACTGCTGGCGCCGCGCTTTACGGCAAGTCAGGCGGATGTCCGTGCGGGCCTGCAGGAAGCGGTGCTGCCGGGCCGGTTCCAGACGCTGTCCGGCGTGCCGGTTCGGGTTCTGGATGTCGCGCACAACGCGCAGGCGGCGCGATCACTGGCTGCAACCCTGGCCACACAGAAGGTGACCGGCAAGACCCTGGCCGTAGTCGGAATGCTCAAGGACAAACCCATGGCAGACGTTCTGGCCGAAGCGAGCGCCGTGGTCGATGCCTGGCATCTGGCGACGCTCGACACACCGCGCGGCGCCAGCGCCGAACAGCTGCATGCGGCGCTGTCCGCGGCTGGAATTGGCACACCGGCTACCCTGCATCCGGATGTCGCCGCCGCCTATTCGGAAGCGCTTCGGCAGGCCGGACCTGCAGACCGCATCGTGGTCTTTGGATCGTTTCATACGGTGGGTGCTATACTACGCGCGGTCCCGTCAATGCATGGTCTAAACGGTTCCTGAAGGGAGGCACCTTGGCCGAGCCAGAAGATACCAGCCATCATTTCAATCCCAAACACCGGATCATAGGCGCAGTCGTTCTGGTAGCGCTGGCGGTACTTCTGATCCCGCTGATTCTCAGGAACCGCGAATCCAAGTCGCAGCCTGTACCCTCGGTATCGGCAGCTGCACCCTCGGGAACGATTGCGGTGCCGCCGTCTGCGCCGCCGCTGCCGATGACGCCGGGCGGAAACGTGCCTCCTCCGGCCGCAGCCGCGGCGCCGATGGCACCCGCGGCACCGGCACCGTCCCAGCCTCAGGCAGCCGCAGCACTACCCGAAGCGGTGCCCCGACCCAGACCGAAAGCGGTGCCGGTGCGCGTGCGGCGCCGCGCGCCGGTGCATTCCGCCGTGCACGTCGCGCGCGGCTGGATCGTACAGCTCGGCGCGTTTTCGCGCCGTCAAAATGCCCTGCGTGTCAGGCAGGCCCTTGAGCACAAAGGATTCAGAGCGGAGCTGGATGACGTGCGGATCGGACACCGTCGGGGCGTTCGCGTGCGGGTGGGTCCGGTCAGAAGCCGCAGAGAGGCGGGGATATTGGAGGCCCATATTGCCCGCCAGACGGGCATCAAGGGCGTGGTGCTGATCTATCCCTGATTGCAGCATGTTCTGGCATCGAACTTCGCTTTTATGAGTCAGCTCGACTTCATCATCGCGATCATGGTCCTGCTTTTCGCCGGGATCGGGGTATTGCGCGGCGCGCTGCGCGAGCTAATCTCGCTCGTGACCTGGATCGTTTCGATTTCCGTCGCGTACCTGTTCTCAGACAGCATCGGCGGCTGGTTTCCGTGGGTTGGGAGTGTGATGCTGCGCCAGGTGGTGGCCTTCGCCCTGCTGTTTGCCGCGGTGTTCATCGCGGTAACGCTGGCCGCGTTGGTGCTGCGGCTGCTGTTTTTCGCGTCGATGCCGGGGGTTGCCGGGCGTCTGTTCGGCGGAATGCTCG
This sequence comes from Pseudomonadota bacterium, assembly GCA_021819085.1. Classification (GTDB taxonomy): domain Bacteria; phylum Pseudomonadota; class Gammaproteobacteria; order Acidiferrobacterales; family UBA6901; genus JAJYCY01. The sequence goes on along the minus strand of JAKASJ010000011.1, from coordinate 36,027 downwards.
GTGCCTTCCGTGGTGCGGTCGTGGTGGTGGTCCTGGTGCTGCTTGCCGGGCTGACCGCATTTCCGCAGAAATCCTGGTGGCGCGACTCGGCCCTGGTGCCCTACTTCGAATCCGCAGCGCTCACGGTGCGTGGCATGCTGCCGGAGAAAGTGGCACACCAGTTCCGCTTTACGTGACCTGCCAGTCTTGCATGGACTTTTGACATCTTAAATCGCAAAATACGCGTTTGCTTTGCACTCGCTGTGCTGATCTTCCGCATTCAGGCTCCGGCCCGGGTGCTGGTGACGCCGCCGCTTTTCTAGCGGCCCGCGGCAATGGTTCGATCCGCTCACGCGTCGGAGGGTTTTCCCTATGTGCGGTATCATCGGCATCCTGGCCAAGGGCCCGGTAAATCAGTCAATCTACGATGGCCTGATGGTGCTGCAGCACCGCGGCCAGGATGCGGCGGGAATCCTTACCAGCGATGGCCAGCGCGTTCACTTGCGCAAGGACAATGGCCTGGTGCGTGACGTGTTTCAAGCACATCACATGCGCGAACTCAAGGGGAACCTCGGGCTCGGGCATGTGCGCTATCCCACAGCGGGCCGGGATTCCGCTGCCGAGGCGCAGCCATTCTACGTGAACTCCCCATTCGGACTGGCGCTTGCCCATAACGGGAACCTCACCAACGCCGCGCAGCTCAAGGACGAATTGTTCCGCGAGGATCTGCGGCATATCAATACCAGTTCCGATTCCGAAATCCTGCTCAATGTGTTTGCCCATGAACTCGAGGCGCAGGCCAACCTGCAACTCACGCCGGACCACATATTCCGCGCGGTCGCCGCAGTCCATAGACGCTGCCGCGGTTCCTACGCCGTTACCCTGCTGATCGTTGGCTACGGCATCCTGGCGTTCCGCGACCCGTTTGGCATCCGGCCGCTGGTGTACGGCAAGCGCGAGACCGACGAGGGGCCCGAGCATTTGATTGCCTCGGAAAGCGTTGCGCTCAACGTGCTGGGCTACGATCTGGTGCGCGACATTGAGCCCGGCGAAGCTCTATTCGTCGATCTCAACGGAGAGGTGCACGCCCAGCAATGCGCCGAGAATCCGCGTCACGTCCCGTGCATCTTCGAGCATGTCTACATGGCGCGTCCCGATTCGATCATGGACGGGATCTCGGTCTACCGGACGCGGTTGCGCATGGGGGAGAAGCTGGCGCGCAAGATACTGCGCGAGTGGCCCAATCACGACATAGACGTGGTGATACCGATTCCCGACACCAGTCGCACGGCAGCGCTGCAGATGGCCTACGCGATGGATCTCAAGTACCGCGAGGGGTTCATCAAGAACCGCTACATCGGAAGGACGTTCATCATGCCCGGCCAGGCGCAGCGCAGGAAGTCGGTGCGGCAGAAGCTGAACGCCATCGATCTCGAGTTCCGCGGCAAAAATGTCTTGCTGGTGGACGATTCCATCGTGCGCGGAACGACGTCGAAGCAGATCATACAGATGGCGCGCGAGGCGGGTGCCAGCAAGGTGTACTTCGCCTCGGCTGCGCCACCGGTGCGCTATCCGAACGTGTACGGAATCGACATGCCGTCGGTGCACGAGTTGGTAGCGAACGGGCGCGACGAGTCGCAGATCGCGGCTGTCATCGGCGCCGACCGGTTGATTTTTCAGGACTTGGATGACCTTATCGCGGCCGCCCATGAGGGCAATCCGCGAATCACCCAGTTCGATACCTCGTGCTTCAGCGGCGAGTATATTACCGGTGACGTAAGCCAGGACTACCTGGATCGACTCGAGCGCACGCGCTGCGACTCCAAGCGCTCCACGGATGTACCGACCGCGCTCGCAACTCCGGAGCTGCATACCTATCCCTGAGGGATTGCCGGCCACCGGGAGCGACAGCCGGCGTGCCGGTCCTTCCGGGGCGGGGCGCGCGACTTCCGATTGACCAAGCGCCTGTACTGGGATAATGTTTTCGATAACGGCGCCGATTTGAGCTTCAGCTTGCGGGCGCGGTAAAAATACCGCTAAAGCGAGACGAACCCGCTTCTGCTGTGCGCAAGCGGGTTTTCCGTTCCCGCTCCCCGACCGTCGCTGCCGGACCCAACAGAACTTGAAGACGAGGTGCGGGCATGTCCCAGGATGATCGCGAGAATTGGCGTTTCGACACGCGCGCCGTACGGTCTGGCCAGATACATACGAGCGAGGGGGAACACTCCGAGCCCATTTTTCCGACCTCGAGTTTCGTTTTCTCGAGTGCGGCCGAGGCGGCCGCGCGATTTTCCGGAGAGAGCCCCGGAAATATCTATTCGCGTTTCACCAATCCGACCGTACGCATGTTCGAACAGCGGCTGGCGGCGCTCGAGGGTGGCGAGGCCTGTGTCGCCACCGCCTCGGGCATGTCGGCAATTCTGGCGACCTGTGCGGCCCTGCTGAAGGCGGGCGACCACATGGTTGCCTCGCGCAGCATCTTCGGAACGAGCGTGGTTCTGTTCAGAAACTATCTTGGGCGTTTCGGCGTCGAGACGAGTTTCGTGTCGCTCACCGACATCGGGGAATGGGAGCGTGCGATCCGGAAAAATACCCGCCTGCTTTTTCTCGAGACGCCGTCCAACCCACTCACGGAAGTGGCGGACATCGAGGCGCTGGCGCGGTTGGCGCACGAGCACGGCTGCCTGCTGGTGGTCGATAACTGCTTCTGCACACCGGCGCTGCAGCGCCCGCTTCTGCTCGGCGCCGACATTGTGATTCATTCGGCTACCAAGTATATCGACGGGCAGGGCCGCTGCCTCGGCGGCGCCGTGGTTGGGGACCGCGAACGCGTTGGCAAGGAGGTGTTCGGCTTTCTTCGCACCGCCGGTCCGAGCATGAGTCCGTTCAACGCCTGGGTGTTCCTCAAGGGCCTGGAGACCCTGGGGCTGCGTATGAAGGCGCACAGTGCGAATGCCAACGTGCTCGCGCAGTGGCTGTCGCACCAGCCCGGTATCGGGCGCGTTTTTTTCCCGGGTCTGCCGTCGCATCCGCAGCACGTTCTGGCGCAGCGCCAGCAATCGGATTTCGGCGGGCTGATCTCCTTCGAGCTGGAAGGGGGGAAGGCGGCAGCCTGGAAGCTCATCGACGCATTGCGCATCATTTCGATCACCGCCAATCTCGGCGACACCAAGTCCACCGTCACCCATCCGGCGACCACGACCCATGGACGGCTGACGCCCGAGGAACGCGCCCAGGCCGGTATCAGCGACGGCCTGGTGCGCATTTCCGTAGGACTTGAGGATGTGGAAGATCTCAAGGAGGACCTGGAGCGCGGTCTGAAATAGGGCCGACCGGTAGCGGGTCGGGAGAGGACAGCACTATGTATGTTCCGGCGCATTTCCGGGAAGACGGGCGCGAATGCCTGGGCAATTCCATTTGCAACCACCGCTTCGGTCTGTGACGGCGTGCCCGGCCGCGTGCCATATTCCCTTCCTGCGCGACGTCACCGGGGAAGCCAACGGCCGGCTGCTCGGGCATATGGTGCGCGGCAATCCGGTCCGTGTAACATTCCAGGGACCGCATGCATATGTGTTGCCCCCGGGGTATCGGTCCTTCGGTGTGCCGATCTGGAACTGCGCCGCGGTCCATGTGTATGGCGAGGGCCGGATCATCGATCATGCTCCGACCGTTCGCTCCATGCTTGAGCAGCTCATCACCGAACACGAGTCGCGCCGTGTGCAGCCATGGAAACCTGGTCTGCCCGAAACAGAGCCTGATCGGCTGCTCGCCGAGATCGTCGGTTTCGAGATCGGGATCACCGACATACCGGGAAAGTTCAAGCCCAGCCAGACTCGGCCGGAGGAGGACCGGCGGCAGGCCATCGAGCATCTGCGGCTGGGTGGATCCGGTACCGCGAGCGCCCTTGTCGGACTGATGGAAGCGCGGCTGCGTGGCGTCGGCGCCGCGCGCCGCTCGTAGTTCGCGGCGGACCGACGATGTCCGGAGCACCGCGATACCGTGGCCCGCGCGACCATCTGCTGAGCATTTTTCATTCGGCGCTGGCGGCGGTCCATGGCGCTAGCCGGGTCGAGGCATTCCTGCGTGCGCATCCGCTGACTGGTCCCGTTTGCATCATCGCCCTCGGCAAGGCCGCCTGTCCGATGGCGCGTGCCGCGGGCGAGGTGCTGGGCGCGGCGGTCGGCGACGCCTGGGTGGTCACCAAGCACGGTCATGCGGAGGTTCTGCCCTGGCCGGTGCTCGAGGCGGGCCACCCGCTGCCGGATATCCGCAGCATCGAGGCGGGCTCGGGCCTGCTCGACTATATTGGGCGCCTGCCCCGCGAAGCCAGCGTGCTGGTGCTGCTTTCGGGCGGAGCATCGGTGCTGGCGGAGTGCCCGACGTGCGGGATTGGCCTCATCGAACTGCGGGCAATAAACGAATGGCTGCTTGCATCGGGACTCGATATTGCCGCCATCAATGCCGTGCGCAAGCGCCTGTCGCTGATCAAGGGCGGAAGACTTGCTGGCCTGCTGGCACCGCGGCCAGTGCTATGCCTTGCGATTTCGGACGTGCCAGGCAATGACGCCGCGACGATCGGTTCCGGGCTGCTGGTGAACGATGTGCGCCCGGTGATGGCGTTGCCGGAGGATTTTCCACCGTTGCTGCGTGCGCTGATCGAACATGTCGGGCAGCCAGCGGATCCGGAACCGTCGGTGTTCGGAAACGTCAGATACCATATCGTCGCCACGCTTGAGGATGCCATGCAGGCGGCTGCCGACGCGGCACGCGGGCTGGGTTATCGGGCTATCGTGCATGCTCCGGCGATCCGGGGCGATGCCGCCGAGAACGGACGGCGGATCGCGCGTGAACTTCTCGGCAGTTCCGGCATGACCTTGCACGTATGGGGTGGCGAGACCGGCGTGCGGCTGCCGCCGCACCCGGGCCGGGGAGGGCGCAATCAGAGCCTGGCGCTGGCGGCGGCGACGCGACTGCGCGGCCATGGCGATGCGCTGCTGCTTGCCGCCGGCACCGACGGCAGCGACGGACCGGGCATCGATGCCGGAGCGCTGGTGGATGGCGGCACCGTAGATCGTGGACGTGCAGCCGGCCTGGACGAGGAAACGGCGATCAGCAGCGCCGATGCCGGCAGCTTCCTGGATGCCAGCGCAGACCTGCTGTACACCGGCCCGACGGGGACCAACGTGACCGACCTCGTGCTGGGGCTGAAATTGGCGTTGCGGGAATAGAGGAACACATACTCATGTCGGTCAGGCATATTGTCCGGAGCGGCGTTTTGGCGCTCGCCATCGTACTGGGACCCGGCATCGCACGCGCGGTGACTGCCACCCAGTCGGCGACCATACTGACGTTTTCGGAACGGGACACAGGCGGCGCCCCGTACGAGGCGCGCATGTTGATTACGCCGCAGTATCTTCGCATGGATAACGGCGCAGATGGCGGCGGCTTCATCCTTCTGAACCGGGCGACGCGCACCGTCTACAGCGTAAGCCGGTCGGATCGGACAATCCTGGTGATCACGCCGGAAAAGATCGCATTCCCCCGGCCGGCCAGATTCCGGCAGCGGGTTGTGAAGGACCGGCGCGACTTCCCGGCGGTCGCAGGGAAGAGAGTCGTGCACTACACGTTTTTCACTAACGGCAAGCGCTGTTTCGACGTCTATGCCGCCGCCGGCCTTCTGCCGGATGCCGTGGCGGCGCTGCGTGAATACCAGCGGGTCCTGGCAGGCGAGCAGGCCATCACCGAAGCCAGGACTCCGCGGTCGATGCGTTCGGTGTGCGACCTGTCGAACTACATATTCAGGCCGGCCCGCTATCTCGATTTAGGATTCCCGGTGAGGCAGAGGGATGACGCCGGCGCTTCTCGACAGCTGCTGAACTTCCGGACCGCAGTGCCTGTGGCGTCCAGCCTTTTTGCGCTTCCGTCCCATTACCGGCGCTACAGTGTCGGGCAGATGGCCGGCGGCGCCGGTCCTTGAGGAAAATCCGCAAGCGGATCGCGGTGTATCGGAAGCGCGCTCGCCGTCCGGATTTGTTGGCGGATCCCGGCGAGTCCGCCGACTGCCGGCATCAGCCCAGCTGTTCAAGGACGCAGGATTCCGGCGTGCAGACCAGAACGCTGCCCTGGTCGTACCAGTCTCCCAGGACCGTGCGGTGCGCAGTCTTCCCGTTCAGCGGGAACTCATGCATTGACGGTCTATGGGTATGGCCGTGAATCAGCCTGACGATGCGGTGCGCGGTCATAACCGATTCGACCGCGTTCTGGTTCACGTCCATGATTTCCGGTTTCTTTGCGGCCGTCGCGGCCTTGCTGGTTTCGCGCAGGTTGCGGACGATGGCCTGGCGTTCCTCCAGGCTCTTTGCGACGAACTGGGCAATCCATGCAGGATCGCGCACCGTGGCGCGAAACCTCTGGTATTCGATGTCGTCGGTGCACAAGGTGTCGCCGTGCATCAGCAGCACCGCTTCGCCGTACAGGTCGATTAACGCCGGCTCTGGCAGCAGGCGTGCGCCCGTGGCCTGCTCGAATCCGCCGGCCAGCAGGAAATCCCGGTTGCCATGCATCAGGTACACCGGCGTTCCGGCGCTGGTCAATGACCGCAGGCCGTCCATCACCGGCAGATAGCCGCTGTAGCCGGCAGCATCGTCGCCGATCCAGTACTCGAACAGGTCGCCCAGGATATAGAGCGCATCGCTGCCCGCGCCGCGTTCACGCAGGAATCGCAGGAAAAGATCGATGATGGCCGGCCGCTCCGCGCTGAGGTGCAGATCGGAAATGAACAAGGTGGCCATGTGGTGGATTATGCGAAGAGACCGCGCCGCCAGGGTTATTCGATCTCGGATACGCTCTCAATAATGACTTCGGTGAGCGGCACGTTCTTGTGGCCGCCTCTGCTGCCGGTGGGGACACCCTTGATCCGGTCCACCACGGTCATGCCGTCGGTGACCTTCCCGAATACGCAGTAGCCCCAGCCCGCAGGGCTGGGTGCCGTGTAGTTCAGGAAATCGTTGTCGACCACGTTGATGAAGAACTGGCTGGTGGCGGAATGCGGATCGCTCGTGCGCGCCATGGCCACGGTGCCGCGCTCGTTGCGCAATCCGTTCATGGCTTCGTTTTCGATCGGTGCGTGCGTGGCCTTTTGCGTCATGCCGGTGTTGAACCCGCCGCCCTGGATCATGAAATTGTCGATGACACGGTGAAACAGGGTTCCATCGAAAAACCCTTCGCGGACATAGGCGAGGAAATTCGCCGCGGACTTGGGCGCCCTTTGCTCGTCAAGTTCAAGGATGATCGCGCCGTAGCTTGTCAGCATGCGTACCCGTTTCATAATATGATTACCACTCGTTTATTTTTCGAAGAAGATAGCCGGACGATCGAAAGGGTTGTCCTTTTTGACAATTGCCCGCCCCTTTCGACGAGTGCGTATTTTAATCCAGGCAATGCTTCGTTACCATTCCCTCTAGGATGAACGGCACTTCTTTCAAGACCCGGTTCGCACCGAGCCCTACTGGGCTTTTGCACCTGGGCAATATTCGCACAGCGTTGTTCAATTTTCTGTTGGCCCGAAGTCGCCGAGGCGTGTTTCTGCTCCGGATCGAGGATACCGATGCCGTGCGGGGGCATGAGCGCTATGCACGGGCACTCGAGGACGACCTGCGGTGGCTGGGTCTGGTCTGGGACGAGGGGCCACAGACGGGCGGGGCGAACGGGCCCTACTTCCAATCACAGCGCGGACCGGTTTATGCCCGGTATTTTGACCTTCTTCTGGAGCGGGGCTTCGCTTACCGGTGCTTTTGCACCGAACACGAGCTCGAGGCCGAGCGCCGCGCACAGATGGCCGCCGGACGGCCACCGCGTTATTCGGGCCGCTGCCGCCTTCTGACAAAAGAGCAGGTGCAGGAGCGTCTTGCTGCCGGCTCTCCGGCCACGCTTCGCTTTCACGTAGGCAGGAGCACCTCAGTCGAGTTCGACGACAGGGTCCGCGGCCGCCAGCTGTTCCGCACCGAGGATATCGGGGACTTCATCATTCGCCGGTCGGATGGCACTCCGTCATTCTTTTTCAGCAATGCCATCGATGATGCCGTGATGGGCGTCACGCTGGTGGTGCGCGGCGAGGACCACCTGGCAAACACGCCACGGCAGATTCTGATCCTGCAGTCCCTGGACCTGCCGTTGCCCGAATATGCCCATATCGCAATGGTGGTGGGCGCGGACGGTTCGCCGCTGTCCAAGCGTACCGGCAGCCGCAGTGTGCAGGAGCTGCGCGAGGGCGGATTCCTTCCGCTCGCCATCAACAACTACATCGCACGCCTCGGACATACCTACGACGCCAATGAGTTGCTGTCACTGGATGGCCTGGCAGCTGCGTTCGGAGTCGATCGCCTTCATCGTGCACCGGCGCGCTACGACGAAGCGCAGCTTCTCCATTGGCAAAAGGAGGCGGTTCTGCGCGCCCCCGAGGACGAACTGTGGCAATGGTTGAACGCCGCCGTCCATCCGGACGGCGGGCGGTTAGAGCGTCTCGTACCCCCGGACCTGGTGGGAGCGTTCGTTCAGACCGTGCGGGAAAACGTCATGACGCCGCTCGATGCGTATGTCTGGGCGGGGAACCTGTTTGCCGGCGTCGCCTACGACAGCGAAGCGCGCGATGTGATCGGTCGGGCTGGCGAAGCGTTTTTCCGTTCCGCGCTCGACTGCCTGCAGGGCAAGGAAGCCGATTTCAGGAGCTTCAGCGGAACGCTCAGAGCCGCTACCGGAGTGCAGGGTAAATCGCTGTTCATGCCGTTGCGTGCCGCGCTGACCGGGGCGGTATATGATTCCAAGTGGCCGAGGGTATGGCCGCACGGACCGGCGCTTGAGCGGATATGGAACCTGCTCGGACCGGCACGCATCAGACGGCGCCTGGAGGAGGCCGCTCAGCTTGCGGGCACGGAATGACCTGCTGTCGAGGACGCTTGCCCACACAATGACGACGGCAGACTGTCTGTCTTCGATACCCGAAACCACCACTGCCGGGGCTGTCGCCCGGATCCGAGACTATGCTGCAGATATACAACAGCCTTACCAGGAAAAAAGAACCCTTCCAGCCGATCGTTCCGGGCGAAGTGCGCATGTACGTTTGCGGCATGACCGTTTACGACTACTGCCATCTGGGTCACGGACGGGTTCTGGTCGTATTCGACATGATCGTGCGCTACCTGCGTTCCCGCGGCTACCGTGTCAATTACGTGCGCAATATCACCGACATCGATGACAAGATCATCCGCCGCGCCAACGACAACGGTGAGACGACCGGTTCGCTGACGGAACGATTTACGCTCGCAATGCACGAGGATGCGAGCGCGCTTGGCGTGGACGCTCCGGATGCCGAGCCGAGGGCGACGGTCTACATGCCGCAGATCATCTCGATGGTTCAGACCCTGATCGACCGCGGTTACGCCTACGTTGCCGTAAACGGGGATGTCTACTATCGCGTGCGCCGCTTTCCGGCCTATGGACAGCTTTCCGGGAAATCTCTGGAGGATCTGCGCGTCGGTGCGCGCGTGGAGGCCGGTGAAGCCAAGGACGACCCGCTGGACTTCGTCCTCTGGAAGGCGGCCAAGTCCGGGGAGCCGAGCTGGGATTCGCCCTGGGGGCGGGGCCGCCCGGGCTGGCACATCGAATGCTCGGCGATGTCCACCGCGTGCCTCGGGCATCATTTCGACATCCACGGGGGCGGTCTGGATCTGCAGTTTCCTCACCACGAGAACGAGATTGCGCAAAGCGAGGCAGCAACCGGGGAGAAATTTGTCAATGTCTGGATGCACAACGGCTTTGTGCGAGTCGACAACGAGAAAATGTCCAAGTCGCTGGGCAATTTCTTCACGCTGCGCGAGGTGATGAGGAACTACGATCCCGAGGTGGTGCGCTACTTCATCCTGGCCAGCCATTACCACAGCCCGCTCAACTACAGCAACGAATCGCTGGACAACGCCAAGGCAGCGCTCACCCGGATGTATCTGTCGCTAAAGGACATTCATGCCCCCCCGGCGACCGGCGCCACCGAGACGCAGGCCAGGACCGACTATGCGCAGCAGTTCTTCGCCGCCATGGACGACGACTTCAATACCCCCGTGGCGATCGCAGTGCTTTTCGACATCGCCCGCGAAATCAATCGGCTGCAGGCAGCCGAGCCTGCTGCCGCGGCGTCGCTCGCCGCCGAACTGCGGCGATTGGCCGGAATCCTGGGGCTGTTGCGGAATGACCCCGAGGTCTTTCTGCAGAGCGGCACGGCAGCCGGGCCTTCGGCGGCCGAAATCGAGAGCCTGATCGACCAGCGGCTGGCCGCCCGGCGCGCAAAGAACTGGGCAGAGGCCGATCGCATCCGCGACGTACTCAAAAGTCAGGGAATCATCCTGGAAGACGCCGGCGCGGGCACCACCTGGCGTCGCAGCTGAACCGCAGTAGATCCCGGGAAGCGGTTTTCCGGGCCGGGTGGCTCAGCAAACACGCTATTTCGCGGTTTTCTGCCCCCGCGGGCTTGACCCTGGGGACGCTTATAAGTAATTTCTCATACTTGTTTCCAAAAATCCGGGTTGATGCCCATTTCCGCCGGCATCGTGACCCATCCGAGGACGTGCCGTGGAATTGACGGGTGCAGAGATCTTTGTCCGCTGCTTGCGCGACGAGGGTGTTGAGTATGTGTTCGGCTATCCGGGAGGGGCGTCACTTCACATTTACGACGCGCTTTACAAGCAGGACGAGGTAAAGCATGTCCTGGTCCGGCATGAGCAGGGTGCCGCCCATGCGGCGGACGGGTACGCGCGTTCCAGCGGCAAGCCCGGGGTGGTGCTGGTGACCTCCGGACCAGGCGTGACCAATACCGTCACCGGTATCGCCACCGCCTACATGGACTCGATTCCGATCGTGGTATTCAGCGGCCAGGTCGCCACCAGCCTGATCGGCAACGATGCGTTCCAGGAAGTCGACGCGGTCGGCATCACGCGCCCCTGCGTCAAGCACAATTTTCTGGTGAAGGACGTCAAGAATCTGGCGGAAACCATAAAGAAGGCGTTTTACATCGCCACCACCGGTCGTCCCGGACCCGTGGTCGTGGACATTCCCAAGGACGTCACTGCGCACAAGACGGAATACCACTATCCCAAGTCGGTTTCGCTGCGCTCCTATTCCCCCGTCACCAAGGGACATTCGGGCCAGATCCGCAAGGCGGTGGATCTGATCATGCAGGCCAAACGCCCCATGATCTATACGGGGGGAGGTGTGATTCTCGGCGAGAGCTCGAAGCAGCTCACCGAGTTCGTGCGCCTGCTCGGCTATCCCTGCACCAATACGCTCATGGGTCTGGGCGCGTTTCCCGCCACAGACCCGCTGTTTGTCGGAATGCTCGGGATGCACGGCACCTATGAAGCCAACATGGCGATGCATGAGTGCGACGTGCTGGTCGCCATCGGCGCGCGTTTCGACGACCGCGTCACGGGCGAACTGAGCAAGTTCTGCCCGCACGCGCGCATTGTCCATGTGGACATCGACCCTTCATCCATCTCCAAGAACGTGCCTGTGGAGATCCCCATCGTCGGATCGGTGGACAACGTGCTCAGGGACATGATCAAGCTCGTCAAGGAGAGCAAGCAGCGTCCGGACAAGGCGGCCCTTCAGGCGTGGTGGAAGCAGATCAACGAATGGCGCAGCCTCGAATGCCTGAAATACGAGCATAGCGACAAGGTGATCAAACCCCAGGCCGTGCTTGAGAAGCTCTACGAGCTGACCCGGGGGGATGCGTTCGTCACCTCCGATGTCGGGCAGCATCAGATGTGGGCCGCGCAGTTCTACAAATTCGACAAGCCGCGCCGCTGGATTAATTCCGGGGGTCTCGGGACCATGGGATTCGGGTTGCCGGCGGCGATCGGTGCGCAGTTCGCGCATCCGGGGGAAACTGTCGTCTGCGTCACCGGCGAAGCGAGCATCCAGATGTGTATCCAGGAGCTTTCGACCTGCAAGCAGTACAGCCTGCCGATCAAGATCGTGAATCTGAACAACCGCTACATGGGCATGGTGCGACAGTGGCAGGAATTCTTCTACGATCGCCGCTACTCGCATTCGTACATGGACGCGCTTCCGGACTTCATCAAGCTTGCGGAAAGCTACGGCCACGTGGGCATGCAGATCGACAAGCCGTCTGACGTCGAAGGCGCCCTGAAGGAGGCCTTCAAGCTCAAGGACCGCCTGGTTTTCATGGATTTCATTACCGATCAGACGGAAAACGTCTATCCGATGATCGCGGCGGGCAAGGGCCAGCATGAGATGCAGCTGTCCCCCTGCCGCCGCGATACCAGCGCCGAGCGGGAGCTTGCGTAATGCGCCACATCATATCGCTTCTGCTGGAGAACGAATCGGGCGCGCTGTCGCGCGTGGCCGGACTGTTTTCGGCGCGCGGCTATAACATAGAATCGCTGACCGTCGCGGCAACCGAGGATCCGACGCTTTCGCGCATGACTCTGGTGACGCGCGGATCCGACGAGATCATCGAACAGATCACCAAGCAGCTCAACAAGCTGCTGGACGTGGTCAAGCTCGTAGACCTGACTGAAGGCGCGCACATCGAGCGCGAGATGCTGTTGATCAAGGTCGAGGCAACCGATGGCGCGCGCGAGGAAGTGAAGCGTCTGTCCGACATATTCCGTGGCCGGATCATCGATGTGACGGACAGAGCCTACACGATCGAGCTCACCGGTACCGGGGACAAGCTGGATGCGTTCCTCCAGACGCTGGGAAAGGCCGGTATAATCGAGGTGGTCCGGTCGGGACCGTCCGCCATCGCCCGCGGCGACAAGGGGCTGCACCTGTAGCAGCGTCCCTTTCTGGACCGGGAGCCGCCGGCCTGCGGGTCCGTTGTCCGGATCGGTCGGCACGGCGTTCGGGACCTACAATACTTTGCAACGAGGTTTCTTCTTATGAAGGTTTATTACGACAAAGACGCTGATCTTTCCGTCATCCGCGGCAAGCAGGTTGCGATCGTGGGTTACGGTTCGCAGGGACATGCGCATGCGCTCAACCTCAAGGAAAGCGGCGTGCACGTCGTCGTCGCTCTGCGCGAGGGTTCCGGTTCGATCCAGAAGGCGCAAGCTGCCGGCCTCGCGGTCAAGAACATTCCGCAAGCCGTGAAGGACGCAGACCTGGTCATGATCCTGGCTCCGGACGAGCAGCACAAGAAGCTTTACGCACAAAGCATCGAGCCCAATCTCAAGAAAGGCGCGACGCTTGCGGTTGCGCACGGTTTTTCAATCCATTTCGGCTTCATTCAGCCCAGGTCCGATCTGGACGTGATCATGATCGCACCCAAAGGTCCCGGTCATCTCGTGCGTTCCACCTTCGTCCAGGGTGGCGGTGTGCCCTGTCTTATCGCAGTCAAGCAGGACGCCTCGGGCAAGGCGCGGGATACCGCTTTGTCCTATGCTTCGGCGATCGGCGGCGGTCGTGCCGGCATCATCGAGACAACCTTCAAGGACGAGACCGAGACCGATCTGTTCGGCGAGCAGGCAGTGCTGTGCGGGGGAGCTTCCCATCTGGTCCAGGCCGGTTACGAAACCCTGGTCGAGGCCGGGTATCCTCCGGAGATGGCGTATTTCGAGTGTCTGCACGAACTCAAGCTCATCGTCGACCTCATGTATGAGGGCGGCATCGCCAATATGCGTTATTCGATCTCGAACACCGCCGAGTACGGGGACTACACCCGCGGTCCGCGCATCATCAACGAGCAGACGAAAGCCGAAATGAAGAAGATCCTCAAGGAGATCCAGTCCGGGGCGTTTGCAAAGGAGTGGATGGCGGAGAATGAATCGGGCGGAAAGCGGTTTCCCGAAATGCGTGCCCAGGCCGCCAAGCATCCGATCGAGCAGGTGGGCGCGAGCCTGCGCGACATGATGCCCTGGATCAAGGCGAACAAGATCGTCGACAAATCAAAAAATTGAAATATCCGCATTGCCCGTGCGCCGGCGGATGCATCCATGACTGAGCGCCCGCGCCAGTTCATCCTGGCCCGGGAGGGCTGGGTTCATGTCGCAGTCGCCGTGGCGGTCGCCGCGATCGTTCAGTGGCTGGCGGGCTGGTTGTGGGCGCTGCCGCTGTGGCTGCTGTGCCTGTTCGTCGTCCAGTTTTTCCGCGATCCGCCACGACGCATTCCGCAGGCGGCGCGGGCGGTCATATGCCCGGCCGACGGCCGGGTCATTGCGGTCGACGAGGTTCGCGACCCTTACCTCGATCGCACCGCCCGGCGCGTAAGCATCTTCATGAACGTGTTCAACGTCCATGCCAACCGCATTCCGGTATCCGGGGCGATCGAGGGCCGCTGGTATCACCCCGGCAGCTTCGTCAACGCCGCTCTCGACAAGGCCTCGCGCGACAATGAGCGCAATGCGCTGTTGATACGCACCGACGAGGGCAGTGAGGTCGTGGTCGTGCAGGTCGCCGGGCTCATCGCGCGCCGCATCCTGTGCTACGTCCAGGAAGGGGTCCGGGTACAACGCGGCGAACGCTACGGCTTCATCCGTTTCGGGTCACGCGTCGATGTCTATCTTCCGGCTGCCTGCGAGGTCCGCGTGGCCCTGGGCGACCGGGTGGCAGGTGGCCGGGACATCCTCGGGTTTCTCCCGCAATGACCCGGATATTCGGGCGGGCAGCTTTATATATGCTAGATTCTTCGTTATGAAGACAGACAACGCGCGGGGCGATGGGGTGCACGAAAAGCACGAGCGCAAGGGCATTTATATACTGCCCAACCTGTTCACCACGGCCAGTCTGTTCGCGGGTTTCTACGCCATCGTGCAGGCGATGAATGGCCGATTCGGGCATGCACCGGTCGCGGTGTTCATCGCCATGATCATGGACGGTCTGGACGGGCGGGTTGCACGCTGGACCCACACCGAGAGCGATTTCGGTGCCGAGTATGACAGTCTTTCGGACATGGTATCGTTCGGTCTGGCACCGGCACTGGTGATCTACGAATGGGCCCTGTCGGGCCTGGGCAAGCTCGGCTGGCTGGCGGCGTTTCTCTATGCCGCAGCAGCGGCGCTGCGACTCGCCCGGTTCAACACCCAGCTGGGCCACTCCGACAGCCATAATTTCCAGGGACTGCCGAGCCCCTCGGCCGCGGCATTGGTGGTCGGCCTGGTGTGGACGCTGCACAGCTACGGCGCGCCGGGCAAGGACTGGCGCTTCGTGGCCCTCGGCTTCACCGTCTTTGCCGCCGGCGCCATGGTCAGCAACATCCGCTACTTCAGCTTCAAATACCTGGATCTCAAGGGGCGTGTCTCGTTCGTCGCGATTCTCGCCGTAGTGCTCGTGTTTGTGCTGATATCGCTCGATCCCCCGCAGGTGTTGTTTATCATGTTTCTGTTTTACTCGCTGTCGGGCCCGCTGCTGGCGTCCTTCCGGTTCTACCGTCGCCTGAGCCACCGCGAGCTTGGCGGTCCGAGGCTTTGAAAATCGGCCTTCCTGGTTTATATTTATCAACATGGTTACCGATGCCCTCCGTGTCCGGAGTTTCAATCTAGCGTCCCGCTTCCGCGGACGTTGCGCCCGCCTGGATTCCTTCCTGCTTTCCTGCCGACTGCTGCGCGCAAGCGCATAAGACTCCGACTTGTTCCTGGCGAGGACCAAAACACGCGACCAGACACCCATCGTTGAACGAATGCCGGCAGGTACCCGAAGGGGTGCCTGCGAGGAGAACGCAGGATGAACGACCAGTTGATCGTATTCGATACGACGTTGCGCGACGGGGAGCAGAGTCCCGGCGCATCAATGACCCGTGACGAGAAGGTGCGAATTGCGAGGAATCTCGAGCGCCTGCGCGTCGACGTCATCGAGGCCGGTTTCCCCATTGCCAGCCCCGGGGATTTCGAGGCAGTCAGGGCGGTAGCGCAGGAAATCAAGGACAGCACGGTATGCGCGCTCGCGCGCGCGATCGTCAGGGACATCGACCGGGCGGCCGAGGCCATCAAGCCGGCCCGTTCAGGCCGCATCCATACCTTCATCGCGACTTCGCCGATACACATGCGCGAGAAGCTGCGCATGGAGCCGGCGCAGGTCCTCGAGGATGCGGTCAAGGCGGTAAAGTACGCGCGCCAGTTCACGGATGATGTGGAATTCTCGCCCGAGGATGCCGGACGCTCGGAGACCGATTTTCTGTGCCGCGTGCTGGAGGCCGTGATCACCGCCGGTGCACGTACCGTCAATATCCCGGATACCGTCGGCTATAATCTCCCTGGCCAGTTCGGCGACCTCATCAGGACATTGCGCGAGCGTGTGCCCAATTCCGACAAGGCGGTGTTCTCCGTGCATTGCCATAACGATCTGGGCCTGGCGGTGGCCAACTCGCTTTCGGCCGTGCTTAACGGCGCACGCCAGGTCGAGTGTACGATCAATGGCCTCGGAGAACGTGCCGGCAATGCGGCGCTGGAGGAAGTGGTCATGGCAGTCCGCACCCGCCGCGACCTGTTTTCCTGCGACACGCGCATCGATACGACGCAGATCGTGCCTGCCAGCCGACTGGTGTCGAACATCACCGGCTTCGCCGTGCAGCCGAACAAGGCGATCGTGGGGGCCAATGCTTTCGCCCACGAATCCGGAATCCACCAGGACGGAGTGATCAAGAAGCGCGAGACTTACGAAATCATGCGCGCCGAGGACGTCGGCTGGGTCGCGAACCGCATGGTGCTCGGCAAGCACTCGGGACGCAACGCATTCCGCACACGCCTGAAGGAACTCGGTATCGGGTTCAAGACCGACGAAGAGTTCAACTCCGCTTTCGAGCGATTCAAGGACCTTGCGGACAAGAAGCACGAGATATTCGACGAGGACATCCAGGCGCTGGTTACGGAGGAGGGGATCGAGGGTGTCGACGAGCAGTATCGGCTCACGAGCCTGAAAGTGTGTTCGGAAACCGGCGTGCGGCCGCATGCCGCGGTAACCCTCTCGGTGCAGGGTGCGCAGAAGTCCGCGGGCGCGGAGGGCGGCGGCCCGGTCGACGCCTCGTTTCGGGCCATCGAGGCGGTGGTCGGTAGCGAAGCGCAACTGCTTCTCTACTCGGTCAATAACATAACCAGCGGAACCGATTCGCAGGGAGAGGTGACTGTGCGCCTGGAACGGGCGGGACGGATCGTCAACGGCCACGGAGCCGACACCGATATCGTCATTGCATCGGCCAAAGCCTATCTCAACGCGCTGAACAAACTGGTGCTTCCCGCCGAGCGCGCGCATCCGCAGGCCGGAACGCCGATCTGAGCCAGGTGTGTCTGTCCGGCTGCGGCCATGGCCGGCCGCAGCCCGAGTCCGGCATTGAGACGCCGGGCCGGGTGGTGGCACCCATCCTGATGGTGTCGGGCGGATGGCAGGGCAACGGAAACCGTCGATCAGTGGTGTGCCGCGTTCCTGCCGGTTTTGTGTTCGATCGGAGCCGCGCTATCCTTTCCGTATGGTTTTGCACGACTACCTCAGAAGACAGTATCTGGCGGCCATGGGCATCCGGGCATGGGAGCGTCGCACGCGGCATGCCGCGCATCCGGGTCCCGGAGCTCTGGAAAACTGCGGGTTCCCGCCCGGGGGAACGGTTCGCGCGGAGGATCAGCGACCGTCGATTCAGCCTGCCGCGGGCTGCGGGCAGCCGGCAGTTTCCGGAATGGACTGGGGGGCACTGGAACAGGCGGTTAGCAGTTGCACGAAGTGCCGTCTGCATCTGGAGCGCACCCGGACCGTTTTCGGTACGGGGAACCGCCATGCGCGGTGGGTGTTCATTGGAGAGGCGCCGGGTTCCGAAGAGGACAGACAGGGCGAGCCGTTCGTGGGACGGGCCGGCCAATTGCTCAACGCCATGCTGTTTGCAACCGGGCTCGCGCGCGAAGAAGTGTACATTGCCAATGTGCTCAAGTGCCGCCCACCCAATAACCGCGATCCTCAACCCGACGAAGTGCAGCAATGCGAACCCTATCTCGTGCGCCAGATCGAGCTGGTCCAGCCGCGTATGATCGTCGCCCTCGGGCGGCATGCTGCACACAGTCTGCTCAGGACGGAACTGGCGCTCGGTAAGCTGCGCGGTCAGCAGCTGAACTATCACGACATTCCGTTGGTCGTGACCTACCATCCGGCCTACCTGCTGCGCAATCCGGCCGACAAACGCAAGGCCTGGGAGGACCTGCGCTTGGCACGGAGGCTCGTGGAGGCTGCTCCGTGAGCGCCGTCGCCTTCCGGCGTCAGGTACGGCTGCGCAACATGCGCGAAGAAGACCTCCCGACGGTCATGGAGGTGGAACTCGCCGCCTATGAATTTCCGTGGACTTTCGGCATCTTCCGGGACTGCATCCGGTTCGGCTATGTCTGTAAGGTCCTCAGCGGTAGCAGCGGGGTCATTGGTCATGGAATCATGTCGCTGGGCGCGGGCGAATGTCACTTGCTGAATATCTGCATTCATCCGCAGAGTCAGGGAAAGGGTTATGGCACCGAACTGACCTCGCAGATGCTGGAAATCGCACGCTCGCGTCATGCCAAGACCGCGTTGCTGGAGGTGCGCGTTTCGAACCCGGTGGCGTATCACGTCTACAGCAAACTCGGATTCCATGAAATCGGAACGCGCCGGGGCTATTATCCGGCGCGCAAGGGACGAGAAGACGCCATCATTCTGGCGCGCGACCTCTAGCGGCTGGGGAGGCCCCCCCGGGTCCATTGCGGCCTGTTGCGGATCTCTCCGGCCTCACTTCCTGAAAAGGCCGTACCTCCGAGTGCCTCGGTGGCGCCGATTCCTCGGGCCCCATTCCGCATCAAACGTTTGCGTCACCAAATCCAGATCAAAGTATTGATTATAAATGTATTTTATACGTTGTCCGTATCGGTTAGGACGCTCCCTGAATAATAGTTGACTATTATAGTATGGTTTCGTATTCTATTTCCCGACCGATAAAGTCGGGATTTTTCCCGACCGCGGTAGCAGGTCACGATCTGTCCGGGCCGTCATGCCGGTCAGAGTGAGTGCAGAGGTTGCCATGGAAGCTTCAAGTCGCGACATCGAAACCCTGGTCCGCCGGGAGTACAAGGCCGGTTTTGTCACCGACGTCGAGTCCGATGCGGTGCCGGCCGGGCTCAGTGAGGACGTCATCCGGCTCATTTCCGAGAAGAAGCGCGAGCCCGATTTCATGTTGGAATGGCGGCTCCGTGCCTATCGCCAGTGGCTGACGATGCGCGCTCCGCAGTGGGCCCATGTGCACTTTGCGCCGATCGATTTCCAGAGCATTGTCTATTATTCGGCACCCAAATCCAGAGACGACGGACCCAAAAGCCTTGCGGACGTCGACCCGAAGCTGCTGGAAACCTATGACAAGCTCGGTATTCCGTTGCGCGAGCGCGAGCTGCTCGCCGGAGTCGCCATCGATGCCGTGTTCGACAGCGTCTCGGTGGCGACGACGTTCAAGGACAAACTCGCGGCCCTGGGCATCGTGTTCTGCCCCTTCTCCGAGGCGGTTCAGAAACACCCGGATCTGGTGCGGAAATATCTCGGTTCCGTGGTTCCGTATGCCGATAATTTTTATGCGACACTGAATTCGGCGGTGTTCAGCGACGGCTCCTTTGTCTATGTACCCAAGGGTGTCCGCTGCCCCATGGAGCTATCCACCTATTTCCGCATCAATGCATCCAAGACCGGCCAGTTCGAACGCACGCTGATCATCGCCGATGAGGGAGCCTATGTCAGCTATCTCGAGGGCTGCACTGCACCCATGCGCGACGAGAACCAGCTGCACGCGGCGGTCGTCGAGCTGATCGCGCTCAAGGATGCGCAGATCAAGTATTCCACCGTCCAGAACTGGTACCCGGGCGACGAGCAGGGGCGCGGCGGCATCTACAACTTCGTGACCAAGCGCGGCGCCTGCCGCGGTGAAAATGCCAAGATCTCCTGGACGCAGGTGGAAACGGGCTCGGCGATCACCTGGAAGTATCCGAGCGTGATTCTCGAAGGCGACAATTCGGTCGGCGAATTCTATTCCGTCGCAGTGACCAACAACATGCAGCAGGCCGACACCGGCACGAAAATGCTGCATATCGGACGCAATACGCGCAGCACCATCATCTCCAAGGGCATCAGCAGCGGCCGCGGGCAGAATACCTACCGCGGCCAGGTGAAGGTTCTGAAGAGTGCGGAAAAGGCGCGCAATTATACCCAGTGCGACTCGCTGCTGATCGGCGACCGATGCGGGGCGCACACCTTTCCTTATGTCGAAGTGCGCAATCCGACGGCCAGCGTGGAGCATGAGGCAACGACCTCGAAGATCAGCGAGGATCAGCTCTTCTATCTGCAAAGCCGCGGCCTCACGGCCGAAGATGCGGTTTCCATGGTGGTCAACGGGTTCTGCAAGACGGTATTCAAGGAACTACCGATGGAGTTTGCGGTGGAAGCCCAGAAGCTGCTTGGCCTCAGCCTCGAAGGCGCTGTCGGCTAGCGTGGCCGATGCCCAACGGTGCGGTGCACAGGAGAACAGAATGCTGACAATCACGGATTTGCACGCGAGTTGTGACGGCAAGGAAATACTGCGGGGCATCGACCTGCAGATCAATGCCGGCGAGGTGCATGCCATCATGGGCCCGAACGGCTCCGGAAAAAGCACGCTCGCGAACGTGCTTGCCGGCCGTGACCGGTATCAGGTGACTCGGGGGACAGTGAAATACCGGGATGTCGATCTGCTGCAAATGCCACCCGAGGGGCGCGCCCGCGCAGGCGTGTTTCTCGCGTTCCAGTACCCCGTGGAGATCCCCGGGGTCAGCAATATCTATCTGCTGAAAGCCGCGCTCAACGCGGTGCGCAAATCCCGCGGCGAGCAGGAGCTCGATGCGATGGATTTCCTTGCCCTGGTCAAGGACCGCATGCAGCTCGTGGAGATGAAAGAGGAGCTGCTATACCGTTCCGTCAACGAAAGCTTTTCCGGCGGAGAGAAAAAGCGCCGCGAGATCCTGCAGATGGCGGTGCTCGCGCCGTACCTCGCGATCCTGGACGAGACGGATTCCGGGCTAGACATCGACGCCCTGCAGGTCGTGGCGGCAGGTGTCAATGCGCTGCGCAGTCCGGACCGGGCGTTTCTTCTGATAACCCATTATCAGCGTCTTCTCGACTATGTCGTACCTGATGTGGTGCACGTGCTCGTTGGTGGTCGCATCGTCAAGTCGGGAGATCGCGCCCTGGCGCTCGAACTCGAACGCACGGGATACGCGGACCTGACCCCGGCACCGGCCCCGGCCACAATGCAGGATGGGCGATGAGCAACCCTGCGCCAGATACCGCTGCCAGATACGTGCAGGTCATGCACGAGCGTCACGACGTCGCGCGTGAAGCGGCATGGTTGCGCACGCTCAGGGAGTCGGCTGTCGCCCGTTTCGCCGATTTGGGGTTCCCTCTGCAACAGGATGAAGACTGGAAATATACCGATGTGCGGCCGATCGAGCGCGCCGCCTTCATGCCTCTGCCTCTCGATGCGGCAACCCCTCGGATCCCGGATGCCAGCCAGTTCCGGCTCGATGGCGTTTCCGGACCGCGGCTGGTGTTCATCGATGGCCGCTTCAGCGCGCCGCTTTCGGATCTAGGCGGTGTGCCCAGGGGCGCGACGGTAACAACCCTCGCCGATGCCCTGATCAGCCAGCCGCAGGTGCTCGCAGCACATCTTGGGCGGTACATCCCGGACGATAGCCACGGCTTCATCGCGCTCAACACCGCGCTGCTGTCCGACGGTACCTTCGTCCGTATTAGTGCCGGGACCAGGATGGAGCAGCCCATCCATGTGCTGTACCTGGCGACGGCCAATGGGGCGCTGCTGCTGCCGCGCAACCTGATCATTGCAGAAAGGGACAGCCAGGTCACGATCGTCGAGCACTACGCGGCGGTCGGGGAGATGGCGTATTTCACGAACAGCCTGACCGAAATCTTCGCGGCGGACAACGCCACGGTGGAACATTACCGCGTGCAGGACGAAAACCGCACGGCGTTTCACGTCAGTGGTGTGCACATGCAGATCAACCGGTCGAGCCGGGTCACCACCCATGCGCTGGATCTCGGCGGGCGACTGGTCCGCAATGATCTGCGCGCAGTGCTCGCGGACAGCGGAGGGGAGTGCCATCTCAACGGCCTCTACCTCGCCACCGACAGGCAGCACATCGACAACCATACGCATATCGATCATGCCCAGTCGCACTGCACGAGCCGTGAATTCTACCGCGGCGTGCTGTCGGGGCGCGGCCGTACGGTGTTCCGGGGACGCATTATCGTGCGCCCGGGTGCGCAGAAAAGCGACGCGCGCCAGGTTAACAACAACCTGCTGCTGTCGCGTGATGCCGAGGCCGACAGCCAGCCGCAGCTGGAAATCTATGCTGATGACGTCATGTGTTCCCATGGCGCAACCGTCGGACAGCTCGATGAAAATGCGCTGTTCTATCTTCGGGCGCGTGCCCTGAGTGACGCCGATGCGCGCGATCTGCTCACCTTTGCGTTTGCGCGCGAGGTTCTGGACCGGGTACGGCTGGCGCCGCTGCGGGCACGGGTCGAGCTCCGTCTTGCTGCCGCCATGCGGCGTGGCGCACCGCGCGAGGCGCACGCATGACAACGGCCGCAGGCAGGATGCACAGCGCAGCGCGAGCCGATGTGCTCGACGTGGAACGCGTGCGCGCGGATTTCCCCGCCCTGCATCAGACCGTGCACGGCCAGCCGCTGGTATATCTGGACAACGCGGCGACGACCCAGAAGCCGCGGCAGGTCATCGAGGCCCTGGATCGCTACTACCGCAGCGATAATGCCAATGTCCATCGCGGCGTGCATGCCCTCAGCGAGCGGGCGACCGCCGCCTATGAGGCCGCGCGCGAAAAGGTGCGGGAATTCCTGAACGCTCAGTCGGCGCAGGAGATTGTATTCGTGCGCGGCACCACCGAGGCCATCAATTTGGTGGCGCAGAGCTGGGGCCGGACAAATCTGCGTCCCGACGACGAGGTCGTCATCACGGAAACGGAGCATCATTCGAATATCGTTCCGTGGCAGATGCTGTGCGGGCAGACAGGCGCGCAGCTGCGCGTTGTTCCGGTCGAGGACAACGGAGTGCTTTCGGCCGAACGGTATGCGCAGATTCTGGGCCGGCGCACCCGCCTCGTGGCGGTGGCCCATTGCTCCAACGCACTCGGAACCATCAATCCCGTAAAGCGGATGATATCCCAGGCCCACGAGGTGGGCGCCCTGGTGATGGTGGACGGAGCCCAGGCGGTGGCACATCTTTCGGTGGATGTACGCGATCTGGATTGCGACTTCTACGCCTTCTCCGGCCACAAGCTGTACGGACCGACCGGGATCGGCGTGCTTTATGCGAAGAGAGCGCTGCTCCAGGAGATGCCTCCCTATCAGGGCGGCGGCGAAATGGTGAAGCATGTCAGCTTCGACCGCACCAGCTATCTCGACCCCCCGTTGCGATTCGAGGCCGGAACGCCCGATATCGCCGGCGCCATCGGCCTGGGTGCAGCGATCGATTACGTCGATGCGCTCGGCAGCGAGGCGATTGGCAGGCACGAGCGGGAGCTGCTCATGCAGGCCACCGCGGCGATCAGCCGGATACCGGGGCTGCGCATCATCGGTACGGCGCCAGAAAAGACCGGAATCCTGTCGTTCGTGCTGGACGGTGTCCACGCCCACGATGTGGGCACCATTCTCGACATGCAGGGGGTCGCCGTTCGCGTGGGACACCATTGCGCCATGCCCGTCATGCAGCGTTACGGTGTGCCTGCCACGGCGCGCGCCTCGTTCGCGCTGTACAACACCCGCGAGGAGGTCGATGCGCTGGTGGCCGGGATTTACAGGGCAAAGGAGGTGTTCGGATGACTGCCGACCTGCGTTCCCTCTACGAGGAAGTGATCCTCGATCATAACCGCAACCCGCGCAATTTCCAGTACGCCCCGCCGGGCGCCAATCATGTCGCGCACGGCTACAACCCGCTGTGCGGCGACGAGTTCACCGTCAGCCTGCGGCTGGAAAACGGTGTCGTGACGGACATCGGATTCGAGGGCGCAGGCTGTGCCATCTCGACCGCTTCGGCCTCGCTCATGACCGAGATCGTCAAGGGAAAGACTGTGGAAGAGGCCCGGGCGCTTTTTGAATCCGTGCATGGGCTGCTTACCAGCGAGGGCGGTGCCGGGCCCACGGGCAAGCTGCAGGCGCTTGCCGGGGTGCGTGAATATCCGGCGCGCGTGAAGTGTGCGACGCTTGCCTGGCACACCCTGCAGGCCGCCTTGCGCAAAGAGCAGGGAACCATATCGACCGAATGATTGCGGCGCGGGTGGCTGCGCGCTTTCCGCGTCCGGCGTATCCGCACACCGCCCTGATGAGGCTCCTGTCACCATGACCATCGATCTGAAAAAGCTTGCTGCGCAGCAGCAGCCCGGCTCTGACGGACTCAGGAAGCGTGTGATCGAGGCGCTGCGCGCGGTTTTCGATCCGGAGATTCCGGTCAATATCTACGACCTCGGGCTCATCTACGATCTGGATATCGATGAGCCCGCGGGCAGGGTCCACGTCCGAATGACCCTGACCACGCCGGCCTGCCCGGTTGCGCAGACCTTTCCGTGCACCGTGGAATGCGCAGTCCGGGAGGTGCCGGGTATCCGGGAGGTGGCAGTGGAACTCGTGTGGGATCCGCCATGGAGCCGGGACAGCATGTCCGAGGCGGCAAAACTGGAGCTGGGCCTGCTGTGAGCGCCGACGGTGACCGGCATCGCACACTGCGCTGCGTGCGGGACAAAGGTGCCGGGCGCAGGGGGTAGCGATGTCTGAATGGGTTGACGTGGCGGCGGTCGACGAGGTACCGAGCGGGGACTTTCGCGTCGTGGAAGTCGATGGCGCAATGGTTGTGGTATTCAATCTGGACGGAACCTATTTCGCTGTCGACGACATCTGTACCCATGACGGCGGATCGCTCGGCGGCGGGCACGTGGAGGGGGACGAGGTCGTCTGCCCGAGGCACGGAGCGAGATTCCGCATTACCACCGGAGAGGTAACGGCACCGCCGGCCTGCGAGGCGCTGCACCGCTTTCCGGTGCGCATCCGCGCGCAGCGGATAGAGGTGAGGGACGACCGTTGGGACTGACCTTGCCGTACGGCGCAGCTGGAAATGCAACCGTTTCGAGCAGCGGGATACCGCCGTGCGCACGGGGTCCGACAGCGCAGGGTGAGGAGGTGTGATGGCACAGCGGCTGCACCTGGTCCGGCGTTACCTGAAGACCTTCCTGCTGTGGGAGCTCGTTGCCGGGCTGGCCGAAACCGGCAGGCATCTGTTCGCCCGCAAGATTACGGTGCAGTATCCGGAAGAGAAAACACCGCAGTCGCCGCGTTTCCGTGGTCTGCATGCGCTGCGCCGCTATCCGAACGGCGAGGAGCGCTGCATCGCCTGCAAGCTGTGCGAAGCGGTATGTCCGGCGGTATGCATTACCATAGAATCGGAACAGCGCTCCGACGGAACGCGCCGGACGACGCGTTACGATATCGATCTGTTCAAGTGCGTGTACTGCGGGTTTTGCGAGGAGGCCTGCCCGGTCGATGCCGTGGTGCTGACGCGCGTTTTCGAGTTTCATTTTGAAAGCCGTGGAAACCAGGTTATAGACAAAGAAGGACTGCTTGCGGTCGGCGATCGCATGGAGTCCGGTATCGCGGCAGATCGCGCGGCGGATGCGCGTTACCGCTAGGTGCAGATCGGCGTATAGTGGTCTTTAGCGGCGCGGCTGCGAAGACGGGGCATGTCCGTCCGGGCGCCGGAGCGCAGGCGGGAGGAGAGCGTCTGTCCGCGGCAGAAGAACCGGAAGGAGAAAATCTTGATCGCCCGCCAGACCCTCATCTACGAGGGCAGAATCATCACCGTCAGCCGCGAGGTGGTGCAGCTTCCCAACGGTCGTACCGGAGAATTCGAGATCGTACGCCATCCGGGCGGTGCGGCCGCGGTTGCGCTGGACCGGGATGAACGGGTGTGTCTGCTGCGCCAGTATCGGCATGTGGTCGCAGACTGGGTATGGGAGCTTCCGGCCGGCAAGCTCGACGGTGCAGAAGCGCCGCTCGCGGCCGCCCAGCGCGAGCTGGGAGAGGAGGCCGGAGTGAGCGCGCGCAGCTGGCGCTCGCTCGGGAGGATGCTCAGTTCACCGGGTGTCTTCAGCGAGACCATCCATCTGTTTCTGGCGCGCGATCTTGATTCCCGGCCGAGCGCGCCCGAGGAGCACGAGCTCATCGAGGTTCACTGGTTTCCGCTGACCGAGGCGGTAGCACGTTCCCTCTCCGGCGATATCCTGGACGCAAAGACGGTGATCGGACTGCTGCGGGCGCAGGCCGCCGTATCCTGAAGGGGACGGAAATGTGCGCCCGGTTGTGGGGCGGTCCGAAACCTCCTACACTCGGCCCGCTGCCGTCGGCAGATCCACTGAGCGCAGGTACGGCCGCAGCGCTACCCGTTTTTGCGGGTCGGCGTGGGGATGGGTTGGCTCGAATGCGCATACTTATGAAGCGATCAGGCCGTTGCGAGGTTATCCGAACTGTTCACGCGTGCCGTGTGCCGCTGGGGCGCCGCATGTCCGTGCGCTGGCTCGGTGCGGTGCTTGCCGGCGCGCTGTTTTGCGGCAGTACGGCGCTGGCGGCCGGAGCGGCTCCGGCGCACGACGACCTGGCGGCGATGAACCAGCAGCTCTACCGGATCGAGAGCGGGCTGACGCGCCCGGTCCTTGACCTCGGCCGGTTTGCGGCCTGGGCGAATGACGCAGGTGCCATCAAAATCCAGGCTGATCGCTGTGTTTCCGACAGCAGCCAGAATGCCGACCAGCTCGCCCGGGATCTGACGAAGCTCCCACGGCTCCGCCCCGGCGAGGCGCTGCAGGTTACCCGACAGCGCGAACTGCTGCGCCAGGAACGTCTCGCCCAGGAAGATCGGCTCGCTGCCTGCCAGTTGCTGAGCACGCGTGCCACCGAGGTGCTGCATCGCATCGCCCGAAGCCAGCGCCAGGCGCTGGCGGCGCAATTTTTCGGGCACGGTCCGACCTTCGCCGGTCTGCTTCGGGAAGACTGGGGACAGCGGGCAGCGTGGATCGGATCAACCAGGAATTTTTTCGCCCGGCACAGCGGCATCGACCAGCTTGGGCCCGGAGATTTCTGGGCCCTGGGGTCTATCGCGGCCGTGGCTGCGATCATAGGCATCCTGTTGCGGCGACGCCTGTTTCGCTTCGCGGCGCAGCGCCGCTGGGGAGAAGGCTTTTCTGGCGGACTGGGTACGTCGATGACGACGTCCATCGGCCAATACCTGCCGTATCTTCTGGCGAGCACCGCCGTCGCCGTGACTCTTTGGCAGTCGATCGGCGGATTGACGCCATTGCCGCTTGTCAATCTCGCAGCCTACGGACTGCCGGTCTATCTCCTCGTGCTGGCGTTTATCCGTCTGTTTCTGGCGCCGCCGCCACCGGCGCAACCGTTTGTCGCGCTCCCGCCGCAGGTCGCCCGGGCGCTGGCGGCGCGTCTGCGGATATTGGCATTGCTCGGCTATATCGGCTATCTGGGGTTCGGCGCCCTGGTCGCCCAGAGCCTGCCGGCACCGGCGCTGCTGCTGGCGCGCGGCGTATTCTTCGTCATCCTCACCTTCAACGTCCTCTGGGTTGTGTGGCTGGTGGCCCAAATCGGCCGGCTGTCGCGTCAGCGGGTCCTGCGTGCCGTGCTGGTTCTCGTGCTGGCCGCAGCGATGGTCGCGGAAGTGCTCGGCTACCGGAATCTTTCGGTTGCGCTGTTGCGTGCCGTCACCGGTACGCTGCTGGCTGCGGGACTTCTCGTTCTCGCCGGCCGACTGCTCGGGGAGTTCTTCGACCGGTTGAACGCCGGTCGTCATCCCTGGCACCAGCGGCTGCGCCACGCGCTGGATCTTTCCGCCGGACAGACGATACCGGGACTGATCTGGCTGCGGATTACGGCGTTCATTCTGCTGTGGGCCGTGTTCCTCTACGGGGTTCTGCGGGCCTGGGGCCTGTCGGATGCGGCCATGCTCGCGGTGCGTGCCTACGTGGTGGGTGGATTCATGGTCGGGTCGCTGCAGGTGTTTCCGGTACGTATCCTGCTTGCGCTTGTGACTTTCGTTGCGCTGTTTTCCGCCAGCGGATGGTTGCGCGCACGCCTCAAAAAGCGCTGGATCGGGAAGCTTCAGCTCGAATCCGGCGCGCGCGACACGATCGTGATTCTCAGCGGCTACGCCGGAACTTCGATTTCCATCCTGGTCGCGCTGGGCGTTGCCGGGTTTGGGCTGAGCAACCTGGCGCTCATTGCTGGCGCGCTTTCGGTTGGCATCGGTTTCGGGCTTCAGAACATCGTCAACAACTTCGTGTCCGGGCTGATTCTGCTGTTCGAGCGGCCTATAAAGACCGGAGACTGGATCGTGGTCGGCAATACCGAGGGCCTTGTCAGGCACATAAACATCCGTTCGACGCAGATCCAAACCTTCGACCGCGCTGATGTCATTGTGCCGAATTCGGAGCTGATTTCCGGACAGGTTACGAACTGGATGCTGCATGATTCGCGCGGGCGGGTGCGCATCCCGGTGTCGGTCGCATACGGAAGCGATACCGGTCTGGTTAAGGAGCTGCTGCTGAAGATCGGCGCCGGGCACCCGCTGTCGATTGGTGACGATCCGGAACGCGCGGTCAAGGTGTTCTTTCTTTCTTTCGGAGACAATGCCCTGAATTTTGAGCTGCATTGCCATATCGGCCACATCGGCCAGCGGCAGCAGTTGATCAGCGATCTCAACTTCGCGATCGACGCCGAGTTCCGCAAACAGGGCATAGAGATGCCGTTTCCGCAGCGCGACATTCATGTGCGTGACCTGCCGCCAGGGTGGGTTCCGCCCACTGCGCCGCGTCGCCCGGAGTCCGGTTAGGCCGGTTCCGCTGGGCGGCTTCGGCATGTCGTTTTTTGCCTGCCCCGTCGACGGCAGATCGTCGTGCCCAATGACCCAGCCGCACGCGGGTGGCGGGTCGTTTTTCCTGTTTGTGGGTCTGAGTCCCAGTCTGTTTGGATCGCAATCCCGGATCGACGTTGCGCGCAGCGGGGGTCCGGATTGACAGCGCCCCATTCCGGTACCAATCGTTGATACAGATCAAAATATCCGGATCGATAGGGCCATAAAATCGGTACACATTGACGATATCGGCCACTGTGGCGGGAGAGGAGAAAGGACTGTCCGGTGTTGACCGCGTACAGCGCCGGCAGGGTTTCCCAGTTCAACAGCTGCATTAGGGGGTAATGCCACCATGCCTATGCCGAGGGAAGACCGTCGGAAATCAAGCAGCATCCGGATTCTGTTGAACCTGCCGTACTACGCCGAGCCGGGACAGTCCGACGCAGACTTGCCGGTCACCGCCGGGAGGGCACGCCATGCATGATCTGCAGACCGTTCTGGTCCTGTCGCGCTGGCAGTTCGCCGCCACCGCCCTGTATCACTTCCTGTTCGTACCTCTCACCCTGGGCATGACTTTCCTGCTGGCCGCGATGGAGACCGTGTACGTGACGACCGGCCGCCAGATCTACAAGGACATGGCCCGGTTCTGGGGAAAATTGTTTGCCATCAACTTTGCCCTCGGAGTGGCTACCGGGCTGACCATGGAATTCCAGTTTGGCACCAACTGGTCGCAGTATTCGCGATTCGTGGGCGATGTTTTCGGGGCACCGCTTGCAATCGAGGGCCTGATGGCGTTCTTCCTGGAATCCACCTTCGTCGGCCTGATGTTCTTCGGGTGGGATCGCATGAGTCGCGGCAAGCACTTGCTGATCACCTATATGGTGGCGCTGGGGTCGAATCTTTCGGCCCTGTGGATACTGATCGCCAACAGCTTTATGCAGTCGCCGCATGGCGCGACGTTCGATCCGGCGACCATGCGCTTGGAGCTGACCAGCTTTACCGATCTGATCTTCAGCCACGATGCCCAGGCGAAGTTCGTGCACACCAGCATTGCCGGCTACGTGACCGCTGCGATGTTCGTGGCCGGTATCAGCGGCTGGTACATGCTGCGCAACCGCCACATGGAGCTTGCCAAGCGCTCGTTTCGCATGGCGGTGCTGTTCGGGGTCTTTGCCAGTATCGGAGTGATCAGCCTGGGCGATGCTCTGGGCTTTATAGACGGCAACGCGCAGCCCGCCAAGCTGGCCGCCATGGAAGCGATGTGGAAGACCCGGCCGCCACCGGTGGGATTCAATGTGATCGCGTTTCCCTCCCAGAAGCAGCAGCGCAACCTGTTCGATATCCAGATTCCCAGGCTGCTCACGCCGCTGGTGACCCGCACCATGGACACGGTCATTCCGGGTGTCGATGAGGTGGAGAAGCAGGCGATGGTGCGGATGAAGGACGGCATCCCGGCCGTACTCGCGCTCAAGACGCTCAGCGCCGATCCGACCAACCTGGCGGCGCTCGCCCAGTTCAGGGCGCACCAGCAGGATATGGGCTACGCGCTGCTGCTTGAGCGCTACGCGCCGGATCTGACGGCGGTCACGCCAGCCGACTATCAGCGGGCGGCGCGTGCCGTGATCCCCAATGTGCCGGTCATATTCTGGTCGTTCCGGGTCATGGTGCTCGCCGGGTTTGTCATGCTGTTCTACCTGGGCATCGCTACCTTCTGCTCAATGAACAACAAAGTTCAGGAACGGCGGTGGCTGCTGAAGATCGCGCCCTGGCTTATTCCGCTGCCCTATATCGCATGCGAGGCGGGCTGGCTGGTGGCGGAGATGGGCCGACAGCCGTGGACCGTGTATGGTGTGTTGCCGACCTGGATGTCGGTGTCGACGCAGAGCGTAGGCTACATGGTGTTCTCGCTGGCGGGCTTCGTATTGATCTATTCCGCCTTCATCGCGGTGGAAGCGTATTTGATGTTCAAGTTCGTCCGCCAGGGTCCGGACGAAGGCGCCACCGCAGCGCCGGCACACTGATTCAGGGGGGTAGAGCCATGGAACTGTATGCGATACTCAAGGTAACCTGGTGGTTGCTTCTGGGCGTGCTGCTGATCGGGCTGGCCGTGATGGTCGGTATGGACATGGGCATCGGTGCTGCACTGCGCTATTTCGGGCGCACCGACGGCGAGCGCAGAGCGGTGCTCAACATGATCGGTCCGCACTGGGACGGAAACCAGGTCTGGTTCATTCTCGGGGGCGGGGCCGTGTTCGCGGCCTGGCCGACGATCTACGCTACGGCCTTCTCGGGGCTGTATGTCGTCATGCTGCTGCTGCTGTGGAGCATGATCATACGGCCGCTTGGCTTCGAATACCGCAGCAAATTGCCGTCGCCCTCCTGGCGCAATCTCTGGGACTGGGGGTTGTTCGTAAGTGGCCTGCTGCCGATGGTGATCTTCGGTGCCGCCATGGGGAACATGCTGCTAGGAGTGCCGTTTCACTTCGACTGGAAGCTGGATTCCTGGTACACCGGAAGTTTCATCTCCCTGTTCAACCCGTTTGCGATCCTCTGCGGGCTCATGTCGCTGTCGCTGGCACTGTATCAGGGGTCGGCCATGGTCATGGGCCGCGGCGAAGGCGCAGTGCGGGAGCGGGCGCGCGGACTCGGGGTCTGGGGCGGGCTTGGGGCGCTCGTGCTGTTCACCGTAGGAGGCTTCTGGGTGGCGCGGCTGTCCGGCTATGTAGTGACTGCCGGGGACGATCCGGCCGGACCGGCAATGCCGTTACACAAGACGGTGGAGGCGGTGCAGGGCGCCTGGCTGCACAACTTCGGCGCTCACCCGGTGCTGTGGCTGGTGCCGGCACTGACCTACGTCAGCATCCTTCTCGGGGTCTGGGCGTTGCGTCGCGGCTGGTCGCATTTCGCATGGTGGCTGGGAGCCCTGGGCTGGGTCGGCACCATCGGGACCGTGGGCGCTGCCATGTTTCCGTTCATGATGCCGTCGAGCAGTGATCCGTCCCAGAGTCTGACTGTGTGGGATGCGTCGTCCAGTCAGATGACGCTGTTGTGGATGCTCGGGTGGACCATCGTGTTCGTGCCTATTGTGCTCGTCTACACCAGCTGGGCATTCTGGGTCATGCGCGGCAAGGTCACCGCGGCGCACGTCGAAGCTGACGACCACGCTTATTGAGAGAGGACCGTCATGATCGTATTGCGCATGCTGCTGTACCTCGTTATTTCGCTGGTGACGCTGTTCCTGGTCATCCTGCTCGGCCAGCGGGGAGCGTGGTATTTCGCGTGGGTACTCGGCACAGTCATGATTGTGCTGATCGCGGCGGCCGGCGGAGCGTTGCTGGACGCCCAGGAAGAGGCAAAACAAAGCGGCCGGTAAGCGCTGTGGTTTTGCGTCCGGTGCCCGTGCCCGGAAGGCGATTGTCTAGGGCGAGGGTGCCAGCACGGCCTGCATCTGGCGATAGCGGGTGTTGCCATTCATCAAGTCGGCATGGCTGCCACGCTCGATGATGCGACCTCCCTCCATGACCGCCACTTCGTCCATGCGCTCGAGTGCGCTCAGACGATGGGTGATGAGCAGCAGCGTACGATTGCTCGTGGCCGCGAGCAGACTCTCCATGAGTGCCCGTTCGGTAGCGGCATCCAGGCCCTCGGTGGGCTCGTCCAGGATGAGCACCGGTGCGTCCTTCAGAAGCGCCCGGGCGATTGCCAGCCGCCGCACCTGTCCGCCCGAGAGTTTCAGCCCCGCCTCGCCCACGAAGCTGTCGTAACCCTCGGGCAGAGCGGCCAGGTCCTCATGTATCTGCGCAGCTTTTGCCGCAGCTTCGATCCTGACCTGGTCTGCCCCGGGAGAGGCGAGCAGCAGATTCTCGCGTACCGTGGCATTGAACAGGTGTGGCCGCTGTGGCACGACGCTGATCATGCGGCGCATGTCTTCGCCCCGGAAACTCCGCAGCGAGTATCCGCCGAGGCGGATGTCGCCCGTCTCGTATTCCCGGAAGCGGACCAGCAGGCTGATCAGGCTGCTCTTGCCGGCGCCCGAGGGGCCGATGATGGCAACGCGCCGGCCGTGCGGGAGGTCGAGGTCGATATCCGCGAGCGCCCACGGACCGGATGGTGTGTAGCGCAGACCCACGCCCCGGAACTCGAGTCCGCTGTCCCGCGGCTGCGGAGACGCGTCCGGCGGGTCGGCGACCGGGGGTGGTGTGTCGATTACCGTGAAGATGCGCCGTGCGGCGGCAAGCGTATGCCCCAAATACTGATAGGCCTGGGGCAGCAGAGCGACGCCTTCGAAGCTGCCCATCACAACCAGTATGAGCATGGGCAGGTCGACGGTCGCCACCTGCCGTTGGTGCACGAGAACCACGCCGAGCAGTGTGGCAAGCCAGACCGAGAGGTTGGTCATGACGCCGGACGCTGCGGAGACGCTCCCTGCGATCCGGCTCATTTGTTCCTGGTCCGCCGTCAGCGCGTGGCTGAGCAGGTCGGTCTGCTCGAGGTGCGCACGCGCAGCGCCGAAGGCGGCCAGTTCACCCATGCCCTGCACTCCATCGACCACCGCCAGCCGCAACCGTGAGGACGCTTCCACCAGACGTGCCCCCGGTAGGGCACCGAGACGGTGAGCCGTCATGGGGAGCGCGGCGCCGACCAGCGCGAGGAATGCGAGGTTGATGGCCGCCAGCGCAAGGCTGTAGCGTGCCAGAAAGGCAAAAGCAAGCAGTGCCGATATGACCGCCACCGCCATGGGGACCAGGGTTCGCAAGTACAGATTGTTGAGCGAATCGATATCCGCGCCGATGCGGCTCAGCAGATCCCCGCTCTGGTAGCCCTGCAGCCCTGCGGGCGCGAGCGGTTCGACATGCTCGTAGAACCACACCCGCAGACCGGAAAGGAAGCGCAGCGTCGCCTCATGGGTGACGAGGCGCTCCAGGTAACGCCCGCCGGTGCGCAGGATGGCAAAGGCACGGATCGCTGCCGCCGGCAGTAGATAGTTCATGATGCCGCCCACGGCGCCGGCAGCAGCCATGGCAGCGAGGAACCAGCCGGCTACCCCGAGCAGTGCCATGTTCGCCAGCACCACTACCAGAGAAACCAGCACCCCCAGCCCCATCCAGCGCCAGTAGGGCAGGAACAGGCGCACGAGGCGCGGCAACCGGCTCATCCGGCCTCCGCATAGCGTCCGACGAGGCTGCGGTACAGGCCCGCCCGGTCCAGAAGCTCGCGGTGAGTGCCCGTTTCCGCGACCTGTCCGCGATCAAGCACCACGATGCGATCGGCGCGCGTCACGGTGTTGAGACGGTGCGCAATGGTTATCGTGGTGCGATCCTTGGCAAGCAGGTCGATTCCAGTGATCAGCCTGCGTTCGTTTTCCAGGTCGAGATTCGCGCTCGGCTCGTCGAGCAGCACCACCGGGGCATCCTTGAAAAAGGCACGCGCCAGAGCCAGGCGCTGTGCCTGTCCGCCCGACAGCCCCTGACCGCCCTCGCCGACGACGGTGTCGTAGCCGAGCGGCAGCGCCTCGATGAATTCCTCCGCCAGCGCCAGGCGCGCCGCCGTGCGTACCGCATTCCGTCCGGCACCGGTCCGTCCCAGGCAAATGTTGTCGTGCACGGTTCCGTGAAAGATGCGCGGGTTTTGCGGCACCCAGGCGACGTGTTCCAGCCATTGCCGCGGATCGAGTTCGCTGAGCGCGAGACCGTTGATGAGCACCTCCCCGGCTTCGGGGCGCACGAACCCGAGCAGCAGGTTTACCACCGTGGTCTTGCCCGCCCCCGAGGGGCCGACCAGGGCAACGCGTTCCCCGGGCGCGATGTCGATCGATACCCCGTCCAGAGCCGCCCGTCCGGGCTCATAGCCACAGCGCACGCGGTGCAGGCGGATGCCGATACGGCGGGTCGCAGGCATGGCCACGGCCGCCGCCGCAGGCGGCGGGGCAGGGGTCTCAAGCAGCTGCACGATGCGCTCACCGGCGCCGATCGCTTCCATGCGCGCATGGTAGTGGGTTCCGAGGGTGCGCAGGGGAAGATAGAACTCCGGGGCAAGCAGCAGGATGAGGAGTCCCGCACGGAACCCCAGTTCCCCCCACATCAGCCGGAATCCGATGAGCACCGCGACCAAAGCGATGCTCACGGTAGCAAGAAACTCCAGGGCCAGGGATGACAGGAAGGCGATGCGCAACACCGCCATCGTGCTCTTGCGGTAATCATCGGACAGCTGTGCCACGACCGCGACCTCGCGCCGGCTGGCATTGAACAGCTTCAGGGTGGTGAGTCCCTGGAGCACGTCCAGGAAGTGGGCGCTCAGACGCGCCAGGCGGCGCCATTGACGCTGGTTGAGCGTCTCGGCGTTGCGTCCGATGAAGACCATCATGAGCGGAATCATAGGCGCGGTCACAAGAAGTACCAGACCGGAAATCCAGTCCAGGGGAAAAACGACAACCAGGATCGCAAGCGGTACCAGGGCTGCGAGCGCCATCTGCGGCAGAAACCGGGCGTAGTACGCTTCCAGTGCTTCGACCCCGTCGGTGACGGTGCTCGCGAGTTCGCCAGCACGTTCCGTGACCATCCGCAGCGGACCGAGGGCGAAAAGATGCTCGAGCAGCTGCCGGCGGACATCGAGCTTGATGCCGGCTGCCGCGCGAAATGCCATCCGCTCCGACGCCCAGGTGATTCCAGCGCGCAGCGCGAACACAACGAGCAGCGCCCACAACGTCGGCATGACGGCCGCGATACCCCGGTGTCCGAACACGGCGCCGTTGACGACTCCGGACAGAAACCAGGCCTGCAGGATCAGCAGCAGGCCGCCGCAGGTCCCCAGAGCAACGGCAGCGCGCAGAGGAAGTGCCGCACGTGTGCTTGCCCGGTTCAGCCAGCTTTTTACGTTCATGCGTGGATTTTGTCGCGCTGCCGACGGGCGACGATAGCGCAATCGAAGTCCTGATGCCACCGGCCGAATTGACTCATTGAAAATGTAAGCGAAATCGATTCGTTGCCTCAAATAAGGAATGTAAGCGAAATTCCCCTGCGGGTGCATTCCGGAGGGGTTCGCAATGAGGCTGACGATGAGCGAGCGAAGAGCGGTGATACGGCAGG
>JAKASJ010000045.1 GCA_021819085.1 Pseudomonadota bacterium | reverse complement strand
TCCGATCTGTGGCAGGCTTTGAATATGAGAAGTCAGGTTGGGGCACGCTTTTCGGTGCGTCTCTTTTCCCGACATTGTGGGCTCAAGAGAAGCGGTTGACAACGCGCCCATTTCCTTTCGGAACTAAGTCTATAAAGACCGGACAATGGCCTGTCGGGTTCCGCCATATGTCGTCGATCAGTTGCCGGTCGTCGGTGTGCGTCGGACAAAGCGATGGACCTGCGCAGTAAAGTCTGCGCACATCGACAAGCAGTACCGCGGTAGACGCATTTGCGAGAGCACTGGCGAAAGCAGACGCGCCGAAGCAGAACAATGTCTCGCCAGGAAACCGGAAGAAATCCGGCGAGCGGCACATCCTCCCTCAATTGAATGACACTCCTTCTAAGTGTAGCAATGGGAGCGCAATGAAAAGCACAAGGTATTTATGAGGAAGGACGCGGGATTACGAGAAAGGTAGTTTTCATCTTCGCGGTAAGACGTACGCCCTCGACCGGCTCTCGTCCACAACGACCAAGGCGCCGATGACTAATACAGATGCGAATCGGCGCAATGCTTCGATGAGCAGGTTTTGAAACAGCTCGGAAAGTACATCCTGGGACAGGACTTGGATTACGCTGGGAGCATTGGCCCTTGTAGCGGCCAGAATTGCGCTGAAATCAAGATCATGGGTGAGGACAACAGAATCGCACCGGGAGATGCTTGAATGGTGCGGAGGCGCTTTCGACCCCTATGCCTTCGACATCGACTTGGTCAATCGCCGGCTCAAGCGCATCAGGCTGTAGATGTCCAGGCGGTGGGCACCAGACGCTTACCATGCGCGTGGATCCGTCAGCAAAACTTGAGGCTCTCGAATCCGTCATTGCATCGAGGCTGCGCACTGGGCGATTCAAGGCCACTGACAAATTGATTGCTTCACTAAAAGTGCAACCTGTTATGCGGAGAAAAAGGTCTCAAGAATGAGGCGGAAGCGGGGACTCCAAAGCGGGACTCCGCATTACTATTCCCGATCGAGCACTGGCATGCCTGGATCCGCGATACGACGATCGCCGATGCCATTCTCGACGGCATCATGCAGCGCAATCATCGCCTCACGCTGACCGGCGACTCATTACGCCAGCAAAAACAGAACACTGCCAAAAAGGAGAAATCTATCGACCTATCGTGACCGATGACATTACAATCTAACCGCGTAACACCACACGCTGCGCAGCGGTCACGTTCAGCCGGAATGGGCGGTCATCTTCGCCGGAATACGTAACTGCCGTAGAGCACTTTTTTAGTGCTCATGAGTCACCGGACCTCGAAGAAGCGGATGGCGTCCAGCAACTCAGAGAAATTGTAAATAATATAGTCGGCCTTTACGCCCTCTTTTTCCTGCGTCCCCTGGTTGGACTTGAAAAAGACTGTTTTCATCCCGAGTCTTTGTGCTCCGTAAACGTCTCGGTACATGTCGTTGCCCACATACAGAACCTCAGACGGCTCCATTTTCATGGCAGTCAATGCCGCTGCGAACAGGCGTTCGTCGGGCTTGCGATACCCGAAGTTTCCCGACACTATAATCGGGTCAAAATAACCAGATAACCCGACGGCATTCATCTCTGGAGCTGCCCAGGGGGTCTGACCATCGGAAACTATTGCAAGATGATATTTCGGGTGTAGTTGCCGGATGACGTGTTCTACGCCAGGATAGAGCTGCAACCGAAAGAGTGATGCGGCACGGTGCGTCTCGGCGAGCAGTATCGGGAGCTGTGCAATCTTCGCGGTCGACAGACGGCGGGTGAAGTCTGTCGAATGCCGCGTCACAATCTCTCGGAAGATACCGATGGCATCGAATTCCGGGTGACGCTCACCGGATGCCGAGCGTTGTTCCTTCATTATCTGAAAATAAAAATACTTAACGACGTTCGGTTCAAGCGATATTCCCTGATACGACAGAAGATTGCTGATGACGCGATACACGTCGTCGTGCCATTCGTTCGTCTGGATATCAGAAAGTGTTCCGTTGTTATCGAAAATAATACCTTTGACAATCATTTAAAACCTCTTCAGGCATTCTTTTGCCTCTCTGATCAAGCGATGACGGTATTCCGGTTCTATCCAATTGTTTCGCGCAATGCGCAATAGTGTAATTCCCATGTAGAACGGTATCCTGCCGGTGATCGATCTAAAGGCGCTATCGCGGTTTGGGAAGTGGCAGGCATATTCCCAGAGAAAATGACCGATAAAAGGTTCGGCGGCGTCTTTGTTGCCGGTTGCGCGCATGAAGAAATGTTTCAGTTCTCCGGCGATGCGGCCTGTGTCGAAAACACGATCAGCACGCTTGGTTCTCTCCAGATCGAACGCGACTACTTGTAATTCTTTTCCGAACATAAAATTTTCAGGTGTCGCATCCCCATGTACGAGCACTTTCTGGTCTTCCCACATCCGCGGCTGTTTGCGCCACTGGTCGCGCAGCCAGTGCAATTCGTGCGCCTCGCCCACTCCGATTGCCCCGATTGCAAGCAGCCTGTCG
Organism: Pseudomonadota bacterium; assembly: GCA_021819085.1. GTDB lineage: Bacteria > Pseudomonadota > Gammaproteobacteria > Acidiferrobacterales > UBA6901 > JAJYCY01. The sequence goes on along the minus strand of JAKASJ010000045.1, from coordinate 15,896 downwards.
ATCAGGCGATTCATGTAATCGCAGTCCTGGTGAAACTCTATCCCTACGCCTATGGCCGTCCGGTTGTGAAAGGCCGACAGGAAGTACGCGAGTGCAGTGAGTTTATAGTAGAGCTTGCCGTGATCACCGTTATGGATCACCTCCAGTATCACTTCGCTCAGCAATTCTCCGTCGCAGTATTCGGTGACCAGAAGCGCGTTCAACGAATAGTTGCGACCAAGTGGCCTGACGATGTGGTGGGGATGGCCCGTGAGTCCGTAATCGCGCATCATGCAGAGATTGTCGAATTCGCGCGTCAGGCGTGAGACGGCCTTTACCGCATCCTTTTTCCTTTGCGATAGAAAGAACTTGCCGATGACCTTTGTTCCGGTATTGCGGTCTTCATACAGGTACACATCGTTTGAGCCATTAAGCCTGAAGACGCGGTACGTAGAACCACCCGAGGTGCCGCTGAGTTGTGGCTGAATGTCATGCTGGAGATAGCTATGCAGTGGGTCGTATTCCGATAGTCGTCCAAGATAATTTCTATTCATTGTTGGCCAGGAAATGCCAACTCAGACGGGAGTCTGAACGAATGCCAAAAGTGGTAGAACCCAGGTTCACGCGGCATTGTTGGATCGACGGTTGATGGATTGGAAGAGCTTCTTTCGGGCCTCGTTAATCCTGAATGCCGCCCGGTTACCGCTGACGAATAACCCTCATCATACCCATGCTGGGAAACCACTCTTGCTCTCTTTTCTGGCCCATTCTCTGCCACTCCTATCCATGCCCGTGCTATTCAAAAATCATAACGATACTACAACGTATCAAACGTAAATCTCAACAGCGCGCGACACAGCGCGCGTTAATGATTGGCTCGCTATAGTCGCGGCCATGTTGGCTTCGCCCTTACAACTGCTACTCCTGCATGTTCGCGGGTTGGGTGAACCGACACCAGCAGGAGGTGATCGAGTATCTTCAAGGCAAGAAAACCGCCTGCTTAAAAAAACGGGGTCTTCGTGAATTCGTGTGGGTGATTTTCGACCATTTTACAGGGCCGGCAACATGCACGTCAGTATCTTGAGCCGCAGATATTCTTCATCGCGCAGCCCATACGCCCGGCGCTGCAGGACGCGGATCTTGTTGTTGAGGTCCTCGACGAAGCCGAGCGAGACCTTGTTCTCGGGTCGGCAATAGGCAGCGATACCCTCCCAATGACGATCGATCATCTGCGCGAACTTTTCGTAAGGAGCGAGGCGCTGCCATTTGAGGCTCGCACGCCAGTTCTCGAAGAAGATAGGTGGACCCCAAATATTCGGCGGCGCAAAAATGTGAATTCGCAGCAACGCCCATAAGTGTCTCTTGATCCTGGGCAGTTATGCGGCGCTGCTTCAAGCCGCCTTACGTGCCTTGAAATATACTTCCAGCTGGTCCGCACTGCCGATGAGCTTGCCGCCGATGAATACTTGCGGCCAGGTTCCGCTGCCGGAAACCGCGCGCAACGTGCTCGTGGTGATGTGTTTGTCACGGCTGATTTCATCGTAGCGATAGCCCATGGCGTCGAGCAGCGCCTTGGCGCGAGCGCAATGCGGACATCCGGGCTTAACGAAAATCACCACCGGATCGGGCACAAGCGCCTTCGGGTTGATGTACTTGAGCATGGTGTCGGCATCTGAAACTTCGTACGGATCGCCTTCCTTTTCTGGCTCGATGAACATCTTCTCGATCACGCCGTCCTTGACCAGCATCGAATAGCGCCAGGAACGCTTGCCGAAGCCCAGGCTGGATTTGTCCACCAGCATGCCCATGCCAGCGGCGAATTCGCCATTGCCGTCGGGAAGCAAAGTAATGTTTTCGGCTTCTTGATCCCGCTTCCATTCGTTCATGACAAAGGCGTCATTTACCGACAGGCAGACGATTTCGTCCACACCGTTCGCCTTGAACACGCTGGCGAGCTCGTTATAGCGCGGTAGGTGGGAGCTCGAACAAGTCGGGGTATAGGCACCGGGCAGGCAGAACACGACCACAGTCTTGCCTTTGAATACCTCGCCAGTGGTCATGTCTTGCCACTGATTGCTGGTGTGGGTTTTGAATGTCACATCAGGTATGTGTTTGCCTTCGAGGCTCTTGGCGCTAGGTAGCATGGCTATTTCCTTTCGTAATCAGTTGATGATCAAGCAAACATCTCACTCAGCCCCGGCCATTTGCTCTTGTCCTGCTGGGGCATGAAGGTGGATTGCCGGCGACGCACTTCTTCAGCAGCGGCGCATAGAACTGGAGCTTGCTCGCGGCGGTGGCGGCCCACTCCTTTGTTGGCAGAAAGTGAAACTATTTGAAAGATATCCCCTTTGGCCGGGAATGCTCTGTGCGCCAGCGCATAGAGCAGCCTGCGGTGGAGGCGGATACCAATGAATAAATGGCTCTTCCGGGTTTCGTAATGGAATGGCCGCCCCCTTTTGCGTATTCCGGCGATTCCTGCCACCCATTCCGGCCTGATTGCTGCCAGGCATTCCGGTCATTTCTGCCACCCCAATCGGAGCGCAGCGACGCGGTGTTGGTTTAACAGGCTGCTGAAAAATACCCTGAAATGAATAAAACCGTGTACCCCGATTCTTCAAAACGATGCACCGCGCGGGTCGATGCCCCGCTGGGTGGTGCGTGGTGTGTCTCGATTTCTCCGTTTTTCATATTCCGCAGGCACTTATCCTGTCTGAGTGGTCTACGCTGGGCTCGCCCGCAACAGATTGGCCAGGTGCAGCAGGTTGAAGGCCGTGGCATTGAGCCGGAACTGCTCATCGACTCGTTGGGTGCCGCGGTGTTTGGTCTTGGCGCTGGTACCGATCGTCTTCATCCAGCCAAAACGGGTCTCGATAAGTTTGCGGATCTTGAGGCTCACGGTGTAGCCGGGATGGCGCGTGGTGCGGGCATCGATGGCCGAGCGCCGGTGCGTGTCGTTTTGCGCCACGTGCGGGGTGATACCGAGTTTGCGCAAATCCGTCACGCAGTCTTCGGTGTCGAATCCCTTGTCGCCTGCCAGCGTTTTGCGGTGTTCACCCGGCAGTTCCGAGGCCAGATGCACCGCCGCTTCGCGTTCGGCGTTGCCCGCGGGTGGGGTGACGCTCGTCTCGACGATAAAGCCGTTACGGTTCTCCATCAGCAGATTACCGAGGTGGGCCAGCCGGGCTCCCGCGCCCAGGGACTTCTTATAGAGCCGGCAGTCGGGGTCCGTCAGGCTTTCATGGGTGTCGTTGGTGCGGGTCTCGCCGCGGTAGTCGACGGCGCGATTGCGCCCGGGGCCGCCCTTCGAGGGCGGTTCGTCCTTGCGCCTGAAACTCTTCATCGAGGCCCAGGCCTCGATCAGCGTGCCATCGACCGAGAAGTGCTCATCCGAGGTAAGATTCGCCGCCCGGGCCTCGGCCAGGACTTCGGCGAACAGGCGGTGAACGATCTCGGCCTCGAGCAGCCGCTCGCGGTTGTGGGTGAACACGGTCGGTACCCACACCGGCTCATCGACCCCGAGCCCCACGAACCAGCGAAACAGCAGATTGTAGTCGAGTTGCTCCATCAGGAGGCGCTCGCTCCTCACGGTGTAGAACACCTGCAACAGCAGCGCGCGGATCAGTTTCTCAGGCGCGATCGAGGGCCGACCCATCGGCGAGCAGGCGGCCTCGAAATCCGACGACAGCGCCGCGAGCGCCTCATCGGTCAGGCGGCGGATCTCGCGCAGCGGGTGATGCTCCGGGATGCGCGATTCGGGCGAGACGTAGGAGAACAGGCCTTCTTGTCGGGTGTCGGTGCCGCGCATGGACTCAAGTCTCCCTGGTGTTCGACGCCCTTTGAGATCCGTTCGTCCGCGCGCAGTCCAGTGTTTGCGGGGACTTTTTCAGCAACCTGTTAAATTGTCGAGCACGCAGTACTGGACGCAACCGCCGAAATCGCGGAACGCCTCCTCGTGCAGCCGTGCCCAGGTCTCGGCACTCGACTTCCAAACCACCTGACGAAACGAACGCCGTGAATAACGCAACGTCATGACGAACAGGCGGGGCTTGCGATAAGTACCGCTCGTAGGGTGACGCGTCGCAGCCCCTTCACCGTAGTCGACCTGCGCCTCCTCCCCGGGCCCGAACTCCAGCCGGCCGAACTGTTCGGGCTCACGCCGCTTCAGGTGACGGCAAAACCGCTTGACGCTGTTGTAGCGGCTTGCAAAGCCATCGTGGTCGACGAGCTCCTGGTAGATCGCCACAGCATTGCGGCCCAGGCGCACTTGTGCCTCGATCCAGTCGCGGTGGGGCTCACAGGCCGAGCGGGCGGTGGCGGGGAGCCGACGCCCGGCCTCGGGGCTCATCGCCGGTGGCCGGGGTGGGGGAATCTGATCCCCGGGGCCGGGTCGAACTTGATCAGTGCTGCGACTGCGGGCATGTGATGCCCACGCCCGAAGGGCAGGCGAAGATCAAACGCAGTGTAAAGGTTGGAAAACGGATCATTCGCAAGAGTATTCAAGACAGTCTTCGTCAGCGAACACCCTCTGGGTAACCCACAGATTGTGCGGAAGAGCCCATAATTCGCATGGCCCACCTACGGTATCACCTGATGAACGGAACTCATGCAAATGATCTTACCGGCCGCGCGCGACACGGATGGAACGACGCCGCGCCGCAAGAACTCGCGTATGGCTGCGCGCGCGCAGAGAAATTGACCGGTCAAATTGACGGCAAGTACTTTGTTCCACTTGCCCAAAGTCATGTCGGTGAAAGCGGAATCACGTTGGAGCCCGGCATTGTTGACCAGAATGTCAATCGTACCAAACTCGTGCACGGCGCGGTCGAACATTTTCCCAACCTGGTCTTCCGCTGAAATATCGGCTTTGTGGGCGATCGCATTGCTGCCAGCGCGGTGAATCTCATCTACTACAGCGTCCGCAGCATCTTCGCCTTCGACATAATTCACTACTACAGCCGCGCCGGCTTGGCCGAGCGCGATCGCGACGCCCCTACCAAGCCCGAGTTGACCCCTGTTACGAGCGCTTTTTGTCGGGCCAAAGGCTTGTGATCGGACACTGGGCGGCTCCTTCGTACATACCGGTGGGCATACGAAGATCACCCGCGGTCTCGAAAGCACAAGCTACGAGGGGAAGATCGGCACATCTGTGTGGTTCCGCACAGACGTGCCTCAGGCCGATATTCTAAAACCTTACTCAAGCAGCGTCCTAAAAATATCGATCCATGCTCTCGAAGCAGCTGTTGCAATATGTCGGCGCCCAATCCGGTTCGCTTGATGTCGTCCAAATCGTGCGTCCGTCCGTACATTCTTATGAGTACGAAGACGAATAGATTGCGCCTGTCGTGACCGGCACCGATCAGAAACAGCTTGTCGTCATCATGGGTACCGGCGTCACGGGCGTGCGAGTGGAGCCCGCGCGGCGAGCGGACTGCGAGTACACTCCGGATGGGAAGTAGGTGCTGATGTACGGTTGGTATGTTAGAGGAGCCTTCGATGTTCAGTGCCCTGATCGAGTTCGCGTTACGCTGTCTGTTAGTGAGCCCGTTTCTGCCCTTCAGCGCTCTGGACAAAATCCTAAATTTCAATGCCGCTGTCGACCAGGCGTCACAGGCAATTCCGAACCGGGTATTCGCGATCTTGCTAATTATCGGTGGATTATGCATCGAATTCTTTATGTCGCTCGCGATTCTGACCGGCGTCGCCGACCGACTGGCGGCGCTGACTCTGGCCGGCTACTGTCTCATCACGGCGTTGTTGTGGAAGCAGTTCTGGACCAAACCGGATTTCCGGCTGAAGGGTGCAAGCAACGGCAGAGATGTTTTCTGGGACTTTATGAAAAACGTGGCACTCGCCGGTGGCTTTTTTCTCCTCGCCTTCGGGTCTAACGGGTCAGGCGTTCAACAATTTCTGTATCACCCTCTTGCGTCGTCGCAACCCTACGCAATTGTTCGGAATGGTATCCAATGAGCGCGAAGCCGAACATACGCTATTGGCATTTATGGGCGGACACGAAAGGTGTGAGCCGCCTGACACAATGCGCGATGACGGAGTTCGATCTTAAATCGATAAAGCCGCCCGCCGACCCACAATGGCTGGGCAAAAAGATAAGCGGGCAGATGACAATGCTGGTCACCGTCCTACCTCCCGGCTGGGTCGGCACTTGGCACGAAAATCCCAAGCCGCAATGGATCATCCCGCTCTCCGGGAGTTGGTTCGTCGAGTCCATGGATGGCATGCGTGTCGAAATGGGACCGGGAGAGCTATCCTTTGGCGGCGACCAGAATTGCCGCGAGGTGGACGGCAAACGGGGCCATCGCTCCGGAACGATGGGAGATGTACCCGCCGTGTTGATTGTTTATCAGCTCGAGGATGTGCCCGCGCCCTTGGCGCCTTGCGAATTCCGGTGAATTCATGAACGGCGTAGACATTATAGATCCGCGATTTGCCCACTATGTCCTCGATAACGCACCGCTCGAAGTACTCGCCAGCGGGTTTCGCTGGATCGAAGGACTGGTCTGGATGGGCGATGCGAAATGCCTGCTGTTTCAGGACCTGCCGCGCGACCGCACGATGCGCTGGATAGAGGACGCCGGGGTCTCGGTGTATCGCGCGCCATCGGCATACGCCAATGGGCAGACGCGGGACGTGCAGGGGAGGTTGATTTCCTGCTCGCATCGCGAACGCTGTGTGTTTCGAACCGAGTTGGACGGCTCCATCACGCGTCTGGTCGACCGGCACGACGGCAGGCGCCTCAATGCGCCGAACGACGTCGTGGTCAAGTCCGACGGGTCCATCTGGTTCACTGATCCGCTCTACGGCATTCAAAGCGACTATGAAGGCGGCCGGCAGGTTTCCGAGCAGCCGCCCGCGCTCTACCGCTTCGATCCGCAAACCAGCGCTATCACCGTGGCGGCCTGCGACTTCAATGGACCAAATGGCCTTGCGTTTTCACCAAACGAAAGCCGCCTCTACGTCGCCGAAACCGGCGACCAGACCTCGGCCAATCCCCAGCAATATATTAGGGTCTTTGATGTGATGCCGGACGGGCGCCTGCATGGTGGCGATGTCTTTCACAAGATAGAACCAGGCTATGCCGACGGGCTTTGCGTCGATGAGGAAGGTAATCTCTGGTCAAGTGCCGCCGATGGCGTTCATTGCATCTCGCCGGACGGCAAGCTGCTCGGCAAAGTCCTGGTTCCGTATCGCGTTTCCAATCTGACGTTCGGTGGATTGCTCAGCAACAGACTTTTCATCGGAGGCTCTCACACCCTTTACGCGATTTTCCTCAATCGCCGGGGCGCGGCGCGTCCGTGACCGACAAACCGCTGCGCATCAGAAGGCTCGCTCGTTTTGGCCTCACCACCGCCGATGCCAAATCCGCCGCCAAATTCTACGAAGCAGCCTTCGGCTGTCGGCTGGTCGCAACTGATCGACTCGGGGGCCAAAACTTCGAGCGGTTGATGGGTGTAACCGGTGGCGCGGATCGAATCACACTCAGTCTCGGACGCGAAATTATCCAGCTCATGCAATTCGATTCGCCGGGCGCAGATTATCCTGGCGCATCATTGTCGTCCGATCTTGTGTTCCAGCATTTTGCAATCGTGGTTGCTGACATTGAGCGGGCCTTCCAACAGCTCTCGGCTATTGCTGGCTGGACTCCGATTTCGACCGCTGGCCCGCAACGCCTACCTGCGTCGTCGGGCGGAGTTGTAGCGTTTAAATTCCGTGATCCAGAAGGCCATCCACTTGAATTGCTGGCGTTCCCGGACGACGCAAGTTCGAATGGGCAGGTCGAATCGCCCGGCGAGATTTGTGTCGGCATCGATCACTCCGCGATCAGCGTTTCGGATAGTGCCGCCAGTATTGCTTTTTTCCAGAATCTCGGGTTGTACGTCTCCGCGCGCTCATTTAACCATGGCGCTGAGCAGCAACGGCTGGATGATGTTATCGGAGCTGAGGTTGATGTCACCGTGCTCGTGCCGCTCTGCCCTACCCCCCATCTCGAATTGTTGTGCTACCGCAGCGGTCAGCGACGCCCGACCGGGGTTCAAAGGTGCAACGATATCGCTAGCACGCATCTTTTTTTCGAGCGTTGCATGCCCTCAAACACGGCAGATCGTCAATTCAACGTGCGCTCGATGCAGGATCCTGACGGTCATATTTTTTTTGTAGACTGATCAAACGGGCGAAAATCGTCGAACGACCGATTTTCCCCTGCGACAAGAAGCACCGAAATACGTCAACCTGCTTAAACGGAATTCTTTTCATGGAAACTTGATGAAGCCGTCTGCCTTGCACGTCGCTGAGGATCGGCGCGCCTTTTCGCCGTTGCGCTCGAGCGCGGAGTCAGAAGTAATGGGCATAGGCCCTCGTGACCTGGCCATCCTCGTTGAAATGAAATACCTCCGCGGATGGGCCACGGACACCCTTGTAGTAGAGGGTGATGCTGTCTACGCCGACAAGCGTCGCGACCAACTCAAAATGCAGATGGGGATTCAACTGAAGGGCTTTGGCCCAATAGGTTCCGACCGCTTTCTTGCCTTTTAATGTTCCGGACGGCTCACCGGCAACCTTGATGATCATCGGTGAGGACATTTCAAAATCGTCAGTGTAGTGCGAGTGTTGACGCTGGTTTCGTTTTGACCATTTAGCAGGTTGCTGAAAAAGTCGTTTCGGAAGCGATAGACAACGATGCCAAAAAATTCAGCTTCATTGGAAACAAAGAGTTACAAAGTTGATCCATTGAATCGCTTCTCCAAAATAACCCCTGGACGGACTTTTTCAGCAACCTGTTAGAGGTAGTTGTGCCGGTTTAATTTTGACCAGGTAATCCACTTATCCTGCTCTTTTTCTGAGCAGTGGTTAACGAGGGTGATTACCATGGCCATGTATGCAAAGATCCGGCGGATGCATTTCCGCGAACATCTCACCATCAGTGAGATCCAGCGACGAACCAGTCTGTCGCGCAACACCATTTACAGGGTATGGCGGACTGCTATGTCGAGCTGCAAAGCCAGGGGTGCTTCCGGCGCCACGGCATCGCTCGACTCGTCCAGTATGGCTGCTGCATCATCTGCTGGAGGCGGAAACTCATGATCGAGGCCTCCGCACACTCCGCTATCAGATGAACGCCGCCAAGTTCCCGGTCCACCGCAATCTGCTGGGCTTCGACTTCGGGCAATCCAAGGTGGATAAACAACTGATCAGTACGCTGGCCACCCTGGAGTTTACCGATGCCGCACAGAATCTCGTGTTGGTCGGCGGAACCGGCACCGGCAAAACCCATCTGGCAACGGCGCTGGGTGTCGCCGGCATTCAGCATCACGGCAAAAGAGTCCGCTTTTACTCCACGGTGGATCTTGCCAATACGCTGGAGCAGGAAAAGGCAGCGGGCAAACAGGGCAAGCTGGCCCTCAGCCTGATGCAGAGGGACTTGGTCATTCTCGACGAGCTGGGCTATCTGCCGTTCTCTCAGGCCGGCGGCGCATTGCTGTTCCACCTGCTCTCCAAGCTCTACGAACCGACCAGCGTCATCATCACGACTAATCGCTTCTCGGAATGGAGCAGCGTGTTCGGCGATGCCAAGCTGACCACCGCGCTGCTGGATCGGCTGACGCATCATTGCCACATCATCGAAACCGGCAACGAGTCATTCCGCTTCAAGGAAAGCAGTGAAACCGCCAAGGACCGCATCAAGTCGCGCGAGAAAGCTCAACGCTCACCCGCAACAGAGGAAAGAGAACCATTCTGAAACAGCATGACCGGCGGCATTACGCTGCCGGTCATTAACCACAAAACAACAGCATGAGGAGGCTAAAACCAACCCGAGTCTGGTCGACTTATCCACAGTCGTGTAGTAGTCTCACGACGAAATCACCTGGTCAATTTTATCCCGGCACAGGTGGTCAATTTAAACCCGGCGCCAACAAAGTAAATCCATTCTCTGGCCTCGTCTTCGTCTATGGCATACCGAGCGTAGAGTCGACGACTGGCGCGGTGGCGGTAGGTGCCTCTCGGCTGTTGTCCGCCCCTTTCGTCTGGCGGTGTCGCAATCGAGGCACCATAGCTCCGTTTCCAGTCGCCGCTCGTCGAACCGGACGTGCGGGTCCGCATCCGGCTCTCGGACAGGATCTCAGGCCTTCGCTCTCGGAAAGTCAGCAGGCACTGCGGTAAGCTCGACGAGTCCCAACGTGTCGTAGAGGTACTCGTACGGGAAGCGACGGGCCCCCGAGTTGCGCACCTTGTGCTTGCGGCATAACCACCGGTGTAGCCGGCTCACTGTGTATTGGTTGATCGTCCGGTAGGCTTTCCCGGTCGGGCCAAGACTATAGTAGTTGGCCCAGCCGCGCAGCTTCCGGTTGATCGTCCGTACCATCTCGTCGGCCTCCTGCCACTGTGTCCTCCGTGCGGTAGCCTCCCGGATCACTCCGATGAGGTGCTGCACACTGCGCTTGGACGGCCACGGGCACAAGTACGCGCGACCGGTCTGCGGCGAGTAGTACCGCCCGAAGCTGTAGCCCAGGAAATCAAATCGCTCCTCCGGCAGATGGCATACCCGCGTCTTGGCTTCGTTGATCGTCAGCTTCAGCCGCCGCATCATCTCTCGCATCTCGGCCAATGCCTCATCGACATCGCCTTTGCAGCAGATGACATAGTCGTCGGCGTACGAGACGACTCTCGCCTGCAGCCTGTCCTCGACCCCGCGCCGCTTCCAGCCCAGCACAAACCGGCGCATATACAGGTTACCGAGGAGCGGCGAAAACGGAGAGCCCTGCGGCACCCCACGCCCGCTGTCCTTACCCGGCGTTGTTCGCTTCTTGCCGCCTCTGCCGTCGTCTTCCTCGACCGGGGCGATCAGCCACATCTTGATCAGATGCAGCAGGTGCCGGTCAGAGACCCGGCGTGCCACCGATTTGAGTAGCTCGGCATGCGGTAAAGAATCGAAGTAGCCGGCCAAGTCCCCTTCGATAATCTTCGTATGACCGGTGTTGAGCAGGCCGCGCACTGAGCGCACGGCCGTATGGGCACTGAAGTTCGCACGGTAGCCGTGCTGCTCGGCCGGCAAATCGACCTCGAAGATGGGGCTCAGCACCGCCACCGCGGCCGTCATCACCGTCCGATCAGCGATACAGGGAACACCCAGCGGCCGCTTGCTGCCGTCCGCCTTGGGTATCCACACGCGTCGCACTGCCTCGGCTCGATACGTCTTCCTTCGGAGTTTCTCCACCAGATCACCCAACCAGCGCTCGACCCCGTACGCCTCGATGTCCGCAAAGTCTGTCCGTCCACCCCCGGTGCGCCAGCGTTGGCCTTGCAACATCGGTAGGCGTACTCCAGAACATCCTTGCGATACCGCTTGTCGTACAGCAGATAGAAGCGATAGCTGGGCGCTTCCTTCGCTTTCGCCTGTAACGCTGCCTGTAGCTTCTGAACACTAGCTGGAGGTTCGAGGATCATTGATCCAATCTCCTGCGTCCTTCACCACTTCTTGCGTCCACCCTGAACCAGGGCCCCTTTCCTCCACCAGCATTACACCGGTCTCACAGGTCATACGGGCCCATCCGCCACCCCATAGAGCCGGGTCTGATCCTCACGGATCTTCCGTTGACCGGCCACGTTCGCCGACCACTCCATAGGGCTTCCCGTGTTGCTACGATCCCCCTGTGCACGCATCCCGCCGCCACTACCCCGGTGGAATCGCCGGGTGCTCACTTCGCTCGCTTCCCCGACGATCACAGCCTTCCCCGTTTTGTGGCCGGGTCGGCTTCCACATCAGCCCTTTCGGGGCCTGCTCGGCGTTCGCTACCGCTGCAGTCTGCGTGCTCGCCAGATCACCTACGTGATCCTCTACACCGAAGGCTTCGGCCGCATCGTTTCCTCCACGACCGCTCCGATTGCTACCGGCTGGAGCGAAAGTTGCCGGGTGGGTCTAACCCACTGAGGGATCGCGCCTTTCACGGCGCACCACAAATTTGGCACACGTACTTTGAATCCGTTAACGACCCAGACATCCGTGTGAATCGAAAGCTGCGGCACATCCACTATTGTGCTACCGGATCATTTCTTAACTCGATGGTATAAGTTGGGTTTCCAGTTGGTCAGTGAATTGGTAGGCGATTGCTTTTTTTCAACCAACACGGGATGCCCGTTGTGCAGTTTGCAGGACGATGCACGACTGATCCCCGCAAAAGTCGCGCATGAGAATAATAGCGGCCCCCATTTTGCTATACTACGTTATACGTAGTATGATTTTCGTATGATTAAAACTTGGGCGAACCGGGCTTCGGAACGCTTTTATGCTGAAGGCAAAAGCGCACGATTCCGGGGCCTCGATATTGAGGCCGCCCAGGATCTGCTCGCCGCCCTCGATGCAGCCATGACCCTCCAGGATCTAAGTCCTCTGAAAAGCGTGGGCCTGCACAAACTGAAGGGGGATCGCGGCGGACAGTGGGCGATGACCATCAATGACCGATGGCGCATCTGCTTCCGATTCAAGGATGGCGATGCTTATGCAGTAGAGATTACCGACTATCACCGAGGGTAGATAACATGGCACCGATCCATCCTGGCCGAATCCTAAAACGGGAGCTGACGGCGCGCGGTCTCTCCGCCAATCGTCTCGCGCTCGGGCTGCGCGTGCCGTCGGGTCGAATTACCGACATCCTGAACGGCAAGCGGGGCATCACGCCCGAGACAGCGTTGCGACTCGCCCATTTCTTTGGGACCAGCGCAGATTTCTGGATGAATCTGCAGACCCGTTTCGACTTGGCAACCGCCGAAGAATCCATTGGCGCCAAGGTGGCCGCAGAAGTCGGGCGAGCGGACTCCGTCAGTCAAACCGGAAAACGGCACAAGGTGGCCTGAGCATCATGTCTTCGTCCTAGAAGATGATGGCGAGGCATAGCCTGTCCCTAATGGAATTGCAAATCACGCCGCTACCGGCATGACTAGGATTTCGCCATGCACAGGATATAGACCCAGCATATCAATTGGCGCTCCCCGATCCAAAGCGGACCCGACGCGTCGGCGCAGTCCGTCGGGCGAGTTGCGTGATTAAGCTGGAACGTACGTCAACCTGATCGTGTCCACGCCAATTGGATTGCTGGCCACAAGGCGGAGCGGCGGCCGGGGACCGGCGAAGAATGGCGTGCCGTGACCGAGCACGAAGGGGCGGAAGTAGAGTCGATACTCATCAACAAGACCAAGGTCGGTCAGGCGTCGCGCCAGGTCTGGTCCGGCGACGTCAATCTCCCCGACGAGCTGAGCCTTAAGCTCACACAGCACGGCCCCGACGTCATTCTGGACCAGCGTGGCGTTAGGGCCGACTGACTTCAACGTGCGCGACACGACCCACTTCGGTTGGCTTCGCCACGCCGCCGCGAAGTCGCGCTCCTCCCCGTCCCACTCGGGCCGGTCTTTGTCCCAATAACGCATGATCTCGTACGTGCGGCGACCATACACACTGCCGGCTAGGTCGCGCACGTGCTCTACGAAGTGACGAAAGAGCGCCGGGCCTGGCGGCATTTCCAGGTGGTCGACGTAACCGTCCAAGGACTGCGACAATCCGAAGATGAGCTTCGCCATGCTGCAAAAATCTCCACCCAAGGTTCTTCAGAATAGCTCGGGCCGACGTCCCGCAGAAGTGTGGCTGGACACGATCTGCGTGCCGCATTGTCGGTATGACCAATAACCGGAGGTCCGCTCCTGGTCACTATGTAGAGCTATACATAGCGACCCCTATGCGTAGTTCGAAACTATGCGCACGTCGAGCAAGTAAGCTTTGATATATTCAGTCGTGGTGCAGCATTTGGCGAAGTCAATCGGTGTAGTTCTGGACATAGTTTTCCTTGCAGAGTGCAGTGGTGGCCCGACTTTAGAGGACCGCCATGGAAAATACGCTTTCATTTCGAATCACCCGTATAGGCTGGCTCACCAACGGACCCACCTTGCAATGAGAGCCCCGATGGCCACTTCAACTTCCCCCACCCGTGGCCGGGTCAAATTCCCCCAGTACTGCGACAGGACGGGGCAGGATTGTTACCCGGTGTGCACTCGCCTGGCAAGGCGGCCCGCCGCTTCCTTCAGCCGATAGCTTCTGCCGGCGAACTCGCCGAGCACGGCACGGTGCATCAACCGATCGAGGATCGTCGTGGTCAACGCCGCATCACCCAGATACTTCTCCCAGTCGCTGACGATTCTGTTCGAGGTGATGAGCATGCTTCGGCGATGCTTGTAGCGCTTGTGCACGAGCGCCTGCAATTGATCGGCCGCCTCGGGGCCGATGCGCCGCGCCAGGAACAGATCGTCCAGCACCAGGAGATCGGCCTCGAGGGCCGCCACGAACACCTTGCGCCGCTCGGCGCCCTCGGCCTCCACCAGTTGACCCAGCAACTCATCGGCCTCGGCATAGAGGACGCGATAGCCCTGGCGCACCGCCGCATAGGCGATGGCTTTGGCGACATGGCTCTTGCCGGTGCCGGGAGGGCCGATCAGGACCGCATTGTCGCCTTCCCGGAGGAACTTCAGCGTGTGGAGCTCAAAGCACGTGCGCTTGGGGATCTTCGGGTTGTAGCCCCAGTCGAAGTCGTCAAGCGAGACGCGCTCGCTCAGGCATGAACCCTGATAACGGCGCTCGAGCAATCGCGAGTGCCGCCGGTCGAGCTCGTCTTGCAGGATGAGCGAGAAGGTCTCCAGGAACGAGAGATTCGCGGCCTGCGATTCCACGATTCGCGTCTCGAGTGTGGCACGCACACCGGACAGACGCAGCTGCTTCAACGCCTTTTCAATTTCCATCATCGACATCGTCATCAGGCATACTCCTTGGGGTTGTTTAAGAGCGGGTGTTGTTACTCATGGGTACTGCGTTTAAAAAACTCGGCATACACGGCCGTCTCGCGAATGAGTTCATGGCTCTGCGTGAGGGGTGCGGTCGCATCGATCCGTGCGATCGCCTGTTCGAGCAACCGGGAGGCGATCGCACGGACCGATTTATAGGAATGCGTAGCGCGGTCCATGGCGATCGCACAGGCCTGCTCAAGAATCACGGCCGGATAGCGTGACCGCAGACCGACGATGCCCCACAGGGCACGCTGCGCCGGCCGTCCGTGCTCATCAAAGAGCGCCTGGCACAGCGCCCCGGTGTGGGGTCCGATGGCCGTGGCCTGCGACAGGATCCGCTGTGTCTGGCGGGAAGGGTTGAACACCCGTTCGTCCTCCGGGAGCTTCACCATGCCTTTGCGCAGGGCACGCGGGTGACGGCGGATGAGTTCCAGCGTCTGAAGGTCGCGGATCTCGATCTCGCGATCATAGATCCGTACCAGCACATGCTCACCGATCGGTGCGGGGCGCGCGGCATACCAGCTGCCGTCGACCTGGATCGTGGTGTCGTCCTGTACGGTGCGGGTCCCTTCTGTGAAGTAACGGAAGCCCTCGGGTGGCAGGGGCTTTAAATGCGGGCGCTCCTCTTCAAACATCTCCTGCACCTGGCGCTTTGTGCGCCCGTGGATGCGGGACGCGGCCCACTTCTCTTCCCAGTGCTGGAGGAAGGCGTTTTGCGCCTCGATCGACTCAAAGCGCCTGCCCTTGAGCGCGGTCGACTGCGTGTGCTGGATGGCGCTCTCGACGCTTCCCTTATCTCACGTCAGCAACTGCCGCTTGTCCTGACAGTCAAGCAGTTCATTTCGAGATCACGCATCCCTTCCACCCCAAGCGCGGGGCCCGGTTCGTACTGCTGACGCGTCGGCAGAACTGGGGGGAGGACCGGGTAATGTTCTTTGATGCCCAGGGCCGACTGCGCTCGATATTGGAGTCATGGACGAGTTTCGCCGACGAGGACCCGTTTACCCGGGCGTCCGCGGGCCGCTCATGGTTCCGGCCTGATGATCTGGTGCAGCTGAGCGTGCTGCTCGCCGAAATCG
>JAKASJ010000044.1 GCA_021819085.1 Pseudomonadota bacterium | reverse complement strand
GTCCCCGATAGAGCGTCTGGCGTGCACGCGTCCGGAACGCTCGTCACGATCTGCAGCGCGAGTGTTTCGGTGACCGGAATAGAGATACCGGAAGGCGCGGTCAGGGCGGGGGATTCATCAAACCGCACCGTCTTGCGCGCAAAACAGGCGAACGCCAGTTCGAGCTCGACGACGAGCGGGGTTTTGCGCATGGTGAGCATGCGCTCCGCCGCCGCGGACCAGCGGACCTCCACCGCCTTGCCGGAGACGGTGATGACGGCGCGCGATTCCCGGCCGCCCAGCCATCGAAACCCTCTTCCTGCCATGACCGCCTCCTTTTGAGATTGCCGCCCCTCAGGCGATGAGATAGTCCCGGACGAGTTCCCGGGCCCGGCGCAGCCGGCTTTTGGTGGCCGCAATGGTAAGCGCCAGGCGCGCGGCCATCTCCCGGAGAGTCAGCTCCTCGAAGTCTCTCAGGAGCACGATCTCGCGATACTGCGCGGGCAGCGATTCCAGGGCAGCAATGAGGTCGATGCGCAGCGCCTCATCGGAATGGGTGGAAAGCCACCCCTCCATCTGGAGCTCCTCATCGGCATCGAGCCCGAACACGCGCCGCTCCAGGCGGCGGCATTCGCGCCGCACGATGGTAAAGAGCCACCCCGAGAAGGCCGCCACCGTGCGCAGTGCCTGCAGACGGCGGACCACGATGAGCAGGGTTTCCTGGACGGCATCGTCGATGTCGCTCAGCCGGCAATGCCGGTAGGCGTACCGGCGGATGTCCGGCTGGCAGGCGCGCAGCAGCCGATCGAGTGCCGCAGGCTCGCCCCGGCGGGCGGCTTCGACCATCGGGATCATCTCCAGGGCAGTCATGGGCGGGGTGGCCTCGGTTCATTCCGGTCATGGTTTGCCAGGCGGCGACCGGCCAGGGCGCAGGCCGGACAGAACGCGAATACCGCAGTGAGCGCGAGGCCCGCCCCACCCGCCACGGCCACCCACCCCCAGCGGCCGCCGAGTTCGATGAGTCCATAGGCCGCGACGGCGGCGGCAACACCCAGGCGCATGATCCGCTCCCAGACGGGGAGATTCTTTACGTAGACCATCTTCTGCTCCTCGGCACGGTGCCCTGAAGGGGCCCCTTCAGGACTAAGAGGCGTGCGGGGGGAGTTTGGATTCGCGGTGCGGGAAAAAAGGGAAGCACGGGGGAGTCTCAGAAACCGCCGCCCACCCGCATACCGCTTTGTTTTAGCTTATCAGGAAGTTGAGTCAACGGCTTTTTCGAGGTTTATGACAAGCGAAGCAACTGCGCTGATGTACCATCAATTATTTATTGAAGGTCGCTTGGCCGTAATTGAGGTTTTTGAATGAAATCATCAGCCAAAGACATCCTGGATCGGGCCTTGGAAATGCCGGAAAACGACCGCGCCGCTATCGCCGAGCGCCTGCTTGCAAGCCTGGACGCCCAACCCGACCGGAATGTCGAGGAAGCCTGGCAGCAGGAAATTCAGCGCCGATTGTCGGAAACTCGATCGGGGCGATGTCGAATGCGTGTCGTGGGAAGAAGTGAGGAGCCGGATGGGAAAGAAATAGGTGCGGCCTGTTCTTTTCCATCCCGAAGCTTACCAGGAGCTCGTGCAGGCACGGGATTGGTACGAGGAGCGGGTCGCCGGGCTGGGTGAAATGTTCTTCTCGCAGGTCGAATCCGCTGTTCTTGCCATCCAAGACTCTCCCGATACCTGGCCGAACTAGGTAACCGGTACGAGGCGTTTTCTGGTGCACCGGTTTCCGTTTGCGATCGTCTATCGGTACGACCAGCGAATGAATCAGGTAATCGCCGTCACTGATGGCGCTTCGCGCCATCCCCAGCTTGCAGCAAAAGATGTTTCTATAACGTGTGGTGGCCGTTTCTGATCGGCATGATCATGGCCCAGGGACTGGGGCCTCTCACCAACTTCGTGACCGGGCTCGCGGGGATGTACTCGTTTTTCTTCATCGTCCTTGGTTTTACGCAGATCTTCCAGGTGCCAAAGAAGCAGCTGGGAGCAGTCGCCATTTTCATCGGCTGACTGACGGGAGCCTATGCCTGGTACTTCCTGAAGACCCCCGCGCCCGGCGGCGGAACGTGGATCTATCATTTCACGATCGCGCTGGTGTGGTTCGTCGCGATGAACCTGGCGGGGCTTTTCATGCAGGGCCGCATGAACGAGAAGCTGCTGGGGTGGGTGGCAACGTTTGTTGCGATCTATACCTTCGCGGTGTTGGCGGGCCACCAGGGCCCAATCTGAATTTTCCCTAACAGAGACCAAACGAAGAGAGGAGAACGTCATGGTACCTTGGCCGCTTGTGATCATTGGAATCGTCGGTTGGGTGCTTGCTGTCGCAGTGTGGCTGTCGCAGTCTGAAGGCTAGACCTGGGCTGTGCTCTCGCGGGGCAGTCCCGCCGGTGGCGGTGCAGCATACCCGCGGATTCTGCGCAGCCGTTGCGGGGGGTTTGCGGGTGCCGCGCACCGGGCATTTCCGGCTGCGGCGCTCGACATCGCCGTCGGTGCAAAGGCGGCGGCGGGCCGGGTTTGCGCATGGTTTACTGCGCCGGAGCCTTGAGGCGGACCGTGCTTATCTGCGGTGAGCGCTGCGCCGCTTGGGTGAGCAACGGATAAGCCGCCTTGCCACGCGGGAACAGGTCCGTTTGCCGCCGCTCACCAGAGGATTCCAGCATCCTGCGCACCACCGACTCTTTACGTTCCCCTGCGTATTGCGCTACGGTTGACTCTCTTTCCGCCCCCACAAGGATTAACAGAAGCGGCGGCAGATATCCTGATAGCGGGGACCAGCCGGCCTCTGGCCGATTTAGTACCTTGCACTTCGCAGGCTGTGGCCTATTTTTTGCATACACACATCAGTCAAGCCAGCTCGTTTCATCAAGGAACTAAACCCGAAAGGTACCTCCACTCCATGGATCAGGCACCGATCTCCGATCAGATTCAGACAGAACGATTGCTCGTGGTTGCGACTCGGACGCGGTTCGGGAGGTTCTGGCGATCACGCTGCGCCGCGAAGGGTGTAACGTTGCCGAAGTCACCAACGGCAGAGAGACGCTGATGTTGGCATCCGGAAATGTGGTCTGAAGACCGAGTGGACTGCCGTTTTTATGGCAATTCATCCCAAAGATCATAACGCCACAGGGACACCCTCTGTCCATGCCGAGGCAGATGCAACGCATTGTGAAAGGGAGGGAGGATGCCCCCGTTTCCCGGTGATGGTGCGACGATACGTTCGTCAGAACCTGATCAGCATCGTCGGCGGTCTGCTGCTTTCCGTGTTGACGGTGGCGGCAGGCATTTCTGTCTATGTCGTCATGCGGCGCCAGGCAGAGAGCCTCCTCACCCGCAGTCTCGCCGTGTCCCTTCAGGATCGTGTCGGTTCGGCCAAAGAGCAGATTGACCAATTGCGCATCAATGCCCGCATCATCGCCACCCGACCGGTATTGATTGCGGCGCTTCGCCGGCTCGATCGGGCGCCGCACGCGATCCCGAGCCGGGCGCTTCTGCAAAGAGGCGCCCAATCCTTTCTGGTAGCCTACGGGTTTACAGCAATATCCTTCCAAACCCTCCAGGGTACCCAGGTCGCACGGGCCGGTCGATTCCTTCCGACCCCCGCGCTCCAGGTCCCCATAGAGCTCCCGCAACCGGCAACCCTGCTGTGGAACGGGCGATTCTTTCTGCGCATGCGCGCCAATATTATGGATCGTCAGGGGCAGCGGGTGGGCAGCATTCGGGTCGAATCGCCCCTGACGTTGCTTACGCATGCGCTGATCCATCTCCGATCCCTCGGCAGAACCGCGGGCCTCGCCGTCTGCGCACCCCTGGGGAGGAAGGCGATGCGGTGCGTGGTCGGTGCGCCAGGCAGATCCGGCATGCGTTCCGGCCGCGTGTTTACCCGGCTCCCGCGCACGCTGCAGGGCCACGCGTTACCGATGAGTTATGCCCTCGCCGGAAAGACCGGCGTGATCCTTGCGCGCAATTACCTGCACAAAAACGTGGTTGCGGCTTATGCCCCGGTCGGCCGGCTGGGCCTCGGCATGGTCCTGATGGTCAACCAGTCGGAACTCAACGGCCCGGTCACCGATCAGCTGAGGATCATTGGACCGCTGTTGGCGGCCCTGCTGCTGGCCGGGGTGCTGCTGCTGCGCGGAATGGTCACCCCCATGGTGCGTAAATTGGCCCAGTCGGAACACGAAACCCAGGCGGCCAATGCACGGCTTCGCGAGAGCGAAATACATATCCGTGCCGTGCTGGGCGGTGTGAATGAAGGCATCGTCACCATTCATGAAGACGGTGTGATCGATCTCTTTAGCCCGGCAGCCGAGCGGTTGTTCGGCTATGAAGGGCATGAAGCCATCGGCCAGAATGTACGCCTGTTAATGTCAGAGCCGGATCGCAGCCAGTATGACGGCTACCTGCGGCAGTACCGGGAAAGGGGGGAATCCACCGATCTCCACAAGCTGAGGGAGGTGGTCGGCGTGCGCAAGAACGGCACCGAGTTTCCCATGGAACTCCAGATGAGCGCGCTGCGGACCGACACGGGCCACATGCTTATTGTCGTGGCCCGGGACATTACCGAACGGCGCCGCGCGGAGCAGGAACTGCGTATTGCCGCCACCGCGTTCGAGACCGGAGAAAGTATCGTTATTACTGATCGGGACGCTCGTATTCTGCGGGTAAACCGCGCCTTCACGCGTTTGACCGGCTATAGCGCCGAGGAGCTGATGGGCAGAACACCGGCCATGCTGCAGTCCGGGCTACAGGATGCCGAGTTCTACCGTAACCTGTGGGACACTCTCATCCGCGATAAATATTGGCAGGGCGAAATCTGGAACCGGCGCAAGAATGGCGAGGTTTATCCGGAATGGCTGACCATCACTGCCGTGACCGATGCGGAGGCGCAGGTAACCCATTATGTGGGGGTGTCTACCGACATCACCCACCGAAAAGAAGCCGAAGCCGAGATCCATCGGCTGGCTTTTTTTGACCCGCTCACGAAACTTCCCAACCGAAGTCTCCTGTGGGACCGTTTGCAGCAGGCACAGGCCCACGGTGCACGCCACAATACCTATGGGGCACTTCTGTTCATCGATCTGGACAATTTCAAGACGCTCAACGACACCCAGGGCCACCATATCGGCGATCTGTTGCTGATCGAAGTCGCCAGGCGCCTCCAGGAGGGCGTGCGTCCCAGTGATACCGTGGCACGGTTGGGTGGCGATGAATTCGTTGTTGTGCTCGTGGATCTCAGTGACGACGGGCAGCAGGCGGCCAGCCAGGCCCAGAGTGTCGGCAAGAAGGTGCTGACGGCCCTCAATCAACCGTATCAACTTCAGGGACGGGAGCAGTACAGTTCTGCCAGCATGGGCATCACCCTGTTTCGGGGTGACGAAATCCGCATCACGGATCTCCTGAAACAGGCGGACACCGCGATGTATGACGCCAAGTCCGCGGAGCGCAATGCCCTGCGATTCTTCGACCCCGCCATGCAGGTGGTGCTCGAGGGCCGGGCTGCCCTGGAAGCCGATCTGCGCCAGGCGCTGGCCCTTCAGCAGCTGGTCCTCTACTACCAGGCGCAGGTCAACGAGAGTCAGGAGCTGATCGGTGCCGAGGTCCTGCTGCGCTGGCGACATCCCGTGCGCGGGCTCATTCCGCCGATGGACTTTATTCCGCTTGCCGAAGACACGGGCCTCATCGTGCCCATCGGGCAATGGGTGCTGCAAGAGGCCTGTGCTCAGCTCAAAGTATGGCAAGCGGATCCCGGCACGCGCCATTTGAGACTGTCCGTCAACATCAGCGCGCGCCAGTTCCGGCAGCTGGACTTTGTCGATCAGGTGCTGGGCGTGCTCAAGGCAGCGGGCGTGGATCCCAGCAAGCTCACGCTCGAGTTGACCGAGAGCCAGGTGCTGGACCATATGGGTGATAGTATCGAAAAAATCAAGGCGCTACGCCGTGCGGAAGTCCATTTTTCTCTCGATGACTTCGGCACGGGTCAATCGTCTCTGGCCCATCTGCGGCATTTGCCTCTGGATGAGATCAAGATAGATCAGAGTTTTGTGCGTGATATTACTACCAATGTCGACCCCAACGATGCGGTGGCGGTGATCGTTCAGATCATTATCTGGATCGCCGAGAACCTGGGTCTGGGCCTCATCGCGGAGGGGGTGGAGACCGAACAGCAGCACGACTTCCTCAAACGCAATGGCTGTCACCAGTATCAGGGCTACCTGTTTGGCAAGCCTGTGCCGATTGCCGAGCTTCAGAATCGGGTGCGCACCGATCCTCGGCGCCCGGGTGATGGAACATCGGAAGCGGCGCTTTGATCAGTCCTTGAGATACACCGCGCCCAGGTATGGGCTCACCATGAGCGCGCACCCGCCCTGGGGTAGAGACGTCAATGTGGTGGTTCCTTTCTTCGTCTGATAAGTGCTTGCATGTTCGCATGCAGGCACAAGGAACAGCCACCTCAGTCCATCAATTAAACCCGGATTTCCCATTATTAGTCCGTCGTTCGCTATTCACCCTGCTGCACACCTGTTTTTGACCCCGCGTTGACCGTGCGCATGAGGTAACGCGCCGGGTTGCCGTGGGGTTCTCGTCGGCGAGGTTCACTCGACATGACTACAACCGGCGCAGCTGTTCGATGAGGCTGCATCATGCCTGCTTCCGCATCAGTATGGAGCGTGGATTGGGGACCCTGCATTATCGTGGTGCAGATTTTGCTTCGATTAAGATGACCGGCGTGATGTAACCCGATGATGGAATGACGCTTTTCGGTCTGGCATGGCGATTGCAAACTGTTGCAGCCAGACGCACGGAAAACATCGAAATGACATTGCGTGTGTTGCTGTTCGACGATGATACCGAGCGCGCCGCTACCTTGCGGGCTGCCTTGCAGGAGGCTGGCTATGAGATTGCTGCGCAAGCGCGGTCGGCGGTGGAGTTGATGGCGTGTGTGCGCGTAGCGAAGCCGGACGTCATTATCATCGACCGTGACTCGCCGGACCGCGATACGCTCGAGCATCTGTGCATGATCACACGGGACGACCCGCGAGCGATCGTGATGTTTACGCAGGATGCGGACCGGACAACGATGCGCGAAGCCCTGAAAGCCGGGGTCAGCGCCTACGTCGTGGACGGGTTATCGGCAGAACGTGTGCGGCCGATCGTGGATCTGGCCTTGGTGCGCTTCGAGCAGTGGCAGGCGTTGCGCCAAGAACGGGATCAGGCTCAGGCAAGCCTGGCGGAGCGCAAGGTGATCGAGCGTGCCAAGGGGATTGTCATGAAGCAGCGCCATTGCAGCGAGGAAGAAGCTTACCGGCTGATGCGCAAGACGGCGATGGATCGAAACATACGGCTGTCGTCGGTAGCGGAAAGCGTTATCGCCATGGCGGACCTGCTGACGTAACAGGATTTGTAGTAATGCCCGGGCCCAATGGCGGGTCGGCGGCGCAAGACATATAGAGCGGGTCGCGATGGCCCGCAGCTAGGACAACGGCGTCCTCGCCTGTCGCTTTGGCGGCAGGCAGGGCGCCGTTTTTTTTTCTACCTGGAGGTGACGATGCAGCACGATGAACAGGCGGACAAGACCCGGTTCCCGGCTCCGGATGATGCCAGGGTATCGCGCCGCAATTTTCTGAAGGCTGGCCTGGCTGGCGGTATTACCGCCGCGGGAATCCTCGGCATGGTGCCTGGCGGGGTGAAAAGTGCCGCCTATGCCGGCGAGAAAACCGGTCCGGAGAAGCCGAACGTCCGCTTCGGCATCATCCCGCTCACGGATTGTGCCGTGATCGTAGTGGCCCATGAGAAGGGTTACTTCAAGAAATACGGGCTCAACAGCACCGTCTCTAAAGAAGCATCTTGGGCCAATATCCGGGATAAAGTGGCGCTGGGAATGCTCGATGGCGCACACATGCTGGCCCCCATGCCGATTGCCGCAACACTCGGGATCGGGGCGGTGCGCAAGGCCACCGTGACGGCTTACAGCATGGACCTCAATGGAAACGGCATCACCGTTTCCAACGCGCTCTACGAGCGCATGGCCAAGGCCGACCCGGCGGCGATGAAGGAGCGGCCGGTGACGGCGCGCGCGCTCAAGAAAGTGATTGATGCCGACAAACAGTCCGGCAAGCCGCCGATGACCTTTGCCATGGTGTTCCCGGTCTCGACCCACAACTACCAGATCCGCTACTGGATGGCTTCCGCCGGCATCGATCCAGACAATGATGTACGGCTGATTGTCATACCGCCGCCCCAGATGGTGGCCAACCTGGAGTCGAATAGCATCGTTGGCTATTGTGTGGGCGAACCCTGGAACGAGCGCGCCGTCGCTGCCGGCATCGGCCATACGCTGATCACAAGCTACGAGCTCTGGAACAACAATCCAGAGAAAGTGTTCGGCGTGAATCTCGAATGGGCGGAGAAGTACCCGAAGACCCATCATGCGGCCTTGATGGCACTGATCGAAGCAGCGCAGTGGATGGATAAACCCGAGAACCGCATCGAGGTTGTGAAGATTATCGCACAGAAGTCATACGTCAATGCACCCGAGGATGTGGTGAAGATGTCTATGACCGGCACCTTCCGCTACTCGCATGGCGGGATGCCGCGGCCGCTGCCTGATTTCAACGTGTTCTATCGTTATGCCGCGACCTTTCCGTGGCTTTCGCACGCCGAGTGGTTCATCACGCAGATGATCCGCTGGGGGCAGATCGCAAGACCGCTGGATATCCGGAAGACTGCCGCCTCGGTGTACCGCCCGGATATCTACCGCGACGTGGCCAAGGCGCTGGGCATTGCAGTTCCGACTATCAATTACAAGATCGAAGGCACGCATGCCGGTCACTGGACTCTGACCCAGGCCAGTGAGCCGATACTCATGGGTCCGGATAGGTTTCTCGACGGCCTCGTGTACGACCCCGCCAAACCGATCGAGTACGTGAGGTCCTTCAGGATGAAGAACCTGAAAATGGATCTTGCCGCGCTCGCGGAACGGAACGACTGAGCCTGAACGGCAGCGAAAAGATCGCTCTGGTTGCGGACGTCAAGGTCTCCCATCAGAGTCACGAGCCAGCGGTATCGTTGCAGGCCGCTCTGATGCGCGGCGCCAAGCGCATCGGCAGTGTGTCCTGCAACGGGGACGAGCCGGACATTCAGTCCGGGGTGTTCGAAATCCAGGTTGCGTGAGGGGAGTGAACCATGGGTGTGGCCAAAATCGATAAGGCATGGAAGCAGGCGGTAGCGCGCGAGCATCCGGTGAAGCGGCCGCTGGAAGACGGGGGGCGGGTTAGCCGGAAAGCGATGGAGATGGACCCGCCGAAGCCACGCTCGCGGCTTGCGCGGATCGTGATGGCCGCATTGCGTTTCGGTATTCCGCCTCTGCTGGGTTTCGCACTGCTAGTGTTGGTGTGGATGCTGATGGCGGAACACTCCGGTGTGCCCGGGCCGGTCAAGACCTGGGAATCGGCGCTCAAGGTCTTTGCGCATCCATTTTACGATAACGGCCCGAATGATCAGGGGATCGGATGGAACGTACTGCGCTCGCTGTCGCGCATCGCGATCGGCTTCGGCATGGCGACAGCCGCCGGCATTCCGCTCGGCTTCCTGATAGGCCGGTTCGCTTTTCTCAGCCGCATGTGCAAACCGATCATCAGCCTGCTGCGCCCGGTATCGCCACTTGCCTGGCTGCCCATCGGGTTATACGTATTCAAGGCTGCGCAACCCGCGGCGATCTGGGTGATTTTCATCTCCAGCATCTGGCCGATGATCATAAACACCGCGACCGGGGTGACGCGCGTGCCTCAGGACTATCTCAATGTGGCGCGCGTCCTGAAGCTGTCCGAGTGGAAGGTGTTCACCAAGATTCTTTTTCCGGCGGTGTTGCCATACATGATGACCGGCATGCGTCTGTCCATGGGTATCGCGTGGCTCGTAATTGTCGCGGCCGAAATGCTGACCGGCGGTGTGGGTATCGGGTTCTGGATATGGGACGAGTGGAATAACCTTAATATCGCGCACATCATCATCGCCATCTTTGTGGTGGGTATCGTCGGATTTCTGCTCGATGAGGTACTGCTGATGGCTGCAAAGCGTTTCGACTACGACGGGAGTGGGTCATGAGCGATCACGTCCACATCGAAAATCTGAGCAAGGTATTCGATACCAGGAAAGGACGGTTTGTCGCCCTGCGCGACGTGAATCTTTCCGTCCGCGAAGGCGAATTTGTCTCGATCATCGGCCACTCCGGCTGTGGCAAGTCGACACTGCTCAATATAATCGCCGGCCTTAACGAAGCCACAAGCGGCATCCTGCTTTGCGGCGGGCGCGAGATTGCCGGTCCTGGCCCTGACCGGGCGGTTGTGTTTCAAAACCACTCGCTGCTTCCATGGATGAGCTGCTTCGAGAACGTCTATCTCGCGGTCGAACGGGTGTTCGGGAAGGAAGAACGCAAGACGGACCTTAAGCGGCGCACGCATGCAGCGCTCGATATCGTCGGGCTTGCGCACGCGGCGCACAAGCTGCCGCGCGAGATATCAGGCGGCATGAAGCAGCGCGTCGGAATCGCGCGTGCTCTATCGATGCAGCCCAAGGTGCTGTTGCTCGACGAGCCGCTTGGCGCGCTCGATGCGCTTACGCGCACGCACCTGCAGGACGAGCTTTTGCGCATCGTTGCGGCGAGCGGGTGCACAACGATCATGGTGACGCACGATGTGGATGAAGCCGTACTGCTATCCGACCGCGTAGTCATGATGACCCACGGACCGGGCGCCACCATCGGTGCGGTGGTGCATGTAGATCTGCCCCGCCCGCGGCTGCGTTTGGGTCTTGCCAACGACCGCGACTACCACGCACGGCGCACCGCGCTGCTTGAATTTCTATACGAACGCCAGGGTGTTGCAGGTGGTGAAGCGGCATGAGTTCGAACAGGAACATGGAGGACAGGCGCATGAAGGAAAGACTCGTTCTGGTGGGCAACGGCATGGCCGGCATGCGGGCTATCGAGGAACTGCTCAGGATCGCGCCCGACAAATACGACGTCACCGTGTTCGGAGCCGAGCCGCACGGAAACTACAACCGCATATTGCTGTCGCCGGTACTGACCGGTGAGAAGAATTTTACCGATATCATATTGAACGACCCGGAATGGTACGCAACACACGGCATCACCTTGCACGTGGGCAAAGAGGTTGAGCGCATCGAGCGTGGATTGAGGAAGGTGGTCGCCAGGGACGGCACCAGCGCGCCTTATGACCGGCTGCTGCTGGCTACCGGATCTTCGCCGTTTATGATCCCGGTGCCGGGCAGGGAATTGGCGGGAGTGCTGACCTTCCGTGATATCCATGATGTTGAAGCGATGCTCGGTGCTGCGCGCTGTCACAGGCGCGCCGTGGTGATCGGCGGCGGTCTGCTCGGCCTGGAAGCCGCAAACGGCCTGCTCAGGCAGGGTATGGAGGTCACGGTTGTGCACCTGCTTGACGCGTTGATGGAAAAACAGCTCGATGTGACGGCGGCTGCGCTGCTTAAGGCCTCGCTCGAGGAGCGTGGCCTGCGCTTCATCATGCGGGTCCAGACCGAGGCGATTCTGGGTGACGACCGGGTACGGGCGGTGCGCTTCAAGGACGGCACGGAAATCGCTGCCGAACTTGTCGTCATGGCGGTTGGCATCCGCCCCAACGACGCACTCGCCAGGCGTGCGGGCCTCCATTGCGAGCGCGGCGTGGTGGTCAGCGATACGATGCAGACCTATGACCCGCGTATCTATGCCGTGGGCGAGTGCGTGCAGCATCGCGGACAGACCTATGGCCTCGTGGCGCCGCTGTTCGAACAGGCCAGGGTGTGCGCCAATCACCTGGCCGAACTCGGATTCGCACGCTACGCGGGTTCCGTGAGTGCGACCCGGCTTAAGGTTACCGGCGTCGAGCTGTTTTCGGCCGGTGACTTCCAGGGCAGAGACGGCTGCGAGGAAATCGTGCTCAAGGATGCGGGGCGCGGTGTCTACAAGAAGGTTGTGCTCGAGAACAACCGCATCCGCGGTGCCGTCATGTACGGCGATACGCTGGACAGTGCCTGGTATTTCCAGCTCATGCGTGATGCGACCGATGTCGCGAGCCTGCGCGACAGGCTGCTCTTCGGTCAGGCGCACCTCGGCGAGGCCGGGCATGGTGACATCAGGAGCCGTGTGGCCACGCTGCCGAACAGCGCGGAGATCTGCGGTTGCAACGGGGTGTGTAAGGGTGCCATCGTCGAGGCGATCGGCGACAAGAAGCTCTTTACCCTGGAGGAAGTCCGCGCCCATACCAAGGCATCGAGCTCCTGCGGCTCGTGTACGGGGCTGGTGGAGGCGCTGCTCGCTACGGTGCTTGGCGGCGACTATTCGACGACGCCGAAGAACAAGCCGCTCTGCGCCTGCACCGACCACACCCATCACGAAATCCGCGGTGCGATCCGCGATCTGGAGCTCAAGAGCATCCGCGCAGTCATGGACTGTCTCGAATGGAAGAGCCCGGACGGTTGCAGCAAGTGCCGTCCGGCGCTCAATTTCTACCTGCTGACCGCGTGGCCGGGTGAGTACGTGGACGACAACCAGGCGCGGTTCATCAATGAGCGCGCGCACGCCAACATTCAGAAGGACGGCACTTACTCGGTTGTGCCGCGCATCTGGGGTGGCGAGACCACGCCGGCGCAGCTGAAGGCCATCGCCGAGATTGCCGAAAAATACCGGGTGCCGACGGTGCACATCACGGGTGGCCAGCGCATCGACATGCTGGGCGTCAAGAAAGAAGATCTGCCGGCCATGTGGGGTGATCTCTCGGCGGCCGGATTCGTGTCGGGGCATGCCTACGGCAAGGCAGTCCGTACTGTCAAGACTTGTGTCGGAAAGAACTGGTGTCGCTTCGGCACCCAGGACTCGACCGCGATGGGCATCGACCTCGAAAAGCTGGCCTGGGGCTCGTGGATGCCGCACAAGGTCAAGCTTGCCGTGTCGGGATGCCCGCGCAACTGCGCGGAGGCGACCATAAAGGATTTCGGTGTGGTGTGCGTCGATTCCGGTTATGAGCTGCATGTCGGTGGCAATGGCGGCGTGAAGGTACGCGCCACTGACTTTCTGTGCAGCGTGAAGACGCCGGAGGAGGTGCTTGAATATTGTGCCGCCTTCCTGCAGGTCTATCGCGAAGAGGCGCACTATCTGGAGCGCACCGCACCCTGGGTGGAGCGCGTCGGTCTGGCCTATGTGAAGCAGCGGATCGTCGAGAATGAGGCCAGTCGCCGGGCTCTGGCCAGCCGTTTTCAGTACTCGCAACGGTTTGCGCAGGTTGACCCCTGGACGGAGCGTGCGAACGGCGTAGACCGGCACGAATTCATCCCGCTCAAGCTGGTCGGGTAGCGGTGGTAAGCGGAAATCCGGATCCGCTGCGGCCCGTTTACGCCAGAGTCCTCGAATGACAAAGGTGCGTCCGGCCTTGAGATGTACCCACGGCGAACGGGGAAGGCAAGGCGGTCCTCGGAGTGACAGGAGACAGGTGATGCATGCGGCAAACAAAGTTACGCAGTGTGCAGACGACTGGATCGACATCGGCGCGCTCGATGAAATCCCGCGCCAGGGTGCCCGCGTGGTCAGACGCGCAAGCGGTGATATCGCGGTTTTTCGCACGCTGACCGATGAGGTGTTCGCGCTGCGCGACCGCTGCCCGCACAAGGGCGGTCCGCTGTCGCAGGGCATGGTCCACGGCCGTAACGTCTCCTGCCCTCTGCATGACTGGAAAATCGACATTGACACCGGTATCGCGGTGGCGCCGGATGAGGGCTGTACCGCGCGTTACCCGGTGCGGGTCGAGGGCGGTCGCGTGTACCTGTCGCTCACGCCGGAGGAGCGCGGATCGAACGGTTCATCCTGAGCCAGGCAACCTGTCCCCAATGCATGCAGGCACGCACGCGGTCATGAATTCAGGCGCGGTACGCACTACCTGCCCCTACTGCGGCGTCGGCTGCGGGTTGCTGGCGCGCGTCGAGCCCTCGGGCGGGGTCGAGGTGTCGGGCGACCCCGAGCATCCCGCCAACTTCGGACGGCTGTGCGCCAAGGGCGCCGCCCTGTCCGAGACCCTAGACCTCACCACGCGCCTGCTTCATCCCGAGGTGCGCGGTGCGCGTGTCGCCTGGGATGTGGCGCTCGATGCCGCGGCATCCGGTATCCGCGCGGCGATCGACAAATATGGTCCCGAGTCGGTAGCCTTCTATGCGTCCGGG
Source organism: Pseudomonadota bacterium (assembly GCA_021819085.1). Taxonomy (GTDB): domain Bacteria; phylum Pseudomonadota; class Gammaproteobacteria; order Acidiferrobacterales; family UBA6901; genus JAJYCY01. The sequence continues at coordinate 4,215 of JAKASJ010000044.1, read as the reverse complement.
CAGCTGCTCACCGAGGACTATTACGTCGCCAACAAGCTCATGAAGGGGTTCCTCGGCAGCGCCAACATCGATACTAACTCGCGGCTGTGTATGGCCTCGGCGGTGTCCGCACATCAGCGCGCCTTCGGTGCCGACACCGTACCCGGCTGCTACGAGGACATCGAGCGCGCCCAGCTTGTGGTGCTGGCCGGATCGAACGCGGCCTGGTGTCACCCGGTGCTTTACCAGCGGCTGGTGAAAGCGAAGCGCGAACATCCGCAGATGCGGGTGGTAGTGATCGATCCGCGCCGCACCGCCAGCACCGACATTGCCGATCTGCATCTGGCGCTCAGGCCTGGCACGGACGTCGCGCTGTTCAACGGGCTGCTGGTGTGGCTGCACGACTGCGATGAGGCTCACCCTTTGTTCGTCGGTGAGCACACCGAGGGTGCCGAAGAAGCGCTGGCTGCGGCGCGCGCCGGCGGCGCAGACATCCAGAGCGTCGCCGCCTGTTGTGGTCTTCCGGCCGCGCAGGTGTTGGCGTTTTATGATCTGTTCGCACGAACCGAGCGCGTGCTGACGCTGTTCTCGCAAGGCGTGAACCAGTCATCGAGCGGGACAGACAAGGTCAACGCCATCATCAATTGCCACTTGCTCACCGGGCGCATCGGCCGCCCCGGCATGGGACCGTTCTCGCTCACCGGCCAGCCGAACGCCATGGGCGGGCGCGAGGTCGGGGGGCTCGCCAACCAACTGGCAGCGCACTTCGATCTCGACCATCCGGCGCAGCGCGCGCTGGTACGTGAATTCTGGAAGGCGCCGACCATCGCCACCCGGCCCGGCCTCAAGGCGGTCGAGCTGTTCCGTGCCGTGGAGCACGGCCGCATCAAGGTGCTGTGGATCATGGCCACCAACCCGGCGGTGAGTCTGCCGGATGCCGGCCGGGTGCGACGTGCGCTCGACCAGTGCGAGCTTGTGATCGTATCCGACTGCGTGCGCCATACGGATACAACGCGATTTGCACATGTGCTGATGCCCGCACTGGCGTGGGGCGAGAAAGAAGGCACGGTCACCAACTCCGAGCGGCGCATCTCGCGCCAGCGGGCGTTTCTTCCGGCGCCCGGCGAGGCCCGTGCGGACTGGTGGATACTGGCCGAGGTGGCGAAGCGTCTGGGGTTCGGGAAAGCCTTTGACTACGCGAGCGCCGGCGCAATTTTCCGCGAACACGCAGCGCTTTCGAGCCTCTATAACGACGGTAATCGCGCGTTCGATCTTTCCGGCATCGCCGCGATCAGCGACGAGGACTATGCGGCGCTCGTGCCGGTGCAGTGGCCGGTAACGAAGGATAATCCCCGGGGCACGACGCGTCTGTTTGGCGACGGGAAATTCTTCACTTTGAACGGCCGTGCGCGGTTCGTGGCCGTGACGCCGTGCCCACCGATGTACACGGTCGACGCGGCCTATCCGTTTGTGCTGAACACCGGTCGCGCGCGTGATCACTGGCACACGCTCACCCGCACCGGGCTCTCCCCGCGGCTTGCTGCGCACACCATCGAGCCCTGTGTCGAAATCCATCCACGCGATGCCGGGGCGCTTCGGTTAGACGAGGGCACGCTCGCGCGCATTGCGTCGCGCTGGGGTAGCGCTTTGGCGCGGGTACGGGTGAGCGAAAACACCCCAAGCGGTTCAGTATTTTCGCCCATGCACTGGAATGATCAGTTCACGAACGCCGGCTGCATCGACGCCGTGGTGAACCCCGTCACTGATCTGCGCTCAGGCGAACCAGAATTTAAACATACACCGGTCAGCGTCACGCCACTTACCCCAGCCTGGTACGGATTTCTGCTGTCGCGCCGCAGGCTGACGCCGGGCAATGCGACGTACTGGGCGGCGGCACGCGGCCAGGGTCTGTGGCGCTATGAGCTCGCCGGCGACGAACTCCCCCGGGATTGGGCGGAGGCGGCGCGCGCGGTGTTGTGCGCCAGTGACGAAGAGGTCGAGTGGATAGAATATTTCGACCCGGGCGCGCGCCGCTACCGCGCGGCGCGTCTCACCAGGGGAAAACTCGAGAGCTGCATCTTCATCGGTCCCGACCCTTGGCTCCCGCCGCGCGATTGGCTCGCATCACTCTTTTCGCTCGGCGCCCTTGATGCTCCCACCCGCGTCAGCGTGCTGGCCGGTATTCCGCATAAGGGCGAAGTGGAACCCGGACGCCCGGTCTGCGTTTGTTTCGGGGTCGGTGAAAGTGCCATCCGCGCGGCCATTGCCGGCGGCTGTGCCAGCGTCGAAGCGGTCGGCCGGCGCCTGAAGGCGGGTACCCGCTGCGGTTCCTGTGTGTCGGAGATCAGGGCACTCTTCTCTGCCAAGGATTAGGAGACGAAGTCAGTGTAGGGGGCAGAAAGCAGAGCATGTTCGGGCGTATGTTGGCCGGACACCGGGTGTGGGCGAGGCCATCACGGTTCTGGGAACATTGCGCGCAGATGCTGCCCCATGGACTTTGTTGCCCATCTTCCGGATTCGGTTTCCGTCGCGGCGCCTGGGGCCGGTGACCGCGCGGCTTCGCGTTCGCGTACGCCCGCAAGGCATTCCCGGAAAATCGATTCCGGGTCGCGACCGTGTTCGGACGCCCTGCAGCCCGGCAGGGCGGCGCGGACCCGGCGTCGTCGCCGGCCGTGTCCGGAAGGCGGCCAGACCCGCCGCGGGTCAACCGTGGGCGCACGCCACGATACGTGCCTTGCCGGTGGTCTTGGCCTGGTACATGCGCTGGTCGGCCAGGGCCACCAGCGGCTGCCAGTGCGCCAGGGTGTCGGAAGACCACTCCGCGATTCCGATGCTGTAAGTCAGTGGTGTGCCGTCCGGCCGCTTCAGCGCAGGCAGGTGGCTGCGGACCAGACGCTCGGCCTGCGCGCAGTCGGTGTACGGCAGCAGCAGAATGAATTCTTCCCCGCCCCAGCGCAGGATGGTGTCGCTCTGGCGCAGGGCCCGGCGCCAGGCCTGTGCCGTTTGCTCCAGAAGCCGGTCCCCGCCATCGTGCCCTCCCGAGTCGTTGACCTGCTTGAAATCGTCCAGGTCCATGAAGGCGACCGCGAGCGGATAGCCATGGCGGCGCGCCAGCGCGAACTGCAGCGCAATCAGCTCGATCCCGCTCTTGCGGTTGAGCACTCCAGTCAGCGGGTCAATGACGGACGAGGCAAACATGGTGCGCAGCAGCTGCAGCTGGCTCACTGCGGACAGGCTTCCCACTGCAGCGACCAGTGCCAGCAGCCACAGCACCGCCACGGCATTGAACGTCGGCATCATGAAGGCGTGTCGCTCCAGTACCGGGATGCCGGCGATTGCCAGCAGCGGCAGCGCCAGTACGATGAGTTCCAGCACCGTCAGCGGGAAAATGCTGAGCCCGGCCACCATGACGAACGGGAGAAAGGCGTAGCCGCTCGCCATGGTCGCGCCGAGCCGGCTTAAGGATACGCCCCAGAGCACCGAGTGCGAGAACAGGAAGAACACCGCAGGTATGAAAAACAGTGCGGCCAGGACCATGTAGGCCTGCTTGAGGGTGGCTGCCCGGCGGCAGCTCAGGGCGAGCAGGGCGAAGGCGGCGCTGGCGATGATGCGCCCCAGTGCCAGGGGCTGCCAGGCCGCCCGCGGGAACACCAGCATGTCCAGTGGTATCCACAGCGGGGTAAGCACGCCGAAAAGGGTCGCCATCAGTTGTGCCCGCGACAGGATGAACCGGGCGCGGTGGCGATCGAACACCATGGGATGCCGGCCGGCGTCCCAGAGTTCGGCGAACTCGCCCGGATGCAGCGGGAAAAAGCTTCGCAGCAGACCCGCGCTCCCGGCGGTCCGCGTGTCGTCACCAGGCTCCGTCTCGCTCGGGGTGGTCTGCGGCGCGGGATCGTTCTTCTTATTCATTGAATCTACCCACCTCCATCGTCACTGTTCCGGACCGGCGGCACGAAAGCCGGTACTGAACGCGCCGGATGTCCGGGCGCGATCAAGTCTGTTCAAACCCGGTCAAACCCGGCCGGATGATCGCAGCAGAACCAGGTCCTGTGCGATGCGCGTTCCACCGGATGCCGGATCGAAGGCGGGGACTCGGTACGCTTTAGCCCATCTTTCGCTATTCGCCCGTACTGACGATCCTAACTCTTTGATTTATCGAGTAGCGGTCTTAAAAGTCTGCACTACGCCACGCGGGTGTCGGCAACGGTGGCGCGGAGTTGTTTGGCGGTAATC
>JAKASJ010000010.1 GCA_021819085.1 Pseudomonadota bacterium | reverse complement strand
TGAAGGTGTTGATCACGGGAGGGGCCGGTTTCATCGGATCGCACCTCGTCGAGCGCCTGCTCGCCGCCGGAAATGAAGTCGTCGTGCTTGACAATCTTTCCACCGGGAAGCGGGAGAATCTTCCCGCCTCTGCGCCAGGGTTTGAATTCATCGCAGACGACATCCGCAGCCTGGATGCGGCCCGCAGGAGCACGCGCAGCGTCGATGCCGTGGTGCATCTTGCGGCGGTTGCATCGGTCCAGGCGAGCATCGATGATCCGATTGCCACTCACCAGACGAACTTCGACGGAACACTGAATCTGCTGGAGGCGGCTCGGGAGCAGGGCGTGAAGCGCTTTCTCTACGCCAGTTCGGCAGCAGTCTACGGCGACACGACCCGGTTGCCGGTTCCCGAAACGAGCAGTCTGCAGCCGCTGTCTCCCTATGCCGCTGACAAGTTAGCCGGAGAGCATTATCTCCATTATTATTTCAGGAAGCATGGACTGGCAACCACGGCATTCCGCTTCTTCAACATTTATGGGCCGCGTCAGGATCCGTCGTCTCCCTATTCCGGCGTAATCAGCATCTTCGTCGATCGTGTCATGGCCGGCAGTCCGATTACAGTTTTCGGGGACGGGCGGCAAACGCGCGACTTTGTCTTCGTGGGTGACCTGGTAATGCTGCTCGCGGGAGCGCTCGGGAAAAAGAGCCTGGCGGGAATGACGGTCAACGTCGGCACTGGTGTCGAATGTTCGTTGCTGCAGCTGATCGATGCTCTGGAGGGCCTGGTGGGCAGGCCGATCCCGAGGAGTCATCGGGATGCACGCATTGGCGACATCCTCAAATCATGCGCGGACGTCGAGCGGCTCAGGAATTGCTTCGGATCGGTTCCTTCTACGCCGATCCGCGAAGGGTTGCGCGCGCTGGTTGCTCCGCCGGCGAGCTAGCGCGGGCGCTGCCGGATTGTGGATCCGGCGCGCAGTGATCCCTGACGGAAGCGGTGTGCCTGACATCACGGGACTGGCTCATGGAACAGAACGGAAAGCGTCCGGTATATCTCAATCTGCTGAAAATCCGGCTGCCCGTGGGCGGTGTGGTATCGATCGTTCACCGGATAAGCGGTGTTCTGCTGGTGGCGATGCTTCCGGCCTCGGTCTATCTGCTGCAGCGCGCGCTCGAGAGCCGGACGGCTTTCGAGCATATTGCGTCGTTCATGGTCAAGCCATCGGCTAGGTTCGGTCTGCTGATCGTGCTATGGCTCTTCGGCCAGCATTTCTTCGCGGGCATCCGCCATCTTTTGATGGATATGGACATCGGGACGAGCAGGCAGGCGGGACGCATCGGAGCATGGCTGGTGTTTGCCGCCAGCGCGGCGGTCGTGGTGTACGCTGGAGCGAGGCTCCTATGATCCATATCCGCCCGGCGGGAAGCGCCCATCGCGGTCTTGGGGAATGGACACTGCAACGGCTCACCGCCATCTACATGGCCGGTTATGCCATCGTCCTGCCCCTGCGCTGGCTCGCCATGCCGGGCCTCAGCTATGAGGCATGGAGACATTGGGCAGGCGCCGTTTCGGTGCGCGTGTCTGCCACGCTGTTCTTCGTCAGCGCCATCATTCATGCATGGATCGGGTTACGCAGCGTGTACATGGATTATCTGCAGATACTGTGGCTGCGACTCGCGGTAGTTATTCTCACGGCAGCCATGCTGGCGGCAGTGCTCGTATGGGCTGTGGGCGTGCTATGGGGGGGTGCGGGATGAATATCGCCCGGCGGCGTTTTGACTGTCTGGTGATTGGCGCGGGCGGCGGCGGGTTGCGGGCCGCATTGCAGCTGGCGCAGGCCGAGGCGCATGTTGCCGTGGTGTCCAAGGTGTTTCCGACACGTTCCCACACCGTTGCCGCGCAGGGCGGCATGAATGCCGCACTTGGAAACGTGCTTCCGGACAACTGGCTGTGGCACATGTACGACACTGTCAAGGGAGGAGACTACCTTGGCGACCAGGACGCGATCGAGTACATGTGTCAGGCCGCGCCACGCCTAGTCATCGAACTCGAACATTATGGAGTCCCGTTCACGCGGTTACCCAGCGGGCGTATCTACCAGCGCAAGTTCGGAGGGCAGAGTCAGAATTTCGGGGGCGAGCAGGCGGCACGCACCTGCGCGGCCGCCGACCGGACCGGACATGCGATTTTGCATGCGCTTTACCAGCAGAACATCCGGGCACGCACCCATTTTTTCGATGAGTATTTCGCAGTGGATCTGCTGCGCGATCAGGATGGGTATGTGTTGGGCGCACTGGTTCTGGAGATCGAGACCGGTGAGCTGCTCATCATCGAAGCGCGCACCACGTTGATTGCCACCGGCGGAGCCGGACGCATTTATCGCACCGGCACGAACGCCCTGATCAATACCGGCGACGGTATGGCGATGGCCCTGCGGACGGGCATCCCGCTCGAAGACATGGAGTTCATCCAGTTTCATCCCACGGGCATAGCCGGATTTGGCATGCTGATCACCGAAGGCGCCCGCGGCGAAGGCGGGTATCTTGTCAACGCCGATGGCGAACGTTTCATGGAGCGGTACGCCCCGCACGCGAAGGACCTGGCCAGCCGCGACGTTGTCAGCCGTGCGATAGCGATCGAGTTGCGTGAGGGCCGCGGCTGCGGGCCGCGTAAGGATCACGTGCTGCTCAAGCTCGATCACCTGCCTGCAGATATCATCAAGAACCGTCTGCCGGGAATTCGGGAGACCGCCATGCGTTTCGCCCATGTCGATCCGGTCGAGAAGCCGATTCCGGTCTCTCCTTCGCTGCATTACATGATGGGCGGCATACCCACCAACCGTTTCGGTCAGGTCGTGGTGCCTGAGCACCATGGTCCGGAGGAGCCGGTTCCGGGACTGTATGCTGCGGGTGAATGCGCATGCGTGTCGATACACGGCGCCAATCGTCTCGGAGGGAACTCGCTTCTGGACATCGTGGTATTCGGCCGGGCGGCGGGCGAGCACATGGTGCAGTATCTTTCGGAAAACCCGTATCACCGGCCGCTCGATGCGGAGAGTGTGGATCGGGTGATGCAGCGTCTGGCGCGCTGGGACCGCAAGGGCGAGGGCGAGTCGGTCGATGCCCTGGGCGATGAGTTGCGTCGTACGATGGAAGAATACTGCGGTGTGTTCCGGACCCAGGAAGTTCTGGACGAAGGCGTGCACAAAATCGTCGCCATCGGACAGCGCCTGTCGGATGTACGCCTCAAGGACCACAGCAGGGTTTTCAACACTGCGCGGATTGAGGCGCTGGAACTCGAAAACCTGGTGGACGTGGCGACGGCGACGGTGGTGTCTGCGGCGGCGCGCACCGAGAGCCGCGGTGCCCACAGCCGCGAAGACTATCCGCAGCGTGATGACCTCAAATGGCTCAGGCACAGCCTGTTCTACAGGGCGGGGAGACGCATGGATTACAAGCCAGTGCGGATGAAGCCGCTCACCGTGGACAGCTTTCCGCCGAAGCAGCGGGTCTATTGATGAGCGGCCATGATCCGGATGTCTGCCGGAAGGGGCTTGAGCGATGAAATTCTCGATCTACCGATATAACCCGCAGACCGACGCCAAGCCGTACATGCGGGACTATGTGCTCGGCAATAACCACGGTGCGGTGATGCTGCTCGATGCATTGCTGTTGCTGAAGGTGCAGGACGACAGTCTTAGTTTCCGCCGTTCGTGCCGAGAGGGGGTGTGCGGGTCCGACGCCATGAACATCAATGGCCGCAACGGGCTTGCTTGCATTACGCCTCTGCACACGCTGGCAGAGCCGGTGGTGCTTCGTCCGCTGCCGGGCATGCCGGTAATCCGGGATCTGGTCGTCGATCTCAGCCAGTTCTACCGGCAGTACCGCGAGGTAAAGCCCTGGCTCATCAATCACGATCCGGAACCCGAGATCGAGCGGCTGCAGACGCCGGAGGAGCGCGCGCATCTCGACGGGCTTTACGAGTGCATCCTGTGTGCATGCTGTTCGACCGCCTGCCCGTCGTTCTGGTGGAATCCGGACCGTTTTCTCGGACCGGCGGCGCTGCTGCAATCGTGGCGATTCCTGGCGGACAGCCGTGACCAGGCGACCGGGCAACGTCTGGACGATCTGGAGGATCCGTATCGGCTGTTTCGCTGTCACACGATCATGAACTGCACGGATATCTGCCCCAAGGGACTGAATCCGAGCCGCGCGATCGGCAATATCAGGCAGATGCTGCTGAAGCGCAGCCTATGATAAGCGACTCTGACTTCAACCGCGTGCGCTGGCGCTGCCGCAGGGGATCCCTGGAGCTGGACATGATCCTGGGCGGGTTTCTGGCCAGCCATTTCGCCGGCCTTTCGGAGGCGGAGCAGGGTGATTTCGAGCGCCTGCTGGTGCATCCCGATCATCTGCTGAGCGAGTGGTTGTGGCAAAAGACCCCGCCCCCGGATGACCTGCGGGATATCGTGGGCAAGATACGGTAGATACCGAAGCGCAAAGACAACCCGACCGCAGCGGCGCTCAGACGTCGGTGTATTGTTCGGGCACCAGCACCGTATCGCGCGCCGGACCGGCATCCAGACCGGGGTAATCGCGGGTGTAGTGCAGCCCGCGGCTTTCGCGGCGGGCGAGCGCCGAACGGATGATGAGTTCGGCGACCACCGCCAAATTGCGCAGTTCCACCAGATCGGAGTGGATGCGAAAGTTGCTGTAATATTCGCGGATCTCCTCCTGGAGCAAGGAGGCGCGATGGCGTGCGCGTTCCAGGCGTTTGGTGGTGCGCACGATTCCAACATAGTCCCACATGAAATGCCTGAGTTCATCCCAGTTGTGCGACACCACGACCAGCTCATCGGGGTCCGAAACGCGGCTCTCGTCCCAGGGAGGCAGATTTTCCGGCGGGGGCGGGGTGGCAGCAAGTTGTGCAGCGATGTCGGCTGCCGCCGCGGCCGCGAATACCACGCACTCGAGGAGCGAGTTGCTGGCTAGCCTGTTGGCGCCATGCAGGCCGGTGAATGCGCACTCTCCGACTGCATAAAGTCCGTTGATGTCGGTTCTCGCTTTCAGGTCCGTCATGATGCCCCCGCAGGTGTAGTGGGCGGCGGGCACCACGGGAATCGGCTGGCGGGTCATGTCGAACCCGAGCCCGAGGCAGCGCTGGTAGATGTTGGGAAAGTGGCTCCTGATGAATTCAGCCGGCTTGTGGCTGATGTCGAGGTAGACACAATCCAGGCCCCCCCGCTTCATCTCGAAATCGATGGCGCGTGCCACGATGTCGCGCGGCGCAAGTTCGGCACGGTCATCGTGTCGTGGCATGAAACGGGTTCCGTCGGGCAGCACGAGCACGCCGCCTTCGCCACGCACCGCCTCCGAGATCAGGAACGACTTGGCCTGGGGATGGTAAAGACAGGTCGGGTGAAACTGTACGAACTCCATGTTTGCCACGCGGCAGCCCGCGCGCCATGCCATGGCGATGCCGTCGCCGGTCGACGTATCGGGGTTGCTCGTATAGAGATAAACTTTGCATGCGCCGCCGGTGGCGAGTATGACGAAGCGCGCACGGAACACGCAGGTTTCACCTGCGCCCATATCCAGAACGTAGGCACCCAGGCAGCGATTGGGGCCGGAGCGACCCAGTTTGCGGCTGGTGATCAAATCGACCGCAATGTGATGTTCAAAAATCCGGATATTCGGATGGTTTCGGGCATGCGACTCGAGGGTTGTCTCCATGGCCCGGCCTGTAGCATCCGCGGCGTGGATCACGCGCCGGTGGCTGTGCCCCCCCTCCCGGGTCAGATGATAGGGGGTGCCCGCCTGTCCCGATTCCCGGGTGAAATCCACCCCCTGATCGATCAGCCAGTTTATGGCCTTGGGTCCGTTCCGGACCACGAATTCTACGGTGTCGGCATGACACAGCCCGGCGCCCGCCTGCAAAGTATCCTCGATATGTGCGGCGTAGGAATCGCCCTCATTGAGCACCGCGGCGACCCCCCCCTGGGCATACAGGCTTGAACCCTGGGTAAGGTCGGCCTTGGCGACAACCGCAACCTGTGCCTGCGGGGCAATTCGAAGCGCAACGCCCAGTCCGGCCATTCCAGCGCCCAGGACCAGGACATCTGCCGTGATTTCCCGGGATTTTGCAGCGATTTCAGCGAGCATAGGGGCGTTTGATGTCGGCCGGAGCCACGGGGAAGGCGCTAATCGCGGTTTTGAGATATCATTCTGCGCAATTTCAGATCCGCGGGTACTTCCCGCAGCCACTGGTTTACAAAGACAACTATAACCATGATTGGCGTGGCAACGCGAACTTTATTTTGTACCTATGGTCTTTAGAAGTGACGCGCTGCGTTTGCCTTCACGGTAAAGGGGATGTTCTGGCATGGTCGAGCGCAGTGTCGATCAAGAATTGGTGGTGCGGGTACAAAAGGGAGACAAGGCCGCCTTTGATCTGCTGGTGAGGAAATACCAGCACCGGATCGCCAAACTCGTGTCTCGATACGTGTCGGACCGGTCTGAGGTGGAGGATGTTACCCAGGAGGCCTTTATCAAGGCCTACCGTGCCATCGGCGGGTTTCGCGGCGAAAGCGCGTTCTATACTTGGTTGTATCGGATCGCTATCAACACCGCAAAGAACTATCTTGTTTCCCAGGGACGGCGCCCGCCAGCGTCGGACATGGAGACCGAAGAGGCGGAATTGATGGAGGCGGGGGCGAGTCTGCGCGATGTGACGACGCCGGAACGGCATCTGTTGGCGGATGAGATAGCGCGGACGGTGGAACGGGCAATCTCGTCTTTGCCCGAAGATCTGCGTACCGCCATTACGCTGCGCGAGATCGACGGGTTGAGCTACGATGAAATTGCGGCGGTAATGGATTGTCCGATCGGAACGGTGCGTTCGCGCATATTCCGGGCGCGCGAAGCGATTGATTCGGAGTTGCGACCGTTGCTTGAAGGGTGATTCAGGACCATCGGAATAGGGGTGTTTTCCGTGAACATGGCAGGGCAGATTCGGAAATGTCTGGAGTACCGATGAAGCAGAAAATCTCGGAGTTGTTGGACGAAGAGCTTCCCGAAGGCGATTCCCGCAGGGTATTGCAGGGAATGGTGGAAGATCGGGAATTGCGTGGGGTCTGGGAGCGTTACCATTTGATCCGTTCCGCGATGCGGAGGGAGCTGGACGTGGTCGCACGCCCCGTGATTGCAGACCGTATCGCTGCTGCAATCGAATCGGAAAACGTCGTGCCGATGCGGCCCAGATCCTACGGACTGGTAACGCCGCGGATGGCCAAGTTCGCGGCAGGGTTGGCCATTGCAGCGTCCGTGGCGACAGTGGCGATCATCAGCCTGCAGCCGGCGAGGAATGGAGTTGAGACCCGGGCCCAAGCGGTCAAGGCCGCGGATAGCCAGGTGGCAGCCGCATCTCTGGCGTCCGCTGTGCCGCCGCCGGCGGCACCGACCGAACGCGCCGCCTATCAGGATGCCCTCAATGCATTTCTGGTGGAGCATGGGGAGGTGACGCCCCCCGCCGGGATGAACAGCATGATGTCCTTCGTGCGCGTCGTCGGGTACCGTAACGAAAATTCTCATCGATGAGCATCCGATCGCTGTCCCTGCGTTGGGCGCCGTTCGTTCTGCTCCTGGTCGTTCGCACTGCCAGTGCCGGTGCCAACGTCGGGGAGCGTGCCGAAAATCTGCTCTTGAAGATGAGCGAGGCGGCGCATACCCTCAATTACCAAGGTACGTTCGTCTACCAGTATGGTGACCAGCTCGACACCATGCGCATATTTCACAAAGTGGAAAACGGCAAAACGCGCGAGCGCCTTGTTTCGCTGAACGGGGCTGCCCGCGAGGTAATTCGCAACCACAGAGAGGTGGAATGCTACTTGCCGGACGAGAAGTCGGTGCTGGTCGAGCATCGCAGCCTGAGCATGCACAGCTTTCCAGCCGTCGTCCCTCAGTCGCTGCATCGGCTGGAGAAGCATTACGTCATCGAGCCAGCCAGCGGCGGGAGGGTGGCGGGGCACGAGGTCAGGGGGGTGCTCATTAGGCCCCGGGATTCCTACCGGTACGGCTACCAGCTGTGGGCCGACCGCAAGTCCAATCTTCTTCTGAAGTCTACCTTGTTCGACGACCGGAACCACGTCGTCGAACGGTTCATGTTCACGAACGTCGAGATCGGGGGGGTCATACCGGATGGTGCGCTCAGGCCGCACAAGCCGAAAAAAGGCACGGTATGGTACCGCGAGGGCAGCGGTGTCGTAGAGCCTATCAGTGGCAAGCTGGGCTGGAAAGTGGAACAGCTGCCACCGGGGTTCGTGCTGTCGCTGCGAATGGTCCGCACATCCGCCAAACGCAAGACCCGGGTCGAGCACCTGGTTTACTCGGATGGCCTTGCGGTCGTTTCAGTGTTCGTACAGAGAGTTGGCACAGGATCTCCTCCGGACCGGATCAAGGGGCTGACGCATGTAGGCGCTGTTCACGTTTTCGGAAAGGTCATCGGGGATCATGAGATTACTGTGGTGGGCGAGGTGCCGGCGAAGACGGTCGATATGATCGGCACGTCGGTGGTGCCCGCTCAATAGACTGGCCGGACAGCGCACTTGCCGCCGCGATCGATCGCCACGGTATGAACCTCCCGGGGCCCGGACCCCGGCCTGGGAACCTCAGCAAGGCCAGGCCGGCCGGAAGCGGTTGAATCGAAGCACAGGATGCCGATAGCGCACACAGCCGGTTTCCCCTGGCACAGGGGGAGCCCGGGTTTCCGTGCCCATGCAGGTGCTGGCGCGCCTTGTGCCTTTCATGTGTTCGTGAAAAAAGGGTATTATCTGGCAAATGAATCGCCCGGAACAGCATCCGGAGCAATCAATTGGAGTCATGCGACAGGGCGCCGGCGGCGCCCTTTTGCTGCTGGTTCCGGAAATGGGTACGGACGGACTGTGCGTAGGCAAGAGAATACCTGATGACCGCATGGGACAGGCAGCTGATCCGGAATTTTTCGATCATTGCTCATATCGATCATGGCAAATCCACGCTGGCAGACCGTTTTATCCAGAAATGCGGCGGACTCGAGGCGCGCGAGATGGAAGAGCAAGTCCTCGATTCCATGGATCTTGAGCGCGAACGCGGCATAACGATCAAATCGCAGACCGTCGCCCTCAACTATCTTGCACGAGACGGCAAAACCTACCGGATGAACCTGATCGACACTCCGGGCCATGTGGACTTTTCGTATGAGGTGTCGCGTTCTCTTACCGCGTGCGAAGGTGCGCTCCTCGTAGTGGACGCAGCGCAGGGCGTACAGGCCCAGACTGTAGCGAACTGTTATACGGCGGCTGAACTCGATCTGGTGATCCTGCCGGTGCTCAACAAGATCGATCTGCCCCAGGCGGACCCCGAGCGGGTGATCAGGGAGATCGCTGACATAATAGGAATCGACGCGTCCGGTGCGGTCCGGGCGAGCGCCAAGACCGGCGAGGGGATCGTCGATATTCTGGAAGCGGTGGTAAGCCAGGTTCCGGCGCCGAAGGGCGATCCGAGCGCCCCGCTGCAGGCGCTGATCATCGATTCCTGGTTCGATAATTACCTGGGAACGGTCTCGCTCGCGCGGGTCAAGCAGGGTACGCTCAAGTCCGGGCAGAAGATCCGTCTGATGGCCAGCGGGCGAGAGTACCAGGTCGAACAGACCGGGATTTTCACGCCCAAGCGCAAGGCTACCTCGGAGCTCGGAGTGGGCGAGGTGGGCTATATTATCGCCGGCATCAAGGATGTGCGCGGCGCGCGCGTCGGCGACACGATCACCCATGCTGATCGTCCGGCGGCCTCTGCGCTGGCAGGTTTCAAGGAGATCAAGCCCAGAGTGTTTGCGGGACTGTATCCGGTTGATGCTGCCGACTACGACGCCTTCCGTACGGCGCTGGAGAAGCTGAGTCTCAATGATGCCTCGCTGCATTACGAGCCGGAAACTTCGCAGGCGCTGGGATTCGGTTTTCGATGCGGGTTTCTCGGCATGTTGCACATGGAGATCATCCAGGAACGCCTGGAGCGCGAATACAGTCTGAACCTGATTACCACCGCACCGACCGTCGTGTACGAGGTGCTGACGACCAGGAACGAGATCGTCGCGGTGGAGAACCCTGCCAGACTGCCTGACCCGGGACAGATCGAGGAGATCCGTGAGCCGATTATACGGGCCAGCATCCTGGTGCCGCAGGAGTACGTGGGGCCGGTCATGGGGCTGTGCATGGAGAAGCGCGGAATCCAGAAAAACATGCAGTACGTGGGCCGCCAGGTGATGCTTACCTATGAACTGCCTCTCAACGAAGTCGTGCTCGATTTCTTCGACAGGCTGAAATCTGTCAGTCGCGGGTATGCATCGCTCGACTATGATTTCCTTGAGTTCCGTACGTCAAATCTGGTCCGGCTGGACGTGCTCATCAACGGCGAAAAAGTCGACGCCCTGTCAGTCATCGTTCACCAGGAACAGAGCCATTACCGGGGGCAGGATCTGGTGCGCCGGATGAAAGAACTGATACCGCGCCAGATGTTCGATGTGGCGATTCAGGCCGCTATCGGTTCGCGCATTCTTGCGCGCGAGACGGTAAAGGCCCTGCGCAAGAATGTCACCGCGAAATGCTATGGCGGGGATATCTCCCGAAAACGCAAACTACTCGAAAAGCAAAAGGCAGGAAAGAAACGTATGAAGCAGCTTGGGTCGGTTGAAATTCCGCAGGAGGCTTTCCTGGCGGTTCTGCGTGTAAGCGAGAAATAACACATGCCATTCGCTCTCATCTTGTTCATTGCGCTTGTGGTCACCGGTCTGATCTGGGCATTCGATCGTGCCTTGCTGGCGCCCACGCGGCGCAGGGCGGTGTTGTCACTGGAGCAGGCCGGAGCGGCCACGGAAGCGGTGGAAGAGGCGCGCAAAGAGTCGGCGGTGGTCGAGTATTCGCGTGCTTTCTTTCCAGTCATTCTCGTGGTATTCCTGGTGCGCGCCTTTGTGGTCGAACCGTTTCGCATTCCCTCGGGCTCTATGGAGCCGACATTGCGCATCGGCGATTTCATTCTCGTGAACAAGTTCGAGTACGGCCTGCGCCTGCCCGTCCTGAACAAGAAGATCGTGTCGATCGGAGAACCCAAGCGGGGTGATGTGATGGTTTTCCGCTATCCGGGGAACCCTTCAGTGGACTACATCAAGCGGGTAATCGGCCTGCCCGGCGACCACATTGTCTACGGCGACAAGAAACTGTACATCAACGGAAAGCTTATGCCGCAAACCGCGGATGGACAGTTCGTGTACAGCGAGGGGCAGCAGCATGGCATCGTGTCCCGCAAGGTCAAGGAAAATCTAGATGGCGTGGTGCACGATCTGCTGCTCAGCAACAGACCGGACCCGACTCCCATGGAATTCACGGTTCCGCCGGGGCAGTATTTCGTCATGGGGGACAACCGGGACCGCAGCTGGGACAGCCGCTATTGGGGGACGGTGCCGGAGAAGAATATAGTCGGCAAAGCGTTCCTGATCTGGTTCAGCTGGGACTTCAGCAGTGACGGCGGAGTCCGGTGGAACAGAATCGGACGCCGAATCCACTGATGGAAGCAGGCAATGCTAACGGTACGGAGAATGATGACAATGCGCAGGGGTGACAGACAGTCAGGTATTACCATCTGGGGTCTGATGGTCGTGTCGGCGGTAGGCATTTTTTTCCTGCTTCTGTTCTTCAAGCTGCTGCCGCCATATATCAACAATGCCAAGGTCAAGACGGACCTGGCCAATATGGCGAGCCAGCCCGGGGCTGCCACGATGACGCGGCAGGATATCGAGAATGCGCTTTATAGACGCTTCGAGATCGATGATGTCTCCTACGTCCATCTCAAGACCGACATGCACGTGACGCGGCCAAATCCGGACGGTCCTCTGGTCGTGCAGATAGCCTATCAAGTGCGCGTGCCGATGGCATACAACATTACGGCGCTGCTGGATTTCAACGACACGGCGCAGCTGGGAGCGAAGTGACCGGACGGTACGCGCGGCTGCTCGCGCGGCTGGGTTATGCATTTTCCGATTCGGGACTGCTCGGCCGTGCGCTCACCCACCGCAGCAGGGGCGGCGAGAACTACGAGCGGCTGGAATTTCTAGGTGACAGCGTCCTCGGCCTGGTCATTGCGGATACGATCTACCGCCGATTCCCTGGGCTTTCCGAGGGCGAACTGACCCGAGTGCGGGCGGGACTGGTGCGGCGTGAGTCGCTGGCCCGGCTGGCGCGGGATATCGAAATCGGCGACTATCTGCAGTTGGGCGAGGGTGAGCTGAAAAGCGGCGGGTACGACCGCGACTCGATCCTGGCCGACGCGCTGGAGGCGGTGTTCGGTGCGGTCTTTGTCGACGGCGGGTTTGAGAAGGCCCGGGAAGTGATAGAGCGGCTTTATCGTGCATCCCTGGCCTCCATCGATCCGGCTGCGGTGATCAAGGATCCGAAAACGCGCCTGCAGGAATATCTTCAGAAGCAGTCTCTTGGCGTCCCGACTTACAATATGCTCGAGATCACGGGTGATCCCCATCAGCAGCATTTCGTGGTGGAATGCGTGGCGTCGGGCCTGACGCAGCCGGTGCGCGGCGAGGGCGGCAGCCGTCGCGCCGCTGAACAGGAGGCGGCGGCCAAGGCCTATGCGAGCCTGACGGAGCAGACGGGCGATGGCCGCGGCTGATTTCCGTAGCGGATTCATTGCGGTCTGTGGACGCCCTAACGTGGGCAAGTCCACTCTGGTGAACCAGCTGGTCGGGCAAAAGGTCAGCATTACCTCTCGCCGTCCGCAGACCACCCGCCATCGCATTCTGGGTATCAAGACCACGACAGATTCGCAGCTGATCTACGTGGACGCACCCGGGGTCCACCAAGGCGGGGGTGGCAGCATGAATCAATACCTGAACCGTGCCGCGACCGGCAGCGTCGAAGGCGTGGACTGTGTGCTGCTGGTCATCGGCGCGTCGGGATGGGCCGACGAAGACGTGCCCGCGCTGGAACTGGCACGTCGTCAGGCCTGTCCGGTCGTACTGGTCATCAACAAGATCGATCGCCTTACGGACCGCTCGAGGCTTCTGCCCCTCATACAGGGGTCGCGTGACAAGATGGCATTTGCGGAGATCGTTCCGGTGTCGGCGCGCACCGGCGAAAATACCCCTGCGCTGGAGGCGGCGGTGATGAGGTACATTCCGCAGCACCCGGCGCAATTTCCCGCAGACCAGGTTAGCGACCGTAGCGATCGTTTCATGGCGGGTGAACTGGTGCGCGAACAGATTTTCCGCAGCTTCGGCCAGGAAATTCCCTATGCGGTGAGCGTCATGATTGACAGCTTCCGCCGCGAGCCGCGACTCATCCGTATTGAGGCAACCATCCTCGTGGAAAAGGAGGGACAGAGGGCGATACTCATCGGCACTGACGGGGCGCGTCTGAAGGAGACAGGTCGGCGCGCGCGCCTGGAGATGCAGAAGCTTTTCGGCAGCAAGGTCTATCTGGGGTTGTGGATCAAGGTGCGGGAGGGCTGGTCAGACGACGCCCGCGTTCTGCGTAGCCTCGGCTACGGGGATGATGTCTGATCATGCGCGTGCAGCAGCAGATGGCGTTCATTCTGCACCACAGCCATTACGGCGAGAGCAGCCTGCTGGTGGAAGTGTTTGCGCGCGCTTACGGGCGGCTGGGCCTGATCGCCAAAGGAGCACGCCGGCCGCGTTCGTCGCTGCGCGCGCTGCTTGTGCCATTCCAGCCGCTTTTGATCGACTGGGTCGGCAGGGGCGATCTTGGCACTCTGGCAGGCGCAGAGCCGGCGGGTGGGGCAATCGAACTGTCCGGCGGACAGGCTTACTGCGGCCTGTATCTGAACGAACTGCTGGTGCGCCTGCTCCATCGCCACGATCCCCATGAGGATCTTTTCGACATTTATTGCCTGTCGCTCGGACGGCTGCAGGATCCCGATATGACCGAAGTCGCCCTGCGCCTGTTCGAAAAGCACTTGCTGCAGGATCTCGGTTACGGCCTGGTGCTTGACCGCGAGGTGTCGGGAAATTCGCCGATAGCCGCCGATGTTGATTATGATTACGTCCTGGATCGCGGACCAGTGCCGGCTCCCGCCGCTGATGGCGGCATACGCGTCAAGGGGGCCAGTCTGCTGGCACTGGCGCTCGGGCAATTTCCCGACGCTGCAGCGCTGCGCGAAAGCAAGGCACTGACGCGCGCCTGCCTCGCGCGGCACTTGGGCGACCGGCCACTGCACAGCCGCTCGCTGTTCCGCGTCGAGCGCTCCCCGGGCAGACCTGCCCGGAAAGGACAGATTTCATGATCAGGCTGGGCGTCAACATCGACCATGTGGCAACGCTGCGCCAGGCGCGTGGCACGCGCTACCCGGATCCGCTTCAGGCGGCGATCGAAGCCGAGCAGGCCGGTGCCGATGCGGTGACTTTGCATCTGCGCGAGGACCGGCGCCACATCCAGGAGCGGGATGTCGAACTGCTCAAGGGCGTGCTTCAGACGCGCATGAATCTGGAAATGGCGGTGACCCCGGAGATGGTTGAGTTTGCCGTGCGTCTGCGTCCGCAGGAGTGCTGTCTCGTGCCGGAGCGCCGGGCGGAGCTCACCACCGAAGGCGGACTGGATGTTGCCGGGCACCGCGACCGCATCGCAAAGGCCTGTGCGCGTTTGGCAGACGCCGGAGTACACGTGTCGCTGTTCATTGATCCCGAAGTGCCACAGATCGAAGCGGCTGCCGCGGCTGGTGCACCAGTCATCGAGATCCACACGGGCCATTATGCCGACGCGCTGACCGACCAGGAGCGCAATGACGAGCTCGGACGCATAGCGATTGCCGTCGACCGCGGGCGGGAGCTGGGTCTGCAGGTGAATGCCGGACACGGGCTTAACTACCACAACGTGCAGCCCATCGCCGCAATCCCGGAGATCGTGGAACTCAACATCGGACATGCGATCGTCGCGCGCGCACTGTTCGTCGGCTTGCAGGACGCAGTGCGGGAAATGAAGCGCCTGATGCTTGAGGTACGCCGATGATATTCGGGATTGGCACCGATATCGTCCGCGTGGCGCGGATGCAGAAGAATATCGAGCGTTACGGGGACAGGTTTGCACAGCGGATCCTGACGGACGCCGAAATGGACGATTACCGCAGGGAGGCGCGCAAGGCGCATTTCCTGGCGAAGCGCTTCGCGGCCAAAGAAGCGGCGGCCAAAGCCATGGGTACCGGCTTCAGTGGCGGGCTGGGCTACCACGATATCGGAGTGTCGCACGACGGGGCCGGCAGACCGGCGCTTGAATTCAGTGGAACTGCCGCGGAATTCGTTCGCACCCGGGGGATCAACAGTGCCCATGTGAGCCTTGCGGACGAAGAGGACCACGCCGTCGCGTTCGTCACCCTGGCGCGGGACTGAAGACGGGCGGTGTTACTTCTTCGCGCCCGGTGGCCGAAAGCCCGGCGGCAAGCGGCCGAAATCGCCCTCGCCGAACAGGAAGCCCAGCATGTGTTTCTCGATCACCGAAATGCTTTCGGGATCGGCGGTACTGAGGTGGTTCTCATTGATGATGATGGCCAGGCGCTGGAGCCATTTGTTCCATCCCTCGCGCGAAACGCTCTGATAAATGCGTTCGCCGAGCGCACCGGGATGCGGCGGGCGGTCAAGGCCCTCCGCTTCCTGCTTGAGTACTTGGCAAAAGACAGTTCTTGGCATCGATCCGGGCCACCTGGTTTGCAGTCAGAGCGCATTATAAACCCTGGACGGGGCAATGTATCCTGTACCGCAGCGCGGGAGACAGTCGCCGGGACACCCTGATTGAGCTAAAATGGGTCCAATCTGACAAATATCTTGGGGGTTCTATGGCGACACCGGCGAATGCGGTTTATCAGCAGCAGATTGGCGACGGGGACATGCATCTGACCTCGGCCGCCCAGGCCAAGCTGGCGGAATTGCAGGGCCAGGCCGACGGTGAAATCGCGGCAATCCGCGTGTTCGTGAGTGGCGGGGGCTGCGGAGGCATGACCTACGGGATGACCTATACCGACCAGATCACTCCCTATGATAGCGTCATAAACGGACCCGGTTTCACGCTCGCGGTTGACACCGTGGCGCTCAATTATCTGCGCGGCTGCGAGATCGACTTCAGCACTGACACGCTTAATCCGAGTTTCGTGTTCAATAACGTCTTTCAGAGCGTAGGCGGTTCCGGCACCTGTGGCGGTTGCGGCGGCGGCGGCAAATTCTAGCGCTGCTGCGGCCGGGCGGCTGTTGCTGATCGCGCCGCACGGCAGCTACCGCACCGCGCCGTTCATCGAGGCCGCTGCGGCGCGTGGCGCCGAGGTGCTGATCGCCTCCGAGAGCAGGCATTCGCTGGTGAGTGCTTATGCGCGTGGCCTGCGCGTGGATTTCGAGGATCCGGGCGGAGCGCTGGATGCGCTCATCGCGGAAGCCCGGATCCGGCCGTTCACGGCGATCATCGGCACCGACGACTCCAGCACCGAGCTTGCCTCGCGCGCATGCTCTGTCCTGGGTCTGCGCCACAATCCGCCGGAAGCCGTGCGCTTGGCGCGACGCAAGGACCTGGCGCGTGTGCGCCTGGCGGAGCGCGGGGTTGCTGTTCCCCGGCACCGGCGGCTTGATCTCGATCTTCCGCTTGCCCCTCAGATCTGCGATATCGACTATCCATGTGTACTCAAGCCCGTCGCGCTGGCGGCCAGCCGCGGGGTGATCCGCGCCGATGATTCCGATGCGCTGCTGGCGGCCGTCGCACGCATCAGCCGGATTCTCTCCGGGGTCCGGGATGCGGAGGAGCGGCGCTACATTCTGGTCGAGCAGTTCATACCCGGCATCGAGGTGGCGGTCGAGGGTCTGCTGACGGACGGACGCCTGCAGGTGCTCGCGATCTTCGACAAGCCGGACCCGCTCGATGGTCCGTTTTTCGAGGAGACGTACTATATTACCCCTACTCGTCTCGGCCCGGATTCGCAGTCCCTGCTGTGGCGCAGACTGGACGAAGCCTGCCGTGCCTACGGACTGCGCGAAGGCCCGATCCATGCGGAGTGCCGCATCAACGCGCACGGCGTCTGGATCCTGGAAGTCGCCGCACGCACCATCGGCGGACTCTGCGGGCGGCTGCTGCGGTTCGGCACGGGCCACAGTCTGGAGCAGATTGTGCTGGCGCATGCACTGGGCGATGTCGTGGAGCCCCGCATGCAGGAAAGAGGTGCCGGGGTGCTGATGATTCCGATTCCGCGTGCCGGAATTCTGCGGCGCGTGGAGGGCGTGCTGGCGGCGGGTCGCGTGCCCGGCATTGAAGACGTTGTGATCGATGTGCGTGAAGGCTATGAGCTGGTCCCGCTTCCGGAGGGCTCGAGCTATCTCGGCTTTATCTTCGCGCATGCCCCGGGTCCGGCAGAGGCTGAAGCGGCTTTGCGTGCTGCCCATGCCTGCCTCAACATCGTTGTGGCGCCATTATGGAAAGGTGCCGCCGCCGGGCTCGCCGCCGGCTAAGGCGGCAGGTGCGCGCAGCGGCTGCTGCGCGAGTATCCGCGCGCTTTTTACAATTTTTTAATACCCGCCCCCGCAATCTCCATGGGTTTTTGATTCCGTTCAGCCTATAGTCGCCACCAAGTTAGTTCCCTTGGCGGAGTTCGGCCGATGCCAGACATGGTCTATATCGCGCTCATCATCGGGTTTTTTGCCGCTACCATCGGGCTCGTCTATGTTCTCGACCGGCTTCTGAGGAGGAATTCATGAGCTGGACCTATCTGCTCAGCCTGATTCTGGCCGTCGCGGTGTTCATCTATCTCGTCGTCGCGCTGTTCTTTCCAGAGAAATTCTGATGACCGCGAACGGCTATTTGCAGATCGCGCTCTTCCTGGGCGCGGTGCTCTTGCTGGTAAAGCCCCTGGGCGCCTACATGGCGAACGTGTACGAAGGCCGTGTGGCATTCGTGAATCGCTTCCTGGCTCCTGGCGAAAACCTGCTCTACCGCCTGTGCGGGGTGGATCCGGCGCAGGAGATGCGCTGGACGCAGTATGCGCTGGCCATGCTCGTGTTCAACCTGTTCGGCGCGCTGGCCGTATATGCGCTGCAGCGGCTGCAGCCCGATCTGCCGCTCAATCCGCAGGGGTTTGGGGCCGTCAGTCCAGACTCATCGTTCAATACGGCGGTGAGCTTCGCCACCAACACCAACTGGCAAGGATACAGCGGCGAAACGACCATGAGCTACCTGACACAGATGGCGGCGCTCACCGTGCAGAATTTCGTGTCGGCGGCGAGCGGCATGGCGGTATTGATTGCGCTTATCCGCGGATTCGCGCGCCAGTCGGTCGAGACTCTCGGAAATTTCTGGGTCGATCTCACGCGCGGGACCCTGTATGTCCTGCTGCCGCTGTCGCTCGTGCTCGCTCTGCTGCTCGTGGGGCAGGGGGTGGTGCAGACTTTTTCGGCCTACAAGACGGTGCCGCTCCTGCAATCCCAGAAGTACGATACGCCCAGGCTCGATGCCGCCGGCCGGCCGGCCAAGGACGCCCGTGGCAATCCGGTGATGGAAAAGACAATCCGGAAGGATCAGCTGATCGCGGTGGGGCCGGCCGCCTCGCAGATTGCGATCAAGCAGCTTGGAACCAACGGCGGCGGATTCTTCAATGCCAATTCCGCCCATCCATTCGAGAATCCGACGCCGTTCTCCGATTTCCTGGAGATGCTCGCCCTTGTTCTGATTCCTGCCGCGCTGTGCTACACGTTCGGGCACATGATCGACGACCGGCGCCAGGGCTGGGCGATTTTCGCCGCGATGGGCATCATGCTCGTGGCGTTGCTCGCGCCGGTCGAGCATTACGAGCAGGCCGGCAATCCGCTCCTGGCCAGACTCGGTGTCGATCAGACGGCGAGCACGCTGCAGTCCGGTGGCAACATGGAGGGCAAGGAGACGCGCTTCGGCGTCGTCAACTCGGCGCTCTGGGCCACAGTGACCACCGCCACCTCCAACGGTTCGGTGAACTCGATGCACGATTCCTTCACGCCACTCGGCGGCATGGTGCCGATGTGGGAGATGCAGCTCGGCGAGATCGTATTTGGCGGGGTCGGTTCGGGCCTCTATGGCATGCTCATATTCGCGCTCATCGCGGTGTTTGTCGCCGGACTGATGATCGGACGCACGCCGGAGTATCTCGGCAAGAAGATTCAGGCGTTCGAGATGAAGATGGCGGCGATCGTGATCCTCATCCCCCCGCTGCTCGTGCTGGTGGGAACCGCGATAGCCGTGATGACCGCGGCCGGACGGTCCGGAGTCTCAAACCCCGGTGCGCACGGCTTCGCGGAGATCCTGTATGCGTTTTCCTCGGCGGCCGCCAACAACGGCAGCGCCTTCGCCGGAATTTCGGCCAACACGCCGTTTTACAACACGGCACTCGGTGTGGTCATGCTCTTCGGCCGCTACTGGCTGATCGTGCCGGTGCTCGCGATTGCCGGGGCTCTGGCTGCAAAGAAGAAGATCCCGGTAAGCGCCGGCACGCTTCCCACACACACGCCGCTGTTCGTCGTTCTGCTGATCGGGACTGTGGTGATCGTGGGCGCGCTCGCCTTTTTCCCGGTGCTTGCGCTCGGACCGATCGCCGAGTATCTGTCGATGATTGCCGGCCATTAGGGCGGCATCGGATGAATGCCAGGAGACTTTCAGCATGAGCACGCATGCCACGGCGAGTACTTCGCAGCGCCGGCCGCTGGTGACCGGAGACATATTCCGGCAGGCTGTGATAGATGCCGTCAGGAAGCTGCTGCCGCAGTTTCAGTGGAGAAACCCGGTGATGTTCGTCGTTTACCTCGGGAGCATCCTGACGACCATGCTATGGGTGCAGGCCCTGGTCGGCCATGGTGAGGCGCCGGCCGGCTTCATTCTGGCGATTTCGCTGTGGCTGTGGTTCACGGTGCTGTTCGCGAATTTTGCGGAGGCCGTCGCTGAGGGCCGCAGCAAGGCTCAGGCCGCGGCGCTGCGCGGCGTCAAGCGCGACGTCATGGCCAAAAAGCTGACCGAACCCAGACACGGGGCGGTAGCCACGCCGGTCAGCTCGGTGCAGCTTCGCAGGGGCGACGTCTTTCTGGTCGAGGCCGGGGACATGATTCCCGCGGACGGAGAGATTGTGGAAGGGGTGGCCTCCGTGAACGAAAGCGCGATTACGGGCGAATCAGCGCCGGTGATCCGCGAGTCGGGCGGCGACTTCTCTTCGGTGACCGGAGGCACGCAGGTGCTGTCCGACTGGCTGGTGGTACGTGTCACTTCGGATCCCGGGAACGCCTTTCTCGATCGCATGATCGCGATGGTCGAGGGTGCCCGGCGCCAGAAGACGCCGAACGAGATCGCGCTGCTGATCCTGCTTGTCGGCTTCACGCTCATCTTTCTCAAGACCACCGCGACGCTGCTGCCGTTTTCCCTCTACAGCGTAGAGGTAGCGAAGGCCGGCAGTCCCGTCACCATAACTGTGCTCGTAGCGCTGCTCGTCTGTCTGATTCCGACGACGATAGGGGGGCTGCTCTCGGCCATCGGTCTGGCCGGCATAGGGCGGATGCTGCGTGCGAACGTGATTGCCACCTCGGGGCGGGCGGTTGAAGCGGCCGGGGATGTGGACACGCTGCTGCTCGACAAGACCGGCACGATCACCCTCGGAAACCGCCAGGCGACTGCATTTCTTCCGTGCGGTGGCGTGGCCGAGCGCGACCTGGCGGACGCCGCACAGCTGGCTTCCCTGACCGACGAAACCCCGGAAGGGCGGAGCATTGTCGTGCTGGCCAAGAACAGGTTTGGCTTGCGCGAGCGGGATGTGCACGGGCTGGGTGCCACGTTCGTGCATTTCAGCGCCAAGACGCGCATGAGCGGTGTGGACCTCGATGGCCGCCAGATCCGCAAGGGCGCCGCTGACGCCATGCGCACCTGGGTGGAAGAAAGAGGAGGGAGTTACCCGCCTGATGTCGGTACGCGGGTGGACGACGTGGCGCGCCGCGGGAGCACTCCGCTCGTGGTTGCGAGCAACAGCGAAATTCTGGGTGTCATCGAACTCAAAGACATCGTCAAGGGCGGAATCAAGGAGCGCTTCGCCGAGCTACGGCGCATGGGCATCAAGACGGTGATGATCACCGGCGACAACAAGCTCACCGCCGCCGCCATCGCCGCCGAGGCGGGGGTGGATGACTTCCTGGCTGAGGCCACGCCGGAAGCCAAGCTCAGGCTCATCCGCGAGCACCAGACCCAAGGACGGCTCGTTGCCATGACCGGGGACGGCACCAACGACGCGCCGGCCCTTGCACAGGCGGATGTCGCGGTCGCCATGAACACGGGCACGCAGGCCGCCAAGGAAGCCGGAAACATGGTGGATCTCGATTCCAACCCGACCAAGCTCATCGAAATCGTGGAGACCGGCAAGCAGCTGCTCATCACGCGCGGCGCCCTGACGACGTTTTCGATCGCCAACGACGTGTCGAAATATTTCGCGATCATCCCGGCGGCGTTCGCGACGACCTATCCACAGCTCAATGCGCTCAACATCATGCATCTGGCAACGCCCCGCAGCGCGATCCTTTCCGCGGTGATTTTCAATGCGCTGATTATTATCGCGCTGATTCCGCTAGCCCTCCGGGGCGTGCGCTATCGCCCTGTCGGTGCCGCCCGCCTGCTGCGCAGAAACCTGCTGATCTACGGGGTCGGTGGAGTCATCGCCCCGTTCATCGGAATCAAGCTGATCGACATGATCCTGGTCCATCTTGGGCTCGCATAACGGAGGAGAGCGTCGATGTGGAATCATGTGAAATCCGCAATTGCCATGCTCGTATTCTTCACCATTGTTACCGGTCTGGCCTATCCGGCCCTGGTCGCCGGCCTGGCGCAGGCGTTTTTTCCGCAGCAGGCCAACGGCAGCCTGATCCTCAGGGGAGGGAAGCCAGTGGGATCGAGACTGATCGGCCAGCCCTTCAGCAACCCGAAGTACTTCTGGGGCAGGCTGTCGGCGACCGCACCCTATCCCTATAATGCCGCTAACTCGTCTGGTTCGAACCTGGGGCCGACGAATCCGGCACTTTTTGCGGAAGTGGAGGGGCGCATCAAGGCATTGCGTGAGGCGGATCCGGGCAACTCCGCTCCGGTGCCCGTCGATCTGGCGACCTCCTCGGGGAGCGGGCTCGATCCGGACATCAGCCCTGCTGCGGCCTATTATCAGGCGCCCCGCGTGGCGCGGGCGCGGCATCTGAGCCTGGCGCGTGTCCGCAGGCTGATTTCCGGGCATATCACCGGGCGGCAATTCGGGGTCCTCGGCGAACCGCGGGTGAACGTTCTGGAACTGAACCTGGCGCTGGATGCAGTGCATTGAGCAGCCGGCGGGCCGCACACTCTGCGGTCGAGGGCCGGCTATGCGGGATTTTTCGGATTTTCCGGCGTAAATTTAATGCACTGGGCATAGGTGTATCACCGGCCGCGCCGAGCATGCCTGGCGGGGCGGTGCCGCGACGAGGAAGACGGTTGATTGAGTCTCGAATGACCAGGTCCCCGCTGACCGGAACGGATATTGCCGCTGCGCGCCTGCAGGAGACAGACCGGTCTGCTCCGCCCGGGGCCGTTGGTGGCCGAGGCCGGATCCGTGTCCGGATCACCGCGTCACGGATCGCTTTCAGCGCCCGGCCTTTGCCCGACGAAGCAGGCAGGACCCGTCGCTGGGGGGGATTGCCTAGCGGCCGCATCAGCTGTCGATTCACGTTTTCCTGCCGCCGCAGCTCCTGCACGTCTATACGCCATGAACCGCCGGATGCTGGCAATGGACGTTCCCATGAATGAGCAGCGTCCCGATCCCGATCGCCTGCTCGATCGTGTGCAGCGGGAGGAAGCGCAGAGGACGCGCGGCCGGCTCAAGATCTTTTTTGGCGCCTGCGCAGGTGTCGGCAAGACCTATGCAATGCTGTCCGCGGCCCAGGCTCTCAGAATGCAGGGCAGGGACCTGGTGATCGGCCTTGTTGAAACGCACGGGCGGGCGGAAACTGCGGAACTCCTGCGGGATATTGAAATCCTGCCGCCGCGAATACTGGGATATCGCGGGCGGGAGCTCGCGGAATTCGACCTGGACGGGGCACTGGCGCGCAAACCTGCGGTCGTCATCGTTGACGAGCTTGCCCATTCGAACATCCCCGGCAGCCGTCATGCCAAGCGCTGGCAGGACGTCGAGGAGCTTCGTGCCGCGGGTATCGATGTCTACACAACGCTCAATGTCCAGCACCTTGAGACGCTGAACGATGTCGTCGGCCAGATCACCGGGGTGCGCGTGTGGGAAACGATCCCCGACAGTGTGTTCGATCGCGCCGACGAGGTGACGGTGGTCGATCTGCCGCCGGACGAGCTGCTGCAGCGTCTCAAGGACGGGAAAGTCTATGTTCCGGATCAGGTGGAACAGGCGACACGGAACTTCTTCCGAAAGGGCAATCTCATCGCCTTGCGCGAGCTGGCGCTGCGTCGCACTGCCGATCGGGTGGACGCTCAGATGCGCGAGTACCGCGAGGACAAGTCGATCCGCAGCGTGTGGCAAGCGAAGGAGCGCCTGCTGGTGTGCATCGGTCCCGGAGCCGACGGCGAGAAACTGGTGCGCGGAGCGGCGCGGCTTGCCGGGAATCTGCGTGCAGACTGGATTGCCATCTACGTCGAGACGCCGCGCCTGCAGCGCCTCCCGAGCGCGGCGCGCGACCGTATTCTCAAGACCCTCGGCCTGGCGCGCGAACTCGGGGCCGAGACGATCACCATGGGGGGCGCAGACGTCGCCGCCACGCTGCTCAGCTACGCCCGCAGCCGCAATGTGTCCAAGCTGGTTATCGGCAGGACATCGCGGCCGGCGTGGCTGCGGCGCCTCTCGATCCCCCTCGCGGAGCGGCTGTCGCTGATGGCGCGCGATGCCGACGTCTATGTCGTCGGCTACGAACGGGATGGCAAGGCGCCTCCTGCCGAAGAGGGATATTCGGACGCGTACAGCCTCATTGCGGGAGAAAAGAAGCGCCGGAAGAACCACGGCTACATTGCGGCCGCGGTCGCCTGTGTGGTCACGACCGTTGTGGCGATGCCGCTGGCGCAGTATCTTTCTGCCACGAACATCGCCATGCTCTATCTGCTGACTGTGATGCTGGTCGCGTTCCGTTTCGGACGGGGACCGGCGATCCTGAGCGCGGTGCTGTCGGTGCTGAGCTTCGATTTCTTCCTGGTTCCGCCGAGACTGTCCTTTTCGGTTTCGGACGCACAGTACCTGGTCACTTTCGTGGTCATGCTGTCCATCGCGCTTGTCATTAGCAGCCTGACCCATAACCTGCGCTATCAGGCACGCGTCGCGACGCTGCGCGAGCGGCGAGCTCGCTCGCTGTATGAGGCGGCGCGCGAACTCAGCGGTGCGGTCCAGACGGAGCAGATCGTGGAAATCGCCAACCGCAATCTGCACGGCGTATTCCAGGCCGAAACGGCGGTGCTGCTCCCGGACCTGTCCGAGCGGATTGTTCTTCCGGCGGTGACCGGGGGCACAGAGCAAAAGATGCCTGCCCTGGATACCGCGATCGCGCAGTGGGTCTTCGATCACCAGCAGCCCGCGGGCTGTGGTACCAGCACCCTGTCGGCAAGCCCGGTCTATTACCTTCCGCTTAAAGCACCGATCCGTCCGCGCGGCGTGCTGGCGCTCGCACCCAGCAACCCGCGCCTGGTGTTCGTTCCCGAACAGCACCGGCTGCTGGAGACGTTCGCGTCGCAGATCGCACTTGCCCTTGAACGCGTGCACTTCGTGCGCGTGGCGCAGGAGGCGTTGATGAAAATCGAGTCGGAGCGTCTGCGCAATTCGCTGCTCAGCGCAATTTCGCACGATCTGCGCACTCCGCTCACCGCCCTCGTGGGGCTGGCAAGCATGCTGGCTACCGGGCCCGATCTGCCTGAAAAAAGCCGCCGGGAGCTGGCGCAGGCGGCTGCGGACGAGGCGATGCGGATGAGTAGCCTGGTGAACAACCTGCTCGACATGGCGCGGCTTCAGGCGGAAGGCGTGCACCTCAACCGCCAGTGGCACGTTCTCGAGGAGATCGTGGGCGGTGCATTGCGCGTCCTCGGGAAGGCCATTGCCGGACACGATGTCCAGGTGTCTCTGGATGCGTCACTTCCGCTGATTTTCGTCGACAGTGTGCTGATCGAACGGGTGCTATACAATCTCGTCGAAAATGCCGTGAAGTACACCCCCTCGGGCAGAGTGATCCGCATCACTGCGCAGATCCGGGTTGGCGAGATTGCGGTTTCGGTCGCAGACAATGGGCCTGGTCTTCCTGTGGACATGCTGGAGATTGTTTTCGACAAGTTCACCCGCGGGGAACGGGAATCATCCACGGCGGGCGTTGGTCTGGGGCTGGCGCTGTGCAGAGCGATCGTTCAGGCACATCACGGCCGGATTTGGGCCGAAAACGTACGGCAGGGTGGTGCGCGGTTCACCTTCACGTTGCCTCTGCTCGAGCCGCCTGTAATACCCGAGCAACTCGAAGCCAGCGCCGAAAGACCGGGACGGGAATGACAACCAGCCAGCGCGTAGCAATCCTCGTCGAGGACGAAAGACAGATACGGAGGTTCTTGCGCACATCGCTCGAAGCCGAGGGATTCGTGGTCTATGAGGTGGACAACGGTCGGCAGGCGCTGGTCGAAGTCGCCACGCGCAAGCCCGATCTGCTGATTCTCGATCTCGGCCTGCCTGACATGGACGGTGTCGACGTGATACGCGATCTGCGCAACTGGACTGAGTTGCCGATTGTCGTGCTTTCAGCACGGACCGGGGAGGCAGGAAAGATCGATGCACTGGACGCTGGCGCAGATGATTATCTCACCAAGCCGTTCGGAGTCGGTGAACTGCTGGCGCGCATACGCGTGGTGTTGCGCAGATATGCCGCCGTGCCCGGCGCAACGGAGAATTCTGAAATCCGCTTCGGCGAGGTGAGGGTCGATCTGAAGATGCGTCAGGTGTTCCGTGCCGGCGTGGAGGTTCATCTGACTTCCACGGAATATCGGCTTCTGGGCGTGCTCATCCGCAACGCCGGAAAGGTGCTTACGCATCGCCAGCTGCTCCGGGAAGTCTGGGGCCCGGCGCACGTGGACAACAGCCATTATCTGCGGACCTACATGGCTCATTTGCGCCAGAAGCTCGAATCCGACCCAGCCCAGCCGCAACATCTTGTCACCGAGACGGGAGTGGGGTATCGGCTGGTTGAATGATCACCGGCGACGAATACGGGACCGGCACCGGGTCGGTTTTTCTTGTATCATCGGGATGCCAGATCCGGTTATTGTCCGCCTCCGTCGCCGACGCTGGCATGGTTTGATGGGTCTGCGGCCGGCCATTTCGTCAATCAGAACCGGATATCGTCTCGATGCGGGAAACATCGCCACTCTGGAAGCGGGCGCTTCGAAGCCCTGTGTTGTTTCTGGCTACCGGATTCGGTGCCGGCCTTTCGCCTGTTGCACCGGGCACTGCAGGCAGCCTGATGGGGTGGTTGACCTATGATGTGCTGCTAAGACGTCTGTCTTTGCCGCTGCGTGGCGCCCTGATCGGTGTCGCGTTTGCGGCCGGAATCTGGGCCTGTGAAAGCGGTGCGCGCGAACTGCAGGTGCCGGATCCTCCGCAGTTGGCGCTCGATGAGGTCGTCGCCATGTGGCTCGTGCTGTGCGCTGTGGACGGAGTTTTTCCGCAGCGGACGGGTTGGCTCACCCAGACCATTGCGTTCGGAATGTTCCGTTTGTTCGACATCGTCAAGCACGGTCCGGTCGGATGGGTGGATCATCATGTGAAGGGCGGGTTCGGGATCATGCTCGATGATGTCGTCGCGGCGGCGTTGGCCTTTGTGGGCCTCTATGCTATTCTGAAAATAGCTTCTTGGGCCTGAATCCGCATCACATCCGGGATGAAAGAGGGCGGCCGCATAGTACTTGCCGACCTGCGTTTTTCTGGCCCTGATGACGGACAGGTTATTCTGCAGAATTCGTAGCCAGAAAGCGGTTCTGGCAACAGTTCGAACGCGTGAGGATCACTTTTGCACTGTGAGCGAGGAGATCCATTGCATGCGTTCTGTTTGCACAAGCCATACTACATATATGTAGAAGATTGGTTTTTTTCGGCGTTATCGTCTTGGTGATCCGGGATGTTTAGGGCACAGGGAATGTTTGACGATGAATTTATAACTATGCAGATGAGCTTGATAGGGGGATCTCCTTCGGTCCATTGGCTCGACTGATTGAGCGGCGTGTTCAGCGTTGGGCGCATGGGGTAGCGGTTTCCTGCAAGTCTGGGCATGGCGACAGCTTGCTGTGGGTGGCAATTCCCTTTGGCATGTTGTCATGCCGCGCGCTTATGTACGAGATGCTCGCTTTGATGTTCAGGATCAATTACGCACGACTCGCATGCGATTGGTGATCCGTCATCAAGAATCTTACACAACCCGCTTCCGCACAATGAAAACCACCGTCACCGATGGCCAAAATGCGTTGGGAGTCCTGTCGTCCAAAAACCGGAGACAAAAAGCCCATTGTCCCGCCCAAGGAGTCGTTCGGATATCTGTGGATTAACGGCTGCAAGTGTCGGCCTCATCGCTTCATGACAAGCGGCGCGACAGCGTCGTGGGCACGGCTGGAGTAATACGATTATGCGGCAGCGGGGCATACGGTCCGTGCGACGAGGGAAAACTCTGGTCCAATATCCGGATGTACAGGTCGTTGGTGCGATGAAAATGGCTGAACAGCGAACGCACGAGTCTACGAAAATCCTGTTTATTCACAAGGGTGGCAACCAGATTCGTGGGATGGAGCAGTGCCTGCTGGCTCTTCTTAGAAATATCAATGGCAGGCGGATCGACCCGATCCTCGTTTGCACGAATGAAGCGCTTGTTAATGAGGCTCGAAAGTGCAATATCAGAACATTCCTGTTCGACATGCATGAAATCATGATCGACGGGACGGGGACGACCTTGCCCCTGTTGCGTTACCTGAAATCACTGTGGATGTTCGGGAAGATAATCAGGGAAGAAAGGATCGACCTTATCTATTGCAACGGCGGCCTTCCGTGCCAGACGGCTGTGCCAGTGGCAAAGCTGCTTAACATTCCAGTGCTGTGTCATCTCCATCATGTCTCCGCAAGAAGATACTATTACCTGTACCTTGTCAGGTATGCCAATCACGTGATTTTTCCTAGCAAATTTACGAGCGATTATTCTTACGGAAAGGCGGGCATCACTGGCGAAGTGGTATTTAATGGCGTGAACACATCTGATTTCCAGCCGCTTATCCGAAGAGAAGATTCGTTGCGCAGGTTTCATGCCATTTCGGATACGGATGTGGTCATTGGACAAGTCAGCGCATTTACGAAGCTGAAGCGGCATGATGTGCTCGTTGCAGCGTTTGGCCTGGCGTGCCAGGAACTGGATAATCTTCGGCTGATTCTCGTAGGAGAAGGGCCGGAAAGAAAGCGGATTGAGGAGATGGTGCGAGCCCGCGGCCTGGAGGGCCGGATAATCTTTACCGGATATGTGGAGCGCGCCATCGATTATTTCCAGCAGGTGATCGATATCAATGTGCTGGCCTCCGTGGAAGAAGGGCTGGGAATAGCTCTGTTGGAGGCGTCGGCATGTGGGCTGCCAAATATCGGCGCAGATTGCACCGGGATAAGGGAGGCAGTCAGGGACAATGAAACGGGATACCTCTTCACGAAGGACAGTATGGCCGAATTGGCAGCGAGGATAGTCGAGTTGGCAAAAGACCCGCAGAAGAGGAAGCAGATGGGCTTGAATGGACGCCGGTACGTCGAAAGCAAATTTTCAGAAAACGATTATGTGACAAAGATATTTGAGAAGATATTCTCTACGATTGAACGTCATTCATCCGGGAAAGGACGGCTTATACCGGGAGAATGATGGTGTTCTTTCGAGACTGTACGGAACCTGGGGAAACAACGCGATGGCTGCCAGCGTGCGGCAGCTGTCGGTGGCGGAGCGAAGACGCCGCGCATGCATGTGCCGCATCCGGAAGCTTCTTGTTGTTACGTGATGGCCAAGGGCCATGAATGCCGCCTGATCAGTGGTAACGGCCGCCCTTACGCCGTGCTTGAACTGGAACTTCTTCTGGACTGGAATTTCTGGAAGGGCCGCGGCCTGCTACCCGGCGGGGCAGCGTAGGCGACCGGTGGCCGCTTCTTGCATGGTTTTGCGGGGAGACAAACCTGTCTGATCCCGGTTCGGAACCACGACTGTTGAGAAACCGGATTCCCAATCCGGTTTCGTATCGAAAGACCGGCTGAGACCGGAATGATGTCTCATGTAGTCAGGGTGTCATATAGAAGTACAAGGTCGCTGCAGCCCGGGAAGAGAGGCCCCGCCACAACTGCGGACTGCAGGAAACGGTGCGCTGAACTACGGCAGGCATCCGCGGCTGTCGGCCTGGCCGATTCATATACGGAAGTAAATGATGCGCGCTGCCGTTACCCGCCCATGCCGGACGTCGCCCGGGATGTGCCCTTGGTCACCCGGGTTTTAGCAGCCAGCGAGTGCGCGGCAGGAGCGTGTTGTCGCAGTCGGCGGCTGTTTGAAACCAAATGCTCCGGGCCCGATCTACTCCGGCATGGGAAATTTTCCCGTGGCACTGCGAACGGGATCGATTCGATTTTGCACGTGCGGTGTCGGCCGGCAGGAAGCCGGGCTGTCGCAACGATGCTGACCGTAAACGCTTTTCCGCGCGTGCGCCATGAAGTGATCGCAGGACAATACGTGATGCCCGGTTAGGGTCTGTGCGGGAATACCGACGCAAGCCGCGATTCCAGGTCATCTGTGTGTGGCATTAAGCTATGAAAAATCGGATAATCCGCGTGGTTATCGTGCATCGGCCTGCCGACCCCCTGACAGGCAAGTCTCTGGGACTTCAGGGGCACTCCCCGAATGTCATAGACCGGTCAGCGGTTTTCCGGATGAGGTTGAAATCAAGGCAGCATCAACAACACCCAAGACGACCGGTACGCTTGTCGATGCAGAGCGCGCGTCAGCCCTCACCGGTCAGAGAAGGTCATGATATCCAAAGAAATGATGCATGAACGCGACGGTGAATCGCCGCTTCGTGACGAAGAACGCCAGGTGATCAGGATGCGGTTGCGGTCCTACCTGGAAACGCTCGGAGTTCCAGAGCGCTTGCTTGTCTCGTGGGTCGGCGAGGCGAGCGAGTGTGCAGGCAATGCCGACGAGGCGTTTGTGCGTCTTGAAGGTCTCATGGCGCGCTGGCCGGCGGTTGCAGGGTCGGAGGCTCCGGACCGGACTGCCGACGCGGCACGGTTCCGGGTTCATGCCTGGCTTGCCGGAGCCGATAGCAAAGCTCATGTCGACATCACCGCCAAGCCCCCACTGGTGCGCCGGTCCATGGCATCTGAGCGATGGCGGTCAGCGGGGCGGACCGGTCCGTTCATGCCCTGGCGCGGCGCGCTGCTGGCCGTACTGGTGCTGATCCCGAGCTATATTGCGAGCCAGTTCCTGCTTGGGGTTCTGCCTCATCCGGGCCTTGCCTGGCTGAACGACAGTCTGGCGGTCGTGTTCGGGCTTCTGTTCGGCTGGATCTCCATAGGTCTTTGGATATCCCTTGCGGGCGCCATTGCGCTGCTCTTCTGGCGAAGACCGGGGCTGCGCAAGGAGCAGGACATTGCAGCCGCCGAAATGCCTGGAACCGCCGTGGTGATGCCCGTGTTCCGTGAAGATCCCTCGCGCGTATGCGCCGGTCTCGAAGCCGTGTACCGATCGCTCGAAGAGACCGGCCGTCTGGCGCAATTCGATTTCTTCATCCTGAGCGACAGCGACGATGCCGATGCCTGGGTGGAAGAGGAACGGGCATGGGCGGAACTGCGTCACCGGCTCGGTCCGCAGGCGCGGGTGTTCTACCGGCGTCGGCGCAACAACATCAAGCGCAAAAGTGGCAACATCGCGGATTTCTGCCGCCGCTTCGGTGCGCATTACCGCTACATGGTCGTGCTTGATGCCGACAGCCTGATGAGTGGTGCTGCGCTCATGCAGCTGGTCGAGACCATGGAAGCGAATCCCCGGGTCGGCCTGATCCAGACGCTGCCTGCGGCCGTTCACCAGCGCACTCTCTTCGGCCGGATACAGCAGTTCGCAAACCGCCTCTACGGACCGGTCTTTGCCGCCGGGCTGCATTTCTGGCACATGGGTGAGGGTCATTACTGGGGACATAATGCCATCATCCGGATCGAGCCATTCATGCGCCATTGCGCATTGCCGCGTTTGCCCGGGAACAGTGCCCTCGGCGGCGAGATCATGAGCCACGACTTCGTCGAGGCGGCGCTGCTGCGCCGGGCGGGCTGGGCTGTGTGGCTCGAGCCGGGGCTGGAGGGAAGTTACGAAGAGGTGCCTCCGACGCTTCTGGACGAGCTGAAGCGCGACCGGCGCTGGGCACAGGGGAATCTCCAGCATACACGGATGATATTCACGCGCGGTATTGCGTTTCCCCACCGGGTTGTCTTTTTGAACGGCATCATGTCCTATGTTTCATCGTTGCTGTGGCTGGCACTTCTGGTCCTGTCGAGCGTAGAGGTGGTATCGCATCGCATCGTGGCACCTCGCTATTTTCCCAGGCCCCACATGCTGTTCCCGGTCTGGCCGGTGTGGCACCCGCATTGGGCGCTGGCGCTGTTCTGGTTCACTATGTCGATTCTGTTTCTGCCAAAGCTGCTGGCGCTTCTGCTGGTCATCGTGCACCGGCGTACGCGCCTGTTCGGGGGTCTGGGGCGGCTGATTGCCAGCGTCACCCTGGAGAGCCTGGTATCGGCGCTGCTTGCGCCCGTGCGCATGCTGTTTCATACCATGTTCGTCGTAACGATCCTGGCTGGTCGCAAAATCGGCTGGGGCCCGCAGGTGCGTGGCGACGGGGGCACTTCGTGGCGCGAGGCCTTGCGTCATCATGCGCCCGGCACGGTTCTGGCTGTCGCCTGGGGCAGCGTCATCTACCTGCTGAGCCCGAGCTATTTCTGGTGGCTCATGCCCATCATCGCCGCCTGGCTCGTCGCGATTCCGATGTCAGTATGGCTGAGCCGCACAGGGCCAGGCCTGACTGCCTGCAGACTGGGGCTGTTCATGACTCCGGAGGAGATCCACCGGCCGCCGCTGCTGCACATCTTCGAGCAGGTTCGCACCCGGCCAGCGCCGCGGCAGTGCACGCCGACGCGGGGCTTTCGTGCAGCCGTCGTTGATCCCGGCATGAACGCGCTGCATTGCGCGCTGCTGGGGCTTGCAGGCACACCCGGCGAATCCGTGGCGCTGCATCGCCGGCTTGTCATGGCGCGCGCCCTCAGGAGCGGACCGGCTGCCCTTGATGCACGTGACAGACTGTGTCTGCTGAGCGATCGAGGGACACTGGCAGCACTGCATCGGCGGATCTGGGCGCTTCAGGGGTCCGGCATGCATCGCTGGCTGCACGGCGCTCGGGCCGATGGGGAAGCCGCGCGCAGCGTGAAGCATCCTTCCGGTGCGCTGCCCCGGACAGGCGATGATCCGCGCAGACTTCCAATGGAGAGACGTTACCAATGAATGCAGCCAGACGGGTCGTGGTGGCCACGATGGCGGTGGCAGCCGCTCTGACCGGCTGTGCGCTGCCGATGACGGCGAGGAATGCCGACGTGCGATCACAGCAGGCTCTCAGGCAGAGTGATCAGGCACTGGTCGCGGCCCGTGCAGAGGCCGCCCGCCGGCGGGACACCGTAAGGGAACTGCAGACCGAAGTGGCGCAACTGGCGGCGCACGAGGCGGAGCTGACGCGGGAGCTGCAGGCCAGGCACCATGCCGGTGGCCCGACAGTGCTGCCGGCGGTCTGGGGCCAGACCAAAGCACGGGCCGACAGCGTCTTCAGGAGGGTGATGACCCAGGCTGCTGCCCTGGCAGCGGCCCGCTACCAGGCGCCAGCCCGGATTCCACCCGTTCTGAAGTCGCTGAGCTATGGCGATTACGGCAAGATCGCTTTTCCCGGGCAGTTGCCGGGGTGGCCCAAGGGCAGCCCCTTCCATGTCAGCCTCTATCCGGCAGGCTATCTTTTTACGTGGCCGGTGGAGATTCATGTGGTCACCGGCCACACGACCCTACTCGCGCAGCTGCCGGCAGTCGTGAGCGGTGATCCGCAGCTGGCACGACGGCTTCCCGCAACGGTGCCGACCGCGGGATTTAGCGTCTACCGCCATGCCGCCAACACCCCATTGGTCAACGAGTTCCTGTCATTTCTCGGTGCCAGCTATTTCCGGGGGGTCGGCCTGGGCGAGCCATGGGGGGCGTCGGCGCGCGGAATTGCGGTGGACACGGCGCTTCCGCACCGTGCCGAGGAGTTTCCCTATTTTCGGGCGTTCTGGATCGTTGCGCCGGGCCGCAACGCCCGACACCTGGGGTTCTGCGCCTTGCTCGACAGTCCCTCGCTGACCGGCGCATACCGGTTCATCGTACAGCCCGGGAAGAGCACCGTAGTGGATGTAAAGGCGGTCCTGTTCCAGCGCCACAAGGTGCGCCGACTCGGCATCGCGCCGATCACGAGCATGTTCCTGCAGGGCCGTTTCAGCGACCATCGCTATGACCGGCTTATCCGCAGCGCCCATGACTCCGATGGACTGTTGATCGATACCGGTCATGGGCCGCGGACGTGGAGGCCGCTGCGCAATCCGCGCAGGCTCGCCGTTTTCCGTTTCCAGCTCAAGGATCCGCGCGGCTTCGGTCTCATCCAGCGTCCACGCCGGGCGCAGGACTACCGTGCTCTCGGTATGAATTACGAGAATCGGCCGAGCGTCTGGGTCACGCCCAAGGGGAAGTGGGGCAGTGGGCACCTGTTGCTGGTCGAACTGCCGACGAATTCGCAGACGAATGACAACATCACCGTGTTTTGGGTACCGGACAGCCAGGGGTCTCCCGGGCGGCCGCTCGCATTTCACTACCGGATTGTCTGGGCCGGCGGGACGCCGCAAGGTGCGAAATTCGGATACGTCTCTGCCACCCGCTATAGCTACAGTGCCAAGCGGCACAGCGAAACCTACATCGTGGATTTTCGCGGCAAACGCCTTGCGGATCTGGCGTTGTCCACGGTCCGGCCTGAGGTTCGGGTCCAGGGCGCCGGGCGGGTGACGAGTGCCTGGGCGACCCGCAACGGCGCCGCGGGACACTGGCGGCTGCAGTTTGTCGTGGCGCGTACCGGCCCGGGTCCCGTGCGTGTGCAGGCCGCACTTACCGACGGGAAGAAGCAGCTCACTGAAACTTGGACGGATGTCTTTCCGCTGCGCTAGCGGGATTGACTGCAAACCCGTCCT
This sequence comes from Pseudomonadota bacterium, assembly GCA_021819085.1. Lineage (GTDB taxonomy): Bacteria > Pseudomonadota > Gammaproteobacteria > Acidiferrobacterales > UBA6901 > JAJYCY01. The sequence goes on along the minus strand of JAKASJ010000010.1, from coordinate 55,922 downwards.
CGCTCGAAGGGAGCAGGCAGAGCGCGTTCGCCCGAGATCCTGGTCCAGGCCCTGCGAAGTGCGCCACGCGACTTCGGCACCAGCCACGCCGGGCGGGTCCGCGCCCCGGTGTTCCGGATGGCGCGATGCGCAGCGCTTCCGCAGCGTGCATCCGATGTGCAGGCTGCCCGAAACGGAGCCGCCTGCACGTCTGCGCAATGATCCCTACTTGAACTCGATGAACAGAGCCGAGGTCCATACCTTCGCATCGTCCACCTGGCGCGCCAGCAGATACACCGGGCGGTGGCCATGTGGACCGTTTTTCGGATCGATTTCGATATGCCCCGATACTTCGCGCGGCGCGGGCGTTTCGCTCATGCGCTCGAAAGCGAGAAACATCTCGATGCCCGGCAGATCCCGGCGCAGCCGTGCCTGCCCGATGAGCTCCTTTCCGGTGATCTCCCAGGAGAATGTGGGACAGTGCACGAACGGATTGCCCTTGAGGGGATCGCCAACCTTGACGTAGCCGTCGATACTGCCTTCCACCCTCAGGACAGATTCGGAGAGATTGGAGATATCGATTTCGATTGCATCCACATCGCCATAGGTGTCGCTCTTAAAGCCGATCTGAGTCGTACTTTCGCGCCAGCAGGTTTCCTCGATATGCTCGAAGCCTCGGGCGCTGAAGTCGTTGATCACGGCGTTGGTGATGGTGATCTTTCCCTTCCACGCCGCCACGCGGTAGCGGTCCTTGACGCGCGCTCCGCCCCAGCGCAGACGGATCTTGCGCTCCGAGTGACCGAGCTCCTGCTGCAGGTCGCGGCGCCAGATGGCGCCGCTATGGTCGTAGGCCACGATTTCATCCCAACCGGCATCCCCCAGGAAGCGGTATTCGAGCTTCGCTTTTCCCGTATGCGTGAACTCGTCGCCCATGATGTGTTTGCCGCAGCGCACTAGTCCGTAGCTGCGTTCGCCGGTAGAGGCGAAAGTGTGCCGCGCACGCAGGGCCTGTGCTATGTCCTTGCGTGTAAGTCCGTTGGCGATCACGCCGGAGATGCCGCCCTTGGTGCCGAATACCGCCGTTCCCGGCACGCCGCCTCCGCAGCGCCCGCGGTGTTCGTCGCCGGCCATGGAAGCGCCGATCTTGTAGCCACGCTCCATCGCTTCCTGGTACAACCAGCCGAAATGTCCCCAGGAAGATCCGATCTCGATCAGCCGCTCGAGTGCCGGGTAATGCCAGTCTAGGATGCAGCGCCGGCCGCCGACGTGCGGGATCAGCAAATGCCCTTCCGGGTCCTTGGCATAGGCAGCCCAGAGCTCTTCCAGCGGCCAGGCACCAGGTTCGACGTCGACCTTGGCGCTCATATCCTCGTTCCATTCGAACGAACGTACATGTTCACCGCTCTTGAGATAGGGAAACTCGGGTGTACCGCCGTGCAGGAACACCACATTGTGATCACCGCCGGCACAAGAGCTGCCACACCATTCAGTGCCGGGAAAGGCGACGAAACTGCCGTCCTTGTTGATTTCGTGGATAAGCTCCACGGTGCGATCCCACCTGTCCTTGGTGATGTTGAAGTCGTTGTGGGCGAACGCCAGAACGTCGATGCCCGAGACATCGCGACCGTAAGTGAGATTGTAGGTCGTGCTGTTGGTGCCGATAGTGTCTTCCGAATGCACGTGCAGATCGCAGTAGTAGATGCGCGGCATCTCCATGTCCCTGTCGATGGTCGCATGGAAGGTTTTGGGCTGCACGTGCGGATGATCGACCAGACGGGCGGTGACGGCGAGTTCTCCGGGCTGGTCAGTCGGCAGATCATCAAGCAGCAGCACCGCCCAGCCCTGGGCGGCAAGTGTCGCGTGCTTCTCGTAGACAGATTTTCCATTGAGGGTTGCGGTAATGAGGACTTTTTCCGGTTGCTGCCAGCAGGTATTTCCCCATTCATCCTCGGCACACACACGCAGCGGAAGCTCCTCCCCGGCACGCACCAGCCGCGAGGCGTTCATGACAAGTTGTGCCGGTACCCCGGGAACGATCTGGATGACGATGTCTCCGGGTACCGTGGCAGCCCGTGAGGTGCCAAGCGGGTCGACATAGCAGCGGAAGCGGAAGTTCTGCTCGACGAAGGTCTGCACGCGTGTGCCCGGACCTCCGAAGCGCCGGTCTCCGAGCCGGATGACAATGTGATCGCCGGCCTTCAGGTATCCGTCCACCGTGTCCACGATGACTGCCTTCTGGAACGGGCGCTCATGGCCTTTCTGGTCGAAGCGCACCTTCAGCGCCTGGACTGTTGCCGGCGACTGGCCTGCGACCAGAGCGCCGGCGTGATATTCCGCGGAGATGTAATTCGCGCCTTTTGGGTCCGAGGTCTGGAACAGTTCCCAGTCAGAGTAGAATCGGAATGTTGCCTTGAACCACGACCCATCGGCCATTCCGGAGGCACCAAGTTCGTAGTCGAGCACGATCTCCTGCCATGAACCCGCAACGATTTTGCGCACGTTGCAAGTCACTTTTCCCAGGAACGAAAGGTCCTTGGTCCTGGCGTACAGCCCCTGCGGGGCGACATAGTGACCCAGGCGCTTCCCGAGTTCGCTCTCCGTCATCTTCTTCATCAGGCATCTCCTGCGGCAAGTCTGTTGAGATTATTTGAGTATCGGCCGCACGCTACAGCGGAAATCCGATCATCTTCAGCCAAACCGGCTGCACCAGAAGCACGTAGGCATTGGCGATGATCGTCAGCGGTGTGCCGAATTTGACTGCCTCCCAACCGGAAGTTCCTGATGCACTCCATGCAATCAGAAATGCTGTAATGGAGATCGGCAGGAAGAATGCGTATTGCATGCAATTGATGATGATCAGCGAGAATGGCAGTACATGGACGTGAAGCACCTTGGCCAGCCCGACGGCCAGCGGTACGAATGCTGCGCCCGCCGCGACGGCGCTGACGATTCCGGCGCGTGGTATGTGGAAGCTGAATACCAGCAGGAACAGCACCGCCAGGATCGGCAGGCCGGTGTCTTTGAAAGGGCTGACCACTCCGTGTGCCAGCCAGGTGACAGTTCCTGCAGCATAAAGCGCCGTGCCGAGGGAAATCGCTCCGCCCAGCAGCATTAACACATCCCAGAGCATGTACTTGCTGATGTTGTCGTATTTGATGCCGCTCCATGGCACGAACATCAGCGATGCGGCCAGCAGAGCCGTCATGCCGGGTTTAAGCCAGCCCGTGATCCACAGGGTCATTCCGATGGCGAGGCATATCAATGTCCACATTTCGGGCCATGTGATGGTGCCGAGCTCCTTCTTCATGGCTGCCATGCCCGCCTCGAGGCCGGGTATGTCCAGGTGTTGCAGCTTGAAGTAGCGGATCACATAGATGTACAGGATTGGCAGCAACCCCCACAAAGGAAGATTGAGCCAGAACCAGTGAGCCCACGAAATGTTTATATGCTGAGTGGTCTTGAGATATGCGGTAAGTATCAAATTGGGAAAGGCACTCGTCAGCATCAGTGGGCCGATGAACAGAGGGACAAGACCCGCTATCAGATACAGCACTGCGGTGTTTATCCTCTTTACCTCGGGCAGGTGCTCCTTTCCCTCCGTGAAAGACGAGATGCCCTTGCACATGGGCAGGAACAAGGCGCTTTCGTTGACGACCGGCAGAAAGGGCTGTGTGGCCACTTCGGCGAGCATGAGCCCGAGCAGAACCCGGGTGACCCGGTTCGATCTCATCGTGGACGCCACCGTACACGTGACCCTTCTGCCGAGTGGAGTTCCCATCATGACCGCGGCTATGGTGAACGCGCCGGCGGCGAGAAAAAAAATGTCCGTGTTGAAGGCCTTGAAAGCGACCGGGACCTTGGTATGGGCGAACACCACCAGCAGCAGCGGAGAGGCCAGGCCGACGACTGCTTTCGGCAGGGCACCGCTGACCATGCATACGATGAACCACAGAAACACGCCCAGCACCGTCTGACCTTCGGGATTCAAGCCGGGTATCCTTGGTCCGAGATGCAATCCGAACAGGACCGCAAAGGCGATGGCCAGCCCCGCGACCTGTCTTGTCCTGGTGCCGGATGCGGCGGCCTCGGCCGCCGGTGGCGTGATATTGGCTGCTGCAGTTTCCATTCTGGGCTCCTGAATCTAGAGTGTGACATCGATGGATTGCGCCGAACGACCTATCCTATACCCACATCAGGATCTCGAATGAGAATACATAAAGATTGGAACGTGGTATGTCACAGGCGTGACATCAAATCATTTTTGTTGATCGAGTCCTGTGGTACCCGAGCCTTTGTGCAGCCCCGCACCGCATCACAGGTGGAAGCGGGCTGAGCGATCTGCAAGGCCGGTCGGCATGGTCCGGCCGGTAGCTGAGGTCGCTTCGGGCGGGGTGCAGAGACGGAAGGGGTGAGGCACCATCCAGCCAATTTTTTTGAATAGGAATATTTTGCTATTGCGGCCATTGATGTTGTATCGCAGATGGGTAGCTGTGTTGCGACATCGCGAAAGATACCCATGCGTGATCGTAACCGCTTGATTCCGTGGCGCGCCAGTTCAAGCCGTGCGGCGAGGATCGCGGATACTGGCCGGTGTCTGCAATGCCGCACCGGATAGCGATGTGGGCCGTAGATCCTTGAAACTTAGAGACATTTTCGATGCGGGATATATTTAAATGGTATCGGATGAGCGGTGCCGCTGCCGAATGTCACGCAGGCGACATTTTTTGTAGAATGGCTGGTCAATACTGAACCGGATGCAGTACCGGAAGGGGTGCCACAATGTTCGAAGGCTTTGATTCGCCATGCGCCACCACCGATCCCGTATTTACGGCGCCGTCCGATATTTTTTCCAAGATCAGTCCGAACGAGTTCTCCGACCTGCTGGCCATCGGCACGGTACGCAAATACGAGAAGGGCGAGTTCATCTACCGTGCAGGGGATCCGGGCATGAATGTCTATTTCCTGCGCGCCGGAAGAGTCAAGATCTATCAGAATTCGACGCTGGGGAGAGAAGTGATTCTGTGGTTCTGCTTCCCTGGGGAGATTTTCGGGCTGACCGAGGTCGTTCATGGCGCAGGCCGGGCCGTGAACGCGCAGACCTGTGAGCGGGCCGAGGTCCTGTGCATCGCGCGCTCACAGTTCAAGGATTATCTCGAGACCCACAGCGCGGCGTCCTTCGTCATTATGCAGGCACTTGCGTGCCGCATGCGCGTGCTGGGTGACATGCTGGTGAACCTGATCGACGACGACGTAAATAGCCGAATCGTCAAGCTGATGCTGCGGCTCAGTGCTTGTCACGGAACCCGAGTTGGCAATGAAGTTCATCTCAATATCCGCATGACCCATCAGGAGATTGCCGACATGGTCGGCACCGCCCGCCAGACGGTCACCAAGGTGCTGAGCGAGCTGAAGCTCCGTGGCCTGCTCAGTATTGAGAATCACCGCATCCGCATCCGCAGCCAGGAACTGCTGAACGGGCATTCACGCAGCTCCTGAACAGCTGCTCAGCTTCGGCCCGCGATCTGCGTGCCGTATTCATTCTGCAGTTGCCTGCGTGGCCGACTCACGCGTTGCAATCATTCGTCCGGACGCAGCAGTCCGTGGCTGTGATAAATATCCGTAACCTGTGGGCTCATGAGATGCCGCAGCAGCTCCCCGCCCCATTGACCTCCGTCGCCGACCACACCGGCATGGAAGCGGCTCGTTACGTTCCAGGGGCTGGGCGCGGGCTGCGGATCACCGCCGTCGAGCGCGGCGATTTCAAAAAGCTCCGGAAAGACGCGCGTATAACGTAGCGCGAGATGGTAGTAGAGAATTGCTGCATCGGCACGCTCCGAGGCGAGCGCCTGTGGCGCCTCGCGGTGATGTATCGTCTGTCCGTAGAAAACGCGCCCGTCGACTCCGTCCAGCATGTCTGACATCGCGGCGACATCCATGCCTCTGGCCCCGCACAGCCGTAGCAGCGTTTCCCGGTAGACACTGTGGCTTGCCGTCTCGGTACGCGGGTTGGAAATGAACAGTCGCAGGTCATCGCCGTACAGCGATCCGATATCGTGGATCGCTTTCGGATTTCCCTTGCGCACCAGCAGAACGTTGCCACGGCTGCGCATGAATGGCGCGTGCCCGGACAGGCGGCCAGATGGCGCCAGGGATTCGAACAGTCCGGGCGGACTGATGAGCACGTGGGGAGTCAGTTGCAGGCGCAGGTTTCCGATCCGTACCGCGCCGCGTTTGAAGATCTGCAGCAAGAGTCCGGGCGGCAGGGTGAGATAGAAGACGCCGTTCATCTCCGGATGCATCCGGGAAAAGTCCCGCAGGGCCTCTTCAAGTGCCATGTGGTGGTTGCCGTCTGATAGGACGGTGACTGCGGCCCGTGCCGGATCTCCGTGAAAATCCAGCACGATGTTCGAGCCGGGATGCGACCACAGCGCGTCGTCAGGCGCCGCGGTCCAGGGATTTTCCGGAGGCCAGTGGAGAGGATTGTCTGTCATGGGCGTCGGACTTCCGTCGTTCGTAGTGATGCGATGGACTTGCCTGTGCCGGGCGCTTGCCGGGATGCAGCGGTTTGCGTGCCGTGAAAACGGAGCGCGCATTCCGGGGTGTATGTCCCCATGCAGTTTCCCGCGGTCGTCGATCGGGCTTTCGTGTCCGGTTGCCGGGCCCGGGTGCGGCCCGCGGCCCGATGGCACAGACAGCGGAGCCCGCCAGTGTCGCCTGGAAAAGGATGGGCAGGACGCGGTTGTGGAATGGTATCGTGCACTTTCGTATGTCCGGGCACGGGGTGCGCTTGCAGATGCAGATCAGCGGAACTTATCGTGCAGGGCTTCGTCGTTGAACGCACCATCGATGGCCTGGATGATGCGCTCCACCATGCGGAAGCCCTCCACCGGTGCGTCGTCTTTCATGTACTGAAGGCGCAGCGGTCCCAGAGCGGTGATGCTGTCGGCGCGGAATACGGGCGAGTGCTCATCGGCACAGTGGTTGCCTTCGACAATGCCTTTGATGATCCGGCCTGCCAGAGGATCGGAATGCCGGCCTTCGAGCGCCTTGACAAGGGTTTCGTCCGGCAAGCCGTCGAGCACCGCGAACGGCGTGTTCTGATCAAGATACTGCAGCAGCTCAGCGAGCGTCATAGGGCGTGACCTTCCTGCTTCGTATTCAATTCCTGAGAGGGAGTGGCTTGCTTGCTCCTGGAGTGCGAACTGCGGGCTGTCGCGCACACCGTGCGGCGGTCTTCCTGCTGCCCACGATATAATACATGAGTTCGACCGGTACGATGACACCGCCGCACCCGCGACATTTTCTTCCCGCAAAAAGTGCGGGAATGCAATCCGAGGGGCTTCATCCGGCCATGCGGTTCTCGCTGTTGCCGACAGGCAGGCTGTCCTGCAGTCCGCCTGCTTCGGTGCGGCCACCCCGTCTCTCGTGGGATCGGCCGCGCGGTCCGGGATCTTGTGGCAGATCTGTCCCACGATTCCTTCAGTTGCCGTGTGATTGCCTGTGTACGGCGCACGGTGCAGTCGACAATGCAAAGCCGCCTGTTTCAATTTTGTTCAGCGTCCACGCTTCTGAGCACAGATCGGGAGTGGACGCTTTCAAACGCTTCCATGCCAGAGTGGGATCGTCAGCCGGTTTTACAGGTCTTTACGAGACTTTGCGCGCCCGAGACCCAAGCTTGCACGGCCCGTCGGCATAATCAGCGCTACCGGGAGAATCTGCGCCCGGCAGACGCGGTTCGAAGACCTGTTTTCATTCCTGGGAGAACGACATGAAAAAACGCACCCTGATCCATGCCGCCCTTCTTGCGGGTGGCATCACGACTGCGGCCATCGGGGCCGCCTGCGCCCGTCCTATCCACGGCTGCGAAGAAGGACCGCATGGTTGGCACGCATCGTCCTGCTTCCCTGAGCGCGGATGGCAGGGATTTATGCGCCATCTGAGGCTGACCGAGGAGCAGCGCGACGCGATATTCAAGATCTTCTACTCGGAGGAGCCGGCCATTCGCGAAAAGCGGATCGTCCTGCGGCCCGATCGGAAGGCGCTGGCAGCAGCAGCGATGCCTGACCACTACGATCCCCGCAGGGTTCAAGAATTGGCTGTTGCGCAAGCCCAGACCCATCGCAGTTGATTGTGCTCCGCAATCGTGCATTCATTCGCGCCTACCGGGTGCTGACGCCGCGCCAGCAGGCCGAGGTTGCGCGGTGGCAGCGCCGTGGCGGAGACTGACCGGACCGGTATCCAATGAAGGTTCCGCGGCACGATATGCCCGTCGGCCTGAGGTAGTGGCAGGGTGCGAGCGGGGCCACCATGATCGCTACCGTATGCGAAGCGCCTGCTGCGCAGCACCTGCACGACGATGCATGGCCGGTCATGCATTCTTCGATGTGTCGACGACGTCGCGCCCCGGCTCCCGGCGCGCGAAGCGGTCGCAGTCAGAGAGTGACGTTCGAATGTGCCGAGAAGATTATCGACGCAGGTCTGGGCGCATGCGTGCCGTCATGCATGCAGCGTGCCGGCGCGGGTCGGTCACGAACGCGCAGCGGCCATTGCGGGTGACGCCACAGCGGACGCGGCAGATCTTTCCGGGTGCATGTCGACATCGACTTTTCGTATTCACAACCGTATCGGCGGCGGTCGCAGACTTTCGCGATCGGACCGGGCCAGCGTGGACTGGATCATGCCGCGGTGTGTCATGGGCGACAGGTAATACCCGGAGACAGGGCAGCCGGACTCGACACACGTGCCATGCTGGTTGCGCGGCTGCGCACTGACAGACTTTTACAAGATTCATGCATCCGACGGTGTGATCGTTGACCTGCATCAAAGCTGGCGGGTTGCCGCGGCCGTATGTTGGATGCATGTCTGTGATGCCTTTCAATCCAGGTCGGGCCGGTCGGGCCGCAAGATGTGCGTGCGTGGCGCGAATTCAAGGCAGTTGCCAGGGCCGGCGGGTTGCCGGCGGGCATGAGCTGCGGCGGCATCCGTTCCCGAAAACGCAGTCCGCAGCCGAAACGGGATGGCTCCGATGAGCCGGCTACGCTGGGTTGCCACGGCCCTGGTGTCTGCATGGGCGGGAATGTCCGCATGCAGCTTCGAGCCTCCGCTGCATGTGCCGCGGGTACCGTCCAGTTCCGGCTATACGGCCGGGTCGCCTCCCTACCGAACCACCGGTGCCGTGGGCAGAGGAGAGGGCTCCCAGAGGTTCGCGTACGGTCGCACCCTGTCCCGGCAATGGTGGAGGCTTTTCCATTCCCGGAGGCTCGACGAAGTCGTGCGGCGGGCGCTGCGTGACAGCCCCAGCATCGCTGCGGCCCAGGCCCAGCTGCGTGCAGCGCAGGCGAGCATGGAGGCCAATGCCGGCATTTTCTACCCGCAGATCAGTGCCGATCTGGGAGCGTCGCGGCAAAAGAGTTCGGGGGCGACGTTCGGCGGCCGCATTCCCGGGTTCACCTATTCCCTGTTCACCGGCGGTGTCGGTGTCACCTATTATCCGGACATCTTCGGCATCAATCGCCTGGTCTACCGGGGCAGCAAGGCCCAGATGGAGTATCAGCGTTACGAGCTGGCGACCGCCCGGCTGACCCTCAGCGGCAACGTAGTCAATACTGCTATCGCCGAGGCGGCCACCCAGGCCCAGATCGACGCCGTAGAGGAAATCACCGCCCGGGAACGCGAGCTCCTGGCGCTTACCGAGGCTCAATACCAAGGCGGCGGGTCTCCCTACGTCAATGTCCTAGCGCAGCGGGCGCAACTGCTGGCTAATGAGGCCATGCTTCCGCCACTGCAGCAGCAGCTTGCCGTCTACCGGCACCTGATGGCCATCCTGGGCGGTGAGTCCCCCAGTCAATGGCGCGAGAAGCCGTTTACGCTGAACGATCTCGTCCTGCCGAAGGAACTCCCCGTTGCGCTGCCTTCAACGCTGGTCCGGAACCGTCCGGACATCGAGGCTGCGGAGCAGCAGATGCGCTATGCCCTGGCCGGGATAGGGGTCGCCAAGGCGCAGTTCTTTCCGATCGTTACGCTGTCTGCGTCCGCAGGTACCAGCAGTTCTACGACCGGGGCGTTCTTCAGTTCGTCCAGCAGCGTATGGAGCATCGCCGCGGCCCTGGCGCAGCCCGTCTTCGAGGGGGGAAAGCTCAGAGCCCAGGAGCGCGGCGCCTACGCGGCGTACGACACCACCCTGGCCGTCTACAAGGCCACGGTTCTCAGCGCCTTCCAGCAAGTTGCCGATGCCTTGCGTGCTCTTGAGCACGATGGGGCGGCGGTTCAGGCCGAGCACCGTTCCCTGCAAACCGTGCAGCAGGAAATGGAAGTGGCGCAAGCCGGATACCGGTCCGGCACCACGGACTACCTTTCCCTGCTCAATGCCGAGGTCGCATACCAGAACGCGCGCATCGCTGCGGTACATGCCGTGGCCCAGCGCTATCAGGACACCGCTGCCCTGTTCGTGGCCCTGGGAGGGGACTGGTGGAGGAGCGATCACGCCGGGGCGCCGGGCGATTCATCGAATCCGGCACGTCCCGGGGTTCCGATGGCCGGGCAGGCCGGTCCTGCGAGGGTGATGCCATGAGCGGATTGCTGCGCCTGGCGCTGAAGCTTCTGCTCAGCGATCGCGGGAAGTTTGTCACGCTGGTGATCGGAATCACCTTTTCGGTGTTTCTCATGATGCTGATGACGTCCATGTTCTTCGGGATCATTGAGCATTCAGCCGCCAACATAATCAATGTCGGCGCGAAGATGTGGGTGATGGACCCGGATGTGCAGACGCCGCAAAACAGCATACCGATGCCTGACTATGTGCTGGATGCGGTACGCAGCATTCCCGGCGTGGAATACGCGATGCCACTGTATATCGGTGCCGGCCTGGTCCACCTGGACAATGGCACATATCAGGCGGCCACTGTTGTCGGTCTCGACGATGCGACGCTCTTTGGCCGTCCGACTCTTATCGAGGGCAACATTCTTGATATCTACCGAAACGACGCCTTCATCGTCGTGAAAGATCCCAGCTACGCGAAGCTAGGCAGCCCCAAGGTCGGAACGACCTTCGAGATCAACGACCACCGCGGGATCATAGCTGGCATCGGCCGCGTTTCCGTAGGCAGCCTGTTCGGCCTGCCAACCCTGTACACCACCTACACACGCGCGACGCAGGATCTGCCATCCACCCGCTATCTGACCTCGTTCATCCTGGTGCAACCGAAAACCGACAAGGACATCCCGGTCATCGAAGCGCAGACAAAAAAGATCGGCTATCTCGCCCTCACGGACAAGGAGTTCATAGCCCGCAACGACAGCTTTTATGAATTCCAGACCGCGCTGGGCACCAATATCCTGATCATGACTCTCATCAGCTTTGTCGTCGGGCTGTCCATCGCCGGTGAGACGTTCTATATGTTCGTCCTGGACAACCTCGAACGGTTCGGGGCGCTGAAGGCCATAGGCGCCAAGAGCAGCGAGCTCGTCCAGATGATTCTCTTCCAGTCCCTGGTGGTCGGCTTCCTGGGATTCGGGTTCGGGGTGCTGCTGTCCTCGGCGCTCGTTGCCTTCGGCAAGCTCAGGATCCCCAACTACGCGGCCGTCATCACGTACCAGAATCTCTTCATGGCGCTGGTCATGGTCCTGATCATCTCCGTTATTTCGGCCTACATCGGCATAAGAAAGGTCATCCGCATCGATCCTTTCGACGTATTCAGGGGCTGACCGTGATCCTGACCGTCCAGAAGGTAAACAAATGGTTTGGCGAGGAACCGGCCCGCACCTATGCCCTGCGGGAGGTAAGTTTCGGACTGGACTTCGGCGAGATGCTGTATATCGTCGGGCCGTCGGGCTCCGGCAAGACCACGCTGCTCAGCGTCATATCCGGAATTCTCCGTCCGAATTCGGGCAGCGTGACGGTCGAGGGCAAGGATATCTGGACTCTGGACACGGATGCACTGGCGGATTTCCGGCTTCATGGCGTGGGTTTTGTCTTTCAGGATTACCATCTTTTTCCGCGGTTGACCACTGTGGAGAACGTGGCCGTGCCACTTATCCTGCGGCGCGTGCCCTGGGAGGAGGGTCTGCAGAAGTCACGCAAGATTCTGGAGATTGTGGGTCTCTCGGGCAAGGGTGAGCTGCCGCCCCAGAAACTCAGCGGTGGCGAGCAGCAGCGGGTGGCCATCGCCAGGGCCATCGTCGCGGAGCCGGATCTGCTGATCTTCGACGAGCCCACGGCGTCTCTTGATGGCGATACGGGCAAGAAGATCCTGGCCTTCGTGAAGAATAATATTCTGAATGAACGGCGAGCCATTGTCGTCGTTACCCACGATGACCGGATCTATGAGTACGCCTCGAGAATCATTCACATGGAAGACGGACGCATCACGGACCACACAGGAGCCGGCCAATGAAACACAAGATACTTTTTGCCGTCGCCTTTCTGGGAATTATCGCCGGACTGGTGAGCGCCTATCTGTACCGGCAGGAACTTCCGGCGCACGCGCCGCTGGCGCCTACCCGTGATCCGTACACCGAAGGCATCTATGCCGAAGGCATCGTCCAGAGTCCGCTCGAGAATGGAGAGAACATCAACATTTACCCCGAAGTGGGTGGCACGGTTACCCGCATATTTGTGCGTGACGGACAGACCGTCGGGAAAGATGCACCGCTGCTGGCAATGGATGATTCCGTGCAGAAGGAAGTCGTGGCCGAGGACGGGGCCAAGGTCGGCGCGGCACAGGCCGCGCTGGTTTATCAGCGCCATCAGCTGGCCATCTTAGAAAAGGAAGTGTCCATCGATCCCAGGACTGTGAGCCGGATGACGCTGGTGAACACCCGGGACAACGTTTTGGTGGCGCAGAAAAATCTGGAGGTGGCGATCAGCACGCATGCTGTCGATGAAGCCTTGTTGAACAAATACGTGCTTCGTGCCCCGGTTCCGGGCCCGGTGTTGCGCGTTGGTGCCGCGGTGGGTAGCTACATCTCGGCGCAGGGAGTCTATGGCACCTATTCCCAGGGCATGAATCCGGTTGTCACCATGGGAATGCAAAGTCCCTATTTGCAGGTGCAGTGCTATCTCGACGAGATTCTGGTGCCCAGACTGCCACCGGTCACGCGCATGGCTGCAAAAATGTTTATCAGGGGTGCCAATAACGTGAGCGTCCCATTGCAGTTTGTCCGGATACAGCCGTACGTGACCCCGAAGATCCAGTTGTCCGATCAACGAACGGAAAAGGTGGACGTGAGGGTGTTGCCCATCATCTTTCGCTTCAAGCCTCCAAAGGGAATGAATCTGTTTCCCGGGGAGCTGGTGGATGTCTATATAGGAGCGAAGCCGTGACCGGGAAGTTCGCGATGGCGCGTTGCATGCCGGATGCGGCTGGTTTGCGAAGGGCCTGCGGGAATTGCGCCAGCCTGGTGTGTGTCGCGTTTCAGGGCTTGTGAATCCTGCGGTTTGAAAAGAATCCCGCAGGTTTTCCGTGTTTCGCGTCCTCCGGTCCGATCAGGCTTCCAGAGGGCGGACGCTGGCAATCATGACATTCCATGCCTCGACGGCTTCGGCGATAACGACCGATTCGTCCTTGCCCTCCGCCGGAACCGCCGGGCCGATCTGCCCGCATACGGGGCAGATCACGCGGTAGACGATCTCCTCGCGCCCGTCCGCCGTGCGGCGCGTCTCGCGGTGCACATCGCCGTCGGCGCCACAGGTGCAGTGTCTCTTTCTCATGATTCCAGAGGCGGTATCTTGCCGGGGTGAACAGGATCTAATAATAGTGTACTGCACCGGACTGGTCCGGTGAATCCCCTTGCTTGACGCAGGCCAGACGCGACGATTGGTCTGCGCTGTTCTGGAAAAATGGACTTCAGCGCTGTGCGGGTTGGCCGCGGATGACTTGTTCCGGGGGCATTGTCCCGTGCGGGCGGCGTTCATGGCCATGCTCGGGAGTCATGCTCCGATTTCCCCGGCATTGGCGGCATGATCGAATACGGTTCTTTCGCAGTGCGCGGCGGCGGTGCCATGGGTGCGGTTGTGGCGTGACCGGTCGGATGGCGCGGGGCGGAACAGAGGCTGGCTGCCGCTGCCATTTCCGGGTTTAGCATGGCTGGGGTCGGGCGCCAGGAGCCCGCAGGCGCAGCCTGGTGGTTTTCAACGGGGGACTGACAGCTTTCCGAGCTTGACAGTGTGGGCTGGCGGCTGTAGCGTCCCCGGCGCGTCCGAGAATTGCCATTTTTCCAGGAGATACAATGAGAGGCCTGCGCTATATCGGAAAACTTTCGGTTGTCGCCGTGATGTTTGGTCTCATGGCGATGCTCACCGGCTGCGGCATCAATAACATTCCGACCTACAAGCAGGCGGTTACTGCGGCCTGGAGTCAGGTGCTCAACGAGTATCAGCGGCGTACCGACCTCATTCCCAACCTCGTGGCGACAGTCAAGGGTTACGCCGCCCACGAAAGCAGCGTCCTGGAGGCGGTGACCGAGGCGCGCGCCAAGGTTACCCAGACCCGAATTCCTGCCGATATTCTTACCAACCCCGCAGCCTTTCGGCAGTTCGAACGCAACCAGGCGACCCTGGGCGGGGCGCTGTCGCGTCTCATGGCGGTCACCGAGAATTATCCGAACCTGAAGGCCGACCAGAATTTCCTCATGCTGCAGGCGCAGCTGGAGGGTACCGAGAATCGCATCGCGGTGGCGCGCCGCGACTATATTCTTGCAGTCCAGCAGTACGATACCGAACTCACCACTATTCCCGGCCGCTGGTATCACTCGCTCTTTTACAGCAGCTACGCGCCGATCCAGAATTTCACCATTTCCACGCAATCCATGCAGCCGCCGCAGGTCAAGTTCTAAGTCATGGAACGCCTGGCTATGCTGCTGCGGTGGGTGATACTGTGTGTATTGATGCTGGTTGTGTACCCCGTCGGAGCGGCGGGTAGCAATGTGCTCGACGCGGGGAGGCCGGCGTTTCCGGCCCTGACCGGGCCGGTGGTTGACGATGCTAACCTGCTGTCACCGCAGGTGCGCCAGGCATTGGCGCAGAAACTCCTCCAGTATGCCCGACACACCTCCAACCAGGTAGTGGTGGTGACGCTGCCGTCATTGCACGGTTATCCCATCGACGAGTACGGCTACCAGCTGGGACGCCACTGGGGGATCGGCCAGAAAGGCAAGAACAACGGCGCGCTGCTGATCGTGGACGCGGGCGGGAAGAAGGTGCGTATCGAGGTTGGCTATGGGCTCGAAGGCACGCTGACCGATGCGGCGAGCTTCGAGATCATTCACAACATTATCGTACCCCGGTTCAAGCGGGGTGATTTCTCCGGCGGAATCGTGGCGGGTTCGGACGCGATCCTGTCCGTCATCGGTGATCACGCCGCTGCCGCACGCAGCGCCCAGACGCGTGAGAAGGCTGGCACCGGGGCCCTGATGCTGGTGGTTCTCCTGTTTATCTTCTCACCGCTCATCGCCCTGTTTTTCTTTCGCGGTTCCAACAGGCCCGGTCCCGGCCCGGGTGGTCCGGGCGCAGGACCATCCGGGCCGCGCGGGGGTTCCGGCGGAAGCATGCTCGGATGGTTGGCGCTCGGCCTGCTTTCGGGCCTGGGCGGGGGTGGCGGCGGCTTCGGGGGAGGGTTCGGCGGTTTTTCGGGCGGCGGCGGGTCATTCGGTGGTGGCGGCGCCTCGGGCGGCTGGTAGGAGGGCAATATGATCACGTTCAGCGATCAAGACCGGGCGCGCATTACCGCCGCTATCCACGCGGCGGAAAAGAATACCAGCGGGGAATTCGTGGCAGTAGTGGCGCGGGCGAGCGACCATTATTTGTTCTTGCCGCTGCTGTGGGTGGCGCTCCTGGCGCTCCTGGTGCCGGGAGTGTTCCTGTTGATGTCGGTGTCGATATCCTACGGACACGTGTACCAGATTCAACTGGGAGTTTTTATCGTTCTCAGTCTGTTGCTGCTGTTTATCCCGTCACTGCACCTGGGGCTGATCCCCCGATCCGTCAAGCATGCACGCGCCGGCCGTCTTGCTAAGGCGCAATTCTATCTTCAGGGCGTGCACCTGACCCGGGAACACTCAGGCGTACTGTTCTTCGTGTCGCTCGCGGAACGCTACGTCGAGATCGTCGCCGACCGGGGTATCCATGAAAAGCTCGGTGAGGCCCATTGGGCCGGCATCGTCCAGGCCTTTGTCGATCGTGTCGCCAGAGGAGAGGTCGTGGAAGGATTTGTCACGGCAATCACTGCCTGCGGCGAGGCGATGCATACCCATTATCCCCGGGAACCTGATGGAACTGACGAACTGCCCGACGGCCTGATCGAAATCTGAGCAGCCCTCCTCGGCGGCGGGAGTCCATGCGTGCCAACGTCATGCACAGCCTGGGCGTGACCCGGCAAACGGCGCAGGCGGCATAGGCACTTCGTGACAGCACGGAATCTGCATCTGCCCGGACGCTTCAGCACGACAAATGAAATCGCCGACAGGGCATTCGTGTCCGGACCCGCCGGTTACATTTGCGCAAGTCTGCGCAGCCATTTTAGGATATAGAATCCCATGAGCGACATTGCGCGACTTTATCAGGCGACGATGTCTTCTTCGTCCTGGCGCATCCGGATCGCATTGGCGTTGAAGAGAGTTGCCTACGAACCGGTCTGGATCGACCTTCGTACCGGCGAGCATCTTTCGACGTCATACGCTGCGGTATCCCCGACGCGGCAGGTGCCCTGCCTCGAGATCGACGGGCAGCGCCTGTTCCAGACCGTTGCCATCATCGAGTACCTGGAAGAGACCCGACCGCTGCCGCCGTTATTTCCTGGCGATGCGTTGCAGCGGGCGCGCGTCCGGGCCCTTGTGGAAGTAGTCAACTCCGTCATCCAGCCCATGCACAACAACGCCCTGCGGGAACGCCTCAAGGAGCAATTCAAGGCTACGGACGCAGATACTCAGGCCTGGTGCCGCTACTGGATCGATCGTCGTTTCGAGGGCCTGAACCGGATTGTCGAATCCCATGCCGGCAGCTATTCGCTCGGAGATTCGGTCACTGCAGCCGACATATTTCTGTATCCGCAGGTCAAGGCATCGCGGCAATTTGCCGTGGACATGTCCCGGTTCCCGGCAATTGCGGCGGTGATGGGAGCCCTGGAGCTGCTGCCGGCATTCCGGGACAGTGCTCCTCCGCCCGTGGTGTAAACGCCGCCGCGCAGCCGAGTTGGCACGCCGCGGGCGTTTTCGGGAGTCAGTATCCCGGTGACTGCTGGATCAATTCATGCCGCCTGGGTTCAAGGCGCGCGGGATGGGCGTGTCCGGCCGGGGACACGACGCTCTCCCCCGGCGGTTCAGTGCGGCAGTTTTTCGCGCAGCTTCCTCACCGTGCGCAGCTGCGCCACCGCCTGGGCGAGATCGGCCTGGGCCCGGGCGTATTCGATGCCGGACTGGCGGCTTTTCATGGCCTCCTCGGCGGCTGCCTTGGCCTTGAGGACGGCCGCCTCATCGATGTCCTTGGCCCGCAGGGCGGTGTCGGCCAGCACGGTGACCACATGGGGCTGGATCTCAAGGAGCCCGCCCGAGACGTAGAAGTAGAGGTCCTCGCGCCCGCCCATGCGCACCCGCACCTCCCCGGGCCTCAGGCGCGCGAGCAGCGGGGAGTGGCGCGGCAGCACGCCAATCTCCCCGGTCTCGAGGGGGGCGAGCAGCATCTCGGCGGCCCCGGAGTAGATCTCCTGCTCGGCGCTGACGATGTCCACATGCAGGGTCATGGCCATGGTCTTGATTTCTCCTTAAATGACAACGGCCTTCACAGCGTCCTGGCCTTCTCGATGGCCTCATCGATCGCCCCGACCATGTAGAAGGCCTGCTCGGGCAGGTGATCGAACTGCCCATCGACGATGCCGCGGAAGCCGCGGATGGTCTCCTTGAGCGGCACGTACTTTCCGGGGGTGCCGGTAAAGACCTCGGCCACGAAGAAGGGCTGGGAGAGGAAGCGCTGGATCTTGCGGGCACGCGAGACCGCAAGCCGGTCATCCTCGGAGAGCTCGTCCATGCCGAGGATGGCGATGATGTCCTGCAGCTCCTTGTAGCGCTGGAGGGTCGCCTGCACGTCGCGGGCGGTGCGGTAGTGCTCATCTCCGATCACGTTCGGGTCGAGCTGGCGGCTCGTCGAGTCGAGCGGGTCGACCGCCGGGTAGATGCCAAGTTCCGCCACCTGGCGCGACAGCACCACCGTCGCATCGAGATGCGAGAAGGTGGTGGCCGGCGAGGGGTCGGTGAGGTCATCGGCCGGCACGTAGACGGCCTGGATGGAGGTGATCGAGCCGGTCTTGGTCGAGGTGATGCGCTCCTGCAGCACGCCCATCTCGTAGGCGAGCGTGGGCTGATAGCCCACCGCCGAGGGCATGCGCCCGAGGAGTGCCGAGACCTCGGTGCCGGCGAGCGTGTAGCGGTAGATGTTGTCGATAAACAGCAGCACGTCGCGGCCCTCGTCGCGGAAGTGCTCGGCCATGGTGAGCCCGGTGAGCGCCACGCGCAGGCGGTTGCCGGGCGGCTCGTTCATCTGGCCATAGACGAGCGAGACCTTGTCGAGCACCCCGCCTTCGCTCATCTCGTGGTAGAAGTCGTTGCCCTCGCGCGTGCGCTCACCGACCCCGGCAAACACCGAGTAGCCGGAGTGTTCGATGGCGATGTTGCGGATGAGCTCCATCATGTTGACCGTCTTGCCGACGCCCGCGCCCCCGAAGAGGCCGACCTTCCCGCCCTTGGCGAACGGGCACATGAGGTCGATCACCTTGATCCCGGTCTCGAGCAGCTCGGTGCTCGCGGCAAGCTCCTCGAAGCTCGGCGCCTTGCGGTGGATCGGCATCGATTTCTCGGCCCCGACCGGTCCCTTCTCATCGATCGGGCGCCCGAGCACATCCATGATGCGCCCGAGGGTCTTCTGCCCGACCGGCACGCAGATCGGGGCCCCGCTGTCGGTGACCGCCATGCCGCGGCGCAGGCCATCGGAGCTGCCCATGGCGATGCAGCGCACCACCCCGTCGCCGAGCTGCTGCTGGACCTCGAGGGTGAGGCCAGCCTCCGTGACCATGAGGGCGTGATAGACCTTCGGCAGGTGGTCGCGCGGGAACTCGGCGTCAACCACCGCTCCAATGACCTGCACCAGCTTTCCGGAACTCATTTAGATGTGTATCCCCGTTGGATTCAGTTTCGGGCGCACTAGACGGCCGCCGCCCCGCCGACGATCTCCGACAGCTCCTGGGTGATCGCCGCCTGGCGCGCCTTGTTGTAGCGAAGCTTGAGCTCATCGATGAGCTTGCCGGCGTTGTCGGAGGCCGCCTTCATGGCGACCATGCGTGCCGACTGCTCGCAGGCAAGGTTCTCGACAACACCGCGGTAGACCTGGGTTTCGATGTAGCGGCGCAGCAGGTCATCGAGCACCTCCTTCGCGTCGGGCTCGTAGAGATAGTCCCAGTAATGCTTGAGCTCAGGCTCCTCGCTGCCCTCGAGCGGCAGCAGCTGCTCGATGAACGGCTGCTGCGACATGGTGTTGATGAAGCGGTTAAACGCGATGTGCAGACAATCGAGGCGCCCGCTGCTGTAGGCATCGAGCATGATCTTCACCCCGCCGATGAGATCTTCCACGCGCGGGGCATCGCCAAGCTTCGGGGTGTGCGCGATGACGTTCGCCCCGATGCGCTTCATGAAGCCGAAGCCCTTCGAGCCGATGGTGCACACATCGGGCTCGATGCCCTGCTCGTGCCAGGCGCGCATCTGGCGGATCGTTGCCCGCAGCACATTGGTGTTAAGCCCCCCGCACAGCCCGCGGTCGGAGGTGACGAGGATCACCCCGGCGCGGCGGATCGTGCGGCTTTCGAGGAAGGGGTGGCGGTACTCGGGGTGGGCGTAGTGCAGGTGGCCGATCACCCCGCGGATCTTGTCGGCATAGGGGCGGGCGGCGCGCATGCGCTCCTGGGCGCGGCGCATCTTGCTTGCGGCCACCATCTCCATCGCACGGGTGATCTTCTGCGTGTTGCGCACGCTCCTGATCTGGTTGCGGATTTCCTTGCCGGCGGCCATGGCTAGCGTCCCGGTGCGCGGGCAGGGGTGCGCGCTACCATGCGTGGCCCGCCTTAAACTGCTCGAGGGCCGCCTGGAGCGCGGCGGCGATCCCATCGGTGTACTCCGGGGTGCGGTTGATCTGCTCCATGAGGGCGGCCTGCCCGGTTTTCATGTACGACTGCAGGGCCGACTCGAAGGCCCCCACCTTGGCCACCTCGACGTCATCGAGGAATCCCTGGTTGGCCGCATAGAGCGAGACGGCCATCTCGGCGACACTCATCGGTGAGTACTGCTTCTGCTTCATGAGCTCGGTGATGCGCTGGCCGCGGTCGAGCTGCTTGCGGGTGGCCGCATCGAGGTCGGAGGCAAACTGTGCAAAGGCGGCAAGCTCGCGGTACTGCGCAAGCGCCAGGCGCACGCCTCCGCCCAGGCGCTTGATGATCTTCGTCTGGGCGGCCCCGCCCACGCGCGAGACCGAAAGCCCCGCGTTGATCGCCGGGCGTACCCCGGCGTTAAACAGGTCGGTCTCGAGGAAGATCTGCCCATCGGTGATCGAGATCACGTTCGTTGGCACGAACGCCGACACATCGCCCGCCTGGGTCTCGATGATCGGCAGCGCCGTGAGCGAGCCGCTTTTGCCCTTGATCTGCCCACCGCTTGCCCGCTCGACGAATTCGCTGTTAACGCGCGCGGCACGCTCGAGGAGGCGCGAATGCAGGTAGAACACATCCCCCGGATAGGCCTCGCGCCCGGGCGGGCGGCGCAGCAAAAGCGAGATCTGGCGGTAGGCCCAGGCCTGCTTGGTGAGATCGTCGTAGATGATGAGCGCATCCTCGCCGCGGTCCCGGAAATACTCCCCCATGGCGCATCCGCAGTAGGGGGCGATGTACTGCATGGCTGCCGACTCGGCGGCGGTCGCCGAGACGATGATCGTGTGCTCCATCGCCCCGTACTCCTCGAGCTTGCGCACCACGCTCGCCACCGAGGAGGCCTTCTGGCCGATCGCCACATAGATGCAGGTGACCCCGCTGCCTTTCTGGTTGATGATCGCATCGATCGCCACGGCCGTCTTGCCGGTCTGGCGGTCGCCGATGATGAGCTCGCGCTGGCCGCGGCCGATCGGCACCATGGCATCGATCGCCTTGAGGCCGGTCTGCACGGGGGTGGAGACCGACTGGCGGGTGATGACGCCCGGGGCGACTTTCTCGATGGGGGAGGTTGCGCGTGCGGCGATCGGCCCGCGTCCATCGATCGGATTGCCGAGGGCATCGACCACCCGTCCGATGAGCTCCTCGCCCACCGGGACTTCGAGGATGCGCCCGGTGCAGCGGGCGCTGTCGCCCTCGGTGATGTGCTCGTATTCCCCGAGCACCACCGCGCCGACCGAGTCGCGTTCGAGGTTAAGCGCCAGACCGAAGGTATTGCCCGGGAATTCGATCATCTCGCCCTGCATGACGTCGTCCAGACCGTGAATGCGCACGATGCCGTCGGTGAGGCTCACGACGGTGCCTTCGGTGCGGGCTTCGGTCTGCGGAACGAAGCGCTCGATACGGTCCTTGATGAGCGCGCTGATCTCCTCGGGATTGAAATGCATGTGTGTTATTCCTTATTGAGTCAGGCTGTTTGCCATATCGGTAAGCCAGCCGTTCACCGACGCGTCTATTACCATGTCATGAGCACGCACTACGATTCCGCCCAGAAGTTCCGGGTTCGTACCCCACTCAAGTTTTAGATCCTTTCCGAAACGCGCTTTCATGACAGTCGCGATGCGGTTGCGATGCGCAGCCGAAAGGGGGAATGCCGAAATGACCTCGGCATTGACGCGACGTTCGTGTTCGGCGCGCAGCTCTTCATACATCTCGTAAATCTCCGGGAGCAGCGGCAGACGGCCGTTCTCTGCGGCGATGCGGATGAAGTTTCTGTTTTTCTCGTCGATGCGGCTGCCGCAGACCTCGATGAACAGTTGAATGATTTCGGATTTAGGCCGTGTGCGGTCGCGCAGCACTGCGTGCATGCGCTTATCCCTGGACACCGCTGCCATGAAACCCAGGGCTTCGGACCAGGAATCAAGGTGGCCGTTATCACGGGCCACCTGAAACGCGGCGGCGGCGTAGGGTCTGGCGATGGTGCGACGTTCAGTCATGTCCCGGTTTTCCTGTAGAAGTTGTCGAGAAGATCTCCCAGAACGTCATCATGACGTTGCATGTCGATCTCGCGGCGGAGTATCTTTCTGGCGCCTGCGATTGCGAGGTCGGCGACTTCGCCCTGCAGTTCGAGTCTGGCGCGATTGACCATCTGTGTGACCTCGGCGCGAGATGAAGCCACGATACGCTGACCCTCTTCACGGGCGGTGGCCTTGGCCTCATCAATGAGGCGGCTTGCCTGCAGCTGGGCTTTGGCGATGATCTCTTCCGCCTGCTTATGGGCGTCGCGCAACAATTCCCGGGCACGTTTGCTGGCCAGCTCTGACTCGCGCCGTCCGCGTTCCGCAACCGCCAGACTGTCAGCAATACGCTTCTGACGCTGGGAGAGTACGTTGGTCACCGGTGACCAGAGCTTCCAGCGTACGAACAGCACAAACGCGATGAAGGCGACGATCTGTACCAGAAGCGTAATGTCGATATGCATTAGTGGCCTCCTGCGATATGGGTTTGCGAAGCGGCGACTGCGGGAACATGCGGCGCGCTTGCCATGAGGGCCGAATGCAGGCTGCCGATGACCGGATTCGCGTACAGGAACCACATGGCAAAGGCGATCATGATGAAGGGGAAGGACTCCATCAGGCCTGCGAAGATGAAGAGGTTCGTCATCAACAGCGGGCGCAGCTCGGGCTGCCGGGCTATGCCTTCAAGCGCCTTCGAGCAGATGAGTCCCCATCCGATTGCCGATCCAAGTCCTGCGGCGGCCAGCATGATTCCGATGCCGAGCGCGGTATATGCGTAAATGGTGGTCATCATATCTGTGGTCATCATTTTTCCTCTCTTGAACCTGTGGAGAACAGAATCATTACGTTGCGAAACGAGTTAGGCGGAAGTCACCCATGCGAGGCATCGCTCACCGAATGTCCCTCCACGCCGGTGTGGGCCATGGCCAAGTACACGATTGTCAGAACCATGAATATGAACGCCTGTAGCGTTACCACGAGCAGGTGAAACAGTAACCAGACGACGTCCAGGCCGGCCTGGACCGGAAGCCAGAATGCCAATCCCCAGCCAACGGTTGCCGTACCGCCGATCAGTGCGATGAGGAGGAACACGAGTTCGCCGGCGAACATGTTGCCGAAAAGCCGCAATGCCAGGCTGAGCGGTTTGGCGACTTCCTCGATGATCGTCATGACGATGTTTACAGGAATGAGGAATTTGCCGAACGGGTGAAATAAAAAGGACTTTAGGTACCCAAAAAATCCCTTGATCTTCAGGTTGTAGAACAAAACCAAAGCGAAGACAGTCAAAGCTGCCGCGAAGGTGGTGTTGAGATCAGTGGTCGGGACCACCCGGACATCAGGTATGCCGAACAGGCGGGCGATCGTGGGGATGAGGTCGACCGGAATGAGATCCATGGTGTTCATCAGCAGGATCCACACGAAGGCAGCCAATGCAATCGGCCCGATCATGGGGTTGTGAACCGGGAGTGCGTCGTCGACCTGTCCCGAGACGAATTCTACGGTGGTCTCTACGAAGTTCTGGAAGGCGCCGGGGGTATCAGTGGTCAGGCGCTTCGAAAGCCACAGGCTGAGGATGACAACGATGAGGATCGGGAGCAGGGAGAAAAAGATTGTATCGATCTGGACTGCAAAAAACCCGACCGGCTGGTGTGTGGCCGGGTTGCAACTACCCAGGCACAGGTTGGTCAAATGATGCTGGATATAGGTCGTCGCGTTTCCTGTGCGATGCGTGAGGACTGCGGCAATGTTGCGATAAATGGAGGTCAAGGCTGGCTCCTTGGTGGGTCCGGTTGCCCCAGGACCTGCGACAGGCGGTACAGACCTCCGAACAGGCCAATTGCGGTAAAGGTCAGGGAAAACAGCGGCGTCGTCGATGCCAGGCGATCAACGCCATATCCGACCAGAAATCCTGAAATCAGCATTGAGGTGAGGTAGGTACCGTAACCGGACTGGGCCGAACGTTGGAACAAGAGTTTTATCAACAGTCCTCCTTGTTGCTTGCGCAGCGACCTGCACGTTACCCGGGCGCATCGATGCGATGCTCACTGCAAACGTCGTCACAGGATTGAAACAAAAATGTTAAGGGATGGTGGTCGGCTGGCCGACATGTCGTAGTGATTGTATTGATACGGCCAAATAAGGCCTTTATAGAACGCTGAGCAAGGTCGTCCGCTGAATCGGAGGGCTATGATCTAAACTTTGTACAATGCGGGAATAGGGCGCAGTCAACCAGAATGTGCGGCAGAGGGGGCGGCAGTCCGGTATCGACGGCAGGTGTGGCGGGCATGAGGAGTCGGGGACATGCGCGCAATGTGCGAGGGCGGGCCATCGCGGTTCCATCGCAAGGATGGTCCGCAGCGACACCTGCCCTGCAGGTGCAACGCCAGGGCGCGCGGCCGCATCGGCGGTTTGCTGCAAACGGGATCGACGCCGTAAAGTACCACGTGTTGCCTGCCTCCCTTGGATGCGTCACAGTTACGTAGGATGTCTGCAATTGCCAGAAACGTCTTCCAGGACAGATCTTTCGGTAGCCCGATCGGCTCGGGCCGAATCGGCGGAACGGGGAAAATTCCATCGCATCTTAAATAATATTATTTATTCAAAGCTGCGTATCGGCTGCCGCCAGGGCGTGATGGAGTATCCGATTTTCCGGTAGCGGATTGTCTTGATGCAATGTGGTGTCGTGATATTCCGCGCAGGTGTCTGCTGGCGATGTCTCTGCGACGTCGTTGGCCAGGGACTTCATGCCGCCGATGCCAGCCGATCTGGCGGATCGCCGGTCTTCAGGTGATTTGGCAGGGAAGGATCGCGGACCGGGCCGATCCGCTGTTTGTGCGAGGGGCACAATGGTTTGGACTGGTGAATATGTATTTGTGGCACAGAGGGCCACTTTGAACTGTCATGACTAACCGTGAACGAAATGGGGACCGCGAAGCCAGCGACGGGTTACCTGCCACCCGTGGGATATCGGCTTGCCTGACCGCAGACGAGCTGGACCATCTGCTCGCCTGCATGCAGCCCCGGAAATTTCGCAGGGGCGATTTCATTTTTCGTGCCAGCGATCCCGACCAGAACGTCTATTTTTTGCAACGCGGTCGGATAAAGCTCTACCGGCTATCCGAGGAGGGGCGGGAGATCATCATGCGGTTTTGCGTGTCCGGGGAGTTGTTTGGCCTTATCGACACGGTGCGTGGAACGCGCAGAGTCATCAGCGCGCAGGCAAGTGATGACAGCGAGGTGTTCGTGATGGCGAATGAACGCTTCCAGGAATACCTTGAGAATCACGGCAAGCTCGCGATATACATCATGACAATGTTTTCCAGGCGAGTGAATATGCTCGGAGACTTGCTGACGAGGTTCATATCGGGAGATGTTAATGCGCGGATCCTGTGGCTCATCAAACATCTGGCCGATCGCCATGGAGTGCCTGCCGGCAATGACGTGGAAATCTCCATTCCTCTGACGCACCAGGAAATTGCGAACATGGCTGGCACGACTCGGCAGACGGTGACGAGCGTCCTCGCCGATCTTAGAAGGCGGAACATCGTCAGCCATGAGAATCAGCATATTTGTGTCCGGTACGACCTGCTGGAGAAGATTATCGGCGATCACGCGGCTGCCGCTCCGACAGTGCGCATTGGAATCGATTCAGGGCTGTAGGAAAGAGGTTGTCCCTGGCATCCGGTTTGCCGAAAGATCGAAAGGGCAAGCGGATCGGGGTTAAACACAGACTGCAGTCACGCACGGGCCAGCACTCCGACCCATGCGGCGCCGCTTCAGCAGTGCTGCCAGGCAGGGAGTTCTTTGTCATGCGCAGAGTCAGACGGATATGGAACCGTCCACGCAGGTTACCGCATGGCCGCCCAGCCAAATGGTACCGTCGGTCCCATACTCTACGGCTATATGGCCGTCACGACGCAGGCAGCGACCCTGCGATGCAACATAGCGCGAGACAGTGAGCACGCGGTGCTGGCGAATCAGCGCCGCCACACAGCTGTTGTCACTGCCGCATAGCGGATTCGACAGGAAGCCCATTTTACGTGCAAAAACGCTCAGTGCCGCAAATCTGTAAGGGGACATAGACATACAGGTGCCATCAGTCAACTGGCTATGGTGAGTGACTATGTTCTGATAGATTCAACGAACCGGTGCCGTGGATCCGAGGTATGATGATCAGGCAGGCATCAGGATGGGAGGCGAGGGAGCATCGATGCGAACCATAGGCCTGATCGGCGGCATGAGCTGGGAGTCGACCGTTCCGTACTATCGTGTGATCAATGAAGCCGTTAAGGAGCGACTGGGAGGTTTTCATTCAGCCAAGGTCGTTCTTTATAGCGTAGATTTCCACGAAATCGAGCATCTGCAGCGGTCCGGGAACTGGACCGAGGCGGGCCGCGTGCTGGCGCAGGCCGCAGTTGCCCTGCAAGCGGCGGGTGCGGAGTTTCTGGTGCTCTGCACGAACACGATGCATAAGGTAGCGGACGCCATTGAGGGGGTTGTCACCATCCCCCTGTTGCACATCGCCGATGCGACGGCGGAAGCAATCCAGCGCCGGGGTTTGGCAACCGTTGGCCTGCTCGGAACCCGGTTCACTATGGAAGAGGACTTCTATATGGGCAGACTCAGGGAACGATACGGGATCAATGTCATTGTTCCAGACACGGCAGATCGTGAATTCGTGCATCGCGTCATTTATGATGAGCTGTGTTTAGGCAAAGTGCGTGATACATCGCATGCCGGGTACCGGCGGATCATGCAGAAGCTGGTTGACCGCGGCGCCCAAGGCATGATCCTGGGGTGCACCGAGCTTTCCTTGCTCATCGGTGCCGGGGACGTGCCGGTTCCGGTCTTCGATACTGTAAGCATCCATGCCCGCAGTGCCGTGGAGCGGGCGCTGCAGGAACCTGCGTAAACCCACCTGCTGGACAGATGAGTCAGGAAGAGAGGGAATTTCGGTGTTCCGGGAATCGCGTCGTGCAGCCGGTGCACGATTTTCGATTATGGCTGACCGTTCTGGCTGGCAACATGATGAATACCGCTACACGCGCAATTGTTGCTTTCTCGTCTGAGGCAGTCGATTGCAGTGGCTACCCAATCTAAGCGTAGGCGGGGATTCAAAAAGTAGCGCGTGAGTGTTTTGATGGACACAGCGCACGTTCTGTGCGGGATTTTTTGATCAAATCTGTTTGTTTGTTCAATATCCTGCTGTTTAAAAGCGTTTTGTGAAACGGAGGATCAGCCGAAACACAAAAATCCGGATCAGATTCTGGCACAAATCCACAACTATACTGGCAAATTCGCCTATATTAACCTTAGGCGCTGAAGGAGCCAGAAAATGAAGAAACAAATAAGTCGGTTGTCTCCTCATCAAAATGGAAAAATTGCCGGTATTCTCATGGCCGTCACCTCGCTTGTGTTCGTGGTGCCCATGTCGTTGGCGATGTTTTTTGCCGCACCAGCCGTTGACCAATACGGTAACCCCATAACTTTCCCAAAGTTTCTAATAATCCTGTTTCCAATTCTCTATTTAGTCATTGGCTATCTTTTTATTGGAATTTGCAGCGTGGTGTACAATTTTCTCTTTAAGTACATTGGTGGATTTGAATTCGAAGTAAATGATGTAGAGGAATAATATGCCGTATCGAGCACATAGGTGGTGCCGCTGAACATGACAATGGACGATCCGAGATGCTGGTTCCGGGGAGGCAAAGGTCTAGAGGGAGCATGACCCTGGCACGGTGCTGATCGACATGCGGAACGTCCGGCGCGGACCATGAAAATCGGTGGCGCAATGGAACGCCAATGGGTAGCGCACTTCACGCGCTGGTACAGCTGCTCCATCGTAGCGACACTGCCCACGTCAGCACCAAAAAGCAGTAGCCAATGAATCCGCTGTGATCAGAGCGACCACGGCCAAGAAGAGGAAGTTTGTTCGCGCTTTTGTTGTTGTTTCGCTGGCCTCGGTAGTCGGCCGGGCAGTGGGCATCCGGGTCTATTTTGAAGCGCGTAGTCGGCGACGCTTACCGGGTAATCTACCGGACGTCGCACCATGTCGTGTCCTATGCGGCGTCGGGCTTATACTGCCGTCTCAGCCTATGTGCCGGAGATCAAGGGTGTCGTCTGCGAGAACCACGTCCCAAACACGATCCGGTTCAATGGGCAGGAGGATGCGCGCGATGGCTCAGGTTCGTATTGCCGGCAGGAAGCTTCGTTGCCTCGTCACGGCCTACCACGAAGCGGGGTATACGGTGGTGGCGTTACACCACGGCTACGAGGTGACTGAAGCCTTTGTGTCGCAGGATCGGCTCGGGATGGATCCGGCAAATGGTACCGGAGTCCCGTTATCTGCTGGAACCGGGTGACCGCGCGGGCGCATGGCCCCCACAGGGATTAACAGAAGAGGCGACAGATATCCTGGCAGCGGGGGCATGGCGGAGGTCAAGCAGACGGGGCGGTCTGCAGTACCTTGCAGATCGGCTCGACCCCGTAACTATCTCGGTGCTTGTCGATGTAGGCATTTACGACTTCAGTTTGCGGTCGAACTCCGCTTGGGCGAAAAAAGCACTGGCCGTCTTCAGGATCTCATTGGCCCGGCGCAATTCTTTGTTCTCGCGCTCGAGCTTTTTGATGCGCTCCCGCTTGGCGGTGGTGACGCGCGGGCGTGCTCCGGCATCGATCTCCTGGCACCTGACCCATTCGAGCAGGGTCTGCGGCACGCAACCGATCTTGGGGGCGATCGATTCCACCGCCGCCCACAGCGACGGATACTCGCCCCGGTGTTCCAGCACCATGCGCACGGCACGCTCACGGACTTCAGGGGAAAACTTCTTTGACTTGTTCATGGCTCCATTCTCTCAAAGGTTGGAGCCTCCTCAAAACTGAACTGACCCCCAAGAGTTGGACGGATAAGCGTTAGCGGCGTGCTGCTGAATCCGAAAGAGGTCATTTGGGGGCACCTCGATCAAATTACAGAACATGTGCCCCCAAATGCGCCCCCAGACTAGGGGCATGTCAATGGATAAGGTGGGACGGTAAAAGATAAGGGAAGTGGCGTAACTTCAGGAAATTAAGAGGTTTTTGGACGGTGCAGGATGGTCTTGGATATAAATGGCTCCCCGGGACGGACTCGAACCGCCGACCCGGTGATTAACAGTCACCTGCTCTACCGACTGAGCTACCGGGGAACAGAAGGGTGGGTATGCTACT
Organism: Pseudomonadota bacterium; assembly: GCA_021819085.1. GTDB lineage: Bacteria > Pseudomonadota > Gammaproteobacteria > Acidiferrobacterales > UBA6901 > JAJYCY01. The sequence continues at coordinate 26,545 of JAKASJ010000010.1, read as the reverse complement.
GTCGGCTACCGGCCCGGTCAAGCTGCATTGGAGGGTCGCGCGCCCGAGGCCCGGGCTGCCCCTTCCAGGTCGGGCTGTCTGCTGCGATCGAACACGACTAGCCTTCTGTTCGGCCGAGGAGTTTCTCGAGACGGTCAAGGGCCGTATCGAGGTTTTCCATGCTCGTGGCATAAGACAGCCGCAAATGACCTTCGGCGCCGAAGGCTGAACCGGGAACCAGTGCCACACCAATCTCGTTGAGGAGATACTCAGCCATCTCCACGTCGTTATGGATGTCATTGATCGACGCGATTGCTCCCTCGAAGGAGGGAAAAACATAGAAAGTGCCCCAGGACGGCAGGCAACGTACTCCCTTCAGCACATTAAGCCGGGCAACAACCCGGTCGTGTCGTTCCTTGAATGCCTTGAGCATGGGAGCAATGCAGCTCTGGTCTCCGTTCAGCGCGGCTTCGGCAGCTACCTGTGCGATGGATGTGGGGTTGGACGTGCTCTGTGACTGGATTTTCCTCATCGCGGCAATCAGCGGTTTGGGCCCAGCTGCATAACCGATGCGCCAACCCGTCATCGCATATGCCTTGGACACCCCGTTAAGGACAATGGTGCGATCCTTGAGATCGGGACAGGCATTGACGATGTTGCAGAACGGCTCCTTCGTCCAGAGAATGTGTTCGTACATGTCATCGGTGGCGATAAGGACGTCCGGATACCTTCGCAGGACGGCGCCCAGAGCCTCGAGTTCCGCGCGCGAGTACACTTCCCCCGTCGGATTGGACGGACTGTTGATGACCACAAGCTTGGTTTTGTAGCCGATGGCGCTATCGAGCTGCTCTGGCGTGATCTTGAATGCCTGGTTGATGCCGGCCCGGATGATGATCGGCGTAGCATCGGCCAGAAGCACTATGTCCGGATAGGATACCCAGTACGGGGCAGGGATAACCACCTCATCAGCGGGATCGAGCAGCGCCTGCGCGAGATTGAAGAAACTCTGTTTCCCCCCAACCGAAACCAGGATCTCATCGAGACCGTATTCCAGGCCGTTTTCGCGCCGAAACTTGTCGCGTACGGCCTGTTTCAGGGATGGTGTGCCGTCTACCGCCGTATATTTCGTGAAGCCCGCGCGAATGGCGCGGATGGCCGCTTCCTTTATATGTTCCGGCGTGTCGAAATCGGGTTCACCGGCACCGAGCCCGATGACGTCCTGGCCCTGGGCCCTGAGTTCCCTGGCTCGGGCTGTGACTGCGAGCGTGGATGACGGTTGGATGCGCTGAACGCGGCTGGATAGGCGAATCTTGGACAAATTTTTGTTCCCGACGGTGTCTAACAGAATTGGAGTAATATACCCGACAATCCTCATGTCACCAATGCCGATGAACCAGCAGTTCCTCCTGGAGAGCCCTTTTCGCCCGGCAGGCGACCAGCCACAGGCGATCGCATCCCTGGTAGACGGCCTGCGCCGCGGCGAAGCCTTTCAGACGCTGCTGGGAGTAACCGGCTCGGGCAAGACCTACACCATCGCAAACGTGATCCAGCAGGTGCAGCGCCCGACGCTGATCATGGCGCCAAACAAGACCCTGGCTGCGCAACTGTATGCGGAAATGCGGGATTTCTTTCCGCATAACGCGGTGGAATACTTCGTTTCGTACTACGACTACTACCAGCCCGAAGCCTATGTCCCGTCCTCGGATACCTATATAGAAAAGGACGCGTCGATCAACGAGCATATCGAGCAGATGCGCCTGTCCGCCACCAAGGCCCTGCTCGAGCGGTCGGACTCGATCATCGTCGCGACCGTTTCGGCAATATACGGACTGGGTGATCCGTCCGCGTATCACGACATGATCCTGCATCTGCGTGTCGGTGCGGTCATGGATCAGCGCGCGATCCTGCGCAGACTTGCGGAACTGCAGTACACGCGCAACGACTACGAGCTGCACCGCGCTACCTTCCGGGTGCGCGGCGAGGTCATCGACATATTCCCGGCCGAGTCGGAGCGCTGGGCGATCCGCGTAACGCTGTTCGGTGACGAAATAGAGGCCATCAGCCAATTCGACCCCCTCACCGGTGAAACGCTGAACCCGCTTACACGCGCGACGATCTTTCCATCGTCGCACTACGTCACGCCGCGCGAAACGGTCATCAGGGCGATTGATGCGATCAAGGATGAGCTGCGCACCCGGCTGGAAAAACTGCGCGCTGCCGACAAGCTGGTCGAGGTGCAGCGTCTGGAAAGCCGCACGCGTCTCGACATCGAGATGCTGCAGGAGCTGGGGTACTGCCCGGGAATCGAGAACTACTCGCGTTTCCTGTCCGGACGCAGCCCGGGGGAGCCGCCGCCGACGCTTATCGATTACCTGCCGGATGACTGTCTGCTCGTCATCGATGAAAGCCACGTGACCATACCCCAGATCGGCGGCATGTATCGCGGCGACCGTGCACGCAAGGAAACCCTCGTGGAATACGGATTCCGCCTGCCCTCGGCACTGGACAACCGGCCGCTGAAATTCGAAGAGTTCGAGTCACTGATGCCGCAGACGATATTCGTGTCTGCCACGCCCGGGCCGTACGAGGCACATCGCGCCGGTGCCGTGATCGAGCTCGTGGTCCGGCCTACCGGTCTGGTCGACCCGGCTATCGAAGTGCGGCCGGTTCTGACACAGGTCGATGACCTGCTTTCCGAGATCGGCCGACGCACCGCAGTGCACGAACGCGTTCTGGTCACGACGCTCACCAAGCGCATGGCCGAAGACCTGACGGAGTATCTGGCGGAGCACGGTGTGCGCGTGCGTTACTTGCATTCGGACATAGATACGGTTGAGCGCGTGGAGATCATCCGCGACCTGCGCGCCGGTGTGTTCGATGTGCTGGTTGGGATCAACCTGCTGCGCGAAGGGCTGGATATACCGGAAGTGTCGCTGGTCGCCATTCTGGATGCGGACAAGGAAGGTTTTCTGCGGTCAGCGCGCTCGCTCATCCAGACCATCGGCCGCGCCGCGCGACACGTCAACGGCAGGGCCATCATGTACGCGGACTCGGTCACTCAGTCCATGCGCCAGGCCATAGAGGAGACCGACCGCCGCCGCAGCAAGCAGCTCGAGTACAACGAGGATCATGGCATTACCCCAACCAGCATCGTCAAGGCGGTGAAGGACATCATCGACGGCGTGCCGTATGCCCGCACGGGGCGCGGCGGCAGGGAAGCGGCACAGCGCGCTGCCGAGGAAAACGCCGAGTATGCCGGACTCGCACCCGACGCGCTCGGCCGCGTATTGAGCAAGCTCGAGAAGCAGATGTTTGCGCATGCCAAGAACCTCGAGTTCGAGGAGGCGGCCGCGATCCGTGACAGGATCGAGGCCATCAAGGCGCGTAGTCTCGGGGCGGTTGCCTCCGGTATCGACAGAATCTAGTGCGGGGTGGTGCCGGCCTATTCCGGGCTGCCGAGCGCGTGCAGCTCGCGGTGGAGGCGGGCGGGGTCGCCCAGATTGAGCTCGACCAGGCGGCGCAGGTGTTCGATGCTGTCCAGGTCTATGCGTTTGCAACGGAAGCCGACCTGTTCGGACCCCTGGTGGGCAACCTCTGCTTCCATCCGGATCACCACCGCACTGTCCGCGATATGCATGTCCAGTCTGACCGATTCTCCCACCGATGCGTTCCAGCCGTCCGGCACCGTCAGCAGCGCGCCGTTAAGCGAGATGTCGAGCAGGCGCGCTTCCCATTGCTCCTGGCCGCGCCGGATCTGAACCCTGGCGTCGAACTGAAATCTTGTGAACCGTCGCTGGTTGTCGGATAGCGGCATATCGATTCCTGAGTCTCCGGCTGACGCTGATTGTCCGTTTGCACCGGCTCTGCGTCCGCCGATTGCTTCCTTTTCAAGAAAACGCCGCCAATGGATCGCGGGCGACTGGCGCGTGCACGGCTGCCGGTAACATGAAGTCTTACGGTCCGTGTCACATTTAAGGATATTAGCGCACGCCGGAGGGGTTTCCCATGGGTTTTCCCGGTTCACTGCGCGACATTGCAGGCCCGGGTTAGGCGCCCCGATCGCGATCGGTGCCTTGTGACGGGCCGAGCACTTGTGCTATTTTGCGCGCCTGATAACGCAGGCGCGTAGCTCAGTGGTAGAGCACTACCTTGACATGGTAGTGGTCGGTGGTTCGATCCCACTCGCGCCTACCAGCTTTCCCTGGTCCCGATTTCCGAGTCGAGGACTCAGCCGGAAACGGCGAACCCCCACGCGGCCCTTCGTAACGGTCGCCACTGATGAAAGGGTCCAACCCCGATGCCCGTAGTGACCTTGCCTGACGGAAGCCGGCGCGAATATCCCCGGTCTGTTACCGTTGCCGATGTGGCTGCATCCATCGGACCGGGTCTGGCAAAGGCCGCACTTGCCGGCAGGGTCGACGGCCGCCTGGTCGATACCTCCTTCATCATCGACCATGACGTGGCGGTGTCCATCGTTACCGAGCGTGATCCCGAGGGCCTGGATGTCATACGGCATTCGACCGCCCACCTTCTGGCCCAGGCAGTGAAAGCGCTCTACCCGGATGCCCAGGTAACCATCGGCCCGGTGATCGACGACGGCTTCTACTACGATTTCGCCTTCAAGCGCGGGTTTGGCGATGAGGATCTGCGCGCCATCGAGGGACGCATGCTCGATCTCGCCAAACAGGATCTTCCGGTGCGGCGTGAGGTGATGGCGCGCGAGCAGGCGGTGCAGCTGTTTCGTGACATGGGTGAGCAGTACAAGGCCGAAATCATCGAGAGCATTCCCAAGGGAGAGGAGATCTCGCTCTACCGCCAGGGTGAATTCATCGACCTGTGCCGTGGACCGCACGTCCCCTCCACCGGAAAGCTCAAGGCCTTCAAACTCATGAAAGTGGCCGGTGCGTATTGGCGTGGCGATTCGCATAATGAAATGCTGCAGCGCATCTACGGAACGGCCTGGTCCGACAAGAAGGCGCTGGATGCCTATGTGCACCGCCTCGAGGAGGCCGAGAAGCGCGATCATCGCAAGATTGGCAAGGCACTCGACCTGTTTCACATGCAGGAGGAGGCGCCGGGCATGGTGTTCTGGCACGAGCGCGGCTGGCGCATCTACCAGACGATCCAGCGTTACATGAGCCTGCTGTGGCGCGACCACGGCTATCGCGAGGTGCGCACACCGCTGCTCGTGGATCGCAGCCTGTGGGAGAAGTCCGGGCACTGGGAGAAGTTTCACGACGACATGTTCACCACCGAGTCGGAGAAGCGCACCTTCGCGGTCAAGCCGATGAACTGCCCGTGCCACATCCAGATCTACAACCAGGGCCTGAAGAGCTACCGCGACCTGCCCCTGCGGCTGGCCGAGTTCGGGTCCTGCCATCGCAATGAGCAGTCCGGTGCTCTGCATGGGCTGATGCGGGTGCGCGGATTCACGCAGGACGATGCCCACATTTTCTGCACGGAAGACCAGATCCAGCCTGAAGTGTCGGCGTTCATCGACCTGCTGCACCGGGTCTATGAGGATTTCGGCTTCCGCCAGCTGCAGTACCGGCTTTCCACCCGTCCGGTCAACCGCATCGGTTCGGAAGAGGCCTGGGACCGGGCGGAGCATGCTTTAGAGCAGGCGCTGAACAGCAAGAATCTGCCCTGGGACCTGCAGCCCGGGGAGGGGGCGTTCTACGGGCCCAAGATCGAGTTTTCCCTCAGGGATTCTATTGGCCGCCTGTGGCAGTGCGGCACCATTCAGGTGGATTTCTCCATGCCTGGGCGCCTGGGGGCGAGCTATATTGCGGCCGACGGCAGCAAGCAGGTGCCGGTCATGCTGCACCGGGCGGTCTTCGGATCGATCGAGCGTTTCATCGGTATCCTGATCGAGGAATATGCCGGGGCCTTTCCGCCCTGGCTGGCCCCGGTGCAGGCGGCCGTACTGACCATCACCGACAAACAGGGCGATTATGCCCGCAGTATTGCCGGGAATTTGGCTAAAGAGGGCTTTCGGGTCGAAACGGACTTGAGAAACGAGAAGATTGGCTTTAAAATCCGGGAACATACCTTACAGCGCGTCCCGTACCTGCTGGTAATCGGGGAAAAGGAGGCGCAGAACGGGACTCTGGCCGTGCGCACGCGCACGGGTGAGGATCTGGGCTCGATGACGCTGCAGGCGTTCAGCGAGCGACTCACCCAGGAGATCGCGCGCCACGGCTTTTTTAGTTAGAACGGAGGGTTAGACCTATCGCTGCAGATAAAGAGACACGCCTGAACGAGCAGATCAAAGCGCCGAACGTGCGATTGATCGGCGCTGACGGAAAACAAATAGGCGTGGTTTCAACCGCCGAAGCCAAACAGATGGCAGTGGCGGAGGGCTTGGATCTGGTTGAAATTTCGCCCAACGTTTCGCCGCCGGTTTGCCGTATCATGAACTACGGCAAGTTTCAGTATGAAGAGAGCAAGCGCAAGCACGCGGCGAAGCGCAAGCAGAAACAGATCCAGATCAAGGAAGTGAAGTTTCGTCCCGGGACGGACGTGGGAGATTATCAGGTCAAACTGCGCAACCTGGTACGTTTCCTGGAGAACGGGGACAAGGCCAAGATCACTCTGCGTTTTCGAGGCCGTGAGATGGCTCACCAGGAGCTGGGTATGCAGCTGCTGAAGCGCATCGAAGCGGACCTCAAGGAAGTCGGAACGATAGAGCAGTATCCGCGTCTGGAAGGCCGGCAGATGGTCATGGTGGTCAACCCCAAACGATAAGACCGCACCTAGCGGGCGGTCCAACCTGTAGCGCCGGAGGCCTCCGTTCAACGGAAGGGTTCCAGCGTGAGAATGCGGAGTACGAAATGCCGAAGCTGAAGACCAACCGCGGGGCCGCCAAGCGGTTCCGCAAGACTGCGAGCGGGAATTACAAGACCGGACACTCGCATGTGCGTCATATCCTGACGAAGAAGCCGACCAAACGTAAGCGTCATCTGCGTGGCACGATGCAGGTGCACGGATCCGATGTCGCGCTCGTGCGGCGCATGCTGCCGTACGTCTGAGGGGGTGAACCATGCCACGAGTTAAACGCGGAGTTACCGCCCATGCACGCCACAAGAAGGTGCTGGGCCGGGCCAAGGGCTATTTCAATGCGCGACGCAAGGTGTACCGCGTCGCCAAGCAGGCGGTCGACAAGGCCGGACAATACGCTTATCGCGACCGGCGCGTGCGCAAGCGTGATTTTCGCGCACTGTGGATTGCGCGCATAAACGCGGCGGCGCGGGAATGCGGCCTGAGCTACAGCCGGTTCATCAACGGCCTGCAGCGCGCGGCGATTGCCGTCGATCGCAAGGTCCTGGCCGACATCGCAGTCCACGACAAGCATGCCTTTTCCGTGCTGGCGGAAAAAGCCAAGGCCAGTCTCTCGTAGTTGCCGGCGCGTGCATGGCAGTCACACTGCCATGCACGGTCTGCATAATGAGGAGGGAAAGGTCCCGCGCCTTTCCCTTTCTTGTTTCTGCTTCCGGAGCGCGATGTGACGGTGCGCGAACAGCTTACCCAACTTCTGGATGAGGCACGCAGGGCCGCGGCAGACGCGGCCGACGTGTCGGCCGTCGAACAGTTGCGTGTCAGGTACCTGGGGAAAAAAGGCGTCCTGACCGAGCAGCTGAAGCGGCTCGGAGGGCTTCCCCCGGCAGAGCGGCCACAGGCGGGGCAGCTGGTCAACGAAGCAAAGCAGTCACTGCAGGACGAACTCAACCGCCGCCGGCAGGAACTGGAATCCGCGCAGCGCGAAGCGCAGCTTGCACGCGAAACCGTCGATGTGACGCTTCCTGGCCGCGGGATGCGCCAAGGGGGATACCACCCGGTCACGCGCACCGTGCAGCGTCTCCAGACGCTGTTCCGGCACATGGGTTTCGATGTTGCCGATGGGCCGGAAATCGAGGACGAGTTCCATAATTTCGAGGCGCTCAACATCCCGGAGAACCATCCGGCGCGCGCCATGCATGACACGTTTTACTTCGGGTCCGGGCTGCTGCTGCGCACCCACACCTCTCCGGTCCAGATCCGCTACATGGAACAGCACAGGCCGCCGCTGCGCGTCATCGCGCAGGGCCGGGTTTATCGCTGCGATTCAGACGTGACGCACACCCCCATGTTTCACCAGATCGAGGGGCTCATGGTCGACGAGTCAGTGAGTTTCGCGGATCTCAAGGGGGTCATAGGCGAATTCCTCGAGCGCTTTTTCGAGCAGTCGCTGAAAGTGCGGTTCCGCCCCTCATTTTTCCCGTTCACCGAACCTTCTGCCGAAGTCGACATCGAATGTGTCATCTGCGGCGGCGGCGGCTGCCGTGTATGCAAGCAGTCCGGCTGGCTGGAGGTGCTGGGTTGCGGTATGGTGCACCCGCAGGTGCTGCGCCACGTTGGTATCGACAGCGAGCGTTATACCGGATTCGCATTCGGTCTGGGTGTCGAGCGGCTTACCATGCTGCGCTATGGCGTCAATGACCTGCGCCTGTTCTTCGAAAACGATCTGCGCTTTCTGCGCCAGTTTCGTTGAGCATCGCGACAGCGCGCGATCGCGGCGCGCGCCAGCCTAACGCTGGCACGCCGGCCTGCGCCGCCGTTACCGGCATCTGGAAGTGTGAAGAAAAACGACAAGCAAGCACCGAACCATGAAAATCAGCGAACAGTGGCTGCGCGAGTGGATTCCGACCCGGATGCCAAGCGATGTGCTCGCCGAGCGTCTGACCATGGCCGGTCTTGCCGTCGATGCGCTGCTTCCGGTCGCTCCGGAACTCGAGCAGGTCGTCGTCGGGGAAATCATTTCAGCGGAACCCCACCCCGCCGCTGATCGCCTGCGCGTCTGCACGGTACGCGTGGGCAAGGGCCGCACGCTCAGTATCGTGTGCGGCGCCGGCAACGCCGTGGCCGGTCTCAAGGTGCCGGTAGCGCTGCCGGGCGCGGAGTTGCCGGGTGGTATCCGCATCGAGCGCAGCGAGATCCGCGGCGTCGCATCGCAGGGCATGCTCTGTTCGGCCAAGGAGCTGGGGCTCGCGGAAGCCGCTGAAGGCCTGATGGTGCTCGATTCCGGAGCGCGCACGGGTGCGGCCTTGAGCGAAGCCCTGGGCCTGGATGACCATCAGATTGAGCTGGACCTGACCCCCAACCGCGGCGATTGCCTGAGTGTGGCAGGGCTTGCGCGCGAGCTGGCGGCCCTGACGGGTGTCACGCCGCACGCTCCGCCAGTGAAGCCGGCAAAGGCGCACAGCAGACGGCAGATCAAGGTGACGATCCAGGCCAGGCAGGATTGTCCACGCTATCTCGGACGCGTGATCGAGGGCATTGATGCGGCGGCCACAACACCGTCGTGGATGCGTGAGCGCCTGCGACGCAGCGGTGTGCGCAGCATCCACCCGGTGGTGGATGTCACGAACTATGTCATGCTCGAGTTCGGCCAGCCGCTGCATGCCTTCGATCTGGACAGACTTTCCGGCGCGATCACGGTGCGCCATGCGCGCGAGCACGAGACGCTGACTCTGCTCGACGGAAATTGCATGGAAGTACCGGCCGGCACGCTGCTCATTGCCGACGACAACGGTCCGTGTGCGCTCGCCGGGATCATGGGCGGGCAGGATTCGGCGGTCGGCGCGGCGACACGCGGCGTTTTCCTGGAGAGCGCCTATTTCCGGCCCGAAACGATCGCCAGCCGAGCGCGGCAGATGGGCCTGCACACGGATTCGTCGCACCGATTCGAGCGCGGCGTGGACCCGCAGCTGCAGGCGCGCGCCCTGGAACGCGCCACGCAACTGATCCTGTCGCTGGCCGGAGGCCGGGCCGGTCCGGTGACGGAAAAGACGTCTTCACGCCATCTTCCGGAACGTGCGCCGGTCAGGCTGCGCGCGCAGCGCGTGACGCGGCTGCTGGGTGCCCCGGTTCCGCCGCAGCAGATAGCCGTCATCCTCAAGCGGCTTGGCATGAAGTTGGTCAAGCTGGCGGATGGCTGGAGGGTGACGCCGCCGTCATGGCGCTTCGACATTGCACTGGAATGCGATCTGATCGAGGAGGTGGCGCGGATCACGGGATATGAAAAGCTTGCTCCGCGACGGCCGCTGGCAGTGCTGCAGGCCGGGACGGTCACGGAAAAGCTTGTGCCCGCCGACCGGTTCCGTACCCTGCTCGTCGACCGTGATTACCAGGAGGCGATCACTTACAGCTTCGTGGACCCGGCGCTGCAGGCGCTGATCGACCCGGCCCACCGGCCGATGATGCTGGCGAACCCGATTGCATCGGACATGGCAGCCATGCGCACCAGTCTGTGGCCGGGTCTGCTCAAAGCCGCCATCCACAACCTGAACCGCCAGCAGGAGCGGGTGCGGCTGTTTGAGCTGGGACGCCGGTATCTGCCGCGCACCGATGGTGCGGTACAGGAACGTCCGGGCCTCGCCGGGATCGCCGTGGGGAATGCCCTGCCCGAGCAGTGGGGTGTGCCGGCGAGGGCGGGGGACTTCTTCGATGTCAAAGGCGATGTCGAGGCGCTGCTGTCCGCGAGCGGTTCGCGCGAGCGCTTCCACTTTCGCCCGATCCAGCACCCCGCCCTGCATCCGGGGCAGGCGGCGGAAGTCACCGATGCCGACGGCCGGCAGATCGGCGTGTTCGGCGGCCTGCACCCTTCGATCCAGGCAGAGCTCGGTCTGGAGCGGCCCGTGTTCCTGTTCGAGCTGTGGCTCGAAGTACTGGAACAGGTCCAGATACCGGTGTTCCACGAGATTTCGCGCTTTCCTTCCATCCGCCGCGACATCGCGGTGGTCGTGGACGAGCACATTTCGGCCCAGTCCGTTCTTGATTGCGTGGCGCAAGTTTCGGGCAAATTGCTTGCAAACCTTGAGCTTTTTGACGAATATCGCGGCGAAGGCATTGATTCCGGAAGAAAAAGTTTGGCCATGGGCTTGACCTTGCAGGACTCTTCGCGCACTCTTAAGGAAGGGGAGGTTGAGACCCTGATGGACCAGGTGGTTGAGGTCCTGGCGTCTCGGCTGGGAGCAAGGCTAAGACAATAAGTAAGTCATAAGAAGGACGCAATCCATGGCGTTAACAAAAGCTGATTTGGCCGAATCGTTGTTCAATGAACTGGGGCTAAACAAGCGGGAGGCGAAAGAGTTCGTAGAGCTCTTTTTCGAAAAGATACGCGAAACGCTTGAGAACGGAGAAGCGGTCAAACTCTCCGGTTTCGGCAACTTCGGGCTGAGGAAGAAGAACCCACGCCCGGGCCGCAATCCGAAGACCGGGGAAGAGATTCCCATCTCGGCGCGGCGTGTCGTGACTTTCCGGGCCAGCCATAAACTCAAAGAACGAGTGGACATGAATGCTGGATCCCGCGGACAATCTTGAGCTTCCGCCGATACCGAGCAAGCGCTACTTCACCATCGGTGAAGTGAGCGACCTGTGCGGCGTCAAGCCGCACGTGCTGCGATACTGGGAGCAGGAATTCCCCCAGCTGAAACCGGTCAAGCGCCGCGGTAACCGCCGTTATTATCAGCGCCACGATGTCATGCTGATCCGCCAGATCCGCGGTTTGCTGTACGTCGATGGCTTCACCATCAGCGGCGCGCGCAACAAGCTGGTGGTCGAGCACGATCTGAGCGATCCCAGCCATCGCGCCGCGCTTATCAACCAGCTCATCCAGGAACTTGAAGAGGTGCTGCAGCTCTTGCGTGGTTGAACCGCAGTTCCGCCACACGCAGTTCTCGGGTATCATGGTGCGGCGCCGGACGGCCGCTCCGGGAACCGGGGATGGAAGCGGGCCGGCGCGCCGTTCGGCACAGACTATCGACGGGGCGTAGCGCAGCCTGGTAGCGCACCTCCTTGGGGTGGAGGTGGTCGGAGGTTCAAATCCTCTCGCCCCGACCATATATTCGTTGTTGACTCCCCACGCCGGCCGTACTGGCAGCCGGTTGTCGAATTGCCGGCCGGCGGGGCGATGCCTGATCCTCCTGGGCGATGGCGATCGCCCCCCCTTAGGGCGATCGGATTCACGATCAGCAATCCCATTCATGGCAGCGCCCGGATGCATCAGCGGGTCCTGTGATCTGCCCCGGGCGGTCGCGACGGCCGCATGGCCGAAGTGACGGCGGAGCCGGAGAATGAACCGTGGGCTTTCGGTGCCTGCCCGGATAAATCTGCTTCGGCACGGAGTCGACGCAGCGCAATCCGACAGATCAAACCGCGAACGGGCCGGACGCCGTTGCAGGACTTCGCCGCGACGCCGGTGTGTGCGTGATCTGACCGAAGGATTGCCCGGGTCCCGTGACGCGGACTGGAAAGACCCGGTCAGCCGGGCGGAGGCGGCGGAATATGTCGCCTTGCCGGATCGACCGGACTCGTTATTTCCACTGCGTTGCCGTCTGGATCCCCGACGATTGCGTATCTCGGCCCCGCAATGAGCATGGCGGCCTGCAAGAAGAGTATCTCCGGCAACAGCGTAGTTCAGAGTCATACCGATCAGGGGCGTACTGGCAAGACGGGAAGCGGGATCATGGCTCCGGTTGCCGACCGTGGAATCCGGCGGGGACGGTGAAGGGGATCGATGCGGCTGCATCGGACCGCACGGATTTGGCCTGGTTGCAACAGGTCCGGTGCTGGATTTCCGGGCGCCGGATGTGGCACGGTGCATCGGAGCGTGTCCGCCGGAGGGTCGAAGGCGCGAGGCTAGTTGGTTTTGCGCGCGGATTTATGTATCTTCGCGCGCGGAATGCGCATTCTGCTGAGCAATGACGATGGCTATCTCGCACCCGGGCTCGCCTGTCTGGTGGAGGCGCTGCGACCACTGGGGCACGTCGATGTCGTAGCCCCAGAACGCGATCGCAGCGGCGCCAGCAACTCACTCACCCTCACCCGTCCGTTGCGTGCGCACCGGGCCGGCAACGGTTTTCTGTATGTCGATGGGACACCCACGGACTGTGTGCACCTCGCGATCACGGGCCTGCTCGAGTATGAGCCGGACATCGTGGTTTCCGGAATCAACCACGGCGGCAACCTGGGGGACGATGTGATTTATTCGGGTACCGTTGCCGCCGCAATGGAGGGCCGTTTCCTCGGACTGCCGGCGATCGCGGTGTCGATGTCGGGCCGCTCCGGAAACAATTTTCCCACTGCGGCGGGCGTCGTCATCCGTCTGCTGCGACAACTGCAGCGTGAACCGCTTCCGGCCGATACGATCCTCAATGTAAACGTGCCCGACGTACCACCGGGGATGATCGCCGGTTACGAGGCGACCCGCCTGGGTCGTCGGCATAAGGCCGAGCCGGTGGTGCGATCTGCCGATCCTCAGGGCAATGCCATCTACTGGGTGGGGGCGCCCGGTGCCGAGGCCGATGCCGGGCCCGGAACGGACTTTCATGCGATCCGTCGCAATTGCGTCTCCATTACGCCTTTGCAGGTCGATCTGACGCGCTATGCGGCGCTGGACCAGGTCGCGTCCTGGCTTGATCGATGGATCCCCGAATGAATGCACACTGGCAAGGCATAGGGTTCACCTCGCAGCGCACCCGCGAGCGCCTGATCCAGCGCCTGCGCGCCATGGGGATCCGCGACGAACGCGTCCTGACGGCCATGCTGAATGTTCCGCGTCATACCTTCGTCGATGAGGCGCTCGCAAGCCGGGCCTACGAAGACACGGCGCTTCCGATCGGGCACAACCAGACAATCTCGCAGCCCTATATCGTTGCACGCATGACCGAGGCCTTGCTGGCCGGACGGCCGCTGCGCCGGGTGCTTGAAGTCGGATCGGGTTCCGGCTACCAGACGGCGATCCTGGCGGCACTGGTCGATGAGGTCTATTCGGTCGAGCGCATCGAGCCGCTGCTGCGGCTCGCCCGCCGCCGCCTGCAGGATCTCGGTTACCGCAATTTCCGGTTCAAACTCTCCGATGGCGGCTCGGGCTGGCCGGAGCATGGTCCCTATGATGGAATTCTGGTGACCGCAGCGGCAGCCGAGCTGCCGGAGGCACTGTGCGGGCAACTGGCACTCCAGGCGCGGCTGGTAATCCCGGTCGGATCGGGGCAGCAGCAACTGCAGATGATTACGCACAGCGAAGACGGTTACCAGCGTGCAGTGCTGGAGACGGTAAATTTTGTTCCGCTGGTCCGGGATGAGCACTGAGTCCCGCGTGCACCGCCGCGCCGATCGTCTGGCCATTTTCTGTGTACTGATGCTGGCCGCAGTGTTGCCGCTGGGTTGCGGCGGACCACGCATCCGTCCGGAGATCAGCGACCGTGCGACCACCCTGCGTTTCCCCGAATCGCGCTACTGTACGGTGCTGCCCGGGGATACGCTGTACAGCATCGCCTGGGAAAACGGACGTGATTACCGCGAGCTCGCGGACTGGAACCACATCGCGCCTCCGTACACAATCCATCCGGGAGAGCGCCTGCTTCTGTTCCCGCCGCGGCGTCGCTATCGTGCCCCGCCGCGGCCGGTGCCGGCGCGACGGGAATACGCGAACGAAAACTCCCGACGGCGCACCTACCGTGCGCCTGCCGCGGTACCTTCCCGGTCGCAAGGCGGGCAGCACCGAATGCCGCCTGGGACGGCCCGCGCACGACGGATTGAGCGCAAAGTCGGCCCCTGGGTCTGGCCGGCGCAGGGAAAAGTCATGGCGCACTTCGATCCCGACGGGACGGAAAACGGCGTTGCGATCGCGGGGCGGCTTGGCGAACCCGTGCTTGCCGCGGCAACCGGCAGGGTGGTCTACGAGGGAAGTGGACTTCGCGGATATGGTCAGCTTATCATCATCAAGCATAACGATGAGTATTTGAGTGCCTACGCGCACAACGAGCGTATCCTAGTCAAAGAGGGCGAGATGGTGAGGCCGGGCCAGCAAATTGCGGAAATGGGGGACACCGGCACTGACCGGGTGGAGCTTCTGTTCGAGATCCGTCGTTACGGTTCTCCCGTAGATCCCATGCGATTCTTGCCGAAACCCTGATTATGGGCCGTCGAAAGAGATCCGATCAGAGGGACGAAGAAAACGGCCCTGGGCCCGTAGGGGCAGGGGGGGCTGGACTGCCGCCGGAAGAAATCGAGCACGAGGGAGAGATCCCGTCGCGACCCGAAGCGGAAGCCGAGACCGAGGCCGAGGCCGAAGTAGATGCCGAGGCAGCCGAGGAAGAGACGGCAGCGCCACCCGCGGTGAGTCCAGAGGCTGCCGAGACGGCGGAGTCAAGCGAGGCCAGCGTTGTGACCGTGCAGGCCGATGCGACGCGCCTGTATCTCAAGGAGATCGGTTTCTCGGCACTGCTCACGGCCGAGGAAGAAGTCTATTACGCCCGGCGGGCGCGCAAGGGGAACGAAGCCGCGCGCCATCGCATGATCGAGAGCAATCTGCGCCTGGTGGTCAAGATTGCCCGTCGCTACATGAACCGTGGACTGGCTCTGCTCGACCTCATTGAGGAGGGGAATCTCGGGCTCATTCGTGCGGTCGAGAAGTTCGATCCCGAACGGGGATTCCGCTTTTCCACCTACGCGACCTGGTGGATACGTCAGACGATAGAGCGTGCCATCATGAACCAGACGCGCACCATCCGTCTTCCGGTTCATGTGCTGAAGGAAATCAATATCTATCTGCGCGCCGCCCGCTACCTCTCGCAGAAGATGGACCACGAACCGACTCCCGAAGAGGTCGCGACGCTGCTGGACAAGCCGATCGAGGATGTAAAGGAGATGCTCGGACTGAACGAGCGCATCGCGTCTATGGACGCGCCGCTGGATGCCGATCCGGAGCGTTCGCTGCTTGATGCCATCGCCGATGAGCGGACGCCCGACCCGGAAAAGATCCTTCAGGACGAAGACCTGCATGCGCAGATCAGGGCGTGGCTGAACGAACTCAACGACAAGCAGCGCGAGGTGGTGGAACGCCGTTTCGGCCTCAATGGCCGGGAGATTTCCACGCTCGAGGAAGTGGGCGCCGATATCGGAGTGACGCGCGAACGTGTGCGCCAGATCCAGGTCGAGGCATTGCGCCGGCTGCGGGTGATGCTGGAGAAGAACGGCTACTCGATCGATTCGCTCTTCTGAGCCGCGATCCGGGCGGGTGCAGGATCCCCTCAGCCTTCAATCATCAGGAGGGCGGCTGCCACCCGCCGGCCCTCGCCCATCAGGATATTGTAGGTGCGGCAGGCTGCGGACGTATCCATCACTTCGAGACCGATGGACACGCGCATCAGGGAGATCGTGAGCTCCGCGGGAGGGAAGTGCAGCCGCCGGCCGGTGCCTAGAATCACCAGTTCCGGCCCCAATCCGGCGATGGTTTCGAAGTGGGCCGCTGTCAGCTCATTGTACTGCTGCGGCAAGCAGTCCTGGACGACCCGCTGCGGCAGCACGATGATGCTGGAGCTGTAGACGTCCTGGTTGATCGTTATCTGCCCGGGGCCGTAGCCACGGATGATGTTGTCTCCGTCGCCGGTTTGCAGGTGAAATTTCATATTTCGAAACCAATCCTGATGCGTGAGTCCGTCGGAAACACTGCCGGAATCATTGACAGCGTGGCGCTGCGCCAGTATGTTTCACACTTTTTGTAACGCCATATATTACAAGGATTTCCATCCGGCGGGTAACCGGCCCGCTCGGTATAGACACCATGAACCCATCTGATCAATTTCCCCGCATTCAGAGGCTGCCTCCGTACGTTTTCAACATTGTAAATGAGCTGAAGGCCAAGGCGCGGCAGCGCGGAGAGGACATCATCGACTTCGGCATGGGTAATCCGGATGAGCCTACGCCGCAGCACATCGTCGACAAGCTGTGCGAGGCGGCGCAGCGTGGCGATACCCACCGCTACTCCGTGTCGCGGGGCATCCCGCGGCTGCGGCGCGCGATCTGCGCCTGGTACAAACGCCGGTTCGATGTTGATCTGGACATGGACAGCGAGGCGATTGTGACCATAGGTTCGAAGGAAGGCCTGGCGCACCTGGCGCTCGCGACCGTGGATCGTGGCGACGCGATCCTGGTGCCGAATCCGACCTATCCGATCCACCCTTACGGTTTTGTCATCGCCGGGGCCGACATCCGTCACGTGCCCCTGATACCCGGCGTGGACTTTTTTGTCGAGCTGGAGAACGCCATCCGCAACTCCTGGCCAAAACCCAAGATGCTCGTACTCAATTTCCCGGGAAATCCGACGACCATGTGCGTCGAGCTCGATTTCTTCGAGAAAGTTGTGGCAATCGCCCGCGACCACGGAATCTGGGTGATCCATGACCTGGCCTATGCGGATATCGTCTTCGACGGCTACAAGGCGCCATCCATTCTTCAGGTGCCCGGCGCCAAGGATGTCGCGGTCGAGTTCTTCACACTGTCGAAGAGCTACAACATGCCGGGATGGCGTGTTGGCTTCATGTGCGGCAACCGCAAGCTGGTGGCGGCTCTCGCGCGTATCAAGTCCTATCTCGACTATGGAATGTTCACGCCGATCCAGGTTGCCTCCATTCTCGCCCTTGAGGGCCCCCAGGACTGTGTCGAGGAGATTCGCCTGCGCTACCAGAGCCGGCGCGATGTCCTGTGTCAGGGGCTGCACGCCGCCGGATGGATGGTCGATGTGCCCAAGGCTACCATGTTCGTGTGGGCGCATATTCCGCCGCAGTACCGCGAGATGGGGTCGCTGGAATTTTCCAAGAAGCTGCTGGTCGATGCGCGGGTCGCAGTGGCGCCTGGCATAGGATTCGGTGAGTATGGTAACGACTACGTGCGTTTCGGCCTGATTGAAAACGAGCATCGCACCCGTCAGGCGGTGCGCTCGATCAAGGAAATGATGCGCCGCGACCGCGGCGAACAGCAGAAGGCTGGCCCGGTCTAGTGGAACCCGTAAGAATCGGCCTGCTGGGACTGGGAACGGTGGGCGCCGGGATGGTGAACGTCCTGGCGCGCAATGGCGCCGAGATCGCGCGGCGCGCGGGGCGCGAGATCCGCGTGGTCCATGCTGCTGCCCGCGATATCGGCCGGACGCGACCCTGCCCGATGGACGGCATACGCCTGACGGCCGATCCGTTCGAGGTGGTCGACGACCCGCAGATCGATGTCGTAGTCGAACTGATCGGTGGCGACGATCCGGCGCGCAGGCTCGTGATGCGAGCGATCGACAACGGCAAGCATGTCGTGACCGCAAACAAGGCGCTGATCGCCGCACACGGCAACGAAATCTTCGCCGTCGCCCGCAAGAAAGGTGTAATGGTCGCGTTCGAGGCGGCAGTCGCCGGCGGCATTCCGATCATCAAGACCATTCGCGAGGGATTGGCCGGAAACCGCATAGAATGGCTGGCGGGGATCATCAACGGCACCGGCAATTTCATTCTTACCGAAATGCGCGACCATGGCCGCGAGTTTTCCGATGTCCTGGCCGAGGCCCAGCGGCTTGGATACGCCGAGGCCGATCCCACATTCGACGTGGAGGGCATCGATGCCGCGCACAAGCTGACCATTTTGTCGGCGATCGCCTTCGGCATTCCGCTGCAGTTCGACAAAGTCTACACGGAGGGCATCACCCGCATTACTCGCAGCGACGTGTCCTATGCCGAGGAGCTCGGTTACCGGATCAAGCATCTCGGCATCGCACGTCGGACCAGCCGTGGTGTAGAGCTGCGTGTGCACCCGACCCTGATCCCCGAACGCAGGCTGATTGCAAGCGTCGACGGCGTCATGAATGCCATACTGGTGAAGGGCGACGCCGTGGGCGCAACGATGTATTACGGCGCCGGTGCTGGTGCCGAACCAACCGCCTCGGCCGTGGTGGCCGATATCGTCGATGTGGTGCGCACGCTCACGGCCGATCCGACCAACCGGGTGCCCCATCTGGCGTTCCAGCCGGACCAGCTGTCGGATGTCGCGATCCTGCCCATGGAAGAGGTGCAGACCGCCTGTTATCTGCGCATGCAGGCGAAGGACCAGCTCGGGGTGCTGGCTGACGTCACGCGCATCCTGGCTGATCTCGGCATCAGCATTGAGGCGATCATCCAGAAGGAGCCGTCTGCGGGTGCGAACGAAGTGCCCGTGATACTGCTTACCCACCGTGTGCTCGAAAGGAACATGAACCAGGCGATTGCACGCATCGAGGCGCTCGATTCTATCAATGGCAAGGTCATGCGCATCCGCGTCGAGCACCTGAACCGAGACTGGAAGTGAATCATGACATCGCATCAACGCTACACCGGCCTTATTGAAAGATATCGCGACCGCCTGCCGGTGCATGACGACACGCGCATCATCAGCCTGGGTGAGGGCAATACGCCGCTCATCCGTCTGAGCAACATTCCCCGGTCGCTGGGCGACAAGGTCGAAATCTACGTGAAATACGAAGGCCTCAACCCGACCGGATCGTTCAAGGACCGGGGCATGACCATGGCCGTGACCAAAGCAGTGGAGGAGGGAAGCCGTGCGATCATCTGCGCTTCGACCGGAAATACCTCTGCGGCGGCGGCGGCCTATGCCGCACGCGCCGGGATCAGCTGTTTCGTACTGATTCCGGAGGGCAAGATCGCACTGGGCAAGCTTGCCCAGGCCATGATCCACGGCGCCGTGGTGATCCAGATCCAGGGAAATTTCGATGCCGGCATGGCGCTGGTGAAGGAAGTCGCCCAGGAGGCACCGGTCACAATCGTCAATTCGATCAATCCCTACCGGCTGCAGGGGCAAAAGACCGCTGCCTTCGAGATCATCGAGGAGCTGGGCCGGGCTCCGGACTTTCACTGCCTGCCGGTCGGGAACGCGGGCAATATCACGGCGCACTGGATCGGCTACTGCGAGGTCTCGTCTGCATCGGGCGAAAACGTCACGGCCGCCTGCGTGTTCTGCAAGGGCAAATGCCTTTATGCCGGAGGCGCGGTGGTCGGGAACCGTCCACATATGGTCGGTTACCAGGCTGCCGGAAGCGCTCCGTTTCTGCGCGGCCGGATGGTGGATGATCCGGAGACGGTGGCTACCGCCATCCGCATCGGGCACCCGCAGTCCTGGGACAGCGCCTGGAAAGTCATCGAGGAATCGGGCGGCTGGTTCGATGAATGCCGGGACGAGGAAATTTTGGCAGCGCAGAAGCTGCTGGCCGAAAAGGAAGGCGTGTTCTGCGAGCCGGCGTCAGCGACCTCGCTGGCTGGCGCCCTGCGCGACGTGCGCAACGGCCGGATTCCTGCAGGCAGCAGCGTCGTATGTACGCTGACAGGACATGGGCTGAAGGATCCGGACATCGCAATCAAGCAGAGCACCAGGCCGCTGATCAAAGTGCAGGCCGAGCTGGCTGCCGTCAAGCGCGCGATCCTGGATAATCTCGCCTAGCTGTCAGCACGGCGGCTGCGCCGCGGGCGCTGCACATTCCGGGACGTCAGCCCAGTCCGGTCTGGCGGCGGGGTCAAGGTCCTGAGACGTATCGAAGTGTCTTTCCGGTGGTTCCGGCGGGCGGTAACCGGCGTACCATGTCGGCAGTTCCTCGGAGGCAGTGGCCGGGTCCGTTTGGACTCCGGCCGGTTGAAAGCGGAGCGTGGAAAGACATCTGACCCTTGTTGTGCCCGGGCTCTTCAGAGCGCCGCCGCCCGAAGACACGGTGCCGGCTCCGCGCGCGCCGGCGTTGGAAAAGCTGCTCGCGCGCGCAAATCCGGTAGCGCCAGATGCGCCTGGCGCCGGTCAGCACGGGCTGTCCGCACAGACCGGCGAGGCGCTGCTGTGCGCTCTGTTCGGCATCCATGCCACGGGCGTGGACGATCTGCCGGTGGCGGCAACCACGCTCCTGGCCGACAGCGGTGTCAGTGACGGAGAATGGTGGATTCGTGCTGATCCGGTCCATCTTTCCCCCCGCGGAGCGGGGCTGATTCTGGGTGGCAGCGAACTGCTGGATCTTTCGCGGGAAGAATCATTGCGTCTGGTCGCAGAGCTCGGGCAGGTTTTTACGCCGGATCGCTGGAGGCTTCAGGTGTTGCAGCCGCATCGCTGGTACCTGCGGTCAACGGAGCCGGCGCACATTCACACCCACAGTGTCGACGAGGTCTGGGGCAGGGATATCGGCGACTACCTGCCCGGCGGGCCGGATGCCCGGTTCTGGCACACGCTGCTCACCGAGGTTCAGCTGCTGCTCCATGTCTCGCCGCTCAATGCCGAACGTGAGCAGCGCGGGCGGCCTCCGGTGAACAGCCTGTGGTTCTGGGGTGGAGGTGTGCTCCCGCGCGTCGGGCAGGGAACGTGGAGCGCGGTCTGGAGCGACGGGCCGCTCGCCCGCGGACTGGGGCAGCTGGCCGGCGCAGGCCTGCATGCCCTGCCGCCTGGGGCAGAGGACTGGCTGCAGGCCGCCGATGCGGCTGGTGCCCATCTGCTGGCATTCGAACCCGGGCCAGCGATCGGGCAGCGTGGCGATGGTACCGCATGGCGGCAGTCCGTCGAATGCTTCGAGCAGCGGTGGCTGTCGCCGCTGCTCGGTGCCCTGCGTGCGGGCGACATCGCGAGCCTCGCTTTGTATTCGGAGCGTGGCACCGGAAGGCGACTCGTCCGAACCGACCTGCGGCGCTGGTGGCGTCGCCGCCGGCCGCTTTCCTGCTATGGGTGAGGAGGCAGGCGTAAAGGAAGGCGCTGCCTGCCGCCAATTGAGGCCATGTATCCGCTTTCGCCCAGCGATTTCCGCGGGCCTATGAGTTCATTGCCGTTCACTGACGTGAAGGATCTCGAATGGAATGCGGCAGCACATCTCCAGACGCGAATCGAACGGCAGGAGTCCTTCCGTCGGGACTTTACCCAGAAACAGTTCCTGCCAGGCGATCGCATTCCGGAGGGAAAGGCGCGACTGCTGCCAGTACCTGCTTCCGTCCTCGAACAACACAAGAGCCTGAACTGTGCCCCCTCTTCACATGGATATAGACGGACGATCTTTCGATTGTCAGAAGAAGAACCCGGAGACCGGCGGGACATTTGTCTGGGACTGGGCCAAGACCCAATGGGAGCACGAAAAGGCCCAACTGCGCATCTCATTGAAGAAGGCCGGAGCTCTGCCTGCGACGCATGGGCCCGCGAGTCTGAAAGTGCCGCACGGCGTTTCAATCGCATGATCACGCGGGAGTGGTGAAGCCATGACTGCCCATGGGAAAGCACCCTCGCCCCGCCTGAAAGTGCGGCCAAGAAACGCGGCGGTCGAGGCCGCTGCGTTGGCGCTCGGATATACACCAATCCAGGCGCGGGTCTTAGCGGGGCGAATATCTGATCTTTCCCGGCCGCTGTCTTCGCTGGTCCGACCGAGTGCTGCCGACCTCGACGCGCCAGACAGCCTGCCGGATATCGACATTGCAGCCGGGCTGCTCGCCGATGCCGTCGAAAACGCGGCTCCGATCGCGATCGTGACCGATCATGATGCCGACGGGGCCACGTCGCACGCCATTATTCGGCTTTCCTTGAAGCAGTGGGGCGTCGCGCCTGAACAAGTGTCGGGGTACCTGTCACACCGGATGACGGAGGGCTATGGGGTTAGTGACGCATTCATCGACCGCGTGCTGCCGCAGCTCAGGCCCGGCACGTGCATCATTACGGCCGACCAGGGCAGTTCCGATGAAAACAGGATCGCGCGGCTTCGGGCGGCGGGCCATCTTGTAGTGGTTACCGATCACCACGGCATTCCTGAGGAGGGTCCGCCGCCGTCCGCCCACGCGGTTGTGAATCCCGTTCGACAGGATAGTCAATTTCCCGACAAGGCGATTGCGGGGTGCCACACGGCCTTGTTGGTGATGGCCGCCACACGCGAGCAGTTGGTCCGGCGAGGCTTGCTGCCCGGCACGATACCCAAGGTCTCGGATCTGCTGGACTTCTGTGCTGTCGGAACTATCGCCGACGCTTCATCGCTGGGCCAGTCCCGCAATAACCGATTGATCGTACAGCGCGGACTGCAACTGATGAACAAACGGCCGCGGCCGTGCTGGAATGCGATGCGTCAGCTTCTGAACAAGGAGGGCCCGTGGTGCTCATCGGACATCGCCTTCCAGATTGCTACGCGCATCAACGCGCGCGGTCGCCTGGGTGATGCGATGCTCGGGGTGGAGTTTCTCTGCGCCGACGACGAGGAGACGGCGTTCGAGATGGTTCAGGAGCTGGACGCTAACAATCGCGAACGACGCACCATCGAGGGAGCGCTTACCAGGCAGGCGATCGATATCGCACACGCTGCAGTAGACGCCGGGCGCATTGGGCTTTGTCTGTGGCTGGGTGAATCAGCGCATGCCGGGGTACACGGCATTACGGCTAGTCGGATCGTAGAGAAGTTCGGTTGCCCGACCATCTGCCTGTCGCCCGCGGCACGCGATGCTGACCTTGCAACGGGTTCGATTCGCACGACGGAGGTGGTCCATGTGCGAGACACGCTGACGTTGATTCAGCAACGTTGGCCGGGCTTGCTCGTCAGTGCCGGCGGGCATGGAGGTGCCGGAGGCCTTAAAGTCAGGCGATGTGATATTGAGGCGCTTGCCGACGCCTGGGATGTCTGTGTCCGGGAACGATACGGCCAAGCTGTCCCTGAGCCGACGATGCTTGTCGACGGAGATCTAGAGGCGCCCGGACTGCATCACGTCATTGAGCTGGCGGCCCTGGAACCTTACGGCCGGGGGTTTGATCCACCTGTGTTTGTCGGGACCTGGCGCATCGTCGATTTGTGCCCCATCGGAGACCAGACCCACCTGAAACTCAAACTCTCGCGGGATTCACATTTAGCGGAGGGAGTGTGGTTTAACGCCAAGCTCGCTGATGCACCACCACCCGTGACGATCGGCCAGATCGCCCGCCTGGCGTTTTCCTTGGATGCGCAGACGTACCGTGGCACGACTCGGCTACAGCTCGTGATTCGCGGTATCGAGCTCAATATGGAGAAAAACATATAAGAGGAAGCCAATGTGCAACGTCTGTGACTGGTTCATCTGCCGGGGTATTGATCTGAACCGAATTCGGATGAACTGCTTAGCCATGAAGCAAAGACCAGCGGCTTGTGCAAGAGCCGCCTGTGCGACAAAGGCGAGATGATGACCCTTGTGCGCAGCCATTTGTATTGGGCCCAGATGCAGCCCCGGGTGATCCAAGACCTGTTTCTCGAACAGCATGTTCGCCACGTTGCCTGATAAGCTGTGCGCTATTAGTCGGGCTGCTCAGTAATCTGTGTGAGCCGCATGCGATGGGGTGTGCCGAATGGCGGTATGCCCGGGCCGGGAAGTGTTAGGGAGAGACTACATAAAAATCCGGATTTTCCCGCTGGTTTGTACGCGTCCGGTCAGAACCCCCTGGGCCGCAGGTCAGCCGTTGGTTTCATCCGTGTAGATATCGTTGGCGAATGCCAGTCCAAGGGCGGCATCCAGGCGATTGAGGAGATCGGTTAGGATCTCCACCTCGCAACGCAGGAGCGCGGCATACGTATGGTCGGCACCACTTATATTTTCTGGAGCTTCTAGCATGGGCATCGATGTCATTCGGTCTGGTTTCCGGAATTGTTTTGGCGATGCGACGAAGCGGTCTGTCCAGATCTGCCTCCCCGTACAGGCTGCAGATGGCGTGGAAGCGACAATTCCGGGCTCTCTTTATGTGAGCATGCGTGCACTGATAGAACTGATCGGATCGAACATCCGTTATGGTCTTCGTTAAATTCTGGCAGAAATGTTCACAATGTTTGTCATCATGGCGGTCGTGACGACATTCATGACCGGGCCCCTGTTGTGCGCATTGTTGCCGTGCACTGAATATATTATCCTAGTCTGAGTCCAAGACTGGACGTCAAGCCAGGCCTTCGTGGCGATTTGGCGAAATGATTGCACCTATTCAAGGATTGTCCCGGATCTGTACGTGCGAGCCGGGCTGTTCCTGCGCGATGGTGCCTGAGAGGCATCGGATAGTCCCGAAGAGAGGAAACCGCAGAGTGCTGACGAAGGTCCGCGATGGCGAGGAACCATGTGGGCTTGGGCGGGTACAGTGTGGTGTTGAGGAGTGCGAGCAGATGCCCCTGACATCGCGCTCTGATGCGAAGCGCCGGCGGCGGAGTTGGACATTTCCTGTGGACAGAAAGTTGTGAATTCGACATTCGTGTTTGACTTCTTCCTTCCCTGGAACTTCTCGCCGACTGTATTGGGAGTGGTCTTGGTCGCGGCAATGCTATATATGCGTGGCGCTCGCGATGCGGTGTCTCCTGCCCCGGCGAGGCGGCGCTTTGCCTTCTACTTGGGTCTTGCGCTCATCTACGCGGCACTTCAGACCAAGTGGGACTACTACGCGGGGCACATGTTCTTCGTACACCGCCTGCAGCACTTCGTGCTGCAGGACGTGGGGCCCTTCCTGCTTGCCTTCTCCGCGCCGGGCTCTGCACTCGCAAGAGGTGTTCCTTCGCCCGTCCGTGCCCGTCTGCGCGGCGTGAGCGCCGCCCTTCGATCGTCATCCCGGCTCATATTCGATCCCTGGACGGCGACAGCGATGTTCGTCGCAAGCTTGTGCTTCTGGTTGTGGCCGCCGGTCCAATTCGATGCCATGCTGAGTAATTGGGTCTACACCCTGATGAATTGGAGTGTGGTTATCAGCGATCTCCCGTTCTGGTGGCTGGTACTCGACCCTCGGCCGTATCCCGAAGCCCGAGTGGGTCAGGGTGCACGGATGCTCATGCTGACGTTCGTGATGGTGCCGATGATTTTGGCCGGAGCCATCATCGGCTTGTCACGGCACGATCTTTACCCGGTTTACGAAATCTGCGGGCGATTTTTCCCGATCTCGCCGCTCACCGACCAGCAGATCGGGGGCATGATCATCTGGATTCCAGGGAGCCTTCTCACCATACTCGCCGCATTGATCGCGCTAAGCCGGGCGATGTCACAATCGGAAGCATGCGAGCGGACCCGGCTGGTGGATAATGCATCAACGCGATCGTCGAAGCGCAACGTCCTCGATGGTGAGGCCGCCTGGAAGCAGGTGCGTGTCGAGACCCGGATTGAGTGACTATCCGTCCGGCAATGCCGGGACCGTTCGAAATTTGATCCGTACAGAGCGATAGCCGCGGAGACGCGCGCATTGCACGGCGACAGCGTGGACTTCACCGCCTGGGTTAGGCTGACCCTTCGCGTGCGACGGGATTCTTAAAGCCAGAATACTTTGAAAGTGCAGGATCACCGACCTTCAACGCTACCGGAAATTTCGCAAATGTGCGCATGGAAGTCTGCTGCATGGATACTGCAAAGCTGCGTGCACTGAACTGAGGAGCGGATGAATTAGTGAACCCGGGGGTGGAAAGCCAGGAACTCATTCGACCGGTGCGATCCTAGAGACGGGCCTATTGGCCGGCTGCCGTAAAGGCCCCGGGGAGGTGCTAGAGAGCGATTTTGATCTGCTGTCCCATTTTTTGACGCTAGTCGCCATCGTTGGTGTGATGGTGGTCGTTTCCAGAATGCTGCGGTTCTGAATCCCAAAAAAGCGTGGTCAGGGCTCATAACGCGCCAACCTTAGTACACACATCCGTAAATATAGTGACGTATAAAATGTGGCAATCACCGGCGATTCGGAGCATATTTCCCTCCACTGGAGGTGAAGTATGCCAAGAAAAAGTCCATGGACTATCACGCTCTCG
>JAKASJ010000077.1 GCA_021819085.1 Pseudomonadota bacterium | reverse complement strand
ACCTCTCGATTCACACCGCTCCCATCAAGCAAACGCACCCACCGTCCCGTTTTGCCAATGTACGAACAGATAGGGCTGCTCCTCTGCCACCTTTTCGAGGAAGAGGCTGGCCCGTGTCTTGTGCCTCTGGAGCCGTCGGTACTTCCGCACCGCCCAGGCCACCAACGTCTTGTTGAAGTGTCGGAAGACTGGGTACATCGCCGAGGGGTAGAACCTCCCATAGTATGCCACCCAGCCCCGCAGGACGGGGTTATGCAGCCGGGAGATGTCCCGCAGGCTCAGTTCCGTGCGGTTCCGGTAGTTCAGCTTTCGCGTGGCTTCCCGCATGGATTTCAAGGCTTTCGAGCTGACCGCCGGCGTGAAGCTCACAAACAGACTGTCCCGCTTGCGGTTCTTCACGACCCGCGGCCGGAAGGTGTACCCGAGGAAGTCGAACTTTGTGCTCTGGTACTTGCCCTTCCGACTTCCGTCCTTGCAGTAGACGACCTGCGTCTTCTCTGGATGCATTTCGAGGCCGCACTCTGCAAGCCGCACTGCGAGCGCCGCCTTGATGGTCAGCGCCTCGGCTTCAGTCTTGCAGTGTACCAGTCCATCGTCTGCATAGCGGCACCAGGGCACGCCAGGAAACGTTCGCGTCATCCAGGCGTCAAACGTATAATGCATGAAGAGGTTGGCAAGGACAGGACTGACAACACCGCCCTGCGGGGTCCCCTTGGTCCGATCGACCAAAGTTCCGTCCGCTTGTTGCAGAGGCGCCGTCAGCCATCGCCCGATGTAGAGCCGCACCCACTTGCACTCCGCGTGCTTCTCCAACGCCCGTCCGAGCAGCGTGTGGTCGATGTTGTCAAACAGGCCCCTGATGTCAAATTCCAGAACCCAATCGTATCGCCAGCACCGCTTGCGCGTAATCGCCACGGCGTCGAGCGCGGATTTCCCGGGCCGATAGCCGTAGGAGTCTGGCAGGAAGATCGGTTCCAGTCTCGGCTCAAGGAGCAGCTTGACCACCATCTGAGCCACGCGATCTGCCACGGTCGGGACGCCAAGAATGCGTTCCCCACCATTCTTCTTCGGAATGGCCACCGCTTTCACCGGCGGCGGGAAGTAGCTCCCCGACGACATCCGGTTCCAGATCCGATACAGGTTGTTCTTCAAGTCCGCTTCGAAGTCTTCGATCGTCTCTTTGTCCACGCCGGCAGCGCCCGCGTTGGCTTTCACGGCTTTGAAGGCCTCGTACACCAGCCGTTTCGGGATGATGAACGGCTTTGCCGTATTCACGGGTGTCCTCCTGTCGCCAGTTGCACTCGAAATACGGCGGCTTGATCCGCCCCCTTTGCTCCGGCCACATTACCGGCCTTCCTCGCTCCTACAGGGCGGTCCGCCCCAGCGTTCCGCTTCGGTACTCTCGCCTCACGGTCGATGCCGCTTGTGCTTCTCCCTTGGCATCGGAACGGCTGGTTCCCGCAGTTCCGCATGAGAGCCCGGATCAGAGTCACGCCCCCTATACGCCGGCCGCCGCCTGCCCAGTCACCGAGCACCCGGCAGGCTCGTTCCAGGAGATGGAAACGCCCCTGGTTTTGACGACAAGTCTCTGGATTACGACGCGTCATCGAGGGTTCACTTTCGTTCGTCTCTGCTGATCCCTACCTGCTCGAGGTACGTCCTCGACGCTTTGACCCCAGTGCTCACCACCACGGCTCTTTACCGCAGCAGCCTGGGGTGGTTTGGAGCCTGCTCTCGGAAGCCGACTCCGGAGGGCCTTCCTCCATCTCTCACGCAGCTTCGACACAATCGGTCAGTTCATCGCGAACCTCCTTCTTGTGTGCGCCTGCGGCGCACTCTCGATCTTCCATCGCGCCCGACCGCAGGCCGCCAGTTCGACCACGCTGTCGCGTCCAACCGGCAGGTCGGTGATGAAGCTGTTGCGGTAGGTCACCTTGCCGTCGGCATTGGCGATCTCGATCATCAGCCAATTGACGGTCATGGCAGCGGCATCGCCGCGCAACGGCAGATCGCACAGCCAGCGGTAGGTGACCCGCTGGCGGCCGCGCTTCCTCGGCGGCTTCAGTTCTTCCAAGGCGATGCCGCGGAGGTACTCCTCGATCGTCGGGTGCGAGCTGGGCTTGCAGACGAACAGGAAGTGGCCGCCGACGTCCCGCACCGCCTGGCAGATCGGCTGGCGGGAGAACAGGTCATCGCCGAGATACACCGGCTTGAGCCGCGCATAACGGCCGCCGTGCGCCGCCAGCCAGCGCCGCGCGGCGCAGCTCTCGCAGTCCTGCTTGTCGTGCCCATCCTGCGGAACGATGAACTCCGGCGGCAGCGGCACCGCGCGGTTATGGCCGGGGCCGACCAGCGTCGCTGCCAGCATGGCATGGACATACTCGATGCCATCCTTGCGCTTGCGAGTGGAGCAGGCCGGGCAGTGGATCTCGGTGGAGCGGTGATACTCCGTGCCGTCCAGCGCAATCAACACATGACCGCCATCAAGGCCGCGCAGATGACGGAAGCGGCCCATGCCGCCGGATCGCTCCAATTCGTCCATGGCATCAGCGAACACCGGCTGGAACTGCACGGGGTCGATGGGATCGAGCATGGTGCGGATTTGGCCGTCGCCGGGAATCTTGGTCATGCCAAACAGTGTCTCGCAGTTCGAACTGCCCCGGCCCGTCGCCAAATGCCGCTGGTGCGCCAGGAACGACGGGCTTTGCATGAAGAACACCGCGAATGCGGCCAGCCCAAAATCCGCCATCTCATACTGCGTGTTCTTGCCCCGCCGCCGGTCGCGAAGCGACTGGCAGCAGCGACGCAACGAGTCGATGAGGCGGTCGAGGACCTGCACGCGCACAACGAATCGAAGAGTGCTCCGCGCCGGAAGCCGCGAATCTCCCGACTGGCCCGATTTGTCCGGGACTGTTGCAATTCAGACTCAGTCTCCTCGGGTCGCCGGCCAGCCGCCGACCCCAGCGGCCCGGTTTCCACCGCCTGTGCATCGCTGCTAGCTACGACTCAAACCAAAATGAGAACTGCTGGGCTGGTACCCCACGTTGATCCGCCCGGCGGTATCGTGAAGTATTATCGCGACCACGTTATCGCCGGGCCTGATAGCTTCGTGATGCAGGTGAAATCCGACCACGACTTCATCGCGGCCATGACGCGGAAGCTGGTGGCCGAGATCGCCGCCCGTCCGCCCGCACGCAATCGGATCGCGGCCAACTGAGGCGCCAGATGCGAGCGATC
>JAKASJ010000043.1 GCA_021819085.1 Pseudomonadota bacterium | reverse complement strand
CAGCACCGCCTCGGGCCAACCTGGAGATTGCTGCATGAGCATCAGGTCAAGGACGAGCACGGGCGCGTCACCGGCTACACCGGGCTGGAAAGGATTGGCCAGACCCTGGCCCCGATCATGATCCGCCGCCGCAAATCGGAAGTCCTGATGCAGTTGCCGGAACGCACCGACCAGAACCTGCTGGTGCCGATGACTGAATTGCAGATGACTTACCACCAGGAAAACGCGGAGATCGTGACCAGGATAGTGCAGCGCTGGCGCAAGATGAAATTCCTCTCGGACAAGGACCAACGGCGGCTAACCTGCGCCCTGCAGAACATGCGCATGTCTTGCAACAGCACTTATTTGTTGGATCAGGAAACCGATCACGGCGTCAAGGCGGACGAGCTGGCGGCGCTGTTCGACGGTCTGTTCCAGCAACCGGACGCCAAGGCCGTGGTGTTCAGCCAATGGACGCGTACCCACGACATCGTTATCCGGCGTCTGGAAGCACGCGGCATCGGCTACGTCAGCTTCCACGGCGGAATTCCCTCGGAGAAGCGCCCGGCGCTTGTCGAACGCTTCCGCGACGATCCCGGCTGCCGCGTGTTTCTCTCGACCGATGCCGGGGCGACGGGCTTGAATTTGCAACATGCATCCACTCTCGTGAACATGGACCTGCCATGGAACCCGGCACTGCTCGAACAGCGCATCGCCCGGATTCACCGCATGGGTCAGAAGCGGCCCGTGCAGATCGTCAATTTCGTCGCCAAGGGAACGATCGAGGAGGGTATGCTCTCGGTGCTGGCCTTCAAGCGGTCACTGTCGGCCGGAATTCTCGATGGGGGAACGGGGGAGATCTCGCTGGGCGGCTCGCGCCTCAACCGCTTCATGAAGGACGTCGAGAATGTCACCGGCCACATGGGCGGAGGGGAGGCAATGACGCCGGCCGAAGAAACGGCAGGCGTGGCGCCCGTGACCGAAATGGCATCCGGGCCGCAAGCGAATGCAGAGACCGAGGTCGGCGCTGGCGGGATGCCGCTGTCAGAGTCTGTGCGTGAAGCGTCTCCGGACCAGACCACGCGCACCGAGTCCGATCCCTGGCAAGCATTAGCTCAGCTTGGTGTTCAGCTGGTTGCAGTCCTGGGTGCGGCCGGCAACCCCGCTGCTGCGTCGCATCCCTGGATCGAGCGTGATCCAGATACCGGGGCGCAAAGTCTCAAACTCCCTTTGCCGCCACCAGAAACGGCAGGGAAAATTGCCGATGTACTATCAATGTTGGCGAACACCTTGCGGGGGCAACGCCCCATACCCTGACAAACCGTCGTGCAGCCAGTCGTCGCCCCGAACCCTGCATGAGCGCTAAGCATTCTTCCGGAGACGGTATTGGTGATGGCATTGAGAGGGGTTGTTCTGATGAACCCCGGCAACGACAAGGCGTTCAAGGCCATTTGCAATAATCGCGTGGCAAATAATCGGTGATCACGTCTAGTGTAGCGAACCGGCGACTCATGCGAAGCGCGGCGATCGGAGCTCGGACCGCGACGGCACTGGCGGCCAGCATGGGTGATCCGCACATGTTCAAATGCGGGCGCAATTATGCAGTCTCGCCGGGGCTGCCCCCACACGACACTCGAGCGCAAACAAAAACCGCCTGGGACCGATCACCAAGCACAGTGACAGCGACCTGCGCACACTGCGGGTGCACGGGGCGTGTGCCTGCCTGCGGGTCGTCGACAAAAAGACCGATGCGAGATTGAGCGGGCAGGCAAGTACTGTCGCCCCTTCGGCGATCAGCATGACAAACAGGTCCTCGATGATTGGCAGGCCCATCTCAACCGCGTGTCAGAATGCGGATGCGGCCTCGCCGCGCTGCGCCGCTACAGCGTGCCGATGTCCTCACCGTCCATCTGGCGCCGGACGAGGCGCACGTCGTTGCCGTTGAGCGCAAACGGAAAGGAACGGATGTCGGAGGGGCTGGAATCGCCGTAGGGGCGGTTGCAGGCCGAGACCTCCTCGTCGCTCTTTCCAGGACAGCCCGAGGTCTGGAACGGCTTGCCGGAATCGATGAGCGTTGCCAGCTCCGCTTCCGGCACGCCGAAGTCGATCACCCGCCCCTCATCGTCAAAGCGCATGTGCGTGACATGCCCACCGGCGTAGTCGATGATGAAGCGCGCGAGCTGCACCCGGCGCCACTGGTCACGCGGGGCCGCCGCCCAGTCTTCCATCAGCGAGCCGCGCTCCGGGAAGAAGGCGAACATGTGGTTGTGGCCACCCAGGTCCGTGATGCGCTGGGCCACTTCGAGAATTTCCTTCTCGGTTTCGCCCATACCGCAGATCAGGTGTGCGCCGAACTTTTCCGGCCCGAAGACCTCTGCCGCCCACTCGATCGCCCGCCAGTACTTGTCCCATTTGTGGGGGCTGTCGACCCCCTTGCCGCGCGTGCGATCGAAGATCTGCGGCGTAACGGCATCGAGCGCCACCGTGAAGATGTCGGCCCCCAGATCGCGCAGTTCGATGAGATCGTCCTTTTCCATCGTCGTCGGATTCGACAGGATCGACACCGGGATGCGGGGAACCTCGGACACCCAGCGCTTCAGGAGCACGCGCGTATCGGCATCCGAATCCGGATGGGTGATCATGGAGATGCACATGCGCTCGAACTGGTTCGCATCGGCCCCCGACTTGACGCGCTCGATGACCTCCGCGTAGTGCACCGCCGGCCAGTCGACGCGTATGAAATTGCGGTCGGCGTAGTCGCGCGCCTCCTCCCGGTGCCGCGCCAGCCCGCAGTAGGCGCAGTTGGCGCGGCAGCCTTCGGGATAGGTGACCAGCAGGTTCAGGCAGTGGGTACAGCCGGTGCGATGCATGGCCCCGGGAATGAGACCGAGCGTGATGGCCGCCGCGGTCGACATCTGCACGTATTCCGGCGAGCGCATGTGCGGCGTCTTGACGTGGTAATCCGGGCGGTAAAACGTGACCGGCGTGACATCCTCTGGCTGGGCACCCATGGTGATCTCCTCTCTAGATTCCGCTGTCGCAAAACCGCCGGAACCGGTCCGGCCTCCTCGCCCGTCCGGGCTTGCGCCCGCGCGGACGGCTAACGTGCAAAATACTCGGGAAACGCAATCCAGCCGCGGCGCATCGTGCGGTCATCCTGGGCGCTCGGCGTGCGCCAGTGGCGCTCCAGATCCCGGCGCCGCGCCGCCGCGCGCTCGAGCGTGGCCCCGTACTGATCGCGCATGTCCTCATCGTAGCCGGCCAGGACGGCCTCCTCTCCCGAGCGCGCAAAGCGCGCCGCCGCGCGCCCGGCGCACTCGCCCGACTCGACAGCCGCGGCGATGCCGGCGCCGGTGATCGGATGGGTCAGGCCGGCCGCGTCGCCCACGAACAGGATCGAGTCCACAACGAGACGCGCACGCATCCCGCCCACCGGAATCGCGCCGCCGGTCCGGGACAGGATCGCCCCGCCCACCAGACCCCGGGCCACAAGCCGCGCATGCAGCCGGTCGAGCGGCGCCTTGAGGTCGTCCTCGAAGTGCCGGTCGGCACCGATGCCGAGATTGGCCACCGGCCCCTTCGGAAAAAGCCAGCCGTAGCCGCCGGGAAATTCGTCCGACAGCCAGATGTCCGTGTCCGCGTACGGCTGCAGCAGCTCGACCGTATACTGGCGCGTGTGCACCACCGGAAGTGCCGGCAGCCCGGCCTGGTGCGCGACCGGCGAATGCGGCCCGTCCGCCGCGATGAGCGCGCGGTAGGTGACCGTCGCGCTTGTGCCGTCGGCCAGCCGGAGCACGGCGGTGCGCGCACACGCGTCCAGTCCGGTCAGGCGCACACCCGTCAGGATCTCGGCGCCGGCCTCGCGGGCGCGCCGCGCGAGCGCCCGGTCGAAGCGTGCGCGATCGACCATCAGCCCCGGGAACGGCGATTGCTCGGACGCGCCGGAGGGCAGGAAGCTCTTCATCCCCTCGATAGGCTGGCGCAGCACGCCCGCGTCCTGCGCCCAGCGGCCCAGGGGCGCGGGAATGAACTCCGCGCACTGGACCGGTTCACCGATGCGCTTCTTGCGCTCGATGGCGAGCACGCGGGCACCGGCCGCCGCGGCGCGACCGGCCGCCGCAGCACCGCCCGGGCCAAGACCGACGACCAGCACATCCACCGCGCGCCGTTCGCCCATGGCTCAGCCCGATGCCGCATCGCCGCCGCGGGCGAGCGTCTGCAGCGCGCACGCCATGGCCGCGACGAAGTCCTCGCGCCGCAGCAGCAGCATCTCCGCCGGGTAGCCGTCGAAGAACCGGTTCACGGTGGCGCGATAGTCCGGCAGCGACGAATCGCGCAACGCCGCCTCGAGGTCCACGACCATGCGCCGCGGATTGACGAAAAAATCGCCGGTGAACCACGCCTGCTTGATGCGCTCCTTGGCGAGATCCACCGCGAGCGATACCCGCAGCAGGCCCCCGGGCGAACGGTGCACGCCCTCGAGCATGGGCGCTTCCGCCGCCGGCCGGCTGACCTGCTCCACCCATTCGGATGTCTCGACTTCGGCGAGCGCCGCGCGAAACTTATCGTCCTCGGCCGGGCTGAGCGCGTCGGCGCGTTCGAAGTCGACCCCGAATTCCTCGGAAAACGCCTGCGCCATCACCCCCAGCACGCGCTCCATCGGCGGTGCCTCGCCCAGAAGCTCCTTGAGGTTGGCCACACGCTCACGCGCCGAGGCGATGGCCTTGTCCTGCAGCTTCTCGGCCGGAATCTTGAGCACCCGCAGCATGCGCTCCACGTCGAAATCGACGAGCAGGGAGCCATGGTAGAGGAAGACATCGCCGTCGTAGGTGCCGCCGGTGCCGGCGATCTTGCGTCCGCCGACCTCGATGTCGTTGCGCGGACGGAAGCGCGCATCCACGCCGAGGCTGCGGATGCCGCGCGCGGCCGTCTCGCAGATGCGGCGCGCGATGTCAAGCATGTCGCTCGAGCCGATCGTCCTGCGGTCGAGATAAAGCTCCCAGCCGACCACGGTGCTGTCCACATACAGGGCACCGCCGCCGCTCACGCGGCGCTGGATGGTGATGCCGTGGGCCTGGCAGTAGTCACGCCGCAGTTCCTGATCGACGCTTTGATGGAAACCGACGAGTGCGGCCGGTTCGCTGAAGCTCAGGAACGAAAGCGTATTCGGCGCCAGCCCCTGCTGGCGCGCTTCGAGTATGGCGCGGTTGGTGGCGACGTATTGCGCGGCCGTGCGCGGCCCGAAATCGATCACCCGCCAGCGCGCCCGTTCCGCGATCATGCCCGTCCGCCCGTCCCGGGGCATCCGCCGCCACCGGCGTCGCCCACGACCTTGATCGGGCCGAACACGCCCTGGCGCGCCGCTGCGCGGCGGCGCTCGCGCTCGTGCCGGATGATCGCCTCGAGATCGAGTTCGAGGCCCGCATCCTTTCCGGAGACCGCCATGACCTCGTCACCGACGGCGATCGAACAGCACGCCGGGGTGATCCGCACCCTGCGCTCGAGGCGGGCGGCGAGCTCCACCATGCCGTCGGAAGGATGCGCCATGCCGTTCATGCCCGCCATCACCGCATAGGTATCGATGAGCGTCCTGGCCTGGCCGCTCGGGCGCGCGCAACCGAGCAGCAACGGAATATCCGGCAGCGCCGCGCGCGCCTGCATGAAAAAGCTTCCGACTTCGGCGGCATCGGGGGTCACGAACGGACGGTGCGCGGGGGCGTAAAACGGCATGACCACGACCAGCACCACGGCGTCAGGCTTGTGGCGTGCGATGATTTCGAGCGCGTTCCATTCGCCCAGCAGCCGCCCGAAGTGCAGCCCGATGACGATATGCGGTACGACCTTCATGCCGCTCGCGACCAGCACCTCCAGGGTGCGTTCGAAGTCGTCCACCCTGCGGCGCAGATGGTAGACCTGGGTGATCGTGTCCTGGGACCCGATCACATCCATCATCGCCACATCGATGCCGGCATCGGCCATCGCGCGCGCGCCGGCCGCGTCGACCAGTGCCGTATGCAGTGCGATCCGGAAACCGGGATGGCTGTCCTTGATGCGGCGTATCGTGGGATAAAAGGGACCGTATTCCACTTCATTGCGGTGATTCGAGCCGCCGGTGAGCAGCATGCCACCCGCGCCGTCGGCCACGATGTCGCCGACCACGCGCCACAGCGCCTCGGGCGTGCGTGCCGCAATCATGGGCTCCAGGATCTTCGCCTTGCAGTGGTCGCACTGCAGCTTGCAGTCGCCGCCGGTGATCGAGACGGCCGGCCAGGCATTCTTGCCGCAGCCGGAGATTTCCGAGGTCTGGAAGGACTTGAAGGTGGGCGTGTAGAAGTTGATCTCACTGCGCGCCGAGGCGGCCAGTCCCGACCAGCGCTCCTGCAGTTCGCCCACGAGCCGGGCGTTGAGCGGCAGGTCCTCCATGGCCTCCACCTGTGCGACGACATCGAGCCATTCGTTCATTTCCGGTAGTCCCAGTGATCGGCCGCTTCAATACCCGCCCGGTGCCGTCGCGCGCCGGCTGCGCTGCGGCGGCGGCCGAAGCGCCACGCCGTGCATCCCGCAGCGCCCGTGCCGGACCGCGTCCGGCGCCACCGCGCGGCACCCCGGCACTAGCAGCCCTTGAAGCCGTCCGCCTGCATCTTGCTTTCGAAAGCACTCATCGCCGCGGCCCCGCTGAGCAGCGCGGCCGAGTCTGCGTCCCAGTTCGCGGGTTTCAGCCGGATGATCCAGCCTTCTCCGTAGGGGTCCTTGTTGATCAGCCCGGGCTTGCCCGTAACCGCATCGTTGACCGCCACCACCTCACCGGCGACCGGCGACTTCACCGGACCGACCCATTTGCCCGACTCGACGGTCGCACAGGACTTGTCCTTCTCGATCGACCTGCCGACCTTCTTGGGGGTATAGGACACGATCTCGCCGGCGAGCGAGCAGGCATAGGAGGTCACACCGACCGTGACCGTGCCGTCGCTATCCTTGCGCACCCAAGCATTGTTCTCGACGTTGTAGGACAGATTATCCGGAATATTGCATCCGCGCACTGCGCCCATTGCCATGCCTCCCACACTGAAAAAAGTTGAACGGAACGAGAAACCCGCTATTTACCCCCAAAGCCGTACCGGGATCAACCTTGGCGTGCGCGACTCAGAAAAACAAGGCCTTGTCCGAGGAAAGAATCAGGTCCGCCAGCACGCCGCCGCCGGAAATCTCGTCGATTTCGGCGATGATGTCGGTGCGCGGATCGATTTCATAGCCGGGCAGCGCCGGCGAGCACAGATACATCCTGACTCCGGCCGCCTTGGCGTCGCGCATGAACTCGATGATACGCTTGCCCCCCGGCATGGCCGTCAGGGTTTCGGGCACGCCTTTTTTCACGAGATTGACACCCTCCATCGTGAAAAAGATCTTCACATCGGCGTCCATCGAGGCGAGCAGCGCGCCGAGATAGAACGGCGTGGCGCAGCGCTGCGGGGTGCTCGGTCCGCTGGTCATGACGATCACGACGCTCTTGCCCTCGTGGTCCAGATACTGATCCTGCGCGGACTGTCCCGCCTTTGAATCCATCATCGGTCACCTCGCACTGCGCTTGCAGTGGATGTCTTCCTTGCGGCAGCGCTCGGCATAGCCGTCGGCCGCCTGCTGCCCCGTCAGCAGGCGCTGCAGCGCCTGCTCCACCCCGCCGCTCGGCCGGACCCGGGCCACCCAGGCCTCATAGGGTTCGATATTGAGCAGCGCCGGTTCCGCCAGCACCCGCGGATTGCCGGCCTCGATCACGCAGTCGAAGAGATTCGGAATCGGGCCCGCCCATTTGCCGCTCTCGACGGTGGCGACGGGCTTGCCCCGGGGACGCAGCGTACCGGGCCGCCGTACCCGCACATGCAGGATCTTGCCGGCGATGGTCTGGGAGATGTCCGTCATGCCGACCGTGAGGGTTCCGTCCTGCTCGGGCCGGATCCAGATCTGGAAGTCCTTGTCATAATGAAGCTCGGGACGGAATTCGCAGCCGTTATACTGCATGATGTGATCGGACCCGCTGCGCGACCGGACGATGCCCACCGCCGTCGCGTGCCGTCACGCGGACTGACTGCACAGGCCCTGCTTCCTCCTTATCAGGTGTAGTGGGGGCTGAGGAATTATAACGCAGGCCGGACACCGGGAATTCAGACCCGCGCTGCTCCCGCCCCGGCATGCGCTGCAGAGCGGGGCGACCCGGGCGTATTGTGCCGCATTCCATCCCCGGTCCTGCATCCTCCGCGTCCGGAATTCTTTTCTGCGCCTGCAGGCGCGGCCGCACCGGTCGGCAGGCACAGCCACTCAGGTCACGCCCTTCTCCTTCAGAAAGTCCATCGAATCGCTGATGTTCTCGTGTATCCCGAGCTTGCGCGGCGACAGCCCCAGGGCCAGCCCGAGCAGCTGGGTGAAGTACAGAATCCGCACGCGGGTCGTGATCCCGAACTCCTTTTCGGCCCGCACCTGGTGCATCTCGAGGCCGGAATGGCAGGTCGGGCATTCGGTGGCGATGACCTCGGCGCCGGAGTCCTCCGCCGCCTGCAGCAGGTTGAGCACCAGCTGCGTGGAGGTGTCGGCATCCGAAAGGGTATGCGCCCCGCCGCAGCATGCCGTCTTCAGGGGGTAATCCACGTTGACTGCCCCGGCCGCGGCCAGCAGGTCGTCCATATAGTGCGGCTTGTAGCTCGACTCCGAACCCGGCCCCTGGTCCTTCTCGGGGAATATCTGGCGCGGGCGCGTGTACATGCAGCCGTAGTAGTTGGCGATCTTGATCCCCTTGAGGCTCTTGCTCATCTTGCGCTTGATGCCCTCCGGGCCGAGCTCCTCCATCAGCCATTCCAGCAGATGCAGCGTGCGCACATCGCCCCGGTACACCGGGTCGTCCGACTTGCGGGCAAGATCCTGCACGGTCTCGAGCGCCTGAGGGGAGGTCGCGAGTTCGTACTCCGCCTTCTTCAGGTTGTGGTAGCAGCCGTTGCACGGCGCCATGACGGTGTCGTAGCCCATGCGCTCGCCGGCAATGGCCAGGTTGCGCGCCGACATGTAGGTCTGAAGCATGGGGTGGACGTTCTTCGCCTCCATGGCACCGCAGCAGTTCCAGTCGACCAGCGTATCCATGCTCAGTCCGAGCTCCTTGACGAGCACGCGCGTGGACTTGTCGTACGGACCCCCCGTTCCCTCGAGCGCGCAGCCCGGATAATAGGCAACCTTAGACATGAGCGGCCTCCTTCATGCGCGCATGCGCCGCTGCCTTCTGCTCGCGCACATACTCCCTCAGCACCTCGCCGGTGCGGCCCCAGGAGCGGGTCTTGGGCGTGAACAGGAAATTCCATCCGAGCATCGTCAGCATGCCTACCGGCATGTGCCGCATGAGGCGCTTGACCGCCTCGATCAGCCAGTCCTGGAAATAGGGCTGCTTGGTCTTGCGCAGGAAATTGATCACCACGTGGGCGTCCTCGATGCGGCCGTGGTCAAGGACCTGACCGGTGAACTCCTCGTCGAATATCGACGAGCGCGTCTTGTCGGTATGGCCTTCATCCTCCAGCCAGTGCGCCAGCGCCTTCATGACGCCTTCGGGACGCACGTCCTTCGGGCAGATGTTGGTGCACTTGTTGCAGGAAACGCAGGTCCAGATGATGTCCTTGTCCTTGAGGATCTCGCTCTTCAGGCCGAGATTGGTGAGGTAGATCCAGTAGCGCGGGTTGAAGTCCGTGTTCTGCGCGTACATGGTGCAGGAGTTGGTGCACGAGCCGCACTGCCAGCAGCGGTGCACGTTCTCGCCGCCCGGATACGCGCGGATGACGTTGACGAAATCATCGTCATAGTCGCTCAGGAAACGCGGTGCGACCATGGTGTTCCAGTGCCCGGAGACGTCAACGCCGTCCACCACCAGCGACTCGTGCGTCATGATCCGGTCCGGATCGATCAGCGATTTCTCATGAATGGCCATTCACACCCCTCTCCAATTCCGCGCCGTAATCAATGCAGCGTCACTTTCTTCAACCGCGACCCGCCGCTGCGCCGCGGCTCGTCGATCCCGAGAAGCTTGCACACCGGCTCCATCGGATCGGCCTTGCCGCCGAAATCCGAATTCATCAGGCCCATGCCGCTCGACATCGCACGCATGTAGTCCGCATAGGCATGGGCGAGAAACAGGTCCACCGCGAACAGCGGCTCGCGGTACACGCCCTGCGCCGCCATCTGCTGGGCGACCCAGGCGCGTGCCGCCTCGTACATTCCCGGTGCGCTTCCGAGCGCGATGTCGTTGTTCGTATCCCCGCCCGGCAGCAGCTCGCGGACCGCACCGCTCATCGTCGACTGGTCCCAGACCCAGCGCGTCATCAGCGGATAGCGCTGCGGGGCACGGAAGTGCAGGAGTTCGGCGGCGAAGTCCCAGCCTGCGCGCCTGAGCTTGCGCTCCGACTTTTGGTCGGCGCCGGCAGCGGGCAGCACATCCACGAACCTCTGCATCCTTGCTTCCAGGGCGCCCGTTCCGTAAAGCAGCGCGCGCACCGCCGCGGTCAATCCCTGTTCGTCCATCTGCACGAGCACCGGTCCGAGGCGCTTGCGCGCCGGCATGACCGTCTCGAGCAGGGTCTCGATGCCGTCCCGCGTGAGTCCCTCGATGCGCCCGGGATCGAGCAGTTCCCGGAACATCCGGCTCTTGCTGGCGAGCGCATCCAGGAAGACGTCCGCCCCGCCGCTTTCGCCGAGCACCTCGAGCAGCACCGCGAACTTGCTGCGGAAGATGCCCGCATCCATGCCCACGGCCAGCGTCACCGGTACGATGACGTCGTGATGGCCGCCTGCCGGAGCAGCCTGATCAGGCTGTTTTTTGAACCAGAGCATACAGGTCCGCCAGCGCGCGCGAGGCGGCGGCCTGTCCCTGGGAGATGGAGTCGTCGATGGTCTCCGGCCCCAGCGCGGCGCCCGCCACATAGATCCCGCGGCGCGTGCTGCCGCAGGTATTGGTGTAATGCTCGGCACGATCGATGAATCCGTGCTTCTCCAGCCCGATGCCGAACACCCGCGCGATCTCGGTGTTCTCCACGTTCGGGTCCATGCCTATGGCATGCACGACGATGTCGAAGGGAATGACGATCGGACGCTTCACCAGCGTATCCTCGCCCTTCACCAGCAGGCGTTTTCCGTCGGGGGCGCGGGTCACCTCGGCGATGCGCGCCTTCACGAACTTCGTCTTGAACTCTTCCTGGGACTTCCAGTAGAACTTGTCTTCGTACAGACCGAAGGTGCGGATATCCATGTAGTAGATGAAGACATCGGTCTGCGGCGAGATCTCCTTGATCTCCATCGCCAGGTTCGTGGACACCGTGCAGCAGATCTTCGAGCACCACTCGCGTCCGATCTGGCGGTCGCGCGAGCCGACGCACAGCAGGATGCATACCCGCTCGGGAACGCGCCCGTCGGAGGGGCAGGCGATCTTGCCGCCCGCCACCATCTGTTCCATCTGCGTGGTGGTGAGCACGTCCTCGAATGTCCCGAAGCCCCACTCCGGCTTGTTGATCGAATCGAAGTGGGTGAAGCCGGTCGTCAGCACGATCGAGCCGGCACTCACCCGCTCGCCGTTGCTGAGCGTGGCCGTGAAGTCACCGACGCTGCCGTCCAGGCTGACAACCCGGGTGCCCGTGTGGATCTTCGCGAGCGCGGAATCCTCGACCCGCTTGATCATGCGGCCCATCGCGTCCTTCGCCCATTCGCCCGACGGAACCAGCTTGGCATAGCCGGAGAGAATGGGCGCGCCGCCCAGGCGGTCCTCCTTCTCCACCAGCACCACGTTCTTGCCTGCACCGATCACCCCGGCGCAGGCGGACAGCCCGGCCGGGCCGCCACCGACTACTAGCACAGTGTTCTGCATTTTCAGGCCTTGCCTCCCAATGCCAGTTCGGGATTGTAGAGATACTCGATGTTACCCTGCTCGACCTGCTTGAGATAGTTCTCGAATTCGGATTTGGCCTTGTTCCAGTCGATACCCATCTTCTCGACCAGCTCCTCGCACGGCGAGGCGTGCCACTGCAGCTGCACGATCTTGAGCGGATCCGCTCCGCAGGCGAGCGCCGCGAACTGGACGTCGGCCATGATCGGAACCTGGAAGTTCTTGCCGTGCGCCTTGCCGATCCACTGGTTCTTGTCCATGGTGGTAATGCACCCGGTGTCGTTGCCGAGCATCACATCGGCGTTCGCCTCCTCCCTGGCCACGCGGATCTTCCGGTCCATGGTGAAGGAGCGCACGAATTCACGCTCCGAGATGATGTGCCGGAATCCGAATCCGCAGCAGTCGTACCAGGTCGAGTAGTCGATCACCTGCGCGCCCAGCGACTGCGCCAGGGCGGTGCCGATCGCGGTCCGGTTCCCGCCGAGCGTCTCGGGGTCGTACACCGCATCCTCGTGGATCATCTTGTAGTAATGGCAGGCGACATGCATGGTCACCCGTATGTTGGACACGTCGATGGTCTGGAGCTCCGAGGCGATGCGGTT
The DNA here is from genome assembly GCA_021819085.1 of Pseudomonadota bacterium. Taxonomy (GTDB): domain Bacteria; phylum Pseudomonadota; class Gammaproteobacteria; order Acidiferrobacterales; family UBA6901; genus JAJYCY01. Next base: position 6,203 of record JAKASJ010000043.1, on the reverse strand, counting down.
GCGCATCACATGCACCCATTCGGAGTAGTGCACGATCTCCTCGGGAATGACGATCTTGCCGTCGACCAGGCGGCCCAGCCTGCCGAGAATCTTGGTCACCTTCTCGCGCAGTTCCGCAGATTCGACCAGATACTTGCGGATCTCCTTGTAGTTCCCGAAGGAAGTGCCGCAGTGCACGAGCGGAAAGAAATGCCCGAGCTCGAAGCCATGCTGCTTGCCGGAGACATAGGCCTGATGGAAATTGCGCAGGAACACCGCCGCCAGCGACTCGACGTTGCCGATGCCCGACCCGTGATAATTCCACGCGGTGCACGAGGTCTGGTCGGTCTCGTCCAGGTAATCCTTGCCGGGCACGAAATCGAACTTGTTCATCAGCCACAGCAGCGAGGTGGGATAGCCGGGAATGTTGCCGCACTGCCCGCAGGACTTGTGATGCCACAGCTGCTTGGTGGGGATCTTCTTGTCCCAGCCGAACAGCGTCTTGACGGTCTTCGGCTCGTGCTGGTCGCCGATGCGGTGCACGATGATCTGGCCGTCCTTCTCGAGCTCCCACATGTGCTCGCGAATGTCTTCCATGCGGTCGCCGAGGTCGATGGTGCGGCGGTCGACGTGCTTGCGCACCCACTCGGTCGCCTTCGACGCCTCCTCGGGCGAGAGGTTGGTCGGCTGGAAGAACGAACCGTGGCCGGCGATTCCCTGGCCATCGGTGTTGTGGAAGCCGGGCTTCATCGTGCCGGGGCCCGCGCCCTGGGCGGTCATGTTGTGGTTGCCGGGGGTAAAGTCTTTCGGGTTCATGGCTGGGTACTCCTTGCGATTTCAGACTGCACCATTGGCGTCGGGCATCTGCCCCGGCGTCACTTCTTTTCTTCCTGCTCCTCGAGCCAGTCCTGGTAGTCCTCGCGCTTCTCGTCGATGAAATCCTGGATGACGTCGAACAGATTCTCGTCGACGATCTCCAGCGACGTCAGCACGCCGGTCATCTCCCAGATGGTGTACATCTCGACCGAGGTCTTGAGCGAAACGTCCCAGGCGGTATCGGTGGTCTGCAGCGTGCGCACCGGGATGGCCTTGCGCAGCAGCTTGAGATTGCCTTCGACCTTCTGGATGTTCGGACCCCAGTCGGGAAAATGATCGGGCTGGATCATGTCCGGCGACAGCTGGTTGCCGGTGGTGATGAGCTTGAGCATGACGCGTCCGAAGGGACGCAGCACGTCCTTGGCGGACTGCATGCCGTGCTTGATGGACACCTCGCGCATGATGGCGATGAGGCCGCCGGGCGAGTTCTTGAACGGACAGCGCGCGGCGCAGGTCATGCACTGCGCGCAGGCCCAGATCTTCTCCTGCATGGCGTCGTAGATCTGCTCGACGTTCTCGGTCCACAGCAGCTGTACGATCTCGCGCGGACTGAAATCGTAGTAATGTGCGGCCGGACAGGTGGCGGTGCAGATACCGCAGTTCAGACAGCCGTTGAGATCATGGTCGTAACGGAAATCGCTGCGGATATCATCGTAGATTTCCTGCATTTCAGCATACGTCGCCATCAAGGATCTCCGAATCTTATTAGAATTTCACCATGTACTTATATCTAATCTGACTGCATTGGTCAAGTATACGCCCTTCCGGAAAAACAGAACACCCGGGAGCGTCATAGCCGGCCCCGAAGGCATCCCGGAATACTGCTTACTGGTCAGTTAAAAAGAAGACTGAAAAACAAGGAACCGCTGTGCTTCCGTTCCAGGAAGCGCCTGCACCGTACAACAGCCGCCCTGCCGGACCGCGTGGGGTCGGTGGATCCGATTCCGGCCCGGCCGGGCAGCCATTCTTGCTTTGTTATATGAACAGGCAGATATCGGATTCGCCGGCGAATTCGAAGAACGTCGCGGCACCGCCGAACTCGAGCCCGTCGATGAAATCGCTGTGCTCGAACCCGAACAGCTCCACCGTCATCTGGCACGCGATGAATTTGACTTCGGCTTCGCGGCACAGTTCCCGCAGATCGGGGATCGATGCCACCCCGTTGTTCTTGACCGTCTGCTTCATCAGGGTGGTGGCGAGGGCCTCGTAGCCCGGTACCAGCGATTGCACCAGGTTGGGGATGTTCCAGTTTATGCCCTTGAACCACTTCGGCCCGAACGGCATCTTCATCGGCATACCGGGGTTACCCAGGGGGCTCACCTTGAGGTCCAGCTTCTTGCGCAGCAGCTGCAGCCCATAGAACGTGAAGAAGACCTGCACGTCGTACCCGAGGGCGGCGGCTGTGGAGGCCAGGATAAACGGCGGATAGGCCCAGTCGAGCGTACCCTTGGTCGCGATGATCGCCAGCTTCTTGGCTTCGGACATAAAAGTGAATTTCTCCTCGAATAAAGGTATCCCGGTTCGCGCAGCCGTCGCCGCCGGACCGGTCAGGCTTTCTTCTTCAGTACAAACGTATACTCGCCGTTGGCCTCTGCCGACTCAACCAGTTCGTTGCCGGTCTGCTTGGCGAAGGCCTGGAAATCCTTCACGGCGCCGGGATCGGTCGCGACTACGCGCAGCGTCTGGCCACCGGTCAGTTCATTCAGCATCTTCTTGGTCCGCAGAATCGGAAGCGGGCAATTCAGTCCACGTGCATCAAGCTCTTTATCAGCCATTTTTTCCTCCTGTTCGGAATTAGACGGCAACACTCATGTTCAACCCCCGACATCTACCCCGCACCCGGCTCGTCCTGCATCCTCCGTCGACCGCCGTCATGGCGTGTCTGCGGACCACCGAATGCGCACTGCTTCCTTTAAATTTCCTGATTATACCACGTTGACTGCGGCTGCCGGCTGACCACTGTGCAGCCAGGCCCGGATACCGCCGCGCAGATTATAGATGTTCCGCCGCCCCCGTGCCGCCAGAAACGCGCATGCCTGTGCCGAACGGGCGCCCGTCTGGCAGTAAAACACCACATGCTGCGCCGCGCCCAGCTCGTGTTCACGCATGGGCAACAGGTGCAGAGGAATATTGCGCGCTCCGGGTATCGCACCCCGTGCCACCTCCGCGGGCGTGCGCACGTCGATGAGCTCGATGGGCTGCCCGTCGGCCTGCAGCAACCCATTCAGCTCGGATACTTCCAACTCATCGAACCCGTACATTGTATAATCCCTCGTCAGGAAATAGAATGATACGATCAATTAGTATATTAGTAGATTCAAAACTGCTTGAGTTGCGTTAGACTAGCCGGTTCCGGCGCAATTTGCCATAGGGCCGCGGCCGGCACAGGCGCTAAACCCTTGTCTTCTGGATGGTTATCGTACAGCACGGGAAGGAGCCCAGCCGACCGTCGAGCCGCGCTGCGCGCACCCGTCCCGCCAACAACCCGGAGGTTATCCGCGTGAAGAAAGAGGACTTTGCTCCGCATACCCGCTACACCATCACCTGGCGCGATCCGCAGGGCAAACTTCGCCCGGCGAACATCTATCCCTACCGCCTCTACGATCAGTTCATGGTGGCGCGCATGACCGACCAGAGCGGGATGCTGCGCAAATTCGCGTACGCGGATATCGTGAAGATCGTGAAAGTCATTCCGGTCGCCAAGGAGGATCAGTTCTACATCCCGGAGGCGGTGCTGAGCGAGGGCACCTGGGCTGGCCGCACGAGCATGGAGCGCTACTCGTCGTCTCCGCACATGGGAAAGTAATCCCGGCGGGCGCGGCGGTGCTGAAACTTCGTGTCCGGCCAACGATCTATAAGGACAGGCCGGGCCCGTCATGACGGATCAAACCCGGTGCGCTATCCTCCCCCTATCATGCGGGCCGAAGGTCGCACTGCCTGACCCATCCGGGAACCAGGGCGGGCCAGCCTCCGATACCCCTGCACTGAAGCGGACTGAGGGACGGCGGCACAGCCGGCCGGTGGGCATCGTGGCGCCGGCGGGCGATCGATGAACCGTCCCGAACGCGAAGACACCCGATGGAAATGATGGCGAAATTCCGCAAGCATTCCCTGTTCCTCGTCGCAGCCCTGGCGGCGATGCTCGGCAACGCGCAGGCCGCAACCTCCAGCCTGCCGGACCTCGGCAACCCGGCGTATGCCGTCGTTTCGCCGCAGCAGGAAAAGCAGCTGGGCGCGGACTTCATGCGCCGCGCACGCCATGAGCTCAATATCGTCCAGGATCCGGAACTCAACCAGTACATCCAGCAGCTCGGGCAGAAGCTCGTCGCCCACTCGAGCGCCGCCGGCCAGACATTTCATTTCTTCATCATCGACGATCCGACCATCAACTCCTTCTCGGTGCCGGGCGGTTACGTCGGCGTGGACGCGGGACTCATCCTGGCCACCCACAGCGAGGCCGAACTGGCCGCCGTGCTGTCGCACGAGATCGCGCACGTCACCCAGCACCACGTGATCAGCGAGATCGCCAACGCCAAGCGCATGTCGCTACCGGCCATGGCGGCGATGCTGGCAGGACTGCTGCTGGCCGGCACCGGCAGCCCGAACGGCGGGATGGCCACGGTGGCGCTGAGCAGCGCGGCCATGGCCCAGAACCAGCTCAGGTACTCGCGCGCGATCGAGGCGCAGGCCGACCGCATAGGCATGCGGACGCTCAATGCTGCCGGTTACGACGCACTCGCCATGCCGAGATTCTTCGAGCGCCTGTCGGCCGACACGCGCTTCGACGGGAGCATACCCGCCTTCCTGAGCGACCACCCCACGACCTCCAGCCGTATCGCCTACCTGACCAACGAAGCCGAGAAATTGCCCAGGCACCCGCCGCCGGACAACACCGCCTTCTTCGATGCCCAGGCCGAAGTGCGCGTCATCGCGAGCGGTGATCCGGACCGTCTCGTCGACTACTTCCACAAGAACCTGGACAGCGGCCACTACCTGCAGAAGGACGCCGAAGAGTACGGCTATGCGCTGGCGCTGGCGAAGGACCAGCGGTTCGCACCGGCGCTGGCAGAGATCGACCGCCTGGCGAGACGTCACCCGCACTACCTGCTGTTCCATCTCGCACGGGCGGAAATCGAGATGGCCGCCGGCGATTACGCCACCGCCCTCAGGCACTACGCCGCTCTGCAGGACAGCGCGCCGGACGACCTCGCGGTGCTGCACCGCTATGCCTCCGCGCTGCTCGAGACCGGCCACGCACAGCAGGCGCGCGGCCTGCTCAAGAAAGCGCTGCGCCAGGACCCTGACAGCGCATCGCTGTACAAGATGCTGGCCGTGGCCGCCGGCGACACCGGCCGGCTGCTCGAGTCCCACCGGGCGCTGGCCGAACACTATTACCTCGACGGCAACACCGGGGCAGCGCTCGAACAGCTCGCTATCGCCCGCCGCTACGCCGGCCACAGCTACTATTACCTCTCAAGCGTGGACGCACGCATCAAGCAGATCAAGGAACAGGCCGCGCTCGACAAGAGTCCGTGATCCGCGCCGGCGACGGTACATTAGCAAATGCTGTATTACCGATTGAACGTTTTATTCCAACAAAATTTTGGCGCGCGGCCGCATTTATTCTTGCCACTCCCCGGGGTGCTGGTTATTCTACGAAGTGGTTTCGCTGTTCGCTGCATGCTCTGCGGCCGTCAGGCACGGAGGGCAGTGCGACCTGAATAACTCAACAACCGTCAGGAGGAGTAATGCGGAAGACCGCCAGGTTCATTCTCGGGGCGACTGCCGCGGTACTTTTGATCGGCGGCGCAGGCGCGGTCACCACCGCGGCTGCTGCCGGTCATGTGCCGACCAGCGCAGAATGCCACAACAAGGCCCATCCGCCCACCGACCCCGCCGTCATCGGGGGCTGCATCGTCATCAGCCGCAAGCTGGGCAATTGCATCGCCTGCCACGCCATCGCCGGCGCGGTCGAACCGGGCAACATCGGACCCCGGCTGGTCGACATCCGGAAGCGCTTCCCGGACCGCGCCAAGCTGCGCGCCCAGATCTGGGACGCGACCGTCACCAGTCCGCGCACCGCGATGCCACCTTACGGACGCAACAAGATCCTCACCGGCAAGCAGATCAACGAAGTCGTGGATTTCCTCGAGACGCTTTAAGCCGGATGGATCAGCCGCTGTGCGGGTGAAATCAGACGTTCCCCGGCGCGCACCGGCCTGCCAAACCAAATTCTGACATCGCAATTTCAGGAGACCTCTGTGACCACCCTTACCCGCAGAACCTTTTTAAAGGGCAGCTTCGCGAGCGGCGCACTGGCGCTCACCGCGGCCGTCGGGCTGCTTAAG
>JAKASJ010000042.1 GCA_021819085.1 Pseudomonadota bacterium | reverse complement strand
ATCTGTTGCCAGCGCCACTGGTCTCGTTCCCTGACGGTCGCGGCGCCGACGGCGCCACGCTAACTTGACGTTATAATATCGGACATGACGCATCGTTTTAAGCTCTGCTTCATTATCCTGGCCGTTGTCCTGGGGGCGGCCGCGTCGGCGCGTGCTGCAGACCGGAAAATCGATCAGTATCGGCAAGATTACCTGAACGCCCTTGCGGCGTTGCGGTCGGGAGATCTGGGGCGTTTCCGCCAGCTCGAGGGGAAGCTGAACGGATATGTTCTGCAGGGCTACCTGCAATACTACTATCTGAAGGACCGGATCCCTTCAACGCCCGCCAGCACGCTGAGCGCGTTCATTACGCAGAACCAGGACGCTCCGATCGGTAACATGCTGCGCCAAAAGTGGCTGCGCTATCTGGCAAAAAGGGACAACTGGAAGACCTTTATCGAAGAGTACCAGGACGTCGATCAGGATTCGGCCCTCAACTGCGATCGCCTGGCCTACCTGCTGCGTAAGACAAAACGGCGGACGGCGCTGATGACCGAGATCGGCCAGCTCTGGCTGACCGGTAACAGTCTTCCCGACGCCTGCAACCCTGTGTTCGCCGCCTGGCGTCGAGCCGGCGACATGACCAGCAGCAAGGTGTGGGAACGCATCCGCCTTGCCATGAAGCAGCGGGATCTTACCCTTGCTGCTCAGCTCAAGTGGGATCTTCCTGCGAAAGACCAGGTTTGGGTCGACCGCTGGCTGGCCATGTACCGGAACCCGCAGCACGAGCTGAACAACATCCGCTACCCGGTCGAGACGCCCTTAGCGCGCGATATCATTCGCCAGGGTGTCGTCAGACTGGCCTACATCGATCCGGCAGAAGCGATGAAAACCTGGGATGCCCTCAGGCTCAAATACCAGTTTTTCGGGGAAGACGACAACTACGTTCTGCGTCGGGTCGGAATCCTGGCAGCACAGGACCATCTGCCGCAGGCGGTGGGCTGGCTGTCCCGGGCGTCCGTCAACCCCGGTGACGGATCGCTGCGCCGCTGGAGAGTGCGTGCCGCGCTACGTGTCGGAAAATGGCATACGGCGCTGCGCTTCATCGCGGACCTCGCGCACGGCGAGCAAAGGCAGGACGAGTGGCGCTACTGGAAGGCGCGTATGCTCGAGAAGGTCGGCGACGAGGCTGCGGCACTGCAGATTTTCTCGGAGCTTGCGAAAGAGCGCAGCTACTACGGATTCCTGGCGGCTGACCGGCTTGGCCGCCGCTACGCAATGCAGCGCGAGAGGATCCAGGCGACTCCCGAGGAAATCAGCGCGATGCTTGCCCAGCCATCAATTCAGATGGCAAAGGAGCTGTTTGAGCTCGGCGAAACTGTCGATGCGCGCCGCCAGTGGGCATGGGCCACCCGGAACATGAATAGCCGCGATCTCCAGGTGGCAGCAGTGCTGGCGCGCGAATGGGGGTGGTACGATCGGGCAATACTCACGGCGGCGCGCAGCGACGATCTGAACGATCTCGGTTTGCGCTTTCCGGTCCTCTACCGGAACATGATTGAAACCAATGCCCAGGACAATGGCATCGACCCGAGCTGGGTCTACGGAATATTGCGTCAGGAGAGCGCGTTCATGACCGATGCGCGGTCCGATGTTGGGGCGCTGGGATTGATGCAGCTTATGCCGCGCACCGGATGGCTCGCCGGGCTGCGTATTCACCTGTTTGTGCGCAGCGACAGCGCCATTCTGAATGTCGCAAACAACCTGCGGCTCGGCACCTCGTACCTGAAGACAGTCCTTGACGATACCGGCGGCCACGAAGTTCTGGCCACGGCGGCATACAACGCCGGACCGAACCGCATAATGCAGTGGCTCCCGCAGAGCGGCAAGCTTGACGCTGATGCATGGGTCGACACGATCCCCTATCGTGAAACGCGCAATTACGTGAAGAACGTAATGGCGTTCAGCACCGTATACGCCTACCTCCTCGGCGACAAGAGCTTCAACCTGGACAGCGCCATGACCACGGTGCTTCCGGCGGGCGGCGGTGCGCCGCTGCTTCCTGCGAACAAACGGTAGTTTCTTCTCGCGCGCGCAGCGGCTTGACTTCGTGTCGCCGGCGCCGCCACACTCACGTCGCCAGAGGCGCATTGCCGGGCAGCTGCCAGACGTCCACCGCGCTGGCAAGAGCAGAGGCAGGGGAAGTGTCCAAACGCAGGATTTGTATACTTGGCGGCACTGGTTTCGTCGGCCGGCGCCTGACGGCGCGGCTCGCTGCTGCCGGTCACGAAGTTCGCATCCTCACACGTCACCGCGAGCGCCACAAGGACCTGCTCGTGTTGCCGACAGTGCAACTGATCGAGGGCGATGTCTACAACGCGGCGCTGCTGCGACGCGAATTCCGCGGGCAGGATGCAGTGATCAATTTGGTTGGTATCCTGAACGAGCGCGGCCGTGATGGCCGGGGATTCGAGCGCGCCCACGTCGAATTGCCGCAGAGAATCATCCAGGGCTGCCGCGACTGCGGAGTGCGGCGATTGCTGCACATGAGCGCGCTTCGGGCGTCACCGGATGCGCCTAGCCACTACCTGCGCAGCAAGGCCAGAGGCGAGGCGCTGGTCATGGGATCGGAAGGCGCCAGCCTGAACGTCACGGCATTCCGACCGTCGGTAATTTTCGGGCAAGACGACAGCTTTACCAATCGTTTTGTGCGCTTGCTGCGCGCCACGCCGCTGGTGTTTCCGCTTGCGTGTCCGGACGCACGCTTTCAGCCGGTGCATGTGGAGGATGTGGCCGGCGCGTTTGAAATTGCACTGGACGATCACCGCACTTACGGGCAGAGCTACAACCTATGCGGCCCAGACGTCTATTCCCTGCGCGATATTGTCGAATATCTTGCCCAGCTTGCTGGCGTGCAGCGCCGGATCATCGCTCTCGGCGACAACCTGTCGCGGTTACAGGCGCGGCTTCTGGAGTTTGTCCCGGGCAAGCCATTTTCACTCGACAACTACCGGTCCCTGCAGCTGGACAGCATCTGCGACGGTAATTTTCCGTCGATCTTCGACATCACGCCTTCTCGCATCGAGGACGTAGCGCCGCTTTACCTCGGCACGCCCCGCAGTCTGCGCTACTCGAAGTACCGGTCGCAGGGTGGAGCATGAAACCGCACCAGAACGGGTGACACCGCAACCCCGGCATTTTCCGGCTGTGCCGTGCGGGTACGGGCTTGTGGCGACGGCCGGTCGATTGATACGGACGAAAGGCCTATTGCTTTGCTATACAGTCCCAAAAGGCTGACCGATACTCAAACGGTGATCCATCACCGGCATGAGATAGCCGACTGCCCCGGATAGGATGGCGGCACGGGTGTAGTCCCCAAAGAGCGGCGATTCTCAATGCAAGGAGCCTCGAATGAATCTGTATGTCAGCAATATCTCACCGGGTGTTGTACGGGCAGACTTGCAGCACATCTTCAGCGGGCTCGGGGAAGTGTTTTTTGCGAGCTTGATGCCTGCGGGCGGCAGCCGAAGCGACAGAGGATATGCCTACGTCTATGTCCCGGATGATGAACGTGCCCGCATGGCGATCGCCAAGCTGAACGGAAAAATTCTGAAGGGGGACAGACTGACCGTCAGCCCCATGGCCGAGCGCCCGGGTGTGATCGGAACCTTTGCAAGAGCCAGAAGCTAGGATAGGCAAAAACCACCGTCCGATGTACGGCATATCGGACGGCTCTGGCAATTCATGCGTGACAAACGCAACCCGCCTTTCGCGGTTTGGAAACGGCAGCCACATCGATGTGTGCAGGAGCCAAGATTTGCCAGCCAGCCAGGCTGGTCAGTCGGCACGACAGGCGCGATCACAGTGCTCGAACGCATTGCATGGCTGATGAGCGGGCGCATCAATCGGGATTGCCAGTGCAGTGCGGGCGGTCGTTAGGCGTCAGCGCTTCCAAAGCGAGGCGCCGCTCCCTGGCTGGCAGACGTCCGATCTGCCGCGCCTTCGCGTAGAACGCCGGCAGTTTGCCTCCAACCGAGGCGAGCAGCGCATTGAAAGCACCTACATAGCAGTCGTATAAACCTATCGGCACGAAATAGGCGTTGTTGATGTTCCGGAAGTACCGCAGGCCATTTCCGCTTTTTTCGCCCCATTTTTCCTCGAGCCCGACATAGGCTGCGCGCAGGCCGGAGAGTATGCGCCGCTTGTCCTGCAGTTTGCGGGCGCGTGGCTCGGCGGAAGAATAAAGTGCTTCCAGGCGTGCGCGATAGTGAAGCAGCAGTGCCCTGACCTGCGCACGCCGATGGCGCAGTTCCAGATAGCGGCGCAGCTGTCCGCCGCTGCCATTTGCGAGTAACCAGCGCCGCATCCCTGCGCGCGAGACCGCCACGGCGAAAGACTCATCGAAGGCCGTGTCGCCCGGAATATAGAGTTTTTGATGAGCAAGTTCATGAAACATGAGCTCGGCAATATCGGTCTCCGGGTGGCGTAGAATGGTGCTCAGGACCGGATCGCGAAACCATCCGAGTGTGGAATACGCCGTGACTCCGGCGACATAGACATCATAGCCGCGGCGACGGAGATGTCTGGCGTAGTTCTGCGCAGCACTTAGTGCGAAATAGCCGCGGTAGGCCACGCAACCGGCGATCGGGAAACACCACTTGTGCGGCCGCAGCGATAACTGCGGTGCAGCATAGACATTCCACACGACGTACGGCCGCTTCAGGTCGACATAGTCCAGGTAACTTCCGTTGTCAGGCAGATCCAGCTCGTGTACCGCAAAGTCGCGAATGCGCATGGTTTCTTCCAGCCGTGCCTTAAGCTGCGCAGAAGTAGCCGGATCCTTGACCAGGGCGCTTATCGGCCGCTGCCTTTCGAGCAGCTGGTATTGGCCATTGATGGCCTGGGAATAGTAAGCGATGGTCGAGCAGCCGGATGCCGCCAGCGAAGCGGCAATGACCATAGCTGCATAGAGTCTGCGCAGGATCATGTTTGTCGGAAAATACCGTCCAAAGTACTATTAATACATGCGTGTGTATCTAGTTGGAGGTGCCGTGCGCGACCGGCTCCTCGGCATTGAAGCGACAGACCGGGATTACGTGGTGGTTGGTGCCACCCCCGAGGAAATGATCGCGCGCGGCTTCAAGCCGGTTGGGGCGGATTTCCCGGTGTTCCTTCATCCCGATACGAAGGAGCAGTATGCGCTGGCACGCACAGAACGTAAGACAGGAGCCGGGTATCGCGGGTTCACTGTCCACGCTGCGCCGGATGTGACGCTGGAGGATGACCTCAGGCGTCGCGACCTTACCATCAATGCCATGGCGCAGGCCGAAGATGGGTCGCTTATCGATCCGTTCGGCGGCGCCGAGGATCTGCGCAACGGACTGTTGCGGCACGTATCTCCGGCGTTTGCCGAAGATCCGGTGCGGATACTGCGTGTCGCCAGGTTTGCGGCCCGCTATGCCAAATGGGGATTTCATGTCGCACACCCGACCAATGCGCTCATGCGTCACATGGTCGAAAATGGGGAGGTGGACACACTCGTTGCAGAGCGGGTATGGGCGGAGATGGAGCGCGCGCTAGCGGAGACGTGTCCTTCCGTGTTTTTCACGGTACTGCGCGGCTGTGGAGCCCTTCAGCGGCTTTTTCCGGAAATTGCAGCGCTTTTCGGTGTCCCGCAACCGGAGCAGCAGCACCCCGAAGTCGATACGGGTATGCACATGTTAAAAGTGCTGGATCAGGCGGCGAAGCTCTCGGAGGATACGCGCGTGCGTTTTGCTGCCTTGCTGCACGATGTCGGAAAGGGTCGCACGCCGCCGCAGCAGTGGCCCGACCATACCGGTCATGAGGAGGCGGGTACGGAACTCATCCGGCGATTCTGCGCACGGCTGCGCGTGCCGAAAGACTACCGCGATCTTGCCGTGCTGGTCGCCCAATACCACGGGCGCTGCCATCATGCTGAAGAGCTTACAGCCGCCGGACTGCTCGATATCCTGGAAGGAATCGACGCATTCCGCCGACCGGAACGGGTCGATCAGTTTCTGATTGCATGCGAAGCCGATGCACGCGGCCGCTGCGGCTTCGAGGACAAGCCCTACCCGCAGGCCAACAGGGTGCGGTGTGCCTTCGCTGTGGCACGTGCAGTGAATGGGGCGGGCGTGGTCAAGGCCGGGGTCGCAGGCCCGGCTGCCGGGGAATGGATTCACCAGCAACGACTTGCGGCGATTGGCCGGCTTCCGCAATGATGGGCATTTTGCAGCGGCGATTCACCCGAACATGGAACATGCCGTTGGCAGACGGTTGGGCGCGCGCGATAGCATGAGCGTTGCCGATTATCTGATGATTGCAGCCGGAGCTGCGTTTCTCTGGCTCCTGGCGCTTCCTTTTGTTCGGGCACGCGGCATGGTCGGCAAACCGGCCCCGCGCTTTGCCGACCATGAGTTGCCGGCCGGTGAGCGCGCCCTGGTTTATTTCTTCAGCAAATCGTGTGGCATGTGCCGGTCGATGACGCCGCAGATTGAGCATCTTGCCAGGGACCACGCCAATGTTTTCCTGATCGATGTGGCCGGGGCGCCCGAATTGGCACGAAGCTTCGCGGTGATGGGTACGCCCACGACAGTACTCGTGCGAGACGGGAAGGTCGAAAGGGTTTGGGTGGGATCCCTGTCGCCGGCACAGCTGCGTGGTGTGTTCGGGGATCGATGAGCAGCTGCCCCATCGGGATTAGAGTCGTGCCCGTCTGTCTTGAAACGAAAAACCCAGCAACGGTTCCGGCAGGCCGCAGCCGAGTGCCAAGACCTTGAACAGTTCTCCCATCTCGTGCGGGAGAGTGAGTTTCTTGATTTCCTGGGCGATCTGCAAGTGCGCCTTCATGTCGGCAACCGGCATTTCCTGCACGGCCTCCGCGACTCCAGTCGCCAGCAGAAACGCCGCCTGCGAAGTGTAGCCGAGCACCGACATGCCGGAATCGTGCCCGGCTTCGGCAATCGCGGTGAAATCCACGTGCGCAGTGATGTCCTGCAGACCCACGAGGACAAGCGGGTCCTCATGGGCATGGTGACGGTAATGACACATCAATGTCCCGGCATTGCGGTCCGCATGGTAGAACTCGGCGCGGGGGAATCCGTAGTCGATGATCAGAATGACGCCGGCCGCGACGGTCTGTGCAATGCTGCGCACCCAGGCCTCCGCCTGCAAGTTGATTTCAGAGGTGTAGCCTGCAGGCAATGACAACGGACCGAGGCGCGCGCGCAGCAGGTCGGTGACGCCTGCGGGCGCCCGTGCCTCGCGCCAGACGAAGCGGTCCTGTTCCCAGGCAACCTGCAGCAATCTCGGTCCGTCCGCAAGCCAGCGGAATCGCTGCGCCGGGATCGCGTCGAGGACCTCGTTGGCAATCACGACGCCGCGCAGACCTTCGTCCGGTAACCGATCCAGCCAGGCTACGCGCCGTGCAAGGTCCGGGTTCGTTTTTGCCAGGTGTTCCGCCTGGCGGGCCCGCAGTTCGGCGCTGAGTTCCAGGATAAGATATCGTTCGGGCAGTGACCCGGTTTCCGCCAGCGCGGCCAGAAGGTCGGCTGCCAGCGCACCGCTGCCGGCACCAACTTCCAGGATGTCGCCTTTACCAATCTGCCGGAATACCTGCTGACATTGACGCGCGAGGCAGCGCGCGAACAGTGATCCGAGCTCAGGGGCAGTTACAAAATCGCCTTCAGCACCGAATTTTCGCCCACCAGAGCTGTAGTAGCCCAGGCCCGGGGCGTAAAGCGCCAGTTCCATGAAGCGCATAAAATCGATGCTTCCGCCGGCGGCGTATACTTCCTCGCGGATCCGTTGTGTCAGCGCCTGGCTGTGCCGCAGTTCGGCTGCCTCCGGCGACGGAAGATGCGTCGGCGGTATCACGCCGCTGCCCGGTTATGCCATGAGGCCGGTAACTGGCTGCAAGGTTGGCGGCGGATGCGGTAAGCGTTATTGTTGCAAGAAAAATTCATCAGACTGGCTGTCCGTAAAGCCGGCTTGCGCCGACGATGCGCGGTCCGGATTACCGTTCCCGATAACACATACAGAGAATATCATGGAACCTCAAATTCTGACGGGGAAAGTGGCTCTGATTACTGGCGGGGCGCGACGCATCGGTGCGGAAATCAGCCGCATGCTGCACGCTCAGGGCATGAACCTCGTCGTGCACTATCGCGCGTCCAAGAGCGAGGCCCATGCGCTGCAGGCGGAACTGCTTGCGATTCGCCCAGATTCCGTCATTCTGGTCCAGGGCGATCTGCTCAACGGGGCAAAGCTGGAAAACCTCGTGTCCAGGACGATGGAGAACTACCGGCGTCTGGACGTGCTGGTGAACAACGCATCGAGCTTTTATCCAACCCCTGTAGGCGAGGCGACCGACAGGCACTGGGACGACCTGGTCGGGTCGAATCTGCGGGCGCCCTTCTTTCTTTCACAGGCGGCCATGCCGCACCTGAAGAAGAGCGCCGGCTGCATCGTAAACATCACTGACATCCACGCAGAGCGACCACTGAAGAACTATTCCATCTACAGCATCGCCAAAGCCGGGCTGGTCATGCTCACAAAGTCGCTTGCACGCGAATTCGGACCGGAAGTACGCGTCAACGCGGTAGCTCCGGGTACCATTCTGTGGCCGGAAAACGAGCTCGACGAGATCACCAAGCAGCGCATCCTGTCACGGGTGCCACAAAGACGCTCTGGCGAACCTGCAGATATCGCGCGTGCGGTACTGTTTCTCGTACGGGATGCCGGCTACGTGTCAGGTCAGGTAATCGCGGTGGATGGCGGCCGTTCTGTTGTTGCCTGAGCCGGATTGGCGTCGCACTGTTGCGCAATGACGCTATTGTCTGGGTTCGCGGCCGACGTTGCCGGCATGCATGCCGGCGGGGACGTCAGGCAACCTAGATATGGGCGATCGTCACCGGCCAGATGCGCTGATCCCTGGCGGCAAAGTGCGACCACATTTCGCCAAAACTGATGCCGGTCACCGGATGGCGCAATTCCGGAGCAAGTTCCGACAGGGGTTTCAGTACGAACGCATATTGCATGATTTCGGGGCGCGGAATCTGCACAAGATGATCCTGCCGCACCAGGTCGCCATACAGCAACAGATCCAGGTCCAGTGTGCGGGATGCAAAGCGGTTGGTGCCGCGCACCCGGCCATGACGTTGCTCGGTCTCGGCCAGCCGATTGCAAAGCGCGAGAACAGGAGTATCTGTTTCAAACCCTACGACCAGATTGTAGAAGTTGTTTCCGCAAAAGCCTATGGGTGCTGACTCGTACACGCCCGACAGTGTGAGCCGGCCGCGCTCGCGCAGTTCAGCGACCGCCGTGCGGATATGGTGCTCGCGGTCAATGTTGCTGCCGATGCTGACGAAAACCTGCGGCATCTGATAACACCGTGCGCTGTGCGGTTACAGGCCGGATACAACTAATTCCTGCGTCCACGTTCCACGATCACGCCGACATCGGTGGCGCCCCTGATCGCCCCCCGTTTGTTGACTGCCACGCGCACCCACGGTACCTGGAACTCGACTCGGACGAGTTCTGCGATCTTTTCCGTCAGGGTTTCCACCAGCTGAAACTGCGAGCTACCGACGAACGCTATCACGCACTTGGCTACAGCCTTGTAGTTGAGTGTGTCTTCAATGCGATCGGTTGCGGCCGCTTTCTGTACGTCCACGGCAATGTCGATGTCAATCGTCATCGTCTGGGTCGTGCGTCGTTCCCAGTCCCAGATGCCGATGATACAGTCGACCTTGAGGTCGTGTAGATAAATGAGGTCCATGGGCATGTCCATTGTTTCCATCGGAATATAGCGAAATCCGGCCATGATGTCTTGACGGCAGACGCGTTAGGCCGTCCAATAGCGCGCCATGATTTCCTATATCCTGCCTGTCGCAGCCTACTTCATTGGGTCGATATCGTCAGCGATCGTCGTGACAAGACTCATGGGATTGCAGGATCCCCGGGAAGTGGGCTCGCAGAATCCCGGTGCAACAAATGTCCTGCGCTACGGCGGCAAGGCGGCTGCAGCGATCACCCTCTTCGGGGATGTCCTCAAGGGAGTCGTCCCGGTGGTGCTGGCGCGCGTGCTCGGTGCCGGGGAGATCACCCTTGCCCTTGTCATGCTTGCAGCTTTTCTGGGACATCTGTATCCGGTTTTTCACGGCTTTCGCGGCGGCAAAGGAGTGGCGACTGCGCTCGGTGTGATTTCGGCGATCAATATCTGGGTCGGGCTCCTGCTGGCTGCCACCTGGGTTTGCGTGTTCCTTTTGTTTCGCTATTCCTCCCTGTCCGCAGTCACGGCAGCGGTGTTGGCGCCGATCTATGTGTGGTGGCAGGTGCCGGCACGGCCGATTTTTGTCGCGACCTGCATCATCGTTGCATTTCTGCTTTGGCGTCACCGTTCGAACATCCGCAAACTTGTCAGCGGCACCGAGAGCAGAATTCGTCTCTGACATATATTCGCGGCGGGGCTGCAGCTTCCTGTGCATCGCGACCCTGACCACGCCCGTTCCGGGTTCAGGCGAGCTGGTGCTTCATCGGACCCCGCCGGTACGTGCCTCCGTTTCCCAGGATCTGCCATCGATTTGAAATAGGGTTCTCCGGCCGGGCGGACGGGTGCCGGCGGGCAGGCTAAGGACAGTCTACGGGCAGGAGACTGTCCAGCGGCCAACGCGGGTGTATCCCGAAGCCCGGCCCATCGCGCAGCCCTGCTGCCAAGCGCATGTATCCGGCAAGGGCAATCATGGCCCCATTGTCCGTACAGAAGTCGGGGCGCGGAAAGTAAACCCGCACCTGCAGGGATGTGGTCAGGTCCGCCAGCCGCTCACGAAGCAGCTGGTTGGCGCCGACTCCGCCAGCGACGATGAGTCGCCGGTAGCCTGTCGCGGCCAGGGCGCGTTCGCACTTTATGACCAACGTATCCACAGCAGCGTCCTGGAAGGCGCGGGCGACGTCTGCGATTCTCTGCGGGTCGAGCACCTGCTCCTTTGCCGCCAGCGCCGCCGCGGTCTTGAGGCCGCTAAAACTGAAGTCCAGGCCCGGTCGATCGGTCATTGGGCGTGGAAAGCGGAAACGACCCGGTGTACCGCGGGCAGCGGCACGTGCGATTGCGGGTCCTCCGGGGTAGCCCAGTCCGAGCAGTTTTGCGGTCTTGTCGAACGCCTCGCCCACGGCATCGTCGACCGAATCTCCCAGAACTCGGTATCGGCCATGCGCCTGTATGTCAGCGATCAGTGTATGACCGCCGGAAACCAGCAACGCCAGGAAGGGGAAAGAGGGTGGGTCCGGCTCAAGCATAGGGGCGAGCAGATGACCCTCCATGTGATGTATCCCGATGGCCGGCAGGTGCCAGGCCCAGGCTAAGCTTTGGCCGACAGCGGCACCGACCAGCAGAGCGCCTGCGAGGCCGGGACCGGCGGTATAGGCTATTCCATGTAGATCATGGGGTTGTGTGTTGCACGCCGCCAGCACTTCTCGCGTCAGCGGAAGGACTTTGCGTATGTGGTCGCGGGAAGCCAGCTCCGGTACAACCCCGCCGTATTCGGCGTGCAGGCCACTTTGGGAGAACAGACGGTGGCCGAGTAGCCCGAGTTCCGAGTCGTAAACCGCGACCCCGGTGTCGTCACAAGAGGTTTCGATGCCAAGTACGCGCATGGGGGGCCAGGTTGGGCGGATGACAACAGCCGATTTATTATATATTATTCGCGGTTCGCCGTTTAGGCACGTTTCATTTTCAACCGATTGCTGAGGAAAATTAATGCCGACAGTCCGGGTAAAGGAACACGAACCCTTCGAGGTTGCTCTGCGCCGCTTCCGGCGTTCTTGCGAAAAGGCGGGTGTCTTTGCCGAAATTCGCCGCCGTGAGTTCTACGAAAAGCCGACGACGGTGCGCAAGCGCAAAGCCGCTGCAGCGCGTAAGCGCGAGCTGAAGAAGCTTTCCCGGATCACGGCGCGCACGACGCGGCTGTACTGAAGCGCTTTGGATTCGAACGACTGCCGGAACCCAGGAATGCGCAGTGAATCTTAAGGACAAGATCAAAGAAGACATGAAAGACGCCATGCGCAGCAAGGAACAGGCGCGTCTGGAAGCCATCCGCATGCTGCTGGCAGCCATCCAGCGGCGCGAAGTCGATGAGCGCATCGTTCTGGATGATGTTCAGGTGATGGCGGTTATTGAGAAGCTTGTTCGCCAGGGGCATGATTCTGTGGAGCAGTTCCGGCAGGGTGGCCGCCAGGACCTGGTTGACAAGGAAAGCCGGGACATCGCCGTCTGGCAATCCTATCTGCCGGAGCCGTTGGGTGAAGCGCAGATCGACCAACTGATCGTGAGCGCCATCAGTCAGACGGGCGCCGCCGGCGTGAAAGACATGGGAAAGGTCGTGGCGAGCCTCAGGCCGGCTTTGCAGGGGCGCGCCGACATGGGCAAGGTGAGCAACAAGATCAAACAGATGCTCACCGCCAAGGACTAGCTGCCCGCATCTCCGGCAAAGCGGGCAAGCTCCGTGCCCTTGGCCCGACAGAGTAAAGCCATGACGGGCAGGATCCCGGAGAAATTCGTCGACGAGTTGCTGACGCGGATCGATATCGTGGACGTGATCGATTCGCGCGTTCCGCTACGCCGGGCAGGCAAGGATTACAAAGCCTGCTGTCCGTTTCACGAAGAGAAAACCCCCTCGTTTACCGTCAGCCAGGACAAGCAGTTCTACCATTGCTTCGGCTGTGGAGCGCATGGAAGCGCTATCGGCTTCCTGATGGACTATGAACATATGAGTTTTCCAGAGGCCGTGGAGGAACTCGCTGGGCGTGCGGGTCTGACCGTGCCGCGGGAAGCGAAAGGCGCGTCGACCGTTCCGGCGCAATCCGACGATCTTGCCCTCGCGGGCGAACTGCTCGCGCGTGCCGATCGCTACTACCGCCGCCAGTTGCGCGAGCACCCCCAGGCACAGGAGGCGGTAGCGTATCTGAAGGGCAGGGGGCTGAGCGGCGAAATCGCCGCAGAATTCGGGCTCGGCTTTGCACCGGAAGGCTGGGATAATCTGGCGCGCGCGCTGGGCAGCGACCCGGCGAGCCAGCAGGCGCTGGTCGCCGCTGGCCTGGTCGTCAAGAAGGAAAGCGGCGGGTACTATGATCGCTTTCGCGGCCGGATCATGTTCCCGATCCTCGACTACCGGGGACGGATCGTCGGGTTCGGGGGACGGGTACTTGGCCAGGGTGAGCCGAAATACCTGAATTCGCCGGAAACCCCCTTGTTTCACAAAGGACGCGAGCTATACGGGCTGTTTCGGGCGCGTGACGCGCTGCGACGCGAAAACCGTGCGCTCGTCGTTGAAGGTTACCTGGATGTCGTCGCGCTGGCCCAGTTCGGGCTGAATTACGCAGTGGCCACCCTGGGAACCGCCACCACACGCGATCAACTTGAGCGGCTGTTTCGCTATGCCCCTGAAGTGGTGTTCTGTTTTGACGGCGACCGGGCCGGACGCGATGCCGCGTGGCGCGCCTTGGGGAACGCCTTGCCAGCGTTGCATGAAGGCCGCCAGGTCAGCTTTCTGTTTCTCCCTGAGGGAGAGGACCCCGATACTTTGATCCGCAAGGAGGGACTGGAGGCCTTCACTGCACGTCTGCAGGCGGCCGTATCCCTTCCGGATTATCTGTTTCAGACGCTGGCGGCAGACATAGATTTGGGCCGTCTGGATGGGCGTGCCCGCCTTGTGGAACTTGCCCGTCCGCTTCTGTCTAATGTACCCCAAGGCGCACTGCGGGAGTTGATGGTGGCCAGGCTCGCGGATATCAGCCTTCTGGCACCGCAAAAACTGTCTAAACTCGTGGAAGGGCCCCTGCCTTTGACACGCAGGAGCGCTGCAGTCCCGCGGTCAGCACGGCGGGATTCCGGAGGGGTTCCCTCCCTGGCGCAAACTGCACTCGCGCTGCTGTTGCAGCATCCACGACTGGGCCGGCTGGTCGGGGATCCGCAGCCGTTTCTGGCGCTGGACGGAAAAGGAATTCCCCTCCTGGTTGAGCTGATGCGTCTGCTGAATGCGCAGCCAGACCTGAATACGGGCGGTATTTTAGAGCGTTTTCGTGATAGTGAGTACATACATCATATTAGCCGGCTGGCAGCCCGGGAACATCCGATGCACCAGCAGAATGTTGAGGCAGAATTTGTGGGTCTGCTCCACCGGCTACGTTGTGAGGCCAATCGTCAGCAGATCGAGCGCCTTTCTGGCAAGGAACGTGCCGGAGGTCTCAATTCCGACGAAAAGGCAGAATTGGTACGGCTTTTGCGCGAAAAGCAGGAACTTGAACACGAAAGGTTTGTTCCCAGGCCTTGAAAAGCTTGGGAATAAGCGCCATTTGGTTTAAAATGAAACGTTATTTTGCCATCACCCTCTGAACCGGATTCCGCCAGTATGGATCAAGAAACCCAACGCCTGCAGCTCAGGAAACTCATCATCCAGGGAAAAGAACAGGGATTCCTGACGTATCGGGATATCAATGACCATCTGCCCGAGGGTGTCCATGACACTGACCAGATCGAGGCAGTGATCAACATGATCAATGACATGGGGATCGACGTCTACGATCAGGCACCGGATCCTGACACCCTGTTGCTCAAGACCGAAGCTGTAGCGCCCGAGGACGAGGAAGTCGCCGAAGAGGCCGAGCAGGTACTGGTCTCGGCCGTGGAGAATGAGTTTGGCCGCACCACCGACCCGGTGCGCATGTATATGCGCGAGATGGGGACGGTGGAACTGCTTACTCGGGAAGGCGAAATCGAGCTTGCCAAGCGCATCGAAGACGGAATACGCCAGAGCACCGAAGCCATCGCCACCTGTCCTGCTACGATCACCGATGTCCTGCGCATGATGGACATGGTCGAGGCCGAACAGATGCGCCTGACCGACTTGGTGGTCGATTTCGTGGATCCCAACGCAGTCGACGAACCGCCTCCGGAAATGATGGGCGACGAGAGCCGCTCAGCTGCGACCGAAGAGTCCGATGAAGAGAACGAGGAAGAAGGTGGGGCCGCGGCAGCCGATGAGGAAGGTGGTCCGGACCGGGAGGAGGCAATTGCCCGGTTCGCACGCATTCGCAAACTGCACGCCAACCTATCCAAGGTTCTTGAGAAGAAGGGTTTCGGTAGCCCGGAAGTTATCAAGATCCAACGCAAGCTCGCGGACGAATTTCTGCAGATCAAGTTCGTTTCCAAGCAGATTAATCGTCTGGTGGAACAGGTGCGCTCGCTGGTGGACCAGGCACGGGAACAGGAAAAGATCATCATGGATATCTGTGTCAGCAAGGCACGCCTGCCGCGCAAGACATTCCTGAAGACTTTTCCTGGTCACGAGGCAAACCCGCGCTGGATCAAGAAGATCATGAAGTCTGGCGATTGCAACGTCGATGCGATCGAGCGTAACCTGGCGGCGATTACCGTAGCCCAGAATCGTCTTGCACAGCTGCAGGACCGTGTCGGTATGCCGATCGGTGAGCTCAAGGAAGTAAACCGTCGCATGTCGATCGGCGAGGCCAAGGCGCGGCGTGCCAAGAAAGAGATGGTCGAGGCCAATCTGCGTCTCGTGATATCGATTGCCAAGAAATACACGAACCGCGGTCTGCAGTTTCTGGATTTGATCCAGGAGGGCAACATCGGCTTAATGAAAGCCGTCGACAAGTTCGAGTACCGTCGTGGTTACAAGTTTTCGACCTACGCGACATGGTGGATTCGGCAGGCCATCACCCGTTCGATTGCCGATCAGGCACGCACGATTCGTATACCCGTGCACATGATTGAGACGATCAACAAGCTCAACCGCATCTCGCGTCAGATGTTGCAGGAAATGGGTCGTGAGCCGACTCCCGAAGAACTTGCGGTGCGCATGGAAATGCCGGAAGACAAGATCCGCAAGGTGCTCAAGATCGCGAAAGAGCCTATTTCAATGGAAACGCCCATCGGCGACGATGAGGATTCACATCTTGGAGATTTCGTCGAGGACACCAGCATTACCGCACCGACCGATGCGGCGACGCTGGCTGGCCTGAAGCAGGCCACGAGCGAAATCCTGAATACGCTGACTCCGCGTGAAGCAAAAGTCCTGCGCATGCGTTTTGGTATTGACATGAATACCGATCACACGCTGGAAGAGGTAGGCAAGCAGTTCGATGTGACGCGTGAGCGCATACGCCAGATCGAGGCCAAGGCGCTGCGCAAGTTGCGCCATCCGAGTCGCTCCGACCACCTGCGCAGCTTCCTCGACTAAGGCGCTCCCTTGCCGGCATTTACCGTGCAAGGGAACGCTCTTGCAATTTCCGCAACCGGAACCCTGGCTGGATCTGCGCGGGCTTTCCTGGGAAAGCCGGGCGGGATTGTCGGCAACCGCCCGCTGCCCGGTCTTGTGCGATATGGGGTAGCGATGGTTTAGTCCGGGGAACCCGGATGGCCGGACTTCCTTTACAAAGCCGTACAACCGGTTCGTGCAAACTGCTAGAATTATGCACTTGGGCCTGTAGCTCAGTTGGTTAGAGCAGGGGACTCATCACAATGGTGCGCTCACATCGAAAGGATGTGAGATGAACGGGATGAATTCAGGGAAACCGCAGCAATTCGGTTGCCGGCAATCCTGAGCCAAGCCGGGGGTACACCTTCGGAAGGTGCAGAGACTACCTGAGGACTTGAGTGTCCTTAATGACAGGCTCGAGCGTCCCGCACCCTGACGGCGCATTGAAACATCGCTGTGACGGGTGATGAGATAGTCCGCTCCAGCCGGAAACGGCTGGGAAAAGTGAATCCCTTGGTCGCAGGTTCGAGTCCTGCCGGGCCCACCATTTCATCATCCAATCACATCCTTTAAGACATCCAGAAAAGTATCTAAGTTACAGCAATAACTGGACAATTGGTCCACGTATGCAGAGCCGCGCTCTTTAACCGGATCTCAAAGAGAAAGCGGGGGCTTGACCTGGGGAGTCCATGCAGTTTGTGCTAAATTGGATGACGAAAGCCAGATAAGCACTACACGCAGCCTGTAGGTTTGGGCAAGCCACCGTACTTGGTGATGGGCTTCATCGGCCCCGTCAGCCAGAGCTTGAACATCTCCTTCTGGTCGACCTCGACAAACTTGGCGAATTTGCGAATCGGTGGAACGACGCCGAATTCGTCGTAATATTCACGCGCCTTAGCGATGTGCGACCATTTCAACTCATCTAGCGCAAAACCATCGGCTTGTGCCATGGCCCGGGCAATTTCCGGTGTCCATAAGCCACGGTCAATGAGGTATCCGTCACCGTCGCGTTGAGGAATTTCCATGGTAAAACTCTCTGTGAAATTGAACATGCACGCGATTATCCAATAGGTGAGTGATCTGGTCAACTATTAAGGTGCACCAGTCGCTCAGAGCGCGTACCGAAAATCGTCCCAGTTGATGTTATTCATAAATTGGCCGATGAGCGAACTTCTCTTCCGAGTCGGACACTGTAAATGACCGCTGACGGATCACCGAGGCAGTGTAGTGTATCAATGTCGGCAACTTTACGAGCTGCCGGATAGCGTATACGTGCACTTCGGCCAGAACTGTCATCGATTCCGAGCGACTTAAGCGGCTGTTATGGATCCGATACCGGTCAATGGCCAGAAACACGGGCCGAGCGACAGCTTTCCGTGTCGGCGAATTCACCCTTCCAACCCGTTCCGGTCATTCAGATTCCCCGGAAGCTGACGTTCAATAACACAATGTAAAGTTGGTTCGATTGGGGGCACAAGGAAAAGCGTTCAAGCACTGTGAAGCCGCGCACGTCAGACTTTATCTAATTACCACCTGCCGCCGCTGATTCGAAGCATCCCAATAGAGCCGTGCAGTTCAAACGGCGGTACGCCAGGGCCATTCGAAGTAACGCTTCCATCGATCTCGACCTCACGCGCATATCCACCGGGTTTCACACTAAACGCATCTGCCAGCAGCTGCCGCCCACCGCCGCCGGCGGCCGTGAGAACGGGGTATACTAGAATAATGGCTTGTTTTCGGAAGATATGGCGTTTCGTCGATACCTCCCACGTCGGAGCCCGTTTTTCGGATTCCGACTATCCGTTAGCCATGTGAGGAAGGAATGTCCCGGAAAAAGGTCGACGTTTCTGGTTTCGCCCACTTCTATACGTGGCTGTTCGCGCTTGCGTTGATCCTTTGGCCACTCCTTGCGCCTGCCTTGCGGGCTCGCCGAGCGGACGTTTCGCTTGCCTCATGGTTCACCGCCACTGGCTTCGCTGTCGTCACGCTCATTTTGTTCTGGTACGCGCATCGACGCTGCTCAAGCGAAAAGCTTTCTTACTGGGACGGCTTGCTGGTCGTTTCCGCGTCAATGATGACAGGCTGGATTTACGCCACTGTGGTGGTGATCTTTCCAGCGCTCCTCTACACATTCCTGGCCTCCGTGTACTTCGCGCTGCTAGCCGAAGCGCGGCGAGCGCCAAACGAGGCGCAGGAGCGCTTTCATCGGCTCGTCTACCGGATGTATCAGAATCGCATGCGGCAATGAGTGCTGCACAGGGCTACCATAATGAATGCATTCAACTCTGATCCGATTTTAAACAGTAGCGTATCAGGCTGCTCCATCCAGTTCGCCGGTTAACACACATTGAGTGAGCGCGGTCTTGGACCGGCCGGCCATTTCGTGATCGCGTCAGGGATGACGGTGTTGGTCGGAAGCACCCATGCGCGAGGTTCGATAGCCCACCTATGACGCCGTGCTGGTGCAAAAGTCTGCTGACTGCCGGATACTTGCCGCTCGTCGGGCGATGAACATCTGACCGCTTCGGCCGAATTGAGGCCAGTCACGCCTTAAAAAATACAAACCCCTGACGCACGATGTCCCCACGAAGGACGTTCAGGTCCGGACTCGCTGGCCTGGAAAACTACGCCACCT